>DFDW01000011.1 GCA_002369315.1 Ruminococcaceae bacterium UBA3818 | reverse complement strand
GCATGACCGGCGGCCAGATGGCCCCTACCAGCCTGCCCGGGCAGGTGACCCAGACCACTCCTTACGGACGCGACACTTCTGTCGCCGGTTATCCGGTCCGAATCTGTGAGATGCTCTCTACCCTGGACGGCGTCGCCTACGCGGAACGCGTTTCGGTTGACAGCGTTCCCAACATCCGCAAAGCAAGAGCCGCTATCAAAAAGGCATTTGAAAATCAGGTCAACAAAAAAGGATTTTCCATCGTTGAAGTGCTTTCCTCCTGCCCCACCAACTGGGGACTGACGCCTGCCGAAGCGCTGAATTGGCTGCGGGATAACATGATTCCCTATTATCCTTTGGGCGTTTATAAAGATACGACGGGAGGCGAAAAGTAATGGCGCTGAAAAACTTTTTACTTGCCGGATTCGGCGGTCAGGGCATTTTATTTTCCGGTAAGGTAATCGCCTATTCCGGCTTGATGGACGGGAAAGAAGTTTCCTGGCTCCCCTCTTACGGCCCCGAAATGCGTGGCGGTACCGCAAACTGCAGCGTTTGTATTTCGGATGAGCCGATTGGTTCTCCTCTGGTCCTGACGCCGGATGTTTTGATGGCGATGAATCTGCAGTCTTTTGATAAATTTATCAATACGGTCGTTCCCGGCGGCATTGCTGTGATTGACAGCACTCTGGTTGATAAGAAAACCGATCGCACGGATATCACTGCGATTTATGTGCCGGCCACTGCCCTTGCCAGCGAAAACGACCTGCAGGGACTGGCCAACATCATTTTGATCGGCACCATTTTAAAACATACGCAGTTTGCCGATTTCGAAGCAGTTAAAAAAGCGATCAACAAATGCGTTCCTCCTAAAAAAAGCCATTTGATCGAAGCAAATCTGCGTGCAATCGAATTGGGTATGAAATATTAAAAGAAGTCTTTCTCTTTCGCGCCCGGCTTTTCTGCCTGGGCGCGGTTTTTTATGCTGCATCGCATCAAAGCATAGCTTTTGGGCGCAGAGCAATACGATTATCGAAAAACGCTTTAAAAAAACAATCCCGCGGACAGATTTTGTCCACGGGATCTCGGAAGAGGATATTTTCTCTAAGCTGTTTCGGTTTCGTAACCGGTCTCGGAACCAGCCGGTGTTTGCGGGATATCATCAGACTCAGACGATTGCGGGAAGATCACTTCTTCCCCATTTAAAAAGGCTTCGAACTGATCGTGAAAATGGCTGGCAAACGCATTGCATCGGGCGGGATATTCCTCCGGCATTGTCGATGCGTACCGCTCCACAAACGCATGGAATTCCTCCATATAATTTTCTGCGAAAGCCTCTACTTCTTCATAGTCTTCATCGGGTTCCTCGCTGTTATCATAATATACAGAAATATTGTCCAGCAGCTGCTCCACCGTCAAATCATATCCCAGACTGTCTTCCAGATACAGGCTGTATCCATAGCGTTTCTCTACCGAGGGAGTCGTGATGCAAATATAGTCAAACGGGATACCGGTATCAGCTATTTTTTTCAGAATTGGCCGTGCCGCTTCTATGAAATCTTTCTCGCAGGCAAAAGAGTTCAAAATTCTCAAATCCGCCTGAACAAAGTCCGCTGCCCGCAGATCTTTTATCGTCATTTCTTCCGGCAGATCACCATGATTCAACCGTATGGAAATATCCATACTGCTTACGCTTGTTTCATCTTTCAGCGCTTTGGCACAAATCTGATTTGCTTCGACACACAAGCTTTCCTGCAGGATTTCCCGATGTGGTCCCCAGTCGTTCCACAACTCCGGAATGACTGCCATCCCCAAGCTTCCAACAATAAGGAGAAAACAGATAAAGCCACTCAGAAAATCATACCGGAGTTTTTCTCCTTTGGATATAGAATAGCGAAACAGAATTTCTATTCCCAGGACGATTAAAATAATGGGGGCCAGTTTTGCCATCAGCAAAAAACTGATCGACTGGTTAAAGGTGCCAATCAGCAGTAATACGCCGACAGCAATAAGCGAGCAGGCCATGGTGATCGTTCCCACCCGGCGTCCCTGAGGGCGCTGCTGCATCGGCGCGGAATACTGCGCCGACTGCGGATATCTTGGCGGCTGCGCGGGCGGAAAATCCGCTGCACCCACCTGAGTAGGAGATGCTTTCAAGCCAGGTTCCTCCCTGCCTTCTTGGATATCCAGGCCTGTTTCCTGTTCAAAATGATTCATGGTTTTCCTCCTGATATTCTACAAAGTCTTCCGTTTCTTTCAACGTTTTTCCCCGGTTCAGCAGGTACACGCCCAGGCCAATCACGGCGCAGGCCACAACCAGGCTGGGGATCCGCCCGATGATAAAGTAAATCCAATCCGGCAAATCAAATCTCCAAAGAAGCGGAGCGATCACCGCTTCGTATAAAGAATAAATTCCCAAAACGATGCATCCCCATCCTACCAATTTCGGCAGCTTATTGGAAAACTGATCCGACGCTTTGGGAATCCAACCGCCTCGTTTGACGTCTTCCCAAAATTTATAATCCATTTGCAGGCGCTGGTCTGCATGATAGCGGGCACTGTTAAACGTATCAAAAAAAGCATAAAACCAAATGATTGGCAAAAATACGCAGAGAACTCCTAAATTGAGCATGACTGCAACGGCAATTACCGTCCAGAAAACACTCATGATGACAAGTCCTTTTTTCATCATCCCCAGATACATTTGCCCTGCTCCTGGGACAAAGGCAAAACAGAACACTAAAAATTTATTTCTCTCCATGTGAATTCTCCTTTTCATAGGTCTTGGAAAACGCCTTATCCAACGGTTCTAAAAAGCTTTGCGTCCATTTTCCAAATCCGGAAGTAAATTGCTGCAGGCCGGTTCGGATCTCTTCCATACCAGAAGGCCTCTGCTCTTTCCAATCTATTTGCATGCTTTGTTCCGGCTTGTGATTTCGGTCGATTCCCCTGCTGGGGAACTCGAAAACACCGCTCCACCAGAAAACCAGCGCCAAACATGCCGCGGCAGAAATCGTTGTAAGCCGGCGCAAAAACATTTTTCGCTCTTTTTTCCGAATTTGCTGCATCACTTCGCCGTACATTGGCACCGGCGGCGATTGTAAAACATCGTCGCACAGGATATTGGTATATCGGTCGGTACATGCGTCGCAAAAAGAAAGATGCTCTGCGATCTCCAGCCGCTGTAAATCGTCCAGATCGTCTTCCCAGATCAGCGCCTGCAAGGCTTCGTCGGTCAAATGGCCGTTCTGATCAAACAAATCCAACATTATGAGCCTCTCTCCTTTCCCACTGTTTCTTTGAGCATTTCCCGGAGAAGAAATTTCCCCCGATAGATCTGTGTTTGAACCGTCTTGACCGGACGGCCCAGTATTTCCGCAATTTCTTCTGCTGATTTTTCTTCTAAAAAATACATCGATACCGCTTTTTGATAAGGTTCTTTCAGATTATGAATCGCCTGTAGAATGGCAGCTGAGGTTTCCTTTTGGATGTAAGCGTCATCCGGTCCGGCCCGCATGTCAATCATCTGTTCGCCAACTGAATCATCATCCAGTTGGACCCGGCGGGCATACGCGCTTTTTAAGTAATCCTTTGCCTTATTGCTGGCAATGCGGATCAGCCAGGGTTTGTAATTATCTCCTTGATAGGTATCAATATGGCGGTAAGCGGAAAGAAATGTTTCCTGCGTGAGGTTTTGCGACTCGTGATAATCATGGACCAGCTGATAGCACACGGTAAAGACCAATTTTTCGTACTGTATCACTAAATCCTTAAATTTTTCATCAGTCATGACCTCTGTATCACCGCCTTTATCGCTGCCTTCACAAATACAAACGAGAACGGATAAATCCCCACTTCAAAAAAAGTGAAAAACATCAAATGGATTCGCCGGAATTCAGCCAGGAAAAAGAAAACATTTTGTCATGATTTCCAAAAATATGCGTCTTTTTTCTCAAAAGTGCTGCAGCTCTTGACTTTTGGGGACGGGTAGGTATAATAAAAACGCAATGAAACGTTGCGGGAAATCGAATAATAGGGGTGCTGCGTACACGCGGCTGAGAGCGGATAGCATGATATCCGAAACCCATAACCTGATCTGGATAATGCCAGCGTAGGAATACAAAATGCGCGTTGTATGGTTTTATCCATGCAGCGTTTTTTTGTAATTTTTTTCAGGAGATGACCCATATGCAAAAGACAAGCAAAACCCGTATTCTGGTTGAGTGTGCCTTGATGATTGCTCTGGCAGTTGTTCTGGACATTCTGCCCCTTCCCAAATGGCCCAACGGGGGCTCCGTTTCGGTTTCCATGGTACCGATCGTATTTCTTTCTTACCGGCACGGCACCAAATGGGGCCTTTTGACCGGCTTTACCTACTGCATCATTCAAATGATCACCGGATTTTACGCGCCGCCTGCCGGAACCATTCTGGCCTTTACCCTGTGCATCTTGCTGGACTATGTAATCGCTTTCACCGTTTTGGGCGCGGCGGACCTGTTCACCAAACCTTTTTCCAACAAGCTGGTGGGATACACCGTCGGCGCTCTAGCCGTTACCTTTATCCGTTTTCTGTGCAGCTTCCTGTCCGGCGTTCTGATTTGGGGCTCCTACGCGCCGGAAGGACAACCTGTATGGCTGTACTCTTTGACCTATAACGGCGGCTACATGATTCCCAATATGATTCTGACCGCAGTTATTATCCTGGTTCTGTGCGTGGCAATTGATCCCAAAACGCTGCGCCGTCCTCAGAAAGAATCTGCCAACGCGTAAAACGTCTTTATGAAAAAGGCTTCTTTCCACGGAAAGAAGCCTTTTTTTATTTCTGGCAGGTTTTATGATAAAACTTTTCCCGGTTAACCGAAACGCGGCTATGTGTTCCCTCTCCGATCAGTCCCCGTTCGTCCTCTGCCGTTACTTTAAAGTCGTATTTTCTCCCTTCGACGTTCACAAGTTCTGCGGTAGCTTTTACTTTCATCCCCATTGGCGTGGCGGATACATGGCTGACCGAAATCATCGTTCCCACCGAGGTATTCTCTTCTCCCAAATCCGCCGCGATACAGGCCGCCGCCGCATTTTCCATCAGCGCGATCATCATGGGGGTAGCAAAAACCTCCATATCGCCGCTGCCAACTGCCAATGCCGTATTTTCCTCATCTACAACTGTTTCTACTGTGTATCTCTTTTTGTCCATGATTCTTCTCCTATCTGTTTGAAACCTGTCTTTCTGCGATTGGGAGAAAATGCATCCCCGACCCTGAGGCGGAACCGCTGTTTTATCCAAACACGACGCGCCCGAACGCTCGCAGGAACCGGCTTTTGAAAAGCTGAACGGTACAAAGGGATTATATCACAGCCACCTTTGTTTGCAAAGGTTTACGGCGCAATTTTATGAACAATCAATTCTTCTCCCATCTCACAGAAGATTTCATCCCCTTTGGAAAAGGAACCCGCCAGATACTGCTGTGCCAAGGGGTCTTCGATTCGCTTTCGAATCTCGTTTTTTAAAAGGCGCGCCCCCTGCGCCGGATTAAAATCCTTTTGCTCCAGCAGACAGGTCACCGCCTCGGGGGCGATTGTCGCATTTACGCCAATTTGCCGCAGCCGCCGCTGCAGCTGACCGATCATCCTTGCTCCGATTTTCTCCAGCTGAGGCCGCGTCAGATACTGGAAAAACAGAATTTCATCAATTCGGTTCAAAAATTCCGGCCGAAAATACGTTTTCAGTTCTTTTTGGACTTCCCGCTTCATATTCTGTTCCTGGACACTGCCAGTCCCAAAGCCCAGATTTTTCTGCTGGGCGATCTTTTGCGCGCCGATATTGGACGTCATAATAATAACGCAATTCTTAAAATTGACCCGCCGTCCGGCAGAATCAGTTAAATGGCCCTCGTCCAGCACCTGTAAAAGAAGATGAAAAATGTCAGGGTGTGCCTTTTCCACCTCGTCGAACAGGACTACCGAATAGGGATTCTGCCTCACTTTTTCGGTCAGCTGTCCTCCCTCCTCATATCCCACATATCCTGGCGGTGTGCCAATCAAGCGGGATACAGCATGCTTTTCCATGTATTCGGACATATCAATCCGGATCATGGCGTCCTCCCGCGCAAATAGCGCTTCTGACAACGCTCTGCAAAGTTCGGTTTTTCCTACGCCGGAAGGACCCAAAAAGAGAAAAGAGCCGATTGGCCGGTTCGGATCGTTCATTCCTGACCAGCTTCTTCGGATTGCTTTCGCGACAGCGCAAACAGCCTCTTCCTGGCCGATGACCCGGTCGTGCAGCCGTTCTTCCAGTTCCAGCAGCCGCTTGTTTTGATCTTTCATCAGCTGCTCCGTCGGGATACCTGTCATTTTTGATGTCACCTGCGCAATATTCTGCGCTGTGACCACGGTGCTTTGTTGCTTTCTTTCTTCTCTTTCTGAAGGCCAATGGTCCGAATTCCATCGTTCACCAAAAGCCCGGTCTTCTCCCGTGGTCAGCACCGCGAAGCGCCGCTGCGCACATAAGGCCGCTTTTGCCGTGTTTAAACGCACGCAAGCAGCCGCTTCATCCATCAAATCAATGGCTTTATCCGGCAAAAATCGGTCTGTCAGATACCGTTCGGACAGGGAAATCGCTGTTTCCAGCGCTTCATCCGTAATCTGCACACTATGATGGTTTTCGTACCGGGTACGCAACCCTTTTAAAATCTCCAACGTTTTTTCCGGGCTGGGCTCCAACACCTCAACGCTTTGAAAACGCCGTGCCAGAGCGCCGTCTTTTTCGATATGTTTACGGTATTCTTCCAATGTGGTGGCTCCAATAATCCGCAGTTCCCCCCGCGCCAACTGCGGCTTTAAAATGTTGGCGGCATCAATCGCTCCTTCGGCTGCACCCGCTCCCATAATGGTGTGGATCTCATCGATAAACAAAATGATATTTCCATCATCCACAACCTCCTGCAGGCACGCGCGAACCCGTTCTTCAAACTCGCCCCGAAATTTCGTACCCGCAATCATATTGGTCAAATCCAGGGACAAAATCCGCGTTTCCTGCATTTCCTGCGGCACGGCATCGGTTAAAAGCAGCTGTGCCAACCCTTCCGCTACCGCTGTTTTTCCAACACCGGCCTCGCCAATCAGACAGGGATTGTTTTTTGTTCTGCGTGAAAGGATCTGCAGGGTTCGTGAAATTTCTTCATCACGCCCTATCACCGGATCCAGTTTTCCCTCTTTCGCCCACTGTGTCAAATCACGGCTGTATTTTTCCAAATTAGGGCACCGGGACATCGCCGTTTTTGGTTTTCCCGCTTGTTTTTTTCCTTTCAAATACAAACTTTCCACCAATTCGCTGCCGATAAGGTCCATTGCATCACGGTAGATGCCGCCGCAGTCGACACCGATCTCTTTTAAAAAGCGAACCGCATAGCTTTCCCGCTCTTTTAGCATTGACAGCAGAATATGCTCTGTTCCGGCGATCTTTTGTCCCAACATGCGGGCCTCCGCCAAAGAGTTCTCCAAAATTCTTCTGCAGCGCGGCGTAAAATGCTCCGTCGACATTTGGGTTTTAATGCCGCGTCCTACGGTTTCTATCAATTTTTGACGAATCTTTCCCCATTCAACACCGCGCCCTCGCAGAATATTCCCGGCAATCCCACTTTCTTCTTCCAGCAATCCCAGCAGTAAATGCTCGCTTCCCACATAAGTATGACCCAGAATACAGGCCTGCTCGATGGCGGCATTCACCGCAGCGTTTGCCTTACCGGTAAAGCCAGAAAATTTAAACATGTAACTCATCCTCCCGCCCCATCATATGATATAGCAACACCAATATATGATCTGTCTGTTTGTCAGACCCTTTCAGACAATCTTACTATTGGTTTTCACCCACTGTTTTATGCGATTTTGGTTGGAACCTTTCCGGCTTGATTTTCATAAAATAAGGTGAAAATACTTTTATAGGGAGGTTTTCTCATGCCCTGCTGTGAAAACAAGAACAAAACCTGGATCATCATTCTGGTATTTATCCTGCTGTACGTTCTGTATTGCGATTTTGACCTTTGCAACATCTTCGGCAGCTGCGGCAGCAATTATAATAACAACAATTGCAACTGCGGCCGCAATAACCCTCCGTACTGCTGCGACTAATTTTAGAAAATAAAAAAAGCCCGCTTCTGCGGGCTTTTTTCTGTTATTCACAAAAACGAGCTTCTTCAATCATTTGCGTGCACAAACGGCTGTATTCCCGGCACAGGCATTCGCCAAGGCTGCAAAGGCCGGTGTTCTCCTGATCGCCGCACAGCAAGGCAAACGCGCGGCCGATATTCTCAAACCGTTCCCGCCCGTTTTTTGCGCCAAGCAGGTAATACGACAGCGTTTGGGGATCATTGATCTTCTCCGATAAAAACAGGTCCCGTTTTGGAATCTGGGCCAAAAATTCCTGCGATGCCGTTTCTGCCAGAACGGATGGAAGTTCCTGATTGAGGACCGTATCCGCCACAAAGGCAAACAGGATTTTTCTTTGGAGACGTTCAAACGATTCCGTGCTTTCCTGGCAAAATGTCAAGACCGGACTATTTTCCTCAAACAAAACATCCGCGATTTTTTTGCCCAAAGCATACGCCTTATCGATATTTCCATTTTCCTTTTGCAGTACAAATTCCTGTGCCGCCTTTTCTCCGGCGTCTTCAAACGAAGGCTTTGCTCCGGAGGGCGGAACAATTTTCATATCACTGTCATCCCCAACGGCAGCCAGCACAAGCCCGGTACCCTTCTTTTTTGTGTACACGGCATGCGACATCACCAGGACGAAGATAAAAAGGACCGCGATCCAAAGCATTGTTCTCATCCTTTCGCTATTTTTCCTGCGCCAGCGCCTGTTCCAGCGCCCACGACAGCTGATCCGGACAGGATGTCTGCCCCGTTCCGCAGCGAACGCCGCGAAGCCTTTTGATAACGTCTCTCGCATTGCATCCTTTGACCAGCTGAGAAATGCCCCGGCTGTTTCCGCTGCATCCGCCCATAAATTCTACTTTTTTGATTGTTTCCCCATCCAGTTCAACGGTGATTAAACTGGAACAAACGCCTCTCGGCTTGTAAATATATTCCATAGCTTCTCCTTTGCACCGATTATTTTACTCTTGCCAGGCCATGCGCAATCGCGTCTTCCGCAACCGCATTGGCCACTGCGTCTGCCACCTTTTCATTAAACGGATTGGGCAGGATATAATCCGCAGACAATTCCGAATCCTCGACAATTCCGGCAATCGCATAGGCCGCCGCAATCTTCATCGATTCGCTGATATCCCGCGCGCGCACCCGCAATACCCCTTTGAAGATGCCGGGGAATGCCATCACGTTGTTGATCTGGTTCGGAAAATCGGAACGGCCGGTACCAATGATATAGGCGCCGCCTTTTTTCGCTTCATCCGGCATGATTTCCGGAACCGGGTTTGCCATCGGGAATACGATGGATTTTTCCGCCATGGAAGCAATCATCTCGCGGCTGACAATATTCGGAGCGGAAACGCCAACAAATACGTCTGCCCCTTTGAGCATATCAGCAAGAGAGCCCTGCTTGTTTTCCTTATTCGTCAGCTCAGCCATCTCTTTCTGCGCGGGGTTGGTCCATTCCGCGCCCCGATAGATAGCGCCCTGCTTGTCGCACAAAATAATATCGCCGAAATTCATCTGCAAAAGCAGTTTGGTAATGGCAATACCGGCAGCTCCAGCGCCATTGACCACAATATGGGCGCTTCCCATCTCTCGGCCGGTCAGCTTCATGGCGTTAAGCAGAGCCGCCGCAACAATGATCGCCGTGCCGTGCTGATCGTCGTGAAAAACAGGAATATCGCAGCATTCTTTTAATCTTCTCTCAATCTCAAAGCACCGCGGAGCAGCAATATCCTCCAGGTTGATGCCGCCGAAACTTTTGGAGATCAAAGATACCGTCCGAACAATTTCGTCCACATCTTTGGAGTCGATGCAAATCGGGAAAGCATCTACCCCGCCGAATTCTTTAAACAGCGCGCATTTGCCCTCCATAACAGGCATTGCCGCAGCGGGACCGATATCCCCCAGGCCCAGCACAGCGGTACCGTCTGTGATAACTGCGACGATATTGGCACGGCGGGTCAATTCAAAGGATTTTTCCTCATCTTTTTGGATTTCCAAGCAAGGGCGCGCTACGCCGGGCGTATACGCCAAAGACAAATCCTCTTTATTTTTGATCGGGGCGCGGGAAATGATCTCGATTTTTCCCTGCCACTCTTCGTGCTTTTTCAAAGACTGTTCCATGATATCCATATTGCTGTCCACCTTATCTCTTTCATTTTCATAAAGGGTTGGGCATTTGCCCAATACAATTTTTATTATACACCTATGGACCAGCTATGCGCAAGCCATTTACGCTATTTTTGAAAGTTTTCCGTCTTTTTTCTAAAAAAAAGCAGGGCCTTCCTGCATAAATACAGGAAGGCTTCCCTCTTTTAGCAATTTTCAATCTGCTTTTCAATCAATTCCTTCAGCACAGCGGGGTTTCCCTGTCCCTTTGACTGACGCATACACTGACCAATCAAAAAGCCGATAACATTGGTCTTTCCGCCTTTGTAATCCGCAATGGATTTGGGATTTGCTTCCAGAACCGACTGGACGATAGCGGCCAGCGCGCCGGTGTCTGAAATCTGGGCCAGCCCTTTTTCTTTGACTACCTGTTCTGGGGTTTTTTCTGAGAAAATGATTTCTTCCAGCACTGTTTTACCGGCTGTGACGGAAATGGTCCCTTTTTCAATCAAAGCGATCATATCCGTTAATTTTTCCGGCGTGAGGGCCGTGTCGGCCAGTGACAGATTCTTTTCGTTGAGGATTCTGGAGACATCGCCCAGCAGCCAGTTGGAAATATTTTTTGTTTTACAATTGTTTTTGTCGACACAGCTTTCAAAAAACGCGGCTTTATCCGGATTTTCAGTCAGCAGGTTCGCATCGAAATGCGGCAGGCCATAACTTTCCATATAGCGTTTGAGCTTTTGATTGGGCAGTTCCGGCAGTTCGTCTTTCAGCCGCCAGATCTTCTCTTCGTCGATGACGATGGTCAAAAGGTCCGGCTCCGGGAAGTAGCGGTAATCGTGGGAATCCTCTTTGCTGCGCAAAAGGAAGTTCTGCCCTTTGGCGTCATCCCAGCGGCGGGTTTCCTGGTGGATCACACCGCCCGCCTCCAATACTTCGATCTGGCGTTTTGCTTCGTACTCAATGGCCCGGACAGCGCCGCTGAAGGTGTTGACATTCTTCATCTCGCACCGGGTTCCCATCGGCTCGCCAGGGCGGCAGACCGATACATTGATATCGCAGCGGATGGACCCCTCCTGCATTTTGCAGTCGGAAATATCGATATACTGCAGAATAGATTTGATCGTTTCCAGATAAGCCTTTGCCTCGGCAGAGCTGTGCATATCCGGTTCAGATACGATCTCGATCAACGGTACGCCGCAGCGGTTAAAGTCCACCAGGCTCCCGGCAAAGCTCTCGTCATGCAAAAGTTTGCCCGCGTCTTCCTCAATATGAATACGGGTCACGCCGATGCGTTTGGTATTGCCTTTTTCATCAACCATTACATCCAGATACCCATTTTCACACAACGGGATATCAAACTGGGAAATCTGGTAAGCTTTTGGCAGGTCCGGATAAAAATAGTTTTTCCGATCCTGTTTGCTGACCGGATTGATTTTGCAGTTGAGCGCATGACCCATTTTCACCGCGTATTCTACCACTTTTTCGTTTAAGGTAGGCAGTGTTCCCGGCATACCGGTGCAGATGGGGCAGCAGTTAGAGTTTACCTCCGCGCCAAACGCATTTTTACAACCACAGTAAATTTTGGTAGCCGTATTCAATTCCGCGTGGACTTCCAGTCCAATGGTCATTTCATAATTCATTTCGGCCACCTCCTTAACCTCTCATCGCCGGCGCAACGCCGAATCCGCCGCACAGATTCTCAAAACATCCCGCCGCATTAAACAAAAGCTGTTCAGAAAATTTCGGCCCGATCATCTGCAAACCGATGGGCAGCCCGTTGGAAGCCGTACCGCAAGGGACGGAAATGGCGGGCAGTCCTGCGATGTTGACCGTAACGGTACAAATATCTGCCGCGTACATTTTCAGCGGATCGTCGGTGCGCTCTCCAATTTGAAACGCGGTGGAAGGAGAAGTCGGCGTCAGGATCAGGTCACACTGGGAAAACGCTTCAGCATATTCCTGAGCGATTTTCTGCTGCATTTGTTTCGCTCGCTTATAATACGCGTCATAAAAGCCGGAGCTTAATACAAAGGTTCCAAGCATAATGCGGCGTTTGACTTCATCTCCAAACCCTTCGCTGCGCGTCTTTTCATACATATCGGTCAAATTGGCATATCCTTCGGCACGGTAGCCGTATTTCACGCCGTCAAATCGGGCCAGATTGGACGAAGCCTCTGCCGAAGAGATGATGTAATAAGCGGAAAGGGCATAATCCGTGCTGGGCAGGCTGACCGAAACGGTCTCGGCGCCTTCTTTTACCAGCATATCAATGCTATTCATAACAGCCGACTTGATTTCCGGGTCCACCCCATCGCCAAAATATTCTTTTGGAATTCCGATTCGCAAACCTTTCACCGACCGGCTGATCTGACTGCCAAACGCGCCGTACTCCCGTACAGCGCTGGTTGCATCCATCGGGTCACGTCCGCAGATAACGGCATACAGGTTGGCCACATCCTCTACAGATCGGCCCAGCGGTCCGATCTGGTCCAGGGAAGAAGCGAAAGCCACCAGCCCATAGCGGGATACGGAACCGTAAGTCGGCTTTAATCCAACTACGCCGCAGTAAGAAGCGGGCAGACGGATGGAGCCGCCGGTATCAGACCCCAGCGCCAGAACCGCCTCTCCCGCGCTGACGCAGGAGGCGCTGCCGCCGGAAGAACCGCCCGGCACATAATCCGGATTCCATGGGTTTTTTGTCTTTTTAAAATAAGAAGTCTCACAGGAAGAACCCATGGCGAACTCGTCCATATTACACTTTCCGATAATCACCGCATCGGCGTTTTCCAGCTTGTCCACCACCGTAGCGTTATAGGGCGGCACGAAATTGTAAAGCATTTTGGACGAACAGGTCGTCAGTGTACCTTCGGTGCAAATGTTGTCCTTTACGCCAACCGGAATGCCCGCAAGAGGAGAAAGCTGCTCCCCTGCCGCAATTTTTTTGTCCACCTCTTCGGCCTTTTTCAGCGCCCGTTCTTCACAGACAGTGACAAAAGAGCCGATCTGTTCTTCTTTTTTCTCGATTTGTGTCAACGCGGAACGGGTTATTTCCACCGCGCTGCATTCTTTCTTCCGCAGCTTCTCTGAAAGGGATGCAGCGGTCATTTCGAACAATTCCATTTTCTACATCCTTTCTATTCCACTACTTTCGGAACAACGACACAGCCGGCCTGCGTCTGAGGTGCATTTTGTAAAAGCTGCTCCCTTTTCAAAGAGGGGCGAACGTCGTCCCGGCGAAGCCGCATGGGCTTCGACGGGTCCACAGCAGTATAGTCTCCGTCCATCGGCGGCAGCTTTTCGCACATGGCCACAATGTTCTCCATCTCTTTTTGGAACTTTTCTACCTTTTCGTTTTCAATCGAAAGGCGGGATAGTTTTGCAATATGCTGTATATCAATTTGCATGGGATGAAACCTCCTTTGCCTGATCATTCTGTCAAGGGCTGGGCGCCCTATGCATTTAAAACGATGATTCTTTTTCCGCGTGCGCCGCGGGATTTTCCCCATCCAGCAAGGCCAGCAGTGCCGCCTCGTCCAAAATCGGGATCCCCAAATTCTGCGCTTTGGCCAGCTTGCTTCCGGCTTCTTCGCCCGCCACCACATAGCTGGTTTTCCTGGAAACAGAAGACGAAACCTTTCCTCCCTGCTTTTCAATCAACCCCCCCGCCTCGGAACGGGTCAGATTGGGCAGCGTGCCCGTGAGGACAAAGGTAAAACCTGCCAGCCGGTCGCCTGTCGGAAGCGCCTGTGAGCAGGTATTGACGCCTGCCTTTTTCAGCCGCTCTACCAAATGCCTAGTGGTATCCAACGAAAAATACTCCACGACCGCCTGCGCCATAATTCCGCCGAAGCCGTCTATTTGGGAAATCTCCTCCTCTGACGCGGAAAAAAGCATTTCAATATCCGGGAAGCGCGCTGCCAAAAGTTTAGCCGCTTTCTGCCCGATGCCGCGGATGCCCAACGCAAACAAAAGCCGTGATAAATCGTTTTGCTTGGATTTTTCGATGGAAGCCAGCAGATTTGCCCCGCTCTTTTGCGCAAGCCGGTCAAGCGCGGAAACTTCCTCTAAAGTAATATCATACAAATCTGCGGGCGATTTGACAAGTCCCGCCGCTACTAAATTTTCTACGATGGACGGACCCATCCCTTCAATATCCATCGCATCGCGGGAAGCAAAGTGAATCAAATTGCGCAGAAGCTGCGCGGGACAGTCGCTGTTCTGGCACCGTTTTGCCGCTTGATCCCCTTCAAAGAAAACAGGAGAGCCGCACGCCGGGCAAACATCGGGAATTTGATAAACTTTTTTCCCCGGCGCGTGGGAAACAACCCCGATCACCTCCGGAATAATATCCCCCGCTTTCCGGACCAAAATGGTGTCCCCTACCGCAATTTGTTTTTCATCGATAAACGCCTGGTTATGAAGCACTGCCCGGCTGACGGTAGTCCCCGCCAGACTGATGGGTTCGAACACCGCCGTGGGGGTCAAAACACCGGTACGGCCCACATTGATCTGAATGTCCAAAAGGACCGTGGGCTTTTCTTCCGGCGGGTATTTATAGGCAATCGCCCATTTGGGATATTTGGCGGTACTTCCCAGCTGTTCTCTTTGCGAAAAGTCATCTACCTTTACAACTGCCCCATCGATGCCGAATGCATATGTTTCCCTGTTCTCCCCAATGCGCCGAATCTCAGCCATCATCTCCTCGGCGGAAGAAACCTGCCGGTAGGATGGGGAAACCGGAAATCCCTGATCTTTTAAAAAATCCAGCGATTCTTTATGCCCGGACAAACTTTTCCCCTCGATTTGCTGGACGTTGAAAACGAAAATATCCAGATTTCGCCGGGCGGCAACGGATGGATCTTTTTGCCGCAGCGATCCTGCTGCCGCATTGCGCGGATTTTTAAACAGTTTTTCCTCCCGGATCTCCTGCTCGGCGGTCAGTTTCTGGAAATTCTGTTCCGACATGTAAACTTCACCGCGCACTTCTAAAAAAGCAATGGGATCTTTCAGCTTTTGCGGGATGCTCTTCACCGTTTTTAAATTTAAGGTGACATCCTCGCCGATAAATCCATCTCCTCTGGTGGAACCCCGCACAAAAACGCCGTCCCGGTATTCCAGCGAGACCGACAATCCATCTATTTTCGGCTCTACAACATACACGGGATCGGCCACCTGCTCCTGGACCCGTTCATGGAAAGCAAACACCTCTTCCGGCGAAAAAACATCCTGCAGGCTCCCCATCTGGACCTTGTGCTCCACCGGTGCGAACGTATTCTTCACCTGACCCACAACCCGCTTGGTCGGAGAATCCGGGTGCGCGAACTGCGGATAAGCTTCTTCCAAATCCATCAACTGGTGCAGCAGCCGGTCGTATTCGTAATCTTCGATTTCCGGCGCATCCTGATCATAATAACGCCGGCTATGGTATAAAACCAGTTCTGTTAGCTGATCAATTTTTTGTTTTGCCTGCGTTTCATCCATACTGGAGCCTCCGTATCCGGTGTGAGAATGCATTCCCGTTCCCACCGCAAATGAAAATCAATCCTATTGCTTTTTCAGCACTTTGAAAGTTATTATAGCACATTTTAGGCCGTTTCCAAAGCCTGTAAGCAACTTTTTCTTCCCGGAAACAGAAAAAGGTCATTTTGCAATGGAAAAACAGCCTTGCTGTCATGCAAAGAGGAAGCGGCTTTTCCGTCAGCCGGCGGGTGCGATTCCTCCAATTCCAACCGCACCGAAATATCCAGGCACTTCTCCCACAATGACCGTTTGCCCCAGCTCCATATTCGTGGATACTTCTGTTTGCATGGAAAATCCCGGAATGATGGCTGAAATTTCCATGTCAATTTGTAAATAGACCCGATGCAGCGTTTGATTGATGCCGGCCTGCGAAAATTCGTGGTACAAATTGATATTTACCACGCTTTCCGGCATGAGCCGAAAAGCCACAGGCGGACCTTTTCCGGACAAAATGTTCCATCCTGTCAGCGAACCGAGCGGGATGGACAGCTTATTGGAGGACAATTCTTTCAGGCGGTTCATTGTTTGCTCGGTAATGCTGCTCTTGATTTGATTTAATAACACCGTATCCGCCTGCAATGCGGTAACTTTTCCAGTACCATCTCGGGTGAGCTGTATCATCTGATGATAGGTGATTCCCATGCGCTTCAATTCTTCCGATACGGTTTTATTAACCGCTTCCGTCACCAAATTTTTCGCCTGATAAGAAAGCTTTTCTTCAATTGTCGGGCTGATCCAGGAGTGTATTCCCCAAATCAGAAAAAACAAAAGGCAAAGAACCATCCCCACGCGAAAAAGCATTTTCAGCCTTTTTCTCTTTTTGGCCCGCATCATATCCCCGCCCCCTTTGCTTCAGTATATGAAAAGGCAGGCTCTATCAAGACGCTATCTTTGATACAAAAGAAAAAGCCCTCTCCGGGCCGAAATGGTCCAAAAAGGGCGTAAAATAAGGGCATCCAAGGTCAATTCACGACTTTGGATGCCCTTGATTTATTTTATTGTCTGTGATTTTACCAGCTGCGGACGGTGCCGGAAGTCATCCCGACAGGACCGGAATAGGTAAAATTAAAAAGTATGCCAAAATTAAAAGGTTATAGCTGTTTCATTGCTATTTCTGCGTCCCGGATCATAGCAAGCTGTTCCTTGTTACAGAACGGCTTTAACTTCAACATTTCCTGATAATGCTGGCGGCTCAAATCAACACGTCCTTTTCTCGTATCAACATTCTTAGTTGACAGCGCAATCTGGACACTTTCCAATATAATCCGGTGATGCTGCTCCAGCATAAATGTAGTCAACTTTGACAGCTTTTCATCCGGCTCATTCTCCGGGCGCATTATTTTCTTTTGATAGATAGCCTCTGCCCATGCTGCTTTATCTACTTTCTTTTTCCATCCGAACATAGTCTGCCTCAATCATTCATAAATGCATCAAATTCCTCGATGCGATCAATCCATTCCAGCTCTTTTTGCTTTTTTGCCTTACTGTCAAGAACGACAGCTTTGGGATTTCGCTTCAGGATTTCAGCTTTCATCGCTTTCTGTTCTGCTTTGGTGGTGGGAACAGTTTTTGTTCCACCTAACCATGTTTTCACCGTTTTCCGCGTTACATCATATACTGGCTCAGGAGCCTTTTTCTTTCTTCCAAACATAACGCCATACCTCAATTTAGTCCGTGCTTCTCGTTATACGCACAAGCATCGCATTGGCTATTCACACCATTATCAGAGTGCATCCCGCATGTTTTACACTTTACCTGTGCTGCTTTCAGTTCTATATTTTCTGCTGTAGAATTAGGGCGGGTTCCATGATATCCGGTGCCTCGCAACCTTTCCGCTTCTTCCTTAGTCATAGCAGGAGTAGTGTTGATCTTCTTTGTTACTCCTTGTGATGAGTAAGAGGAATTACCGCTCGATGTGTAAGAATTATAGGAAGGCGTATATCCCGTATCATCATCCTCGGTAGGCTCGTTTGAAGAGATAACAATAACGCCTATGATGATAACGGGAACGATAAGCCACAGCCACCATTTTTTCTTTTTGTTTTTCTGTATAGCATGGCCAGAGTAGCGTTTCTTTACCAGCTCGATATTTTCAAGACTGGTGCCGAGACATTTACCTGTAGTTGACAGCACCACTCCGCTATAAATCAAACCCGCAATCGTAAAGAGCATGATTAGGAAGCCACTGGCACTGTTGTCAGGGTCATAGGATGAATACACAGCCCACAAAATGAAAATCGCAGGAATTAAGAAGACTACCATCGCTACAATAGCACCGACACACTCGCCACGATAATCGGTCAATAAAGCACTGTAATTACTTTCATCAACAACTTCCGGTACAGGCTTTATTGTCGGCACAGCTTTAGGCTCTCGTGTCTTATGAGAAGGCGTATAGGATGAGGACTCATTGTTTTTCCGGCATTGCTCCATAAGCGTCAGCCCAAAAGCTTCTTCATCCCATGTGGTTTTTCCGTCCCCATTAAAATCAAATGGACCGCCCCAGCCTTTATTTGAATTGTTGTTTTTAGCCATTTGTTATGACTCCCTCCGTCAATCCCTGCTGCCGCTGCCTTTATTGCCGCCGAACTCGCAGCCGTGTACATGATCGTGACCGTAATACCAGCGACCATAGCGATACCCGTAATGTGGAGGACAGTTGGCACAGTCGCCATTACATCTTCCGTTGTGTCTTCTGCCTTGGTTAGAGGAAGCTCCGGCACTCGCTCCTGCCAAAATAGCAGCGAGAGTACCAAAGAAGCCTAACTTCGGTGCAGGGGGTTCCGGGACAAAATCATCGATGTAAACATCCACTTCTTCAAGCGGTTCCTCTTCGATTTCTTCCTCTTCTTCGTCCTCATATTCTTCTTCCCGTAAGTCTTCCGGTAAGGTCAGATTTCTGTCCCTGCAAATCTTGATAATATCATCATCCTCGGCAACACCATACAAATCTTCCATATCCGAGGAGGTCAGTCTGCCAACAGAATTGTGAAGTGCAGCCGTTGCCAGCGTCTTATCGTTGATACAGAGGAACTCAATTAGATCAGATGCCGAGAACGCCAGCTTTGCTTCTACTGCTTTTCTCAGCAGGCGATTTGCTGCGGGAACATTCACTTGCAGTTCAATGATGATTTCGCCGACTTCGTCAGCGGTTCCGAGAGAGGTCAACGCAGTCAGATTACGGACCTGAGTGCTTTCGGCCCAATCATAGAATTTCTCATAGTATTCATCCCATGTGTACTGTCTCATAGCAACTGACCTCCTTGTCAGGTTTAATTATTCAGAGAGATGGATAACTCTCCTCCGAAATTATTCATTGCAAATCTGCCATCTTCAAACAGCGTTTCCTTTTCCATTTTGTATTCAAACGGGAAAAGATATTCATTTACTTGATCTGCTAAGAAGTACATTCCGTCTCGTTTCATGAATTTTTCATCAAGTCCCCGGTAAAAGTCTGTCGCATCCAAAGGTACCGAAATACCATTCATAATGTGATAAGCTACCATCCTATCAAACAGTAAATACGCTTGTCGCTCAGATACCTTCGGCTGGACTTACAGCTGGCCAATTTCTCTGCCAGAAGAAGGTTAATTGAAACAGCCGTATCCGTAATTCCTTCAAATGGACAGCAATAGATGATTGGTTTTAGCAGCCCGGAAACATTGTCTTTTGAAAATTTCCGAGCGGGTATAATTGTTCCCATCTTTATTCTATTCCTTCCACTGTCCCTTTTTCTGGACTTACAGCATTTTCATCATCAACTAATTCCATAATATCGGTAAGATCACATTGCAGTCCTTCACAAATTTTAATCAGAACAGCTGTTGTGATATTTTCGCCTTTGCCGAGCTTCGCAATAGACGCTGTGCTAACACCAGTAACCGTTTTCAACTGGCTTCTGCTCATATTCCTGTCGATAAGCAGCTTCCATAATTTTTTGTAGGTAATTGTTTTAGCCATGTGTCTCTTCTCCTATTCTTACAATCAACTATCTACACTGTTACGAACACTCTTCAGAAAACCATAAACGCCCTGAGTCTCATCTTGTGTAAATTCAATCAGACGCGCAGTACTGTAATCAACTGCACTTGGTATTTCATTCTCGGCAATAATAATCTGGTTATCTCCACAATTATCAACCATGTATCTAAACAATGAAGTGCGCATACCGGGATCTGCCAGTTCATCCTTCCGTACTTTTTCTTTAAGGGTCAAAATTGTATCCTCAACTTTTGCGAGTTCTTCTTCCAGAACACCACGTTTCTTTGTTAAGTCTTGTATTTTTTCATTAATGTAAATGATAACAGCGTTTTTCTTGGCTTCCTTCAGTTCACGCTCTTTCTTACTTTCAGCGGGTACTATTTCATACAAATCCTCTTCTGTAAATAGGAGATCTTTTTCCTTTGCACCATAGAGATCACGGGTACCTCTACGAACAGCCTCGGCTGCAAAATAATATTTTCTCTGGTTGCTAAAGTTCTCCTTGTGAGCAGGATAAGTATCCAGCATATCAACTGTAAAATGCTTGATTCCTTCCACCTGTCCATAAGCCACAAGAAGAGCATCGGTGTAACTTCCTTCTACACCAGTAATGCCGGTAGGTAGCGGGATAACTTCAAGTTCCGTTGTGGCAGTAATAGGCTTTGTACCACTGCTGCCATGCAATACATTATCCCTTGATAAAGAGTACAGATATACGCTTGCCAAAAAGATGGCGAGCGTATTTTTTTGTGCATTTGCCAGAAGCTCTTGCTTCTTAGCATCTGCGATACCTACATCATCATTGATAACCGTCTTTAATCTTTCAATAAGGTCATCTTCACAGCCTTTCAGCAATCGCTTGACCACATTTCTTTTGAAATACTCCTCAATCATCGTAAGGACTCTGTCATCTGCAGACTTGCTACGAATGGAACGATTCGGATTGCCACCAGCCTGTCGGTTCATGATTTTACTTGCAGTTCCTTTGGTAACCGTAATTGGTTCGCCATTCTTATTTGTCAATCCTACAGGCTCAGCAACAGCATCATAAAGAAGATTGATCAGATCCGGATCGGCAATCGTATCTCCCCATGACGTTTTCAATTCTGCTAAGACTGTTGCAAAAACAAGTTCTTTCAACTGGCGACACTTCCAAATGGAAACTTCACTATAACTCGACGGTTACTTCATGGGACCGACTTTCCCTCCCTGATGACCTATAATTAAATCGTACAAAGGAGAGGGAAACGCCTTGCAGGATGCAAATAGGCTCAGTTATCCCAGTATTACCTTATATTATATCACATCTTGTCGAGGATCCCAAGATTATCTCTGCGAATGCAAAAATAATTTTTGGATTTTCTTCTTGTACAAACCTGCATAACGGTTAGCGCTGACAACTTTCCAGCGTTATGCAGAACACTAATTGAATAACGAGCTTCCGGCTTCTGGAAAGGCTGGTGCGACTTTGAGACGGAGTAATACTCCTGACCCAAGGCACCACTATACCCTTTTACCGGTAGCAGTCATGGATTCCTCCGTTTCAACCACGAATCGGAGGAATTTTTCATGTCAAAGAATACAAATCAGAGCAAAAACAACCCCGCTTTATCTACAGCCGTTCCCTCAAGGAAAAAATCCCTTGTACCGAGGAGCAGTTTCAGGACTTCTATCGCATGGCCGGTGCCATCCGTAAGAAGGAACAGTATCACCACCGCTGCAAGTGCCCGAAGCAATTTATCTGGGCCTGCGATGGCGATTGCGAAAACTGCGAACACCACCTTGGTTATAAGGAACTTTCACTCGAAGCGCCCAACACCGAAACCGGCGATTCCTTCATGGACATGCTCCCTGATGAAAACGCCAGCATGGAGCAGATTTACGAGGACCACATTCTGCTTGAGCAGCTTTTCAAGCGTCTTTGTGAACTTGACCCGGACGCCGACCGTATTATCGCCATGTGGATGGCTAACGACAAAATCTCCGACCGTGCCATTGCTGAGTCCTGGGCCGTAAGCAGCGCACCTTCGCCGATCAGATGAAGCGCATCCGTACCGAACTGCATAAAATCTACGGTCGTTAATACAAATATGCTCTCCGGCGGAGGTCACTCTGTCGGAGAGCAAAAACTTTTTTGAAAATTATCCGCTCAATTTCCTCTTTCATCTCCAGTGGAAAGATGTGAGGCACAACAAAACAGCTTCACAGAAATGGAGGTGACCCACTATGGAGTCTTATCGCAATCGCAGCGGTCCTGACACTGAGGCCATTGAAATTCTCATTGCCATCAGTCAGTTATCCGCACGAATGGCAAGAAATCTCAGCATACTTGCCGCAAGACAATCCGAGGAAGGAGGAAAACATTATGAGCTACCACGGCATCGCCAAGAAGCTGACCGCTGATGGCATCCCGACTCCCGGCGGCAAGGAAAAATGGAGCATTTCCACCGTCCGCAGCATTCTCAGCAACGAGAAATACAAAGGCGATGCGCTCCTGCAGAAGTCCTACACTGTGGATTTCCTTACCAAGAAGACCAAAATCAACGAAGGCGAAATCCCGCAGTACTATGTTGAGGATAACCACGAAGCCATTATTTCACCGGATGTTTTCGCAATGTTCCAACGTGAAATGACCAAGCGTGGTCGTGGCAAGAATTATCACAGCAGCGTTTACGCCTTTTCGTCTAAAATCCGCTGCGGCCACTGCGGAAGCTGGTACGGCTCAAAAGTCTGGCATTCCAACAGCCAATACCGCAAGACCATCTGGCAGTGCCATCACAAATTTGATGGTGACGAGCGCTGCGACACTCCGCACCTTTGCGATGAGGACATCCAGCGCCTGTTCCTATCGGCGGCAAACAAGCTGCTGGTGAACAAGGACGAGGTCATCGCCAACTGCCGTGAAATGATGGACCTGCTCTTCAACACCACTGAGCTGGAAGCGGAACAGGCCACGCTGCTGGAAGAAACACAACTTATTTCCGATATGGTGCAGCAGACCATTTACGAGAACGCCCATATCGCCCTTGACCAGACCGAATACCAGAAACGCTACGAGGGCCTGACGCAGCGATTTGAAACAGCCAAGCAGCGCCTTGAGACGGTTATGGCCGAACTGGATCGGATGCAGACCCAGAGAGCTGACATTGAAGCCTTCCTTGAGAGCTTCGAAGCCCTGCCGGATACGCTTACCGAGTTCAAGCTGGAAAACTGGCTCTCGCTGGTGGATTGCGCCACCGTCTACAGTCTCGACGATATCCGCTTCACCTTCAAGCACGGGCAGGAAGTACAGGCATAAACCCATAGACGCAGAAACGCCTCACCACTGGATTTGATTTCCGGCGGCGAGGCGCTTTTTTATAGCTGAACTCTTTTGAGCTTATTATTATTTGAGACAAAGACTTCAGGATATACTCTTCTTGGATATTTTTCTTCAACAACTGTAATTATAACTGCTCCGCCTTTCTCTAAAGCCGACAGTATTTTTTCGTATTCGTCCGGCCTAATAAAATCCTCTGAAAGACCGTAGAACGCAAACAAGCAATTGGTAGAAAAGGCAAAGCTGTTATATTCTTCTTTATCATTCTTGGCTTTCTTAAATTCGGCTTCCTGAATAAATATTTGACGGCCATCATTTATATCTGTGTTTACTAAAAACTCTACTTTCATATTTCCTCCGAACTATATCTACAAAGCACTGTTTTCAATCTGTACCACTGTAAATTATAACGCAGGAATGTGAATAAATCTACCGTTACTTATCCCGCTGGGTGATGGTCGGTAGAAGCTCAAGGAAATGACGGCCGATAGCCTCTGGATCATAATTGTGAGCTTCACATATAAAACGCAAACCGTCCGGTGTTAGCAAGCGACCGCTATTGCGATCCCGGCAAAGCTGCTCGTAATCTTCGAGTTCCTTTTTTGTTATCGTAGGCATGGCAATTCCTCCTGAATATAAAAACAGCCGGTTTTCTGTAAAACCGACACCCTAAACGACACCCCGACACCCTTGTGCCTATGCCGCATATCTTTGTATTAAATAGCGAGTCTTAATTTCCCTGTATCTTCATGGTGTAAAAGAAAAATATGTGGGCCAATCCAAGCGAAAGACTCAGCGCAAAATCAATGCATACAACCGTTCAAACGCGCCAAATGGCCAATGCAGATGTTTCGGCACCACATAAAATGATCAAAACATCGCCCGGATGGCAGCGTCTTTCCGTCAAAAAAGCTCTTTTGCGAAATCAAAATCTCGCAAAAGAGCTTCCAATAAATCTGATACTGCAAAAGGTCTTGTTATTTTCTGCGCTGAACGATTAACAACACCCCAAAAGTAATCACAACCACAGCGGCTATCGCGGCTATCAGCAAGGGAATCAGCGGAGGTGCTTTTTCTCCCGGATTTTCCACAGCCTGCTCGATGGTTTCATTTTCAATGATTGCCGCAGGTTCTTGTTCCACGACGATCACATAATCGGATGCATGGCTGAAGCGAAGCGAAGTATAGCCTTCAGCGTCAATTACATTACTGTCGATAAACACTAGCTTTTTGCTGCTGTCGTAATAGTAAAGGCTGCTGTTCGTTCCGCTGTACTGCTTATCAATATAAGTCTTCAATGTTGCATTGAAGCCAAAATCGCCGTCATAGGTAAGACTAAGCTGTCTGACAGGTTGATTGCCTGCGAGGGTTTGAATGGCCCGCGGGGGAATCGCGGTTGTATCAAGGGTCACTTCAAGATTTACATCGTGAATGTCATCAAGCGCTCTGATATCTCCTCCATAGATTGTCCAACTGTAATCGCCCATATCCAAAACGAGAGTAACATCTTTGTCCTGTACAGCCAAAAGCATTTCCTTGGTTACGACAGTCGCCAAAGAACCATCGTCATTGGTCATATCAACCTTCACGATTGCACCGGAAGAAGCTTGCTGAATATCAGAGATGACCTGCTTTTCGGCCGCCTCGCCGAGCTTTACCGGCACAGAAGCCGGAGCGGATGGCGTTGTCGGCGCGGGCGTGGGGGCAGGCGACGGATTAGGCGCGGGAGCCGGCACAGATGTCGCCGGCGGAGTCGGGGTCGATGAAGAGCCGGTCGTTCCCGAAGAGCCGGAAGTCCCATTATTGCCTGACATGCCGGAATTGCTGCCGCCTCCATGATTTCCGCTGACGCCCGAGGTACCGGAATTGCTACCGCCGCCCTGGCTTCCATCCGCATAACTGGCGATGAGCATAAAGTGCGGCGGTATCACAGGGACTTCCTCGCCGCCTGAGAAACTTTCCGTCCCAAAAGGATGTTCCAACAGCCAGGTTACAGCCTTGTTTTTGTATTCTTCAGGCAGCTTGAAAGTGGTTTTGCTGTCAAGGACCTTGACTTCCTGCGTACCATCAGGATAGGTAACGGTCACCTGTGTTTTATCCGTGTCAGGGACCAGGAGGAGGGTCGCGGCGGTGGAGTAATTGGTAAACACAGGATGCGCGTCCAAATTCATATCCACCATATCTTCACGGAAAGAGGTGAACGCATATTTGCTCAGCGGGCTGATTGCCGCATATGCGGCACGGGAAACTTCGGCAAAATAATCGTCTATCTCCTGACCGGGGCTATTGTTTGTTGGTGCGGTTTCCGCATAACACAAGACAGGGCCCTGAACGCCATTTCCGTTCTTGTCCACATAAGCTGTGATGACCCACACGGGATCGGCATCTCTATAAGCCGCGGCTGCGACGTAATCCAGGTTTCGAACGTCAACAATCTGGTTGGTAGCAGCATCCCGAAAGAACTTCCAACCTGTAAAGTCCGCAGACTTGCCATGTGCAGGAAGCGTGTATTCCTTGAAAAGGGTTTCCATGTTCGTTCCTGCCGGAACCATTTTCTGAACGACATCGGTAACGATACCGTTGTCCCCATTGTAGCTATAGCCGATGGAAACCGGATAATTTGCGTATTCCGCAATGATTTCTACAAACCCGTCGGGGGATACAAGATCGTCAAGGTCTACGCCGCCGATCGCCCATCCCTGGAACGAATAGGCAGAAGACTGTTCCACCTTGGAAAGATCGGCCGCAAAATGATTGAGGATATCCCGATAGGTTGTGGAGGGCGTTACGATAAACTCGCCCAGTCCTTCCCAACAGGCAGCTCCGTTTTGGTCGATAAATACCGCGGACACATCTGTGACGGCATTTTCATAAACGGCAGTAAAACCGTAACACTGGCCAGGCTGCGCAGGAGCATTGAGATCATACCAGGCATCCTCCAGCTCCCAATCGACACAGGTGCCCAAATCGGCATAATGGTCAAAGGCGTGTCCAGCAAGATAGCTCCTGGCCGCGGACACCATATCCGCATTGGTAGAGGTACTGTTTGCGGAAAGGGTAATTTCTTCATTGACGCGATTGCCGTCTTTATCGTAATATGTCAGCGACACAAATACGGGGAAAGCGGAATATCTGGCATTATACCACAGGACGGTATTGCAAGGGTTGACCGTTTGGGTAAGAGAATCATATCCGTCACAAACAAACGAATCAAAAGTAAATGCAGGAGGATGGACAATATGGGTAGTGTCGATTTGATTGACGACATCCTGAATGGTCGCACCTTCATCGACAGTGATAAGCTGGGGTTCTTCGATCAATCGGTTATCGCTATCGAAGTATGTTACTCTGGCGCTGACGACATACTTGTCGAATTTCGGCGCGATCATAAGGAACCGCTCTTCTCCCCTTACCTGGGTGGCGAACATTTTTTCAGCAGCCGTTTCAGGGTCCGCTCCGTAAATAACAGTGTCAGAATTCCCGATATACCAGCCTACAAAAGTTCTTCCGGCAGGAATATTCACAGGTCTCAGCGTTTCCCCGATTTGGGAAAGGATATCCTTGATCGAAGTGATCGAATCGATTGTAATCGGATTTTCAAAAATAATCTCGTCGCTATCCGGCCCGAAATTGATCTGAATACCGCTCAATGTTGCCGTAGGAACAGAGGTATCGCCATTTGCATCCTTGAGAATGTAATAAGGACTGATCCCCCGCTCGGGTTCCATATTGAAGTAGATATCATAGACATAGCTATCCTCCACATACCAAACCGTGGCGTTATACTCGTCGAGCGGAACTTCCGCCGCATAGACGCCATTCACCGGGTCCTCAACCTCTAGTCTGAGCGTAAGGGGATTTTCATAGGACGGATGGCTTGTCTGGAAATTCACTTCCACAAAACAAATGTCAGAAGCGTCCGAAGCCTTTACATACACCTTAACCGCATCTGTGGTTCCCTGCTGTGCAACGAATCCTTCCGCCCTGCTGCCGTTGAGGGTCAGCCAAATATCTTCCACAACCGGCGGCGTCGTATCTGTATTGGACTTTGTAACAATAAGATTGGGAGTCGTCCCGTTTATGACCAGAAATTCATTTTCATAGCTGATCGTTTTCAGGACATAGGTTCCTGCCTCTGTCCCATACCCCACATCGGGGTTGCTTACAATCGTGCCATTATAGTAGGCAGCCTGGAATTCTATCTTGCTATAATTTGCGTTCTGGTAGACAACCGTTAAGTTGGAACCATTGGGAATCGAAGTGCTTCCGGTCGTAATATCAGCGGAAAAAGCAAAGGGACACTTGAGGACAGTATCTGTCAGTGCAGCCGTAAAATCGCTTGCGCTGCCGTCTATGGTAATATTGGACGCACAAAGGTCGTTTGAAACCGGAGCGTCAATTGTCCCCTCGTAAAGATAGTCCCCGCTTTCATCTGTAATGTCAATGACCTTAACATTTCCATATTCATCGGAAACAGATAATCCCACTACGACGTAAGGACCATACCAGGTTTCTTTGATGGCGAACTGAAAAGTATAGGTTCCGTCTCCATGATCCGTTATCGATTCAGCGGGAAAACCTTCCGACTGCTGCGCCCCCATACAATTGGGCACATAATATGTAATATGCGACTTATCCTCGCTAAAGGCGCTGCCGTCAGAGTCATACCCTTTGATCGTGAAATAGACATACCGGTCACTCGCCGAAACCGTCTGGCTGCAAAAGGTCACTTCGGTGATCACAGGAGGCGTTATGTCAGATGCCGCAAATACAGGCATAGCCGTAAATAACATAATCATCGTCATAAGAAAAGATAAGATCCGTTTCCGCATCATATACAACTCTCCCGATCCTTAAGTGATATTATGATATATTATTATAGCTGGTTTCATCCTGAGATTCAAGCCACGCAGGAAAGGTCATCCACCCTACCAAAAAGAACCGCTCTGCTCCCTGCACAAGTTTTACTGCGACAGGCGCAAACGAAAAGTACCTGCCGCATACAAATGCGTCAGGTACTTTGTGGATACGAAACAATCCGGATTGACAGCACTTAAGCTGGAGGCTCCGCTTTTTTGTTTTCATTGTCTGCGTAATTTGTTATCGGTTGGAAGGGCTGCCTTTTTGTCCGTGCTCTTCCAACCAGCGCATCGCCGTATAAGCGTAAACAGCACTGCCGGCGGCAAGCGCCTCTTCATCAAACCTGACCATCGGATGATGCTGCGGATATTGGTAGCCTTTTTCCGGCTGACCTGCGGCCAATGCCAGCATAACGGAGGGAACTTTCTGGCTGATATAAGCGAAATCTTCCGACCCTGCTGATTTGGAAGGCTTTTGTTCCCCGGACATTTTGTTTAATTCTATCACGGAAAGCGCCTTACCTGATCCCAGTAGTTCTTTTACATACTTTTCCGCGCAGGCGGATAGATCTTTATCATTTACCAGCGTCGGGCATCCGCTCCCGAAAACGATTTCCGCTTCCGCCCGGAAGGATTTTGCGATTCCCTGCGCAATCTGCGTCATCCGCTCTTTTATGAAAGAACGGACCTCCTCGTCAAAAGCGCGGATACTCCCGGACATGACCGCCATATCCGGTATCGCGTTTGCCGCGGTACCTGCATTCATGGTTCCCACCGTCAAAACCGCGCGGTCATCCATTGCCAGCTCTCTGGCATGGATTTCCTGCAGCGCGATCAGAATATGGGCCGCCGCACTGAGGGGATCCACTCCAGTATTGGGCATGGAGCCATGGCATCCCATCCCCTTCACCCGGATTTCAAAATAGTCTGCCGCTGGAGCGCTTACCCCCGGCGCGGAAACAATGACTGTTCCGGGGGCAAACGGCATATTTGCCATCACATGGATCATCAGCGCCCCGTCAACATCCGGGTTTTCTAACAAACCATCCTCAATCATATCCTGCGATCCTTCAAAAATTTCTTCCGCAGGCTGGAACATGAGTTTGATGGTTCCCTCTATTTCATCCTCATGCATTTTTAACAGCTTGGCGGCGCCCAGCAGCATGGCGGTATGCATATCATGTCCGCAGGCGTGCATTTTGCCGTTGTCCGAAGAAAAATTGACATCCGCCTCTTCCCGGATTGGCAGAGCGTCCATATCCGCCCGGATCAGGAATACCTTTCCCCGCTTCTTTCCTCCGGCCAAAGCAACCAGTCCTGCTTTTCCGCATTTTACCGGAGAATATCCCATATCCCGCAACGTCTCTTCCACAAAGCGGCATGTATTGGTCAGTTCAAAGCCGGTCTCCGCATGCGCATGCAGGTATCTTCTGTTGGAAACGACTATTTCCCGCAGCTGCTCGGCTTCTCTTTGTATCTGGCTCGCTGTCATTTTCACCACTCCTTTTGATTGGTATCTTCATTAAAATCCTCTGGCCGGACAGGAATATCCGGCAGTATTTTTTTCTCTTTCGCAATCGGAACCGATGTGTATTTTTATTATTATTATACCTTCAAAGCCTTTTCATGACAAGCAATGCAACGTCGCAGCTTTTTGAGCATACTGCTATGCCAAATAAAAATTGCGTTTACGATGAAAATGTGCTACACTGAGATGAAAAATTTTTTGGGGATGAAAGAATGAAAAAACTGGTTCTTTTCGATTTGGACGGTACTTTGATCGATTCGATTGACGATCTGGCCGACAGCACCAATTACGCGCTGCAGCAATGCGGGCTTCCCCTGCACACAGTGGACGAATATAAATATTTTGTGGGGAACAGCGTAGATCCCCTGATTCAGCGCGCATTACCCGAAGGGAAAAAAGATGATCGGGAATTGTTTGAGCGGGTCAAAAAAATCTATCTGGATCGGTACGCTGCCCACAGCAAAGACAAAACCAAGCCTTATCCCGGTATCGACCGCCTGCTTTGCCGATGCAACGAAGCGGGCGTTCTGGTCGCGGTGGTTTCCAACAAGCCCGATCACATCACGGCGGATGTGGTCCGCTATTATTTCCCACAGATCCGTTTTGCCGCCACGATGGGACAAAAAGAAGGCATTCCCAAAAAGCCTGACCCTGCCGGCGTACGGGAGGTCCTTCGCCTGACCGGAATCGCTTTAGAGGATGCGCTGTATGTGGGAGACACCTGGGTGGATATGCAAACGGCCCAAAACAGCGGTGTGCAGTCCTGCGGGGTCCTGTGGGGATTTCGAACCCGACAGGAGCTTGAAGAAAACCACGCCGATTTTATCGCCGCCGATACAGAACAATTAGCAGAAATAATTTTTCAATAATGCTTGACAAATGCTTTGGAAATCATTATAATGCAGATAATTTGATATGACACCACAAAGGCAATGACGGAGACAAGCCTTTTCAAGTATCCTTTTCAGAGAGCTGCCGGGCGCTGCGAGACAGCATGGATCGAACAGGCGAATCCCTCCTAAGCCAAGGCACCAAAACACAGTTTGTGTGAGTAGATGTCCTTCGTAAGGCTGCGTTAAAGCCAGGGGTTTGTTGGAACCCTGCTAAGAGGCGCGATTTTCGCGTAATTTGGGTGGTACCGCGGGTTTATGCTCGTCCCAGTTTGGGACGGGCTTTTTTATTTTATTTTGATCGGGAGGAATCACATTATGGAAACAAAACTCGTTGAAATCGCCATGCGAATTCGGGAATTGAGAGAAATTCTGGAAATAACGCCGGAACAGGCAGCGCAAGCCACCAACACCTCTGTTGAAGAATATCTTTCCTGTGAAAACGGGCAAAAAGACTTTTCTTTCACCTTTTTGTATCAGTGTGCCAAGTTGTTTGGGGTAGACATGGTCGAATTGGTAACCGGCGAAAACCCCAGACTGAGCTTCTATTCCATCGTAAGAAAAGGCGAAGGGCTGCCCATCAAGCGGCGGGCGGGATTTAGCTACCAGCACCTGGCTTATCTGTTTAAAAACAAGACCTGCGAACCTTTCCTCGTCACTGCTCCCTACTCTGAATCGGAACAGGACCAGCCGATCCATCTTTCCTACCACAAAGGGCAGGAATTCGATTATATCCTGGAGGGAGAACTGAAAGTCCAGTTAGAGGATCACTGTGAGATTCTCCATGCCGGCGACGCCATTTACTACAATTCCGGTCATGGCCACGGCATGATCGCCACCGGCGGAAAAGAGTGTCGGTTCATCGCGGTTGTATTGAAAGAAGAGGAGGAATAGTCCAATGAAAACGGTTGCGGTCGAAGATCTGTATGAACGCTTTTGTGACGAAAGCTTTGATAAACATGGGGTGCTGAAAACATTTCGCCCCGTTTATGAAGAGAATTTTAATTTTGCTTACGATGTAGTAGACGAAATTGCCCGTTTGGAGCCAAACCGCCGCGCCATGATCTGGTGCAACGACCAGGGAGAGGAAAAAGTATTTACCTTCGACGATATGCGACGGTATTCCAATAAAGCTGCTAACCTTTTCGTAAAATACGGCATCAAAAAAGGCGATATGGTCATGCTGGTGCTCAAGCGCCATTACCAGTTCTGGTTCTCGATTCTTGCGCTGCATAAAATCGGCGCAGTGACCATTCCCGCTACCAACCTTCTGACCAAAAAAGATTATGTTTACCGGTTTGAAGCCGCCGGCGTTACTTCCATTGTCGCCACCGCCACCGGCGATGTCGCGCAGCATGTGGAAAGCGCCTGCGAGGAATACGCCGGTCTTACTTCCCGCTTCACGGCCATGGGCTCCCGCCCCGGCTGGATCGACTTCGACGCAGAGCTGGAAGCTATGCCGGACGAATTCCCCCGGGCTGATACCAAAGCGCTGGAACCGATGCTGATGTATTTCTCTTCCGGCACCACCGGCTATCCGAAAATGGTCCTTCACGATTACACCTACGCCATCGGCCATCTGATCACCGCCAAATACTGGCACAACATTCCTTCCGACGGGCTGCATCTTACCGTGTCCGACACCGGCTGGGGCAAAGCAGTGTGGGGAAAATTGTATGGCCAATGGATGGTGGGATGCACTGTCTTTGTCTATGACTACGAGAAATTCGTTCCGCACGACCTTTTGCATCTGATTGAAAAATATCGCATTACCTCTTTCTGCGCACCGCCTACAATCTACCGCTTCTTCATCAAAGAGGGCATGGAAGGCTACGACCTGAGCTCTCTGAAATATGCAACCACCGCGGGAGAAGCGCTCAACCCGGAAGTCTATAACCGTTTTTACGAATATACCGGGCTTAAACTGTATGAAGGATTTGGGCAGACCGAAACCACTCTGACCTTGGCAAATCTGGCGGGAACCACTCCGAAACCCGGCTCGATGGGCAAGCCCTCCCCTCTTTATGACATTGCTGTTGTAGACGAAAACGGCAAAGAAGTACAGCCCGGCCTGGTTGGTGAGATCTGCGTGCGCACCCACGGAGAGAAACAGGTCGGTCTGTTCATGGGATACTACCGGGACGAGGAAAAGACCCGCGAAGCCTGGCATGATGGGCTTTACCATACCGGCGATACGGCCTGGATGGATGAGGACGGATACTACTGGTATGTTGGCCGTACCGATGACGTGATCAAAGCCTCCGGCTACCGCATCGGCCCGTTTGAGATCGAAAGCGTGCTGATGGAGCATCCCGCTGTTCTGGAATGTGCTGTCACCGGTGCGCCGGACCCGGTACGCGGGCAGGTAGTCAAAGCAACCATTGTGCTGACGAAAAACTACACCCCTTCCGATGAGCTGGTAAAAGAGCTGCAGGTTTATGTGAAAAAGCAGACGGCGCCTTACAAATATCCCCGTATTGTAGAATTTGTAGATGAACTGCCCAAAACGATCAGCGGAAAAATCCGCAGAGTCGATATTCGTAAAGCCAGCGAACAGTCCAGCAAATAAAAGGACCATTTGCTCAGCAAAAATCCCACACGCTGCCGCGTGGGGGATTTTTTGATACAAGATTTGTTTCCCGCCGTTTAAAATTCGCAGGTTGAGTTCTGGGCCTCTCCTTCGGGCTGCTGTGTTCCCTCTTCTTCCCGGGCCTCCTGGCAGCAAGAAGATTCCTCTTCCGCCGAAACCGCGCCTACAGGCATTTCGACATAAAGATCATCCGCCTCGTTCTGCAGCCTTCCGCCACATTTCATACAGTAAACTGCCTGCACATCATTCAGCGCGCCGCAGCTCGGGCATTTCGCTTTGTGGCGCGTCTCGTTGATTTTCTTCTCGTTGCTTTCCAAGGCGGCCATCAAATCGTCGATCTCTTTTACACACATCTGGATCAATTCGTCATTTGCTTCGCCGCTTTTTTGAAATTTGTAAACAAAAGCACCCAATTTTTCATATGTTTTCTGAATCTCGCCGTTTATCTTCACATTATTGATTTTCAACTTGGAAACCTCAACCGCCTCGCCCGCTTTTTTGCCGGCCAGGTCTGCCAGATCTTTCGCCGTATTGATGAATTCATTAATATTTGCCATCATGATTCTCCTTTCGCGGTTTTGCAACACTATTATACAACTTTCACTTTTCCCGGGCAAGAGAAACCACTCCCGGGTCTGATTGTTCATAAAACGTTACAATTTCGTCTTTGCGGCGCAGCACGGTATCAAACCGCTCAATGTACTCATACGGATATTTATAATTGAAAATACGGTGCAGAAGCGTTCCTCCCGGCTGCCGTAATTTGGAGACGCCGCCGGCTCCCAGCGCGATGATCGAATGGGTCTCATCCATAATATAGACATTATAATACCCTTCTGCGCCATCCTTGCAATAGCCCACGTTCTCCATATTTTCCATGGTATTTTTCTGGCGGTACAGATAGTATGGCAGATATTGCTCTTCATAAAATCGCTGTCCCGCATACGAAAGCATATCCGTGACTCGCTGATGTTCCTGCAGATAGAACTCTTTCGCATGCTGCCCCAGCCGGGAAGATCGCTTTACCGACAGGGTGTGCAGCGTGATATTTTCCGGCGCCAGCCCAATCACCTGATCCACTGTTCGGCAAAAGCTCTCCAGGGTATCTCCCGTCAAACCGGCAATCAAATCCATATTGATGTTGCGGTGGCCCGCCTGCCGCGCCATTTGGAAAGCCTCAATCGTCTGAGCAGTGGTATGCCGCCGCCCGATCTGCTCCAAAACAGCGTCATTCATGGTCTGTGGATTGATACTGATGCGGGTAACGCCTTTTCGTTTGAGCATCTGAAGCTTCTGCATGGTGATCGTGTCCGGGCGCCCGGCTTCCACCGTGTATTCCCGCAGGTGGGAAAGATCAAAATGCTGTTCAATCGCGCAGATAATCTGCTCTAACTGTTCAGAAGAAATCGCCGTCGGTGTTCCGCCCCCGAAATAAACCGTCTCCAACTGAAGCCCAAGTTTTTGGACAATCGGCGCCACATATTCAATCTCGCGGATCAAAAGCGACACATACTCCGGAATCAGCTTTTTGGCCCTTTCAATGGAGTGTGAGACAAAGGAACAATAATTGCAGCGGGAAGGACAAAACGGAATGGAAATATACAAGCTGAACGACTCTGGGCGGGATAAATCCAAAATCTGCTTCTCTTTATCCGCCGTTCGCAGCAAAAGATCAATTTTCTCATCCGTTACAAAATAATCCCGGCGCAGATGTTCCCGGATTTGAGCGTCGCTCATGCCCCTTTCCCGGTAGCGGTAAATCAGCCGAACCGGGCGCACGCCGGTCAGCATTCCCCAAGCCAGCGAAAGGCCGGTGGCTTCTTCCAACTGCCGGTAAAGCATGCGGCACAAATGATACTCACAAAAGCGATCCGGGTCTTTTTCGTCCGGCTTTCCCCGAAAGCACTCTTCCCGCAGCTTTCCGTCGATTTTCGTAACAACTTTCAGCAATACGGTACCATCCGACTCCGGCGTGTACTGTGTGTAGAGATATTCTTCTTGACCAAAGTCTTTTTCCTCAACGACCCGCACTTTGTTTTCGTGAAAAAACATGTTGGCCAATGATTCCAATTCGTATTTATAGCAATGTCCGTCTAATATCAAATTCATTGTTTTGATCCCATAAATCGATTGTATTTTCTTTCCCAATCCAAGGAAGTTTCGTCTTCATGGCCCGGATAAACCGGACGGTCTCCTTCCAGCGCGGCCAGTTTCGCCAGTGAATCACGCATAGCATGGCTGTTTCCACCGTAAAAGTCGCACCGGCCGCACGTACCGCGAAACAAGGTGTCGCCGGAAAAAACCGCGTCCTTATAAAGGTAGCAGACAGAGCCTTTGGTATGCCCCGGTGTGGATATTACCGTAAAGTGCATGCCACTGATATCGATCGTATCGCCGTCCGCCAGCAGACGGTCTGCCTGCAAATGCAGCTGATCCGGAATGCGGGAAAGCATCCCACGGTAAACCCGCTCCGGCTCCAGCAAAAGCTCCTCGTCCTCTGCGCCGATCATGACCGGCACCTGCGGATAGCGCTTCGTTAACGCTTTTACCGCTCCGACGTGATCGAAATGCCCGTGGGTCAACAGAATCGCTTTTAACGGTTTTCCCACCTGCTCCACCGCCGCCTCAATTCGCTGCTCGTCATCGCCCGGATCGATCAAAACACAGGCGGCGTCATTCCAAATCAAATAACAATTGGCCCGTATCATTCCCACTACTAACGTTTTGATATTCATTTCGTGCCCCGTTTCATGATTTCATCCGTATCCAGCATCAGCGTTACCGGACCGTCGTTTTGAATATAGACCTGCATGTCCGCCCCAAACTGACCGGTGGCCACCTTTTTCACGCCCTGCCGCTTCACTGCTTCAATAAAATACTCATAAAGCGGAATCGCGGTTTCCGGCCGGGCCGCCGCCACAAAGGATGGCCTGCGCCCTTTTTTGCAGTCGCCGTAAAGCGTAAACTGGGAAACAATCAACATTTCCCCGTCGATATCCTGTAAGGACAGATTCATCTTTTCCTGTGCATCGGTGAAGATGCGCAGATGGACCAGTTTGTCCGCCAAAAAATCGCAATGTTCCCGGTCGTCTCCCTCCGTAATTCCCAGAAGGACCATCAGCCCCTGTCCGATGGAGCCAGAAACAACCCCGTCAATTTCCACGCGGGAGGCCAGCACCCGCTGCACGATCACGCGCATTTTTTCTCCTCCTTATTGGTTGGTCCGCTCTACCGATATCACGCCGCTAATTCGCTGGAAAGTGCTGATGATATTATTCAGCTGTTCCAAATGGGTAATTCCCAATGTGATCTGGATGACAACATGGTGGTCTTTTGCCTCTCTGGCGCTCAGAGAGTGGAGCGGGATCCGCATATTGGCAATGGCGATACTGACATCCGCCAACAAATCGCTCCGGTCCGCCGCAAAAATTTCCAGCGTTGATTTGAATACCGAATCCCTGACGTTTTCCGCCCATTCAGCCCGTACCCATCGTTCTTTTTGTTCTTCGTCGTTGATGCTGTTTACCACATTGACGCAATCCCGTTTATGAATGGAAACACCAAATCCGCGGGTAATAAAGCCAACGATTTCATCGCCAGGCAGCGGATTGCAGCAACGGGCAAACTTGACCAGGCAGCCGTCCAGTCCTTCTACGATAACGCCGCTTTGGGCCTTTCGCTCTTTTTTGGGGCGAATCAGCGTTTTATCCAGTTTTTCCTCTTCACTGGTGCGGTAAATGCGCAGATAATCCTCTTTGATTCGGGGGATAATGCGGGATAAGGATACGCCGCCGTAACCGATGGCTGCGAGAAAGTCATCGATATTGGTAAAGCGCTGGCGCTTGGCGATATCCAGCACAAATTCCGCCTGCTGCTCCTCCGTCAGGGTGATGCTGTTTCGCTTAAATTCCCGTTCCAGCTCTTCCCGGCCCTCGCGGATATTTTCTTCCCGGCGCTCTTTTTTAAACCAGGCTCGAATTTTGTTGCGTGCTCCGCTTGTTTTTACAATTTTAATCCAGTCTCTGCTGGGTCCATGATTTGCGCTGTTGGACGTTAAAATCTCAACGATGTTGCCTGTTTTCACCTCATAATCGATGGAGACCATCCGGCCGTCTACCTTAGCACCCACCATCCGATTGCCGACAGCCGTATGGATCGCATAAGCAAAATCGATTACCGTGGCGCCCGCGGGCAGGCTGATGACATCGCCCTTTGGCGTAAAGACAAACACTTCTTCCGGAGAAAGGTCGGTTTTGATCGACCGAACCAGATCCTCCACGTCTTCCGACTCCTGCTGTGCTTCCAAAAGCTGGCGCACCCAAGCCAGCCGTTCGCTGAGTTTATCATTTCCGCTGACGCCCGCCTTGTACTTCCAATGGGCGGCAATGCCGTACTCCGCGGTATAATGCATATCCCAGGTGCGGATTTGAACCTCAAAGGGAATTCCCTCTTTGTCCACCACCGTGGTATGCAGCGATTGGTACATGTTGGATTTCGGCGTGGAAATATAGTCTTTGAACCGATTGGGGATCGGCCGGAACATATCGTGGATAATTCCTAAAATGTTATAGCAGTCGAATACCGTATCGACAATCAGACGAATCGCGTAAATATCATAGATTTCTTCAAAAGCGCGTCCGTTCATATACACTTTTCGGTAGATGCCGTAAACGCTCTTTACCCGGCCTTCGATATACACATTTTTGTGCTCCTGGGTCACCCGCTCCCGGATTTTCTCCTTCATCCGGTTTAAAAAAGCCGTTCGTTCTTCTTTTTTCAAAGCAAGCGTCTCTTCGATTTCTTCATAGGCAATCCCATCCAGGCACCGCAGAGACAGATCTTCCAGTTCTTCCTTGATTCCCCGGATGCCAAGCCGGTGCGCCAGCGGCGCATAAACTTCCATGGTCTCCAGAGCTTTGTCACGGCGCTTTTGATCCGGCATACAATCGATGGTCCGCATATTGTGCAGGCGGTCAGCCAACTTGATAATAACCACCCGTACATCCTGCGCCATGGCAAGCAGCATCTTGCGGATATTTTCCGCCTGCTGCTCTTCCCGTGAAGAAAACGGGATTTTTCCCAACTTGGTAACACCATCCACCAGCAGTGCTACCTCCTGGCCGAAATCGCGGGATATCTCTTCCAATGTAACCGGCGTATCCTCCACCACATCGTGCAGAAGTGCCGCCACAACTGTTTCTGTGTCCATTCCCAGACCGACCAGAATGGAAGCAACATTCAACGGATGGATGATGTAAGGTTCCCCCGAAACGCGCAGTTGTCCCCCATGCGCTTTTTCCGCGGCTTCATATGCCAGCTGAATTTGACCCAAATCCAGTTGTTTCCCGCTGTTTTGAATTTGCTGCCTAAGATCGTCAAAGGTACTAAGCATCTGTTTTACCCCTCTATCAGATGAAGTTTCTGCATGATCGGCGATTGTTCCAAATCCACCTTTTGGCTTTTTTGCGGCACCGAAAAACAGAATCCTCTTTTTTCTCTGGACACCTTTATAAGGCCTCTTTCTATCAGGATTTCCAATCCCAAACGGAAAGAGCAGTAATTTTTTTCCTGGCCGCCCAAACGGGCGAAAAGTCCATCGTAATTACCGTAAAAGGGACTTCGGTCACGCAACCCGCGATATAGCTGCGCGATGTCCGCCCGGTTCGGAATGGAACGGCTGGCGGAATCTTTCAAAAAAGCTTCGGACCGCTGGAAACGGCTGTACTGTTCACGCCCTTCAAAATAGGCGTCCTGCCGAAATCCGGTAAGCCGAATATCTCTGATTTTCACGGATATCTGTTCCTTATCCTGATAAAAATTGATCTCGCAATTGGCCGCGACATCAACCTGATCTCCTACCTGATAATAAAAATTTTCCGGCGGCATATTAAAGTATACGGCGTAAAAGGTTTGTTCGTTTTGTTTTAGCTTTAACCTCAGGTGCTTGCCGCCTCCCATGGCATAAACGCCCTCTATTCTGCACTGTTCATACAAAAACACCGGCGCTTCATTTGCCGCTCCAAAAGGTTCCATCGCCTGAAGGGATTTTAAAGCCGGAACAGTCATTTCTCCCGCCGATACGGACTTGTCAATCCACAACGTCGCCGCAGGCATGTATTCGCACATATTGGCGGCTTCCCGCTGCAGCGCCGCACAAAAATCCGCATAATTCTCCTTCTGCAAAGTCAACCCTGCAGCCGCAGGATGGCCGCCATACCGGTCAAGCAGTTCACCGCAGCGGCTGATACAGCCAATTAAGTCAAATCCGTCAACGCTGCGGCCGGAGCCCCGCATTACGCCATCCTCTTCGCAAAAGAGAATACACGGCTTTCCGAATTTTTCCACCATTCTGGCGCACACAATCCCAATGACGCCCGGATGCCAGCCTTTTCCCGCAAGAAGAAGTACCCGATCATACAGGCAAGCGGGATTTTTCTGAATCAGCATGGCTGCCTCTTTTAAAATGCCTGCTTCCAACGACTGACGTTCTTTATTGTATCCGCAAATTTCCTCAGCCAGAGCTGCGGCGCTTTCCGCTTCTTCACACAGAAGAAGTTCCAGCGCTTTTTCAACCTGCCCCAGTCTTCCCGCGGCGTTGATCCGCGGCGCCAGAACAAACGCCGCGCTTGTTGCTGTCAACGGTTTTCCCGCCATTCCGCAGGCCTCCAGAAGCGCAGCCAATCCCAAATTCTGCGTATGCTCCAAATTTTCCAGGCCGTGGCGGACAATCACACGGTTTTCTTCCCGCAGCGGCACCACATCGGCGATCGTTCCAAGAGCCACCAAATCGGAATAGTATTCCAGCATTTCGTCGCCGCTGTCGCCTTCCATCGCGCAAATCAGTTTAAACGCAACGCCGACGCCTGCCAAATCGCAAAAAACATCCTGCTGATCTTTCCGGTGCGGATTCACCACTGCTGTACAGTCCGGCAATGACTCTCTCGGCTGATGGTGGTCGGTAACTACCACATCCATTCCCAAACGGACTGCATAAGAAATCTCTTCCAGCGCCGAAATGCCATTATCCACTGTGACAATCAGGTCGGTTCCTTTGGCCGCGATTGCCTGCACCGCTCCCAAATTCATGCCATATCCTTCCTGATCCCGGTCAGGAATGTAAAAAAACACATCCGCGCCAACACTCTGCAAATAGGTGTAAAGCAAAACGGTCGCCGTAATGCCGTCGCAATCGTAATCGCCGTAAACGCAGATCTTCTGCCCCTCTTCTACCGCTATTCCGATCCGTTCTGCCGCTTTGTCCATATCCCGAAGCAAAAACGGGTCGGAGAGTCCGCCGGCACCCTGTAAAAAGCCGCGTGCTTCTTTTATGCCGGCAATGCCCCGTACTGCCATTAAATGTGCGGCCAAAGGGGGAATCTGCTCCCTGCACAACTGCGCAATCGTTTCAGAATCGGGTGATGCTATTTTCCATTTTTTCACCGGAACCGCCTCCCTTTCTGACACAACAGCATAATGAAATTATTTTATCACCATATTGAAAAAAATTCAATATTTGCCCGTATCCGTCGCAGGGGCGCAGCCGGCCATGATCTGCTGCGCCACCCGAACGCCGTCTACCGCCGCACTGACGATCCCGCCGGCATATCCTGCCCCTTCGCCGCAGGGATACAGCCCTTGCAGAGCCGGGGACTGGAAATTCTCCTCCCGCAGGATGCGGACCGGCGAAGACGTCCGGGTCTCCACCCCGGTCAAAAAAGCGTCCGCTCCGGAAAAGCCGGGAATCCGCCGTTCAAATTTGCGCAAGCCGGTCGCCAGCATCTGATTGATCGAAGCGGGGAAAAGATCGCTTAGAGAATAAGGCTGGATACCCCGCGCATAGGTTGGTTCCAGCGAACGGGGCAAAGCAGGTCTGTCCGCATCCAAAAAGCTTTTCGCCGTCTGGCCTGGCGCGCTATAGGAGCCGCCGCCCGCCGAAAAAGCAGCCCGCTCCAAACGCCGCTGGAACGCGACCCCGTCCATCGGATTGGCTCCGAAATCCCTTTCATCTACGGAAACAACCAAAGCCGCGTTGGCATTCTTTCCATCCCGCGCGTATTCGCTCATCCCGTTGGTCACAACGGTTTCCGGTTCCGAAGCGGAGGGTACCACCACGCCGCCCGGGCACATGCAAAACGTATAAACTCCGCGGTCTTTTTCCCGGTGAGACAACTGGTATTCTCCCTTGTCCAGCGCCGGATGTCCTGCGAACTTTCCGTACAGGCCCCGGTCGATAACCGATTGCAGATGCTCGATCCGCACTCCCACCGAGAAAGCCTTTGCAATCATGGGAATTTGGCGCCGCGCAAGCATTTCAAACGTATCCCGCGCACTGTGCCCCACCGCCAGCACCAGCTGATCGCAGGGGATCGGCTGGCCATCGGCCATGATCCCGACCAGTTTTCCACGCTGAATCAGCAGATCTTCCACCTGAACGCCGAATTTCACCTGTCCGCCCAGCCGCTCAATTTCCATCCGGATGGTTTTAACCACTTTGCGCAGTTTGTCGGTTCCGATATGGGGTTTCGCCCGTTTCATGGTTTCCTCCGGTGCGCCGAAAAGCGCCAGCTGTTCCATCACGTATCCGCATCTGGGATCATGAATACGGGTGGTCAGCTTACCGTCGGAAAAAGTACCCGCTCCGCCTTCGCCAAATTGTACATTTGTTTTCGTGTCCAGCGTCCCGGATTTCCAAAAACCTTCCACCGCACGGACGCGGGTATCCACATCCATTCCGCGCTCCAGCACCAGCGGCCGGTAGCCCTGCTGCGCAAGCAAAAGCGCCGCAAACATGCCGGCGGGGCCAAATCCCACGATCACCGGCCGATGAGCCATCGGCGTCATGCCAAAAGAGATTTCCAGCTTTGTGTCCCTCCGCAGGGATGCGTTGGAGAGATTGGCGCGCCGCAGCACCGTTTCTTCGTCACACGCAAGTTCGATACCCACAGAATAAACCAGTTTGATTTTTTCCGGATGGCGCGCATCGATTGAACTTTTTACCGGATAAGCGGACAAAACATCTTTTGTGCCGATTTTCAGTTGTTTTTTCGCGGTTTGTACCGCTTTTTCAAATGGATCGTCCAATTCCGTGCAAATTCCCGTTAAAATAATCGCCACGAGCATCTCCCCTTTTTCACAAAGAAACCGTCTGAACGGTGGGTCCAGACGGTCTTGCATTACATCCAATTTCATTCCAGCGCGGTCATTCTTTTTCGCTGACGACCACAACTGCCGTATAGTCTCCTACGGTCCAAACAAGATTTTTCGTCGGCGCTGAAATCGTCACCGCTGTTTTAAACTGCCCGGTTTCCACCGCTCGTTTACTCAAATCGATCTGTGCCACCAAATCGTCCGACGTCATGCTTTCCAGCACCTGCGCCGGGCCGATGACCTTGACCTTTGTGATCTTGTTTGTAAGCAGCTTCGCAGTATAATCCGTTGGGATATTCATCAGCGAAAGATTGGTTATGGTAAATTCTTTTTCCACCATATCCGTCCAGTCAAACGTGACCGTAACCGTTTCCGTATGGGCGACATTGGTAAATTCTTCGGGCAATTCTACATCAAAGGTAAAACTGCTATCGAGATCCAGCGATTTAAAATCAATATACCCCAAAACGATCTCACTGTGCTTTCCGATCTCATCCACCGGTCCCGCCACTGTGATAGTTTTGTTGGAAATCGTATATTTTAAAGTGTCCAGATTCAGATTTGCCGGCGCATTCAAAAACGAAACCGTAACCGGCAGATCGACTGTTTTTAAGATCGGCACGACTACTTCCGCCTGCTTCACATCCATCGTCAGCATGGAAGCATCAATTTCATGGCCGTCTTTGTCCAGCAGAACAATATCCGAAGTGAATGTCGTCGTTTTGGTCAGGTTCCCCTCATAATTCACGAAAGCCACACATTTTGCGATTTTGGCGATATCCGTATCCGGCCCCGTGATCGATATTTGAGTCGGGTTGACGACCGCTTCCTCCATCAAATACCCTTCCTCCGGAACGGTAAGACCTTCCATTTCCAAATCCACATTAAATTTTTTGGTGACCATCCGGTCGAATTTCAGATTCACCGTAGACGGAGAAATTGAGGAAATAGTAAAGTTTTTGCCCGAAACATTTTCCGCCACCAAAGGCAAAGAAAAACTTCCCGACCCATTGACCGAGCTGAGGTCTACCGAGACAGAGATGTCTTCCGGCTTGATGCTGCCAACGACCAGGCGCTGTCCCTCGATGGTCACGTCCACAAACAGGCTTTCATCCCCGATAACCGTAAGCCCCATTTTTGAAATAAAGGAAGTCTGATTATCCGTGGTAACCGGAACTTCTTTGATGGCCCGGGGAATATCCGTTTTCATATTCATCGCCACCACTACCCAGATAATGCAGGCGATAAGGACCGAAACGACTTTAAAAAAGGTATTGTTCTGCCAAAGGGAATCCAGACGGATTTTCGGAATTTTCATTTTGTAATCGCCCTCCAGAATCCAGGCTTTTTATCTTCTGACTTTTTTTCAGGCAGAAGTGTTTTTTCCAAAAGTTCGCGCAGCATTTCCGCGTCATATCCCCGGGTGAGTTTCCCCTCCAGTGCCACCGAAATCACGCCGTTCTCCTCGGAAACAACAATGACGAGCGCGTCTGAATTTTCGCTCATGCCCAACGCCGCACGATGCCGGGTCCCCAGCTGTTTACTGATGTCATAATTGTCCGAAAGCGGTAAAAAACAGCCGGCCGCATACAATTTTCCGTCCCGCAGGATCATGGCGCCGTCGTGCAGGGGGGAATTGTGGAAAAAGATGTTTCCGATCAATTCCATGCTGGGAACGGAATCGATAATCGTACCGGTTTTGATAATCTCACCCAAGCGAGACTTTCTTTCAATGACCATAAGCGCGCCGGTTTTCTGCCTGGAAAGGACAGGCGCCGCTTCGCAAATCGCCGAAATAGCCGCTCTCCACTGTTGATCCGCCGACTTTTCTTCCTGATGCGAAAACAATTCCAGCTGGGAAATCCGGCTGCGGCCAACCCGCTCCAGAGCTGTGCGCAGTTCCGGCTGAAAAATAACCGCCAGCAGAATCAGGCCGTTGCTAAAAAGATACTGCATCGCGTATTTCATAGTCTGAAGCTGCATCCAGTCCGCCAAAAAGTAAGCGACAATCAATGCCAGCAACCCTTTGACCAGCTGTCCGGTCCGGGTGACCTTTGCCCAGGTAATCAATTTATAAACCAAAAAGGAGGTAATTAAAATATCCAAAACGTCAGTCGGCCGAAAGCTTTTGACGACATTTACCAAATTAAGCCATGCATCGGAAAAGCTAATCATGCAGTCCCCTCCCACCTCGTTAAAATTGCGTGTGGATATATTTTTATTTTACCACATCCTGCAATGAATTCAATGGCGTTTTTCAAAAAGCGTGATTTTTCAAAAAGCCATGGATTTCTTTCCGTCTTTTTCCAGCAAACAAACGGCGTGGGCCGCCACACCCTCTAAATTTCCGGTAAAGCCCATCCCCTCCTCCGTCGTCGCTTTAACGCTGACGGCGCCGATCTCAACCTGGCAGGCACGCGCTATCTTCTCCCGCATCTGGCTGATATAGGGAGCGAGTTTGGGGCGTTGGGCAATTACCGTGCTGTCGATATTCCCCACCCGGTAGTTTTCTTTTTCCAGCAGCCGGACAACCTGCTCCAGCAGCTTTAGACTGTCTGCCCCGGCATAAGTCGGATCGGTATCTGGAAAATGCTTTCCGATATCCCCCAGCGCCGCGGCGCCCAAAAGCGCGTCTGCGATGGCATGTAAAAGCACGTCTGCGTCAGAGTGTCCCAAAAGGCCCATGTCAAAAGGGATCTCTACTCCGCCGATGATACATTTTCGTCCTAAGGCAAAACGGTGCACATCATAGCCGTGTCCGATTCGCAGCGTCATTCGCTTTCCCCTCTTTCCTTTTGATACGCCAGAAAAGCAGCGGCGGCGGCCAAGTCTTCCGGCGTGGTTATTTTGATGTTATCATAAGAGCCTTTCACCATCTGGACCGGCACGCCGGCATATTCCAGCAGTTGGCAGTCATCCGTAAAATCCCGCCCCGCGGCATCCGCCTTTTTTACGGCAAGGCGGTAGGATTCGGCCGAAAAGACCTGAGGCGTTTGCGCCGCATACAAACTGCTTCGGTCCGGCGTCGACAGAATTTTGCCCGAAGCATCAATCTGCTTGATGGTGTCCTTCACCGGCACGCCAAGGGTCGACGCGCCCGACGCTCTGGCTGCCGAAATACAGGCTTCCACATCCTCGGGTCGGACCAGCGGTCTGGCGCCGTCGTGAATCGCCACAAGCCGGCTGTCTTCGCTGACCTGACAAAATCCGTTGCGCACCGACTGCTGCCTGGTGGAGCCTCCGGCAACGATAGACCTCACCTTTTGTATCCTGAAATCGGCAATCATCTGATGCAAAAGCGGTATAGATTCCTCCCGGGTCACCACGATGATTTCCCTGACGGACGGGCAGCTATCCAGCCTTTGAAGACTGTGGATCAAAACCGGCACATCATCCAGCAAAGCCAGCTGTTTATCCATCCCTCCCATTCTGGAGGAGCTTCCCGCGGCAACCACTACGGCAGAGGTATCAGGCGTTTCTATCTTTTTTTTCCATTTGCCAAACATATCGGTCCCCCCTGGTACGTTTTATATTTTGCGATTCCCATGCAAGGATGCGTAGTACAACTTTGTCATCTCATTTATCCGCGGCTTCAAAACCGGAAAGCTCGTGCTGTTCGCTGCGGCAAAATGTGGATTTCCGGTAAAACGCGGTTAAAACAGCAGAAATCTTTTTTATTTTAACATACCTTTGTCTTTTTGGAAAGAAAAGCGTTTTCTAAAATTTACGCCGGATATGATTTTCCAAAACAATGGAAAAAGGCAATAAAAAAGCTGACGACCGAAAATCGTCAGCTCTTTTTTAATCGGCGTTTTCCGCAGCCGGGAAATTCTGTTTTTCCTCTATTTGGACCTGTTCCATAATAAACGGCAAAACCTGCTCTTTCCGGATTTTCAGCACATATGCGAATTCCTCATACAGCATATTTTCCGCATCTTTCATAAAACGTTCGTCATGGATATGCAGCCTTTTCCCATTTTTTTGCTGCTCTTTCTTGTGAAAATAAAGCGCTTTTATCATTTTGATGAGTTCTGTCCTGTCGCCGCCGGAAAGAATTTGCTGATATCGCTCTTTTCGCGCCTGTTCTTCTTCGATCCAGCAGGAATTTTGGTCTGGCATTTCCTGAATCAGCCGCTTGATTTCTCCGCCTGACAAAATCCGCCGCATTTTATCGACTAATTCTTCATTATCCACCGGCACAAAAAAGGTGGAATCCGGTGCGTATACCGGCTTTAGCACATAATATTCTTTCTTCTGTCCACCGAAATCCCGAAAGTCTTTCTCTTCGACTTTGCAAATCCCGTGGACGCCGTACAGCACTGTATCGCCCGGTTGATACTGCTTCATTGTGATAATCACTCCTTTCCGCCTGGATCTTTCCACGGCGTTTTGCCTCCATAGTAAACGGCCGCGATTTTCGCCTGTTGTTCCTCCCCCATCCTGTTCAACCGGCTACGCCACTGCAGCTGGGATTCCTCCCGCTTTCTTCTGCTTTGTAAAAAAGTACATTGGTCCCGCAAGCACTCTTTTACATTCAAAATCCCGCATCTGCAGCGTTCTGTCAGATAAATGCAATCCGGCATGTCCAGCATTTTCCGGTTGCTTTCCGAAAAAACCGGAATAAAATTTTCCCCCATTTTCATTTTAATGTCCCCCATCGGGCCTCGCTGTCAGGTTCCCTTACTTTTCTGCCGACCATCGCGCGGCGATATAAAAAAGTAGTTTGCTTCAACTGGACTTACGTTCCGCAAAGCAAACTACACGTTGATTTCAATCAAAATCTTAGCACATTTTTCATCGAAATGTAATGGTCATTTTCCACAAAGCTTTCCTTTTCCACATGCATGCAAAACCCGCAAAAAGGCGCTTGTTTTTCACCTGTTTTCCTTCAACATTTCCCAAAATTCAATGATTTTCGCAGCATGTCATTTTCCGTTTCAACCAGAACTCTACTCATTCTTTCGGCGGCCAATCTTTCGGGATCGCCACCGGCAGGTTCCACAAATAGCGGGCCGCCAGCATTCGGATGATCACCACGACAGCGGCGCCCAGCAGCATAGCGATCCAATGGTTGATAAACGGATAGGAACAGGCGTACAGCACCGCGCCAACAAATGCCGCTGACGCATAAACATGCTTGCGAAGCACCGTCGGCGTTTCTCCCGCCAGCATGTCCCGCAGGATTCCGCCGCCAACGCCGGTGGTCACGCCCACAAAAATCTGCAAAAACGCGTTGTCGCCAAATCCGGCGTTGATTGCCGTGTTAATACCGATTACCGTAAAAATACCCAGGCCCATGGCATCCAGAAAATTAAACAGGGAAAGGTTTTGAATCCGATTGCTGATAATGATCTCCGGCTCGCTTTTCCCCACAAAGAAAATCAGGATCGAAGCCAGGGCAGCCACCAGCGCATATACAGGATTTCGAAACGTATTGGGAGGCGTGATCCCCAACAGCACATCCCGGACAATACCGCCGCCCACCGCTGTGCAGACGCCTAAGACCAGCACGCCGAAAATATCCATACGCCGCTGCACCGCCATCACTGCGCCGGACAATGCAAAGGCGATCGTACCTATGATTTCCACCAAAAAAACAATTATATCTGTAAACTCCATCGCACACACCCCTATCTTACCTGCTACTATTCTATCTGATTTGCCTGTTCTTGGCAACTGCGCAAAAAATGACAAATTTTCGTTTGACAGCACCTCCTTTTTCAGCTATACTGCAGATAGAAATCAAAATAATTCGTTCGGTTGAAGAACCCGGGAGAGACTATGCAATATAGCGCCGAAGGGGTAAAAGCGGAAATACTCTCAGGCAAAAGGACCGGGTTCGGACGGACCTCTGGAAAGCAGCAATGCGCCGAAAAAGCAACTTCTCTTTTTTCAGAACAAGCGGAAGGAATCTTTTGGGCACCAAGACAGGGACGTGTGGAAGCTTTTTGCTTTCACACGTTTTTTGTTTTTTGCGAATTATTTATCAATGTCATGCTTTTTATTTTCGAAAGGAGTGTTTTACAGTGGAGATGAAAACCCCATTATACGACTGCCATGTTGCCTGCGGCGGAAAGATCGTTCCTTTTGCCGGATACCTTCTTCCGGTGCAGTATCCCACCGGCGTGATCGCGGAGCATATGGCTGTCCGGTCCCAGGCGGGCCTGTTTGACGTTTCCCACATGGGTGAGGTAATGATTACAGGTCCCGACGCTTTTGCCAATATCCAGAACCTGTTTACCAACGACTTTACCAGCATGACCGACGGGAAAGTCCGCTACAGCCCTATGTGCTACGAAGACGGCGGCGTGGTGGACGATTTGATCGTCTACCGATACAATCAGGAAAAATACCTGGTAGTGGTCAACGCCTCCAACCGCCACAAAGACGTGGAGTGGATGAAAGCTCACCTGTCCGGTGACGTAACATTGGAGGATATTTCCGACCGGGTAGCGCAGATTGCTCTGCAGGGACCCGCTTCCGCCAAGATCCTGTCCAAGCTCACCGGCGATCAGGAGCTGCCCACCAAATTCTATACCTTTAAAGACCCCATCCTGGTAGACGGCATTTCCTGCATCGTTTCCACCACCGGCTATACCGGTGAAAATGGTTATGAGTGCTACTGCGACCCCGCCGATGCGCCGAAACTGTGGAACGCGCTGCTGGAGGCCGGAAAAGAGGATGGCCTTATCCCCTGCGGACTCGGAGCCCGCGATACCCTTCGTCTGGAAGCAGCCATGCCTTTGTACGGGCATGAGATGGACGAAACCATCACGCCGGTCGAAACCGGGCTGGGCAGCTATGTAAAAATGGCGAAACCGGATTTCATCGGCAAAAAAGGCCTGGAGGAAAAAGGCGATCCGCAGCGTGCCCGCGTCGGCCTTAAAATCACCGGCCGCGGTATTGCCCGTGAGCACTGCGATGTTTATGCCGACGGGCAAAAAATCGGCCACACCACTTCCGGCACTCACTGCCCCTTCCTGGGATATGCGATTGCCATGGCTTTGGTAGATCTTGCGCACAGCGCGGTGGGAACTTCGGTAGAAATCGATGTTCGCGGCCGGAAAATTGCCGCCGAGGTCGTACCGCTCCCCTTCTATAAAAAATCCAAATAGCCGGACGCGGTCTGATAAAGGCAGGAGGTCTTATGATGGAGCCATTCCAGACAGACGCTTTTCGCGTATTTGACAAACAATGGGCGCTGGTCACCGCCGGCTCTCTGGACGATTACAATACAATGACCATCAGCTGGGGCGGGTTGGGTACTTTATGGAGCCGCCCGGTGGCCACCGTGTATGTCAAACCAATTCGTTACACCTATCAGTTTTTGGAAAAGAACGAATATTTCACCGTCAGCTTTTTTCCGGAAGAATACAAAAAGGATCTGGGCATTCTGGGCAGCAAATCCGGACGGGACGGCGATAAGGTGGCGTTGACCGGTTTGACCCCGAAAGCGGTGGAACACGGCGTGGGATTTGAGCAAGCGTCCGCGACGCTGATCTGCAAAAAAATTTATTGGCAGGATCTGAACCCCGGCCACATGCCGCAGGATGTAATCGGAGCGTACTACCAAAGCGAAGCGCCCCACCGGATGTACCTCGGAGAGGTAACCGGCATTTTGAAATAAGCCGTCCGAAAGCGAACACCGCTTAGCGGCGCCCCAACGGCGCATACTATAAAAAATACGCTTAAAAGGAGATTTTTTACTATGAACACACCAAAAGAATTTCTGTACAGCAAATCCCATGAATGGGCCAAAAAGCTGGATGACGGCTCGGTCCTGGTCGGTTTAAGTGATAAAGCCCAAAACGATCTGGGCGATCTGGTCTTCGTGAATCTGCCCGCAGTGGGCGACAGCTTCTCCGCCGGAGACACTATGTGCGATGTGGAATCGGTGAAAGCCGTTTCCGATGTGTACGCTCCTGTATCCGGCACCGTTGCTGAAGTCAACGAGATGCTGCTGGATACTCCCGAAGCCATTAACAAAGAGCCGTATGAGGCCTGGCTTGTAAAACTGACCGATGTTTCCGGCCTGGAGGATCTGCTGGACGCTGATGCCTATATCGCCGTTTGCGAGGAGGAATAAAAACTTATGGGTTCCTACGTACCTTCCACCCCGGCGCAGCGCCGGGAAATGCTGGAGGCGGTAGGCTGCTCATCCATGGAGGAACTGTTCGGCCATCTGCCGCAGCAGGTGCTGCTGGACCGGCCGCTTGATCTTCCCCGCGGACTTTCGGAATTGGAAGTCCGCCGGGCCATGGAAAAAACAGCCGCCCGGAATACTGTATTCTCCACCGTATTCCGCGGCGCCGGCGCGTACCGTCATTATATTCCGGCAATTGTAAAACAGGTTGTTTCCAAAGAGGAATTTGTAACCGCTTATACCCCCTATCAGGCGGAAATCAGCCAGGGGGTGCTCCAATCGATTTTTGAATACCAGACCATGATCTGCGAACTGACCGGCATGGAGGTTTCCAACGCATCGGTTTACGACGGCGCGACCGCGGCGGCAGAGGCCGTTGCCATGTGCCGCGACCGCAAGCGCACAAAGGCGCTGATTTCCGCGGCGGCCCATCCGGATTTGATCCAGACGGTCAAAACCTACTGCGAAGGTTCCAACACGCCGGTTGAAATCATCCCGGCGAAAGACGGAAAAACAGACCTGGACGCGTTGAGCGCTATGCTGGATGACAGCGTCTGCTGCGTTTTGATCCAGCAGCCCAACTATTTCGGCCAGCTGGAAAACGCCGATCAGGCAGGTGTCATCGCTCACGAGGCGGGCGCCAAGTACATTATGAGCTGCAACCCCATCAGTCTGGGAATGCTCAAAACACCGGCTGAATCCGGCGCGGATATCGCTGTCGGCGAAGGACAACCCCTGGGACTTTCCCTGTCCTTTGGCGGCCCCTACTTAGGGTTTATGGCCTGTACCAACGCTCTGGTCCGGAAGATTCCGGGACGCATTGTCGGCGAAACCACTGACGTGGACGGCAAGCGTGCTTATGTTCTGACCTTGCAAGCCAGAGAACAGCACATTCGGCGGGAAAAAGCCTCCAGCAACATCTGCTCCAACCAGGCGCTGTGTGCGCTGACCGCTTCGGTCTATCTGGCTGCTATGGGGACCAAAGGTCTGCAGCAGGCAGCGGAGCAGTCCTTTGCCAAGGCCCACTATTTTGCCGCGGAAATGGCCAAGATCCCTGGCTGCGAACTGCGCTTCTCCGGCGAATTCTTCCACGAATTCGTTGCCTCCTGCCCTGACGTGCCAAAGGTAATGGCGGCGTTGGAAGCACAGGGCATTCTGGGCGGTCTCCCGCTGGGCGGGGAACTTTCCGGCTGCGTACTCTGGTGTGCTACCGAGCAGAACAGCAAAGAAGAAATTGACAGGGCTATTGCAGTCATAAAGGAGGTGTGCGGCGCATGAAACTGATTTTTGAATCCGGTGCTTCGGGGCGCGGATGCTCCGTTTTGCCGGAATGCGATGTTCCCGTCTTTTCCCTGCCGGAATCGATGCGTCGGGAAAAAGCGCCAAATCTGCCCCAGTTGTCGGAAAACGACATCAGCCGCCACTACACGGCGCTGGCAGGACGCACCCACGGCGTAAACAACGGATTTTATCCGCTGGGTTCCTGCACCATGAAATACAATCCGAAAATCAACGAGGAAATGGCGGCACTGCCCGGTTTCAGCTCGATTCATCCCCTGCAGCCGGAGCACACGGTCCAGGGCGCGATGGAAGTGTTGTATCAAACGGAAAAGGCTCTGTGTGAAATCACCGGCATGGACGGCATGACTTTCCAGCCTGCTGCAGGCGCTCACGGCGAATTCACCGGACTTTTGCTAATCAAAGCCTATCATAAACACCGCGGCGACAGCAAGCGGACCAAAATCATCGTCCCGGATTCCGCCCACGGAACCAACCCGGCCAGCGCTGCAATGGCAGGATTTACCGTAGTGAGTATCCCCTCGCAGGAAGACGGATGCGTTGACCTGGAAAAACTGCGCGCCGCCGTTGGCGAGGATACCGCGGGATTGATGCTGACCAACCCCAACACGGTTGGCCTGTTTGATAAAAATATTTTGGAAATCACCAAAATCGTCCATGACGCAGGCGGTTTAAACTATTATGACGGCGCAAACCTGAATGCGGTTATGGGGATCTCCCGGCCCGGTGATATGGGCTTTGATGTTGTGCATCTGAACCTGCACAAGACCTTCTCCACTCCCCATGGCGGCGGCGGTCCCGGCAGCGGTCCGGTTGGCTGCAAAGCGCTGCTGGCTGATTTCCTGCCCGGACCAGTGGTGAAAGAAGAACAGGGCCAGTACCGTTTCCATACGCCGGAACATTCCATCGGCCGGGTAAAATCTTTCTACGGAAACTTTGCCGTCGTGGTCAAGGCGCTGACTTATATCCTGACGCTTGGCGCGGAAGGCATTCGGGAAGCGTCTCAGAATGCTGTGCTCAACGCCAATTATATGATGAAAAAGCTGTGCGACCTATATACCATGGCTTATGATGAGCGGTGCATGCATGAATTTGTCATGTCCCTGGAGCCTTTGAAAAAAGAAACCGGCATTTCCGCCATGGATATTGCCAAGGGCCTTTTGGACAACGGCATCCATCCGCCGACCATGTACTTCCCGTTGATCGTTCACGAGGCGTTGATGGTCGAGCCTACAGAGACAGAGTCCAAAGAAACGCTGGACGAGGCGATAGAGGTATTCCGCAGCCTGTATGAAACGGCAAAAACCGATCCGCAGGCGCTGCATGATGCGCCCCATCACACCCCTGTCCGTCGCCTGGATGAAGTCGGAGCGGCACGTAACCCCAAACTGCGCTATTCTTTTGAATAAAACCTGAAAGCCGCGTGTCCTGGCCCAGTGCCAGGCACGCTGCTTTTCATCGGGGAGAGAAACTATGATTCAAAATCTGCAATTCTACCGGGGAACCGGGAATAATCCCTATGACAATCTGGCGGTGGAATCTTATTTCCTGCAGCATTGCCAACCCGGCGTTTGTATTTTTTACCTGTGGCAAAACCGGCAGACGGTAGTTATTGGTAAAAACCAAAATGCCTGGAAAGAATGCAACGTCGACCTGTTGGAACAGGAAGGCGGATTTCTGGCCCGTCGCCCGTCCGGCGGCGGAGCGGTTTTCCACGATTTGGGCAATCTGAATTTTACCTTTGTCGCCCCCTTGGAGGACTACAGCGTAGACCGCCAGCTGGAGGTAATCCGACGTGCAGCAGGCCGCTTTGGTCTGGATGCCCAAAAGACCGGGCGCAACGATGTTACCATCGATGGAAGAAAGTTTTCTGGAAACGCTTTTCAAAAATCAAAGGGCGCCGGATGCCATCATGGCACTCTGCTGATTGACGTGGATACGACACAAATGGCAAAATACCTGAATGTATCCGCCAAAAAGCTGCAATCCAAAGGTGTTTCTTCGGTAAAATCCCGAGTGGTGAACCTGCGGGAACTTTGCCCGTCCATCACTGTAGAAAACTTTTCCCAGGCGCTTTTGGAATCTTTCGAGGAGGTTTACGGGCTTCCCATCCAAACTTTGGATGACAAAACGTTTGACTGGGAAGAAATCCGCAAAATTTCTGCCACTTTCGCCTCATGGACCTGGCGTCTTGGCCGGGAAATGCCCTTTTCCTATGAGTTGGAGGAGAGGTTCCCTTGGGGCGGTATCCAGCTTCGCTTTGATGTAAATAACGGAAAGGTCACCGATACGCAGGTGTACTCCGATGCCATGGACACGGACTTTGTTGAAAAAATTCCCCTTTGCCTGCGCGAGCAGCCCTTTTCCCTGCCGGGATTGGCCGACGCTCTATCCCCTTTGGCAAAGATTCCTCAATATACCGAAATGACTGCAGATCTGCAAAATTTTTTGCGGAACGCGCCGCAGCAGGAAAAAGGAGGCGATGCTGAATGAGTAACTATCAACTGGCAGTAATCGGAGCAGGTCCCGGTGGATATGTGGCGGCTATCCGCGCGGCACAGCTGGGCCTGAAAACCGTTGTAATTGAGAATCAGGATGTAGGTGGCACCTGCTTGAATCGGGGTTGTATCCCCACCAAGGCGCTGCTTCACGCAGCGGAAGTTTACCATCAGGCGCAAAACGCCCGGGAACTTGGGCTGGAGATTCCGGAAACTGGCTATCATATGGGCCGCATCCACGACCGTAAGCTGAAAATCGTCCTGCAGCTGCGCGGCGGTGTGGAGCAGCTTCTGAAGTCTAATAAAATCGATTTGCTGCATGGGACTGCGACTATCACGGCCCCACATGAAATTTCCGTAATGGGTTCCGATAACGGCCAAATCACCGCTGACCATATTTTAATCGCTACCGGCTCTGTCCCGGCCCGTCCACCAATTGCCGGGTTGGACTCTCCCGGCGTCGTAACCAGCGATGAAGTGCTGGAAGGCGATCCCATTGATTATAAAAGCCTGGTCATTATCGGCGGAGGCGTAATCGGCGTTGAATTTGCCACCTTTTACAATCGGCTCGGCTGTGAAGTAACCATTCTGGAGGCAATGGATCGCCTGCTTCCCACAATGGATCGGGAGATTTCTCAGAATCTTGGGATGATTTTGAAAAAGAGGGGCGTTAATGTCCAAACCGGCGCCATGGTGCAGGAAATCACATCCAAAGACGGAATACTTTGCTGCCGCTTCCGCAAGGGAGATCAGGAAGAATCTGTGCAGGCGCAGGGCGTTTTGGTTGCCATTGGCCGCCGCCCGAATACGGAAAGCCTGTTTGGGCCAGGTATTGAGCCGCAGACAGAACGGGGCCGGATTGTCACAAACGATGATTTCTCCACTTCTTTGGAAAATATCTGGGCCATTGGAGATGTAACTTCCCGCATCCAGTTGGCGCATCTGGCTTCCGCGCAGGGGATTGCGGCGGTTGAGCGTATAGCGGGCCATTCGCCGTCTATCGACCTTTCGCTGGTTCCCTCCTGCATATATACCGACCCAGAGATCGCCAGTGTCGGTCTGACTGCTGACGAGGCAAAAGCTCAGGGGCTCTCTGTGAAAACAGGAAAGTTCATGATGGCCGCAAACGGGAAAACCCTAATTGAAGGAAAAGACCGCGGATTTATCAAGGTGGTCTGCGATGAAGAAACCGACGTCCTTCTCGGCGCGCAGCTGATGTGTGCCCGGGCGACCGATCTTGTCAGTGAATTCGCCAACGCCATTTCCAACCGCCTGACCGCTGAGCAGATGCGTCGGGTCATCCGCCCGCACCCCACCTTTACCGAAGCGGTAACCGAGGTGCTGGAAGATCTGGAAGGACAGGCAATTCACGCGGCGCCGAAACGCCGTCTTGCTAAATAGCGTTTTTCCGGCAAAATCCAAATACAACAAAACTGGCATAGCCTAAAGCTATGCCAGTTATTTTTGATTGGATATTTTCCAAAAATGATCAGGCTCTTCGCTTTCCCTGCCTGTTTACGCCAAGGACTCCTCCGATGCAGGACATTGTTAAAACAACGCCCAGTTTTACAGCCTGAGAAGCATCCAGCGAAAAATGCATCACCGCCAGTGAAACGCCGGTTAAAATCAGACAGCATAACAGTCCGGTCAAAAAACCGCACAAAATCCCCTTTTTCCCAACGATTCTGGCAGAAACATATCCGCCTAAAAACGTGCCGATCCCCATCGCCCCAACAGCCAGCGGCAAAATCATCCCCTGCGGGATATCCTGCAAAGTTAAGACAAGGGCAAAAATCATCAAAACCGCTGCCGTCCCCATCAAGCTCACAGCTGTTCCGAATAAGACCGGTACAACCCATCTGCGTATCGACGAAGGGTCCCCTTTGGGCGGATTACTGCGCATTCTCATCACTCCAGATCAAGCTTTCCTTTGTTCCAGCATATTCCGAAAGGAGCGATTTTATGCGCGGCATTTCCCTTTTCGGCAAATCGGGGCCTATTACTTGGAAGTTTCTTCCTCGTGAACAGTCAAGCAGCTTTCCACCGCTTTGCGCAGAATGCGGATCTTGCTTCTTTCATTACCGGTCTCAATCACAAGGGTGTCATCTTTGATGCTGACAATAATGCCGATAATACCACCGTAAGTTACGACCTCATCGCCAATCTGCAGATTGGAACGCATAGTCGCTTCCTGTTTGGTCTTTTTGTTCTGCGGGCGAATCAGCATAAAGTAAAAAACGACCAAAACAAGAACCAGGGGCAAAAAGGAAGTCAGCATGCCCACTCCGCTATTTGCCGTTTCCGCGGTAAGAAAAAGGTTAAACATCGTTGTAATTCCTCCAATTTTTCTTGTAGTTTCGTAAAATTATCATAGCATGGAAATGCGCTTTCCGCAAGGCAATTCCAGCAAAGATTCCATGAATTTTTAAGCGTCTGCCCCAAAATCAGATTCTTTTGCCCAGGATTTCCCTCTGCTCTTCATAGAACTGTTGATAACGCCCTTCATCCAGCGCGTCGCGGATTTTTTCCATTAGCGTGTTATAAAAATACAGATTGTGCTGAACCGCCAGTCGCATAGCCAACATTTCATTGGCTTTGAAAAGGTGGCGCAGGTAAGCACGGGAATGATTGCGACAGGTCGGACAGCCGCAGCTTTCATCCACCGGGGAAAGGTCCCTTTCATATTTGGCGTTCATGATGTTGCGGATACCCTGCCAGGTAAACAGATGCCCATGGCGGGCATTTCTGGAAGGCATGACACAATCGAACAGATCCACGCCGCGCCAAACCGCTTCCAGAATATTCACCGGCGTTCCCACCCCCATCAGATAGCGCGGCTTATCCTTGGGAGCGAAAGGCTCCACCGCCTCAATAATGCGGTACATTTCCTCCGCGGTCTCGCCTACTGCCAACCCGCCGATGGCAACGCCGTCCAAATCCATGCCGGCAAGCTCTTTCATTTGCTGCACCCGCAAATCTTCGAACACACATCCCTGATTGATGCCAAACAGCATCTGGTGCGGATTGATAGTCCCTTCCTGATGGTTGAGCCGGTCCAATTCAGCCCGACAGCGATACAGCCAGCGGGTGGTCCGCGCTACCGACGCTTCCGCATAGGACCGGGGGGCGGGGTTTTCCACACATTCGTCAAACGCCATGGCAATAGTGGAGCCCAGGTTGGACTGGATCTGCATGCTTTCTTCCGGCCCCATAAAAATCCGTTTGCCGTCTACATGGGATGCGAAATACACCCCTTCTTCCCTTATGGTACGCAGCTTTGCCAAAGAAAACACCTGAAATCCGCCGCTGTCGGT
>DFDW01000022.1:3583-36311 GCA_002369315.1 Ruminococcaceae bacterium UBA3818 | reverse complement strand
ATATCGCTGTTGGGGTTGCCCAGCGTCTCGAGATAAACAGCCTTTGTATTGGGCTGGATGGCGTTTTCCAGCTCTTCCAGATCATGGGCGTTGACAAAAGTAGTGCTGATACCAAATTGTGGGAAAGTGTGGGCCAGCAAGTTAAACGTTCCGCCGTAGATGGTTTTTTGCGCGACAATATGGTCGCCGTTTTGGGCCAGCGCCTGAATGGTATAGCTGATTGCGGCAGCGCCGGAGGCGACTGCCAACGCTGCAACGCCGCCTTCCAAAGCCGCAATGCGTTTTTCAAAAGCTTCCTGGGTAGAATTGGTCAGACGTCCGTAAATATTACCGGCGTCTGACAAACCAAAGCGAGCTGCCGCATGGGCGGAATTGTGAAAAACATAGGATGTGGTGGCGTAAATCGGTACGGCACGGGAGTCGGTGGCCGGGTCTGCTTGCTCCTGCCCTACATGAAGCTGCAAAGTCTCAAACTGATATTGATGTTTTCCGTTCAAAAAATCTGCCATTTTCTTTTCCTTCTTTCAAAAGCTTTTTGTCGTTTCATCTTATCTGCTCATCTTCGCCTTTTCCCGTCACATTCGATCGTCCCACAGGGATTTTCGAAGTTTTCGCAAAGCATACCCGTTCATCCAAATCCTCCTGACAAAATAAAAAAGCGGGAAATCCTGTTGTTTCCCGCTTGCTTTGGTCATTGTGATTTCATCCGTTCAAAAACGTGTTTTCGAATCAGAAAAGAAGCTCTGAAATCCATCCAAGGCGCAGGAAACCGTGTACATGTTGCTGCACATGCACATACACATACACATTTCACGTCTTGTCTGCAAGAAATACATGCCGCTTCTCCTTTCTGATTTCTCGTTTTCCTGTTGGTTTACCAGGATTTTAGCATCCATCCATTCTTTTGTCAACAAGATTTTACTTTTTTCTTTACATAGATTTCCGATTGGTTTAATATAGATAAAAGAACGCTCATGAAAGGGAAATATTATGAAAATATCCACCAAAGGGCGCTACGCCCTGCGCATGATGATCGATTTGGCACAGCAGCAAAAAGAATCTGTCTTATCCTACATCCCGTTAAAGGATATCGCCTTTCGGCAGGGGATTGAAATCAAATATCTGGAGCAAATTGTGGCGCTTTTGAAAAAAGACGGCTTGATTCAAGGCGTGCGCGGCAGCAGCGGCGGATACCGCCTGACAAGGGAACCAAAGGAATACACCGTGCGGGAAATCCTTGAGGTAACGGAAGGCAGTCTCGCCCCTATCGCCTGTTTGGACACCCCTGTCAATCTTTGTCCCCGCAAAGAACATTGCCCCACACTGGCCTTTTGGGAAGATTTTTCTTCCTGCATCACTGATTTTCTAGAAAAACGGACGCTACAGGACTTTTTGTCCTGAGCGTCCGTTTTCGCTGTCTTGAAATTGGCCAGCTTCGCGCTGCCTTACAGTTCATACACTTCCGGACATAGTTGAAGGATTTTCTCCCGCAGGCCCAAAAAATCCTCCAGCGCCCCTGGTTTGTTGCCGGGATTGCGCAAAAGCGCCGCCGGATGAAAAGTCCCCATCATATGGATGCCGCCTTTCTCCACCCATTGTCCGTGCTCTCTGGTGACCTTAAAGCCGGGATCGATAATCCTTGAAGCGCTGATCCTGCCCAGGCACACAATAATTTTAGGCGCCAGAATTCTGGTTTGCTCCCGCAGATAATCCAGGCAGGCCGCCACCTCTTCCGGCGCCGGGTCCCGGTTCTCCGGCGGGCGGCATTTGACAATATTGGTGATATAAATGTTGCGATTTCGGTCCAAATCCACCACGGCGAGCATTTTGTCCAGCAGATGTCCGCTGCGGCCCACAAAAGGTTCTCCCTGTTCATCCTCGTTTTTACCCGGCGCTTCTCCAATCAAAAGCACTTTCGTCCGCGGATTGCCCACCCCCCAGACTGCCTGTGTGCGGGTGCGGCAAAGTCCGCAGCGCTCACATCGCTGAAGATCTGTTTGCAGCTGCTCCCATCTGTTCTCCAAAACAAATCCCTCCCCTTTGGTTTCATTATAGGGGAATATCTGTAAAAAATCCAGCAAAAAGGACCGGTTTTAAAACCGGTCCTTTTTTGCCATAAAATAGTTTCTTCGTCCGTATTTCTCTGTGCAAAAACGAATGGAGGTGATTATTTTTCCGGCAGGACCTGCCAGATTTCCTCTGCATACTCCCGAATGGTACGGTCGCTGGAAAAAATACCGGCATTGGCGGTATTCAAAAGACATTTGCGGGTAAACGCCGTCCGCTGCTGCGCATAATCCCGGTTGGCCCGGCGCTTGGCGTCGCAATAGGGTAAAAAATCCACCAGCAGATAGTACTGATCCGGCTGATGCCAGGAGGCGCCGACAGTCAAAGAGTCGTACAATTCCTGGAACACACCGGTGCCGCCGTCAGAAAAAGTACCGTCGACCAGCGTTTCAACCACCCGGCGGATACGGACATTTTCCTGTAAAATCCGCTTCGGATCATAGTCTTTCATGACCGACAGTTCTTCCACCGTCGCCCCGAAGATATAGTTGTTTTCCTTTCCTGCCTGCTCCACGATCTCGATATTCGCGCCATCCAGCGTTCCCAGCGTCACCGCACCATTGAGCATGAATTTCATATTGCCGGTGCCGGACGCTTCTGTTCCTGCAGTGGAGATCTGCTCGGACACATCCGCTGCGGGAATCAGCTTTTCTGCGTAGGAAACATTATAGTTCTGCACGAACAGCACCTGAAGCCGGTCTTTGGTATCCGGATCCCGGTTCACCTGTTTTGCGATTTCGTTGATATATTTGATAATTCCCTTGGCCCGATAATAGCCGGGAGCCGCTTTGGCGCCAAACAGGAATACCGTTGGGTGCCAATCGGTCAGGCTGCCGTCTTTCAGAGAAAAATAAATATCCAGAATGGAAAACGCATTTAAAAGCTGCCGCTTGTATTCATGCAGGCGCTTAATCTGCACATCAAATAAAAAGTCCGGCTGCAGGCGCACCCCTTCTTTTTTCTCGATTTCTTCGCACAGCTGCCGCTTTTTCTCCTGTTTGATCGCAGCAAACCGCTTCAGGATATCCGCGTCATCCGCATATGGTTCCAGGCGTTTGAGCCGGGTAAGGTCGGTCTGCCAGCCGTCGCCGCAAAGCTCGGTGACCAGCGCTGACAGTTCTGGATTGCACAAAGCCAGCCAGCGGCGCTGGGTGATGCCATTCGTCTTATTTTGAAAGCGGTCGGGATACAACCGGTACCATTCTTTGAGCGCGCTGTTTTTAAGAATTTCCGTATGGATTCTGGCAACGCCGTTGACCGTATGTCCAGCAAAAATCGCCATACGTGCCATATGGATGGTCTGCCCGTCGATGATGCGGTATTTTTCCCTCTCCCAGGGCGAAAGGCCTTTTGCCGACAATTCCCGCATCAGGGCGTTGTTTAAAAGCACTACATACGGATACACCTGGGGAATCACCGAACAGAACAAAGAAACGTTCCACTTTTCCAGCGCCTCCGCCATAATAGTGTGGTTGGTATAGGAAAAAGTCTTTTGCACCACTGAAAACGCCTCGTCAAAAGAAAGAAGATGCTCCTCCATCAAAAGGCGCAGCAGTTCCGGAATTGCCACGGTGGGATGCGTGTCGTTGAGCTGTACGGCATAGTGCTCTGCGAAATGGGAAAAATCTTCCCCGTATTCGCCCACATACCGGGCTGCCAGCGTCTGCATGGTAGCGCTGGTGAAAAAGTACTGCTGCTTTAAGCGCAGACGTTTTCCCTCATCGGTATCGTCGTTGGGATACAGCACCGCGCAGATATCCTCGGCCCGGTTTTTCTGTCTCACCGCCTCGTCATATTTCTGGCGGTTGAACAGGTCAAAATCAAACGCTTCCACCGCTTCGGCCTGCCACAGCCGAAGGGTATTGACCGTCCCGTCCCCGTAACCGATGACCGGCATATCGTAAGGAACCGCTTTTACCGTTTGATCGCCAAAGCAGACCCGAACAGCTTCCGCGTCCTTTCGGATGCTCCACGGGTCGCCGAAGCGCAGCCAGTCGTCCGCCTCTTCTTTTTGGAATCCATCCTCAAACCGCTGGCGAAACAGCCCGTACCGATAGCGGATGCCAAAGCCATCCAGCGGGATGCGCAAAGCCGCGGCGGAATCCAGAAAGCAGGCGGCAAGCCGGCCCAACCCGCCGTTGCCCAAAGCGTCATCCTCGATCTGCTCGAAAACGGCAGGATCGATACCGTGGTCCGTTAAAAAAGTATTGCACCGGTCCAAAAGGCCAAGGTTGAGCAGATTGCTGTAGACAAGCCGCCCGAGCAAAAACTCCGCCGAAAGGTAGCAGGCCCTTTTTTGCTCCTTTTTTTCTCTCCAGCGGGGAAACACCTGCGACAAGGCAGCCTTGGAAACCGCATGATAAAGCTGCACCGCGCTGGCTTTTTCCGGAGCAGTGTTGTCTTCCAATTCCAAAATCGCCTGTACTTTCTTTTCAAAATCCTGCAAACAGGATTCCTCCTCTCTATCTGCCGTAAAGTTCAACCAAGTCCCGGATTTTCACGGCCAAATCGTCGCTCAACTGCCCTTTGACCAGCCTCCAGCACCAATTTCCTCCCAATGTGGAGGGGGTGTTGATCCGCGCCCGGTTGTCCAATCCCATCAAATCCTGCAGCTGGAACACCGCCGTATCCGCGCAGCTGGCATAACCCGCCCGGATCAGCGCCCAGGGGATCTGCACATTCTGAGATACGTTCAAATATCGGCGGGCAAACCGCAGCATCCGGCGGCTCTGTCCCGGTCCGAAAAAGCCGGCCAGCGTTTCATTGTCGTGGGTACCGCCGTAGATGACCATATTCTTTTCAAAATGGCAGGGCAGATTTTCGTTTTTGCTGTCGCTGTCAAAGGCAAATTCCATCAGCTTCATGCCCGGGTATCCGCTTTTTCGAAGCAGCTGCCGCACCGCCGGGGTCACCACGCCCAGATCCTCCGCGATGATTTTTTTATTGCCCAGCGCCGGGCCAATGGCATTCAAAAGCTTTTCGCCGGGGCCGAGCATCCAGCGGCCGTTCATGGCTGTATCCTCCCCCGCCGGGATCGCGTAATAATTGACCACGCCGATAAAATGGTCGATACGAATCAGGTCGTACAGCGCCGCACAGGAAGCCATCCGCGCTTTCCACCAGGAAAATCCGTCTTTCTCCATAGCCCGCCAATCATACAGCGGGTTGCCCCAAAGCTGCCCGGTGGCGGAAAACAGATCCGGGGGCACGCCTGCTACCGCGGTGGGCCGGCGGCTTTCATCCAGCTGAAAAAGCGAGCCGTGTACCCACACGTCGGCGCTGTCCATCGCCACATAGATGGGGATATCGCCGATGATTCCGATCCCTTTTTGGTTAGCATATTGTTTCAGCCGCTCCCATTGGGAAAAGAACAGGTACTGGACGTACCGCCAAAAAGAGGCTTCTTCCCGAAGACGCTCTTTCCAGTCGGCCAATGCCGCGGGCCGGCGCAAACGGATTTCTTCTGGCCACGCCTGCCACTCCCGGCCGCCAAAAGCGTCTTTGAGCGCCATGAACAAGGCGTAATCCTCCAACCAGTCTTTCTTTTGTTCGCAGAAAGAAAGAAAGGCCGCATCCTGCTCCCATCCACTGCGGGACCAGGCTTTTTTCAAAACAGAAAAACGGCTGCCGTATAATTTGGCATAATCCACCCAGTCAGGGCGCAGTCCCCAATCCGGCTCAGCCGCTTCCTCTTCCAAAAGCAGCCCTTGTTCGATCAGCATCTGCAGATCAATGTAATAAGGATTCCCCGCAAAAGCGGAAAAGCTTTGATAAGGGCTGTCTCCGTAGCTGGTCGGACCAAGGGGCAGGACCTGCCAATAGCGCTGGCCCGCCGCAGCTAAAAAATCCACAAAGCGGTAAGCTTCCCGCCCGAACGTACCGATCCCGTAATCCGACGGCAGGCAGGACACCGGCAGCAGGACACCGGCCCCGCGGCCCAGGGGTTTTTGCTTTTTCACAATTCCAACACCCTTCCCAACTCCAAACGTTTTGTCAAGTTTTCACCGCAGTCTTTTCTGCCATTATCATACTCCTTGTAAGACCCGCCGTCAAACCAAATCCATGCCGGCGTTTTCCCGCTGCGCGGGCAATCCATCACCCTTTGACCGCACCGGCCATCACGCCCCGGATAATATACTTCTGGCAGGCCAGATAGAAAACAACGATGGGAATAATCGCCAAAATCAGCGTTGCCATCAAAGCGCCCATATCCCGGGACCCATATCCTCCCTGCAGATACTGTACCGCGATGGGAATGGTCCGATAGCGGCTGCCGATCACCAGATAAGGCAACAGGTAATCGTTCCAGATCCACATGGCGTTGAGAATCGCCACTGTGATAGCAGTGGGCTTTAACATGGGAAAGACGACGAAAAAGAAAATCTGCAAAGGATGACATCCATCGATCATGGCAGCTTCCTCCACATCCCGGGGGATAGACTTGATAAAACCGCTGTACAAAAATACCGACAGCCCGGAACCAAAACCCAGATACAGCAAAACGATCCCCACCGGATTGTCCAGGTGCAGAAGGTTTGCCATCTTCGACATGGTGAACATCACCATTTGAAACGGAACAATCATGCTGAAAACAAACAGATAGTAGAATCCGTTTGCCGCGCGCGTCCCAACGCGGACCAGATACCAGGCGGTCATGGCGGTAAACAACACGATTGCCGCCACTGAAAAAACGGTAATAAACACAGAATAGCCAAAGGCGGAGAAAAAATCCACCTTCTGAATCCCGCTCCAGTAATTGCGAAGGCCCACAAACGTCTGAGAATCCGGCAGCGCAAAGGGCGCGTCGGAAATATAGAACTGTCCTTTAAAAGAATTCATCAGTACCAAAAAAATCGGCGCCAGAAAAAAGATGGACAACACGGTTAAAAAAGCGGGAAGAAAAATGCTTTGCCAGCGCTTGGATTTGTTTTTCACTGTTCCACCTCCCTGCTTCTGGTCGCCCGCAGCTGCAGCGCCGCGATTACCGCCACCATCAGGAAAAACAAGACCGCTTTGGCTTGTCCGACCCCTTCATCCCCGATTCGTCCATAAAAGGTGTTGTAGATATCCAGCGCCAGCATCGCCGTTTTTTTCATGGGCGCGCCGGCGGTCAGGGCAAAGTTCTGGTCGAACAGTTTAAAGGAATTGGTCAGCGTCAGAAAAGTGCAGATGGTGATGGAAGGCATCACCATCGGGATGGTCACCCGCCGCAGCTTCTGCCATGGGGAAGCACCATCTATTTCGGCCGCTTCTAGTACGTCGCCGGGCAGGTTCTGCAGACCTGCGATGTAAATAATCATCATATAGCCGATCATCTGCCAATTCATCAGCACCACCAATCCCCAGAAACCGTACTTTGGATCGTAGGTGATATCCACGCCGGCGCGAAGCAGCAGCCCATTGATGATCAGCTGCCAGATATATCCCAGAACAATGCCTCCGATGAGGTTCGGCATAAAAAACACCGTCCGGAAGAGGTTGGTTCCCCGGAGCCCTCTGGTCAAAAGAAGCGCCAGTCCAAAGGCCAGCAGATTGACCGAACATGCCGATACCACGGTAAACGCCGCTGTGATTCCCAACGCATGGAGAAAGTCGTTATTATCGGTAAAAGCGCGGATATAGTTTTCCAACCCCACCCATTGGGTATTGGTAACGGTGGTAAATCTGGTAAAGGACAGATAAAGGCCAAACAGAAACGGAAGCAGAAAAGCGATGACAAATGCCACCAGCGTTGGCAGTACAAAAACCGCAAAATATTTCCGTAAGCTCTTTTGCATAGACACGCTCCTGACAAATTGAAATCATATGGACCCACCCCTCTTTTGGGAGGGGTGCAAATCAGTAAAGCCGTTTGTCCCACTGCCTTTCCCCGGTCCGACAAAAAACCTTTGGGACCGGACAAACAGGATCATCGGCTGGCGCTTTGCACTTTCCAATCATCCACCGTCCGCGCAACGACCTCGTCCCAGCTCATGTTGCCCTGCGCATACTGCAGCAGCGCACTGCCGAAATGATCTTTAAACGTCTGGCCTGGGAACAAGGTAAAATTCCACCCGATATTCCGAACGCCTTCTTTATTCATCCAGGCGGCCACTTCGCCTGCCAGCGGATCGTTTGGATGCTCATCGGCGGAAAATGTATCAAACGGGGCGATAAAGCCCAGTTCCTCCGTTACCAATTTCTTGCCCGTTTCGGAAGAAAAAAGCCAGCAGATAAAATCCGCCGCCCGTTTCTGGTCGTCCTCACTCGCCTTGGCGTTGATGCAGAAAAAATTTTCGGTGCCGATGCACAGTCCCTGGGTTTCTTCCGCCTCCATGCCGGTGTAGATGGGCAGGAAATGGATATCCTCTTCTTTCACCGTGTTGCCCTCTATCCCTTTGATGTCATTCCAGGCCCAGTTGCCGTTTTGGACCATGGCGCATTTTCCCAAAGCAAATTCCGCCATGGAATCCATTACCTGCTTGGAACCAAGCAGTTTGGGAGCCACCGTTGAATTTTTAAGATACAGATCGAAGATGTTTTTGAAATTCTCGTTGTAAGAAAAGGCGATTTCCCGGGTCTCCTCACCCGTCAGATTCACCCCGCCCTGCATCCACTCATAGGAAATGGGGATATTGGCCAGATGGGTCTGCCAACGCCAGTCCTCGCCCGGTTTTAAGGAGGTGCAAGCAAATACACCGTCAATCCCCAGCTGCTCCTTTTTGGCGGTCATATCCTCCACTACCTCCTGCAGCTTGGAGAAGCTGTTGATCTGTTCGGCCGAGGCGGCCTTGGCTCCTTCGGTTTCGAAATATTTTTGCAGGATCGCGTTATTGTAAATGATGCCGTACCCCTCCACCACATAGGGGATGCCATAGACCTTCCCGCCGCTGGTCACCGCCAGACTTTTGTCTTTCAGATGGCGATATAATTCGGTATCGCTTAGATCGGCGCAGTAGTCTTTCCAGTTGAGATATCCCAAAGGTCCGTTGATCTGGAAAAGAGTCGGCGCGTCGGACTTGGCCATCTCCGATTTGAGCGTCTGCTCATAGGTTCCCGAGGCGGCTGTAACCACCCGCAGTTCGACTCCGGTTTCCTTTTGGTAGGCTTCGGCAATCTTCTGATAAACTTCCGCCACCTCCGGTTTGAAATTCAAATAATAAATAGCGCCGTTCTTTTGAACTGCCGTCGTGCTGCTGCCGGACGAACCGGTATTCCCTCTGCATCCTCCCAGCGCCAAAACAAGGCAAAAGGCCAGCGTAAGCGCCGCCAGCTTTTTCATAATCGTTCCTCCTCTTTTCACATTTTGCGCGGCATTTTTGCCGCAGACAGCCGTTTTGTCTTGACCCCATCGTCAGGTCCGCCGGTTCAGGCCCTTGCGGACATTACGATGATTTCGAAAAATAGTATATGTTTCCTGCCATCGTTTATCCTCCTGGACAGGACTCTTTTACAAAATTCGTTTTGCCGCGCAAAAAATTTTGTTATAATATGGCTGAAAGAAAAATTCCATTTTCTGCACTAAATTCGCCCATTGCAGAAAATACGAGGAGGAGCGCCATGTCTGTAAAACCAATTTCCGATTCCCTGCCCATATCCTGTGAAAGGGAAGAAATCATCCTGTTAAAACAAATTGCCCAAAACACCGAAATCGCCGCCCAATCTGCGCAAAAGCAGCTGCTGTTTTCCAAAATCCGACTTGGGCTTACCGGATTTTTAACCTCGCTGGCGCTTTTCGCTTTGCTGTTGGGCGGGCCAAAGCTATACCGTTCTTTACAGAATGCCGACCGGACGTTCAGCAGCCTGGAAACGGTTTCCTCGCAGCTGGTGCAGGCGGATATTCCCGCTCTGCTCGCCGATGTGGATCAGTTGGCTGCCAAGGGCGAGGAAAGCCTGGAAGCAATCCAAAAAGCATCGGAAGTTCTGGAGAAAATCGATATGGACCGGCTCAACCAGGCAATCGCCGATTTGCAGAAAGCCGTATCTCCTCTTGCCAAGTTGTTTGGCTAAAAAAGGCATTTTTCTTCTTCGGACTTGCTTTTGACAACACAGAAAAATTTTCCACCGTTTTGTTCTGTTTTGTCTTATTTTTCCCCTGTTTTTCACAAAACCATCCCCCTATTTCGACAAATTTCGCCTGCTCCCTCGTAAAAAATTGTCGAACTGCGTCGTTTCGCATCGAAAAGGCGCGGTATCGGAACCATTCAAGATCTCTTACGGGACGCCTTTCCCCCGAAAAATCGTTTGCGGTTTCGCTTGATTTTTTACCTTTCACCATATAAGATAGGACGTGGCAAAAAAAGAAGAAGGAAGCGGGATTGGCATTCATGCTATTTGCATTTTTGGAGGTAGTATAATGCCGCAAGCAAAAAAGGTCATTCTTTCAGACAACGATCAAGTATTTTTGGACTCCTGCCAGAATGCGTTTCGTCTGCTCGGGATACAAACCATCACCTTGCCGAAACACGGGCGTATTCTTTGGGACGCCATCGAAAAAGAGCGTCCTGATCTTGTGATCTGCAATATCTTCATGGCGTATTGCGACGTTGTCCACATCATGGAGCATCTGGACCGGAGCGAAATGCCTGCGCCGGACTTTATCGCCCTGTGTTCTTCGGACAACGAGTGTTTGTTCGACCGCTTTTTATCCGCCGGCGGGGCTTATGTGTTCATTAAGCCCCTGGATGTGATGGTTCTGGCAGAACGCGTTTGCCGCCAGCTGGAACTGTCCGAACGGGAAAGCCATGTATGTCGGGTCGATTTTGCAAATTCGGCCTCCTGCGCCTCATTGGACACGGTCAGGCTTTTAAAGGAAATTGGGATACCCGCTCATCTGACCGGCTATCATTACATCAAAATCGGCCTGGAATTGCTGCAGGAAGATCCCACGCGCTTTTCTTACGGTGCAAAGGGCTTATACCAGGCCATCGCGCAAAGAACGCACAGCAGCTACCATCGGGTGGAGCGCAACATCCGAACAGCGGTGGAGACGGTGTTTAACCGTGGAGATTTTGCTTTTTATGAAAAATTCTTCGGCTCTTCCATCAGTCGAAAGACTGGAAAGCCCAGCAATTCTCAGTTTTTCGCCACGCTGTATGAGTATCTTGCATTCTCTGAAAAGGCCTCAATTGGCTAGTTTTGTCAGATACCTGCTTTTTGTACGGCCCATTCCATCCATTCATAGTTTTTTCATAAAACCCGCCAGATTCGTTTTATTTTTCCTCATGAATTATCCATATCCTTCTGCTATACTTCTCATTGTTCCGAGAGATCAGACGGTCGGCAGCACAACTGTTTGATTCAAAATTTTCATTGACCTCCTCTTTAAAAAACGCGGTGAAGCCGCGTTTTTTATTTTGCCAGTTTCACCAAACCGTCTTTGGAAAAGATTGTTCCAAAAAGAAACGGCAGGGAAGAAACATTTCTTCCCTGCCGTTTTTCACTGCCAAACAAATTACTGATTTCGAAACGCTATCGCTCCTGTTTTGGCATCCATAGACTCCACAATGGCCAACGACTCTACCCGGATCCCTTTGGCCCGTATTTTTGCTCCGCCCTCTTGAAATCCTTTTTCAATGGCGATGCCAACTCCTTCCGCAACAGCTCCGGCCTGCTCTACCAATTCCAGCAATCCCATCAGCGCACATCCGTTGGCCAAAAAGTCGTCGATGATCAGCACATGGTCGTGCGGCGTGAGAAATTTTTTCGAGACAATTACGTCATAGGTCCTGCCATGGGTAAACGACTGGATTTTCGTGGAATAAGTGTCGCTGTCCAGATTGATACTTTGGGATTTTTTAGCAAAAATCACCGGTACAGAAAATGCGCGGGCAGCGATGGTGGCAATCCCGATGCCGCTGGCTTCGATGGTCAGGATCTTATTGACCGGGCAGCCGGCAAACAGCCGTTTCCATTCTTTCGCCATCTCCTCAAACAGTCCGATATCCATTTGATGGTTGAGAAAACTGTCAACCTTCAGTACGTTTTCCTCCCGAACCAAGCCGTCTTTTCTGATTCTTTCTTCCAGCAGTTTCATATCAGCGCGTCTCTCCCCTGGCATCTGCCATAATAATGTAAAGTTTTCAAAAAATCGGGATGAATAAAAAGATTTTCCAAAATCCGGAAATCTTGATAGCTTTGAAGCGGCAGAGAAAGCCTTTTTATTTTTCCGCTTTCTTTCTGGCAGGCTGTTTCAGGATTACCGTGAATTCAATGGAGCGGGGATCCGGACAGCTAGCCCGAATGGAGCCGCCGTGTGCCTGTACAATCCCTCGGGCGATGGAAAGGCCAATGCCAAAACCGCCGGACTGTTTGGAACGGGACTTGAGTTTGCACCTCGTAAACGAGATAGTTACTACAGACCACCGGAAGGCGAACCTCCACTCTGGGATGACGTTTCAGAGGACATTCTCCCACGCGTATATCTGATTTTGGATGCATTGTTCCGAACAGTCGAAGCTCTTGGCGGCTCTGTGAATCAAAATCTATCCCTTCAGATCCGTGGTGAAAATGTTTTTTACCGTATCACAGAAGGAAAAACACAAACTACACACGCATTGACAAAAGATGAGCAAAAGCAGTGGGAGAAGTATGAAAAAGAAAAACGACTATCGCATTATGCATTGGAGCCGAAATTCCGAAAGTATGACTACATTCCAAACGGCAAACTAACCTTTGCAGCTCGACGAGATAGTTACCTTCGCGATACCGACAATATCGGGCTAGAAGGTCGTCTCGGAGAGATCTTACTTGATCTGTACATAGAGTCGGAAAATGTCAGAAGCAAACGGGAAGAGCGCGAAGCCGCACAAAGAAAAGCAACGGAAGAACAACGGCAAAAAGAATTGCGTCGTCAACGTTGGGATGAGGAAGTCGATAAGCTTCAGGCATTGGAAAATGAAGCTGCGGATTTTGAAAGAGCCTGCAGAATCCGCGCTTATGTCGCGGCCGTCGGATCAAAGTCGGAATTGACAGAAGAAGAAAGAGCCTGGATCCAGTGGGCCAACGCCAAAGCGGATTGGTTGGATCCAACCGTCGCTGTAAAAGATCAGATTTTCGGCAATCGAGAGCATGGTAAAAGCGAAGAATCTAAGGCACCAAAAAAGAGTAGTCGATATTGGTGGTAAAACTTAAACAAGGCGGCAAGAAGATGCAATTCTGCCGCCTTGTTTTTGTATCATTAAATTGGAAAGCACCTATCCGCGATAGGTGCTTTCCATTTTATCGAGTTGCAGTTCCATATTCACGTTTCATTGCTTCAACAGAAACAACCCACTGTTTTCCAAATTTGCAAACATCGACACCGTTGATCAGCTTGCCATAAGAGATGGCTTTCCGCAAAGTACTTTCGTTAAGCCCCCAAAGTTCTGTAGCATCGCTGAAGGCCATAAGGCCGTCAAAGGGAGTCTCAACTACGATACCGTTTTCCCAGAGTTCGTCACAGGACAAATCCAGATCATCATTCCAAACAATGCCGTAACCACCTATGTCAACAGAAACACAATCGAATTCTACAGGATTGTCGTTCAGATAACGAAAGGCAGAAATTTTCTCAAACAGAGGCTTCACATCATACAGCTTTGTGACGCCCTCGCTGAACTGTACACTCAATTTGAAGTTAGGAAGTGCTGAAACACTTTTTACTTTGTGAAACATATTGACCTCCTTACTCCAGTGGCGGCAGCTTCTTAAACTCCTGTGTATTCCACATTTCTTGCAAAGCATCTTTATGAATCGAAAGCTATTCCCTCACTAACCCCAAAGCTTTTGCCGGAAGATGTCCTTCGATCACTTCACCTGTCATGAAGTCAATAGCAGCAACATCCTCATTATAGATTGCGTGGATATGGGGCGGATTATGCTCACTTTGCAGGAAATACATTCTAATGATAATACCGTAAAATTTTGCTAATACTGGCATACAAATCAGCGCTCCTTTCTCGATATCATTATATCACGGTACCGTGATATTGCCAACAGGCTAATCATATCATATGTTAGAGCCATTATCGTCAAGAAGCCTTGTGGAAAAGCACTTTATCATGGTTTCATGCTCAGAGGTTAGGGCAGTAATGTTGCTCTAACCTCATTTGGTCTTTCTATACCGGAATCAGAACGAGAGATTTTCCCAATTCATATCTAATGCGTTTCTTTGTGTCCATTACGTGTCATCAAGTTCAACTTGTCCATTTTTTACCGCTGACCCCCAGAATGCCATCGGTTTCGAGGTTCTGGACTCGATGAGATTTGTTAGAAAACTTAGACAAAACAGCACTATTTAGACACATTTTAGGTTCATTCGTTTCAACTGGTACAATGCGTTTTGCCCTGATTCCGGTACAACTCCGGTACGAAGTGTTCCGCGGAAATTTAAAGTGTTCCGCGGTCACCGGAATCTTGTACTCAAAAAATCAGTTGAAAGGAAGACAAGTATGAGTTACATCACAGTACAAGAAGCGGCAAAGAAATGGGGCATTTCCGAACGACTCGTCAGAAGGTATTGTGCCGAAGGACGTATCCCGGACTTGGCACAGTATGACGGTATCTGGCAAATCCCGGAGGATGCCGACAAACCATCACGGATCAAAAAAGACACAGTAAATACGCCTCAGATCCCCCCACTTCTCAAAAATTTGATCAAGCAGCGAGACGGCAGACAGTATCGCGGTCTTTACGACTATATCCAGATCAACATGGTCTACAGCAATGGGCGTATGGCTAGCAACAGACTGACTCGCAACCAAATCGAGCTGCTGTACAAAACCGACCGCATCGTCACCGGCAGCGAAGCAATCAAGATCAATGATATCATTGAAGCAAGAAACCACTTCCTTGCGGTCGATATGATTTTGAGCAATGCGATGAAGCCACTGAACCAGACACTCATTCATCAGATTCAGATGCAGCTGGTCAGCGACAACTGCCGCCACAAGCGTCATGCCCCTATTCCTTATGGATACCGCAAGACAACCACCGCACCTAAGTTCGGCAAAACTACGCCGCCTTCAGAGATCGGGGCAGCCATGACCGCCCTGATCAAAGAGTACGAATCTCAGAAATATATCGGCTTTCACGAGATTCTGGATTTCCATGTGAAGTTCGAACGTATCCGCCCTTTTGAAGATTGCAATGGACGGGTCGGCAGACTTCTCATGCTCAAAGAATGTCTCCGACATAGTGTTACTCCCTTTATCATCGACGACAAACGCCGCACCGGATATCTAGAAGGCATCCGCTGTTGGAACAAGGATCGGAGTGTCTTTATGGATGTCTGCATGGAGGCTCAGATGCGGTTTGAGGCTCAGATTGCCCTGCAGGGGTTGCTAGAGTGCCACGCTCAGTATCAACAAATCGCAAAAAGGAACGATAAATAAGCACCCTCATCTGCAAATGTTATAGAAATTCATCGTCACAGAACAAACTAAAAAACCTGTGGTATTCGTGTCGAATACCACAGGTTTTTATTCTTCAGAAACATCAAGGCCTTCAAAGAAATCATCGAACGTACAGTTATAGATCTTTCGAAGTTCGATAATGACGCTGGCTCTGATGTTCAGCTCACCGGCTTCATACTTTGCGTAAGTAGTTCTACCGATATCACAACCACGACGCTGCAGCTCTGCACACAGCTTCTCCTGCGAGATTCCCTTATCAATGCGCAATCTCCGGAGGTTATCTCCCATATTACGATCACGACGAATCTTCTGTTCCATTATCTCACCTCGCATACGATTGACCAGTATTGGTTGCAGCCACCATTATCGTATGCTATAGTGAGATAAAATATTGTCCGCTATACTGGTCAATAATGCGACGGAGGAAGGAAAATGTCCGCCTGTACTTTCTTTGGACATCGGGATTGTCCGAGTTCAATTAAATCAAAGCTTCGTGAAGTGCTGATCGATCTGATTGAGAACCACACTGTAGATACATTTTACGTTGGCCAACAAGGGGCATTTGATTCGATGGTTCGCTCCGTTCTGAAAGAATTGCTGTCGCTATACCCCCACATCAATTACGCTGTCGTTTTAGAACGTATGCCCCCCAAACGAGACGAGTTTGATACCCGCGATTACTCCGACACCATGCTTCCGGAAGGCATCGAAACTGTCCACCCACGCTTTGCTATCTCATGGCGCAACAAATGGATGCTCAAACAGTCTGACTATGTTGTAACCTATATCACCCATTCATGGGGTGGCGCAGCACAGTTTGCAGAATTAGCAGAAAAACAGAAGAAAATCATAGTCTCCCTTAACTAAACTGTTATCCCCCGCTATACCCCAATCAAAAGGGATATAACGGGGGATAACTAATGTCCGTCTTTGCTCAAAAATAGTTAGTGATGTGTGATTTAGTAAATCGTACTTGACTAAATTTTATTGAAATGGTATATTATAAGCGTAAAGAACTCTGCAAAGGAGGCAGTCCCTATGTTTATTGGCAGAGAGCGAGAGTTAAAAGCTCTTAACAAATTATATGGATCCAGCAAGTTCGAGTTTGCTGTTATCTATGGCCGTCGCCGTATTGGAAAGACCGAGCTGATCAAACAATTCCTAGGCGATAAAAAAGCCATTTATTTCATGGGCATTGAGAGTAACGCAAAACTCAATCTGGAGAACTTCAGCAAAAACATTTTGGAATTCAATACCGGTATCAGAGCAGATACTTCCTTCTCCAATTTCCAAGCAGCTCTTGAGTATGTATTCCAGCTCGCAGAGAATGAGCGCATTATTCTGGCCATTGATGAGTACCCCTATGTTGCACGGTCTTCTAAGAGTTTGGCGTCAACCCTGCAACTGTTGATCGACAAATACAAAGATACTTCAAAGCTCATGCTCATTCTTTGCGGCTCTTCTATGTCTTATATGGAGGATCATGTTCTGTCCTATAAAGCGCCTCTATACGGAAGACGCACCGCACAAATCAAGCTTCTTCCTTTTGACTTCGAAGAGACCTGTCGGTACCTTGCCAATATGTCCGGTGAGGATAAAGCGTTAATGTATGGTGCTGTTGGCGGCACACCTCAATACCTTTTACAAGTCAGCGATAAACTGAGTGTCGAGGAAAATATCAAAAACACCTACTTGAATCCAATTTCTTTCCTCTACGAGGAGCCAACAAATCTCTTGAAACAGGAAGTCCGTGAGCCGGCGATCTATACTGCAATTATTACCGCAATAGCTACCGGTGCTTCCCGTATGGCTGATATCTCAACAAAGGTCGGCGAGGACACCAGCGTTTGTACCACATATATCAAAAACCTGATCTCGTTGGGTATCGTGCAAAAAGAAACCCCTTACGGCGAAAAAGCTTCCCGCAAAACCATCTATTCCATCGCAGACAATATGTTCCGCTTCTGGTATCGTTTTGTCTTAGAGAATAACTCAATTATTGCGCGAGGCGCTGGTGATCTGGCATACAAGAGAATCGAACCCTATTTCACAGATTACATGGGTAAGGTCTTTGAGGATATTTCCACACAATATCTTTGGGAACTGCTGGTCACCGGCAAATCTCCAATAGAATTCACTTCTCTTGGCCGCTGGTGGGGCAACGATCCTAGAACCAGAAGCCAAACCGAGATTGATATCATGGGCGAGCAGGATAAAAACAGTGCACTCTTTGCTGAATGCAAATGGACAAACGAGAAGATTGATCTCGGTGTTTTGGAGACGCTTGTCCAACGCAGCGAGCTATTTGCATACAAGAACGTTCATCTGTTTTTGTTCGCTAAGTCCGGATTCACTAAGGGATGCATCGATAAGGCAGCAGAGCTTGGCAATGTAACTCTCGTAACGTATGCCGATATTTTGAAAAGCATGTGACCTTAAAACTTGAAGCCAGTAATTAAACAAGGGCAGAAACCATCACGGAATTCTATCTTCCGTCAGGTTTCTGCCCTTATTTTAACTAAAAATCCTTTCAGACCTCGAGACTGTTTCCGATTACTCTTCTACCATGTTAGGCCTCACAAAACAGGTGCTATTTTATCTTCTTGCATACTAGTCATCAGCTTCTTCAACTTGTTCAAGGAAATAGGCCGCTGACCATTTTTCTGCATCTTACCAGCATTATCCCAAACTAGTTTCCCGGGACCATTGTAAACTTCCTCCCATGAACCGTCTGAGAATAGTTTGATTGCGATTAAATAATCAGGCTCGGAGGAAATAGAAATCCCCTGTACCTGTGTGGCCTTGATTTGAACATACTTTCCGTCTTTAGAAACTGCATCGTGAGTCTTAGTGGAATTAGGTAAAAGTGTAAGACCATAACGTTCTGCCACAATCACCTCGCCTATACTACCAACAAGATGCCCATCAATCGTAAACTTTCTCCCCGGATATCTGCGCTCAAGTTCAGCGGTAATTCTATACAATTCTTTTATTTTTTCGGATAGCAATTATCCCACCACCAATTTATTTGTTTTCTTAAGGAACTTTGCCGGGATTGGGCGTTCTAGATGCCATGTGATATTCATTGGTCTGGAGCCTTGATGCTTCACATAGTTAGCCGTACCCAGATAGGTGTACGCCTCAGCACCACCTGTCACACGATCAGACTTGAACTCGCGGACGAACAACAGCACCTTGCTGCCGCGCTCCTTGTGGTGAATATAGCGTTGACCGGTGGGCGAATTATCCGCCGTCGTGCTCTGGCTCTGCCAGTGGAACAAGCTCTCATTGATGGAGTAGTCGTTATACATGGTTGTAGGCGAATAGTCCTTGTCCGCCTTATTCAGCGTCACAAAGAACACATCCAGTTGCTTCTCCGGCAGCCACTTTACACCTTCACGCACGGTTGCAGGCTTCATAAAGTCCATAGCTACCAACAACTGATCGCGGGTATAGGTACAATGCAGATCCAGCGGGCAATCAAAGCCCAAATCTACGGGCTCATCAATGAAGTCGATCTGCTCAAATCGATATTGAAGCAGACTTATCAGCTCACCTAACAATCTGGTGCTATCGGACAGCGCATAGAGGTTGTCCAGCACTTCTTCACTGTTCCAATCCTCGACAGCCTTACCCCAGATGGTGATATAGAACATCTGCAGCATACGCTTTTCAACATCGTCCAGAGATTTGAAATCCACATCGTCCAAGCGCGGGAGAATATCCAGCAGGAAGGAAATCCAGCGACGAGAATCGATAACAGCAAGACGGGCAAATGCTTTGGTCATAGCCTCTTCCAGAGGTTCTTCAAAGTCCTCAATGACATCTGCTCTGGCGCAGATGCGAGAGAAGGAAGAAAACTTGTAAATTGCTCTGGGATCAAGATGGTAATAATCGAGGAAGTTTGCCAGCGTCAGCTCCATACCGCTATCTTCGGCAAAGGTAGCTACACGGGACACCAAGCCAGCAGTATTTCCATAGGAGGCTCGGATATTATCCAGTATGTATTTGGCAGCTTTTTTCTCCAACTGGATGTAGCATCCCTTAGGCACGGAAATAAAGCCGTCCTTAATTTCGCGGGTCACACTGCGGGTCGTATTTGACAGCAACGCCGCGAATTTATCTTCAAAGTTATATTTCTTATTGGCCTGACCGATGAAGTCCAACACGGTCAGGCATTCTTTATCCTCTGCCAGACGCAGGCCACGGCCCAGCTGCTGTAGGAACACAGTCAACGACTCCGTGGGGCGAAGGAAGAGAACCGTATTGACTTCCGGAATATCTACACCTTCGTTATAGATGTCCACAACAAAAATGAAGCGCACTTCACCGGCCACCAAGCGCTGCTTTGCGGTCTTTCTCTCTTCTTCCGGTGAATGTCCGGTCAGGAACATCGACGGAATATGATGCTCGTTGAAATAGCGGCACATGAACTCCGCGTGTTCAATAGAGACGCAGAAGCCAAGGCCCTTCACATCGTCAATATCCGTCACATATTTCAGCAATGCAGATACAACAAGATCGGCACGACGGTTAGCCATCGCGCCACTGAGAGTATATATCTTGGAAAGCTCGCCCTTATCATAGCCACCAGCGCTCCATTTGAGCGTGTCCAGATCGACGGTATCGGTGACGCCAAAATACTGGAACGGGCACAGGAGCTTACGGTCAATGGCTTCAGGCAAACGAATCTCCGCTGCAATGCGATTGTTGAAGTATGGCAGCACACTCTTGCCGTCCATACGTTCCGGAGTAGCAGTCAAACCGAGCAAAATACGAGGTTGATAATAGGCCAACAACTTCTGATAAGTCGGTGCTGCAGCATGGTGAAACTCGTCCACGATGATGTAATCATAGAACTCCGGTGTGGTCTTTGCGGTAAAATCCTGTGAATTGAAGGTCTGAATGGAGATGAACAGATTATCGATGCTTTCTGGCTTATAGCTACCCACAAACATTTCGCCAAAGTTGGCATCTTTGAGCACAGCCCGGAACGTATACATACTCTGCTTCAAGATTTCTTCTCGGTGCGCCACAAAGAGCAGTCTACACGGCTTGTCCGGATTCTGTTTGCGGAAGCGCTTGTAGTCCAGCGCTGAAATAACGGTCTTACCGGTACCGGTAGCTGCTACCACCAGATTGCGCGTATAGCCGCGTACTGTGCGCTCTGCCTCCAGCTTGTCCAGAATCTCTTGCTGATAGGAATACGGTGTGATGTCCATGGTGTAGACTTCGGCGTTGTTGGTTCCGAAATACTTTTCTGCATTCAGCGCACGAGCAAGGCGCTCCTTCTGATCCTCGGAGTAATATTCAAACTCGTTGGAGTTCCAGTAACTTTCAAAGGTAGCGGCAATCTTGTCGATGGTCTCCGGAAGATCTTTCTTTGTGACCTTCACATTCCACTCCAAGCCACTGGAAATGGCGGCGTTAGAGAGGTTGGAGGAACCAACATAGGCCGTTGTGAAGCCGGTATCGCGGTAGAACACATAGGTTTTGGCGTGGAGACGGGTGCGTTTGGTATCGTAGCTGACTTTAATCTTGGTGTTAGGCAGCTGACGCAGTTCCTCGATAGCCTTTACATCGGTGGCGCCCATGTAGGAAGTGGTAATGATCCGAAGCTCTCCACCATTCTGCGTGAACTCGCGCAGCTCGTCCATCAGCAGGCGCAAACCGCTCCACTTGATGAAGGATACCAGCATATCAATCCGGTCCGCGGACACGATTTCCTTTTTGAGTTCCGTATACATTTGCGGTTCATGGATTGCACCGGTAAACAAGGAGCTTTGGGCAATGGAGGTCTCCGGACGACTCAGATCAGAGGCTGTTTTGCCAACAGCGAGCCAAGGATCCGCTTCCCGTAAAAGAGCAAGAAGCTGCTCTGCGCGCTGGTCAACGCCCAGCGCGGCAAAGTCAGCTTCTTTTGTAGCGTTTTGAATGAGATTAACGATCTGGTTAGTCAGGGCGATTTGCGCAGAGATATCCCCACCATTGTCCAGAACATTATCAAGGCCTTTCTGAACTACATCAGCCAGATACTGCGCCAGCACCTTGGATGCCTCCGCCTTATCGATGGGCGCAACAGCCTTGCGGGCTTCCGGAATCTCCGCAAGCTCGCTATTCAGCGCGTTATTGATGACTTGTTCATAAAGGCCATGATGTAGCATGGTATTATCTCCTTTTGCCGCTTAGATGTCGTTTTCGACCATTTGAGTATACAGCAAGTCAAGTGCTTTCATCATCCGGCGCTCAAACAGTTCAGCATCGCCCTCAGCTTTATCGTATTGCTGTTTAAGAATCTCAAAACCTGTCTCGGCACACTGTTCACACAATTCAATGCTCTTGTCCAAATCTGCATACTGATTGATCTCTTCGTCGGTTGTGGCCGTTCCAAGGAGAACAGATGCCCACATAGCTTTGTCAGCAGACTTTATGTATGATTTTCTCGTCCAGCCAAACCTTTTCTTTTTACACTCAGTCGGCTGATTCACACCAAGAGCAACTGCAAGTATAAAAGACTCTTTGTTATCAAGCAGTTTAAAGCCAAGAACATCATTTGTCTTGAGTTCATCGATAAACGAACGATACTTTTCGTTAATGTAAATGATATCGCCAGCTTCTGTTTTTGCCATTATCGATCAACTCCTTCCACTACAGATTCATCACTGGACAGCTTGAGTTCTCTCACCGTAGCAACATCTTTATAAATGTGTTTTACTGCCGAGGAATACTCATCCGGTGTAAATAGCATGATAATCTGCTTATCTTTGCTGATCTCCTTCAGAACCTTTGCCATGTTCTCGCGGTTGTCATCGGAAACACGTCCCAACGGAGAGTCGATTACCAACGGACAGTTTTTGCCGGAAGCCCTGTGGATAGCAAGGGTATATGCATATGCAAGTGCCATTTGTTCCGTTGCACTCAAAGATCCGGTCATTCGAGTTCCGTCTTTACTGTAAACAGTAATCTCATATGCATCGTTGATATCAATCGAGCCAAATGTGTTTTTCTTCCAAATCATAGAGTCAAAAATCGCCCATGTCGTAGACTCGATTTCTGATCTCATGCCGGACATTATGTTTTCCTTGATCGTATCGAAACCTTCTATCATAGACTCTAAAACAGAAATTATCTGCTTTGTTTCGTTGTAGGCATCAATTTTTTTGGTGAAGGTTTCGATCTCAGCATCAAGATCTTCAATTCGCTTCTTGGCAGTGGTTATAGTGCTTTCTGCTGCACCAATAGTTTTCATGGCACTTTTAAGTTTGTTTTGCCAAGTAGTCCGTTTGTTCTCTAACTTGGATACATCAATCTGCTTGCTTTCACTATCAAAGTTCGAAAGAATAGAGTTAATTTCCTTCAGTCGTCCTTTTGCCTTTTCTTCTCTTGCTGTAAGATCTCTCTCTCTTTGTGTAAGCTTTTCTTTTTTCTGCTTATACTGCTTTGCTTCCTCAATTTCACGCTCCAATGTGCTTTTGATTTCTTTCAAATAGTTTGAGGTATGAGAAGAAACAGAAAGCTTGTCCAGCAGCTCCTGAAGATGTACAAACGCAGCAGCATCAAGCGCGCCATCACACAGAGGGCACGTTTTTGCATGATTATCAATCAGTTTCTTGACTTGATCTTTATCAATAGCCGGTGGCAATTCTCCACTTGACTCCTTCTGGTCAATTAGAGCCAAGGTGTGCTGCAGTCTAGGATATAGGTTCAATAGGATAGTGTATCGCCGGATAAAGTCAGCACGATCACTACGGAACTGAGCCAACTCTTCTTTAAGCATTCTCACTGTGGCCTCCAATTCGGCACGCTCGTTCTGATAATGTCGAATTGGCTCATATCCACTAAGAGCTTTGTTAATAATCTCAAGTTCCTCTTCTGCTCTCTTTTGTGCGATCTTCCCATCACTTAGGCTTTGCCGAGCCTGTTTGAGTAAAGCTCTTTCTTCCTCTTGCTCATCGTAAAGTTTTTGAATATCCGGAGCATTTTTGCCTAACTTTCTGCTATGGGCATACCTCATGGAACTCAAATGATTAGTTGCATTTTCCAACAACGTTACCTGAGAAATGTTGAAGACAGAGTTCCTAACTACTTGTGACCGCTCATCTGCGAAAAACTCTTTCAGTTTCTCACCGTCGAAGAAGTAGAAATTGAAAATCGCCTCGTCAAAATACTGTTTAACAACAATGTCAGCATCTTGCTCGTTTTTGACCACCGTGTTCTTGAAATCATTTTTATCGGTTATCGCAGCAGTAAAACGAGCCGGACCATCAATTACAGTTTGCTGCTTTCCCTGTTTAATAACCTTGAATTCTTGGCTTCGAGTAAAATCAATGATCAAATCTCCATCAAGAATACGCAGTTTTACAGAGACCGTGATAACTGTTCCGACCTTTGCCTTGTTTACAACAGCTTTGTTGGGAAGCGGTAGAGCCGATTTTGTATCTGCAATTTGATGTTCTTTCTGATAAAGACACCAAGTAATCGCATTAAGCAGCGTGGTTTTACCGGTACCGTTTTGGGCAATGAGAACATCCAGTTTATGCTTACCATCAACGCCAAAATTAATATGGCCTGTACCATACTGCCGATAATTCTCAAATTCAATCCTATCAATTAAGATCGGGCTCACTTTTTCTTACCTCCTTTCTTGGGAGGATTGTCAGAAAGATAGTTTTTGATGAGTTGCTCATACGGGGCACTGTAATGCGCCGTTCCAATATCCTCATGAGACAGAATATCCGTCATCAACTTCTTTTCTGCCTCTGACACAGGAAGCTTGGACAATTCATTCATAATCTTTTCACTGATCGGCATTCATTTCCACCCCGTTCTCTAAGAATTTTTCTCTTACGTCATCAAAATTGATCGCATTTTGAGCGATATATAGCGCTCTGCGAGCTTCTTTAACAAGGATACTCGCAACGCTTGGAATCGAGCAATTTGGCTTTACAATGAAATCATAAATGACAGATTCTTTTTTGTTAGGAGCTTGTCTAATCACTCGTCCTACACGCTGTACATATTCTCGTGGATTGGTGCTGCTAGACATCAAAATTGCAATTCGCGCATTCGGTATATCGATTCCCTCATCTAAACACTTAATGCCTACCAGCATTTGAAGCTGATGATTTACAAACTGCGAAATGATAGCCTGTCGTTCAGTATCGCCTTGTTCATCGACAACTTTAGTGGCAGACTCCTTTTCTGTAATCTTTGCTCGTCGAATTTTCTTTTCTGTAAGGATATCAAAGCAAGGGACGATTTGAGCATCTGACACAAACAGAATTGAGTCCTCTATCGTAGAGGGCCTCATTTCTTCCAACAAGTTATCCAACGCATCATATTTTCCAACCGCATTTTTACAAATATCAGCTCTCCGGTCATACAGTCTTTGCAGTTTATCTTCATCTCTATCCTCAGAGTTCAAAATTACTGCAATTTGCTTGGAAATCTTCGCATAATCCTTTTCTTCCTTTTCGCTCAAACCAACGAAAATCGGATAATAGTAAAAGCGATTGAGGAACGGCTTTCCGGTAATTGGATTGATGGTAGATAATGCATCCGCAATTGTAAACTCAAACGAAGCATTACCAAAATAATTCACTATGAGTTGTGTACCTGTCTCATCAAACATTCTTTGCGGCGTTGCGCTTAGACCAATTCGGCACTCATATTCAGGCAATAGTGCTTTTCTTTGCTTTGCTGATCCTATCGCATGGACTTCATCACAAACAAAAACAATTCGAGTGTTATACTTGTTTTCTTTTATAATGGAAATAAATTTGTCGGACGAACTTGTATCGTGGGTAGTATAGATAATTGCGTTTTTGACATTCCCATCACTGATATCCATCAGCAAAAATTCGAGGTCTTTTCTCCATTTGGTATTGCTGCCGTCAATAATTGCCGCATAATCAAAAACAATCCCCAGTTTTTCAACATCTGCTTTCCATTGACGAGAAAGCGTATTTTGAGGCGTAGCAACAATATACAGGGTTGGCGTGTGTTCTTTCAGCAACTGGAGAATGCATCCAATAGCAGTTCTGGTCTTACCTGTTCCTGTTGCCATCTCCATGAGCAGTGAATAACCGTTATCAGTCCACGCCTTCACCGCTCTTTCCTGATGAGGAAAGAGGCTTAACTTGTTATCCTCGTTCTTCTTATCTTTACGATATCTGCGCATAATGTTCAGATCCATAACATCCCGAGGCTTTATTTCAATAATTTTCTTCTTAATTGCCTCCGGGATATCGTAAACATCTGCAAGTGCCGGCCTTTCATTTTTCCAATATGCAAGGAACTTCGCGAGGTCTGACTGCAAGTAGTCTAACTGGCCATCTTCCCATGAACGAAAGACTTTGAATTCCTCAATATTGTTAAGCCATGCTTGTGCCGTCTCGTTGATCGATCCTGAGAAAGAAACAATGTTATTATCAGCGTCAAACACAACGCCCACTTTTTGATGGAACAAACTCGTCGATTTCTTTTTCCCTACTACGATTTTGATTTCAAGCCGTCCACTGTCAAGCAACCACGCAAGAGCTTGCACGTTTTCATTAACTGCGCGATCCAATTCAAAATCCGAGAAAATACTTATGTCTTCAGTAATCTTTCCGTGTTCTTGGATTACTCGATAATCTTCATCAGATAGTTCCGGAGAAATAAGCAAATACATTTTTCCGTCATTATGCACCAGCCCCTCAATGCCTTTTGCTGCAATCGCCAAAGATGACGAGCTGAAAAAACCGGCAATTCGATAATACTTTACAGCTTGCTCAAGCACAGGAATATAAAATTCATCAACAAGTTTCCGAGAATCTTCTGTTGTTTCATAATTCGTCGAAATATTGATATCGCGCAAACTCATTTACATCACCTATAAATCCCAAATGATACGATCTAACAAATTATTAATTTCCGGAAGGTCAAGTGCAAACTCAACTGCGCATCTAACGCTTGTTCTCCGACGATAAGCAGTTGAATCAGACAAGTTCTCTACTACTCTCCGGTAGTTCGCCTCACCCGCTACAGCTGCTTGGACAATAGCCTGAATACACGGATCTCTTAAGATGAGTTTTTTCAAAACTACCGCTTTTTCCTCATACGACAACGCCACCAAATAGTGCCCTAATGCCGTAGCGCGGATATTTGCTGGTCTATGGTCGCTAATCGTAACAAGGCTCATCATCGCAGCAAGCTTCGCATGATTTTCACCATATTTTATCTGTGCAAGTTGGCTTGCAGCACCGACAAGCTGGTAACCAATTTCTGCATATGTAAGTCCTTCCGGTGCAAATTCCAAAAGCTCATTTAGTCTTACAGCACCATTAGAGAATGTACTGAAGCATGGAACATCAGCCGGAAGCAGGGTTATTTCGTCTTTACAGGAAATCATACGAACGATCTCTTTTTCCGGTAACGCAACTAACAACTGTATTACAGTGGCAATATCTTGTTCGTTTCCGTCATTCAATGCAGAAAGAGAAACATCTGAACGCTCTATAAAACTTTTTATAAATGCGCTGTCATCTATTCCTAAAGCACGAACATCGTGCCATGTAGAGTAAAAACTCATACACATTCTCCTTGTTACACCTCGAAATTCTCACCATACCGCAAATCAAAATACTTTTTAGCTATTTCGGGATGCTCTTTCTCAAAATCTGTCATTGCCTTCATGGAAGAACAATAAGTTGTCTGATCTTTTCTGAGAGCTTGGTTTGCCTCACAGAAATACCGGAAACTCATTTTTTTCAAAATGCTGGGCTGATTGCACCACCTTGCCATCGCAATATACAATCCTGCATACTTAGAGCGCTTCCAAGGCGTATCATTCTTATTTTGATACCGCATCAAATACGGCAAACATTCATATCGTAGCAGCAAAGCAATGCGTTTAAATGCATTTTCAATATCAATGTGGTCTATACTTTCAAAGCCAGTCAGAACATAAAACTTGATATTTCTAGATGCGCTGTATCGTCTGATCATCTTCAATTTTTCGTGAATTAGATCGTAATCACTTACGTTGTCAAAAGCGAAAGTAAAGTCTCCGTCATAGTTTGAGGAAAATAAGAGTTCGCACTTTTTCTCTGTAAGTAGCCGCTCATCCAACCCCTGTTTAAACTTGAAGCGCTTGCCGGTAGCCTGAAGCTCCGCCAACAACTCTTCCCATCTGGGGCATCCAAAGAAATTGTCATCCAGCAGACAGATTTTTTTGCATTCGTCATAATAAAACTCTTCAAGTGGGCTATGCACAAAGACATGGTCAAATTTTTGATTTACGCAAAACTTACACTTCCTAAAACACCCACGGGTTAGGAAGCCAATACAATAATCCGTATACTCCTTAAATTGAAGCATGAAGGATTTTTCATTGAATGGTGTTCCTGCAACCTGCGCAGCTTGCTTTGCACGCTCTACTGTGCTCTTGATCCATTCATCGTACAACCGATAATCTGGCATATGATGCTCAATTTCATCTGGAAGGTTGGGAGCCTTATCAAAGTAGAATCCAGTGCCACCAATATGCACTTTTTCGGTTTCGCAAAGCCACTCAGGAACAGGGGTATCGGTAAAAACTTTGGATACAAAAACCTGATCATAGTCATCAAAGTTTTCGTAATCAAGCTTCAGTTCTACTGTAGCGCCTTGTTCTTTCCAATAACCTGAAATCTTTTCACAAGCTAAGTTAGGAAATCTATGGCGCTGCCTGCCAAGCAAATCGGCATCTATAATTGCGATTTTCATCGTTCTCTCTCCTATAAGAATTGTCTGGCGAAGCGACCATCTGGGTCGAGTTGTAGACCAAGGGATAAGTGCGCCCATTCGTACCCGTGAGGTGGAACACACCCCATTATTTCGAGTCTGGGTCGCGCCCAATGAATATTATTTCTTGCCCACTTTGTCCTCTACATCCGGCAAGAACTCCATGATATCACCGATATCAACCTCAAGAGTTTTGCAGATTTTATTTAATACTGCGAGCGTTACTTCCTCATCACGACGCAGTCGAGTCATTGTATTCGGAGCAATACCAGCCGCTTTGCGCAGATCGGCTTTGCTCATTTTTTTATCTACAAGAAGTTTCCAGAGCTTATTGTACGAAATCGCCATATAATTCGACCTCCGGCTACAAATATCGACTTTATTATACGCCCTTTTTGACTACAAAGCAAGAGAGTTTCGCAATGGAATGCGAAACTCTCTTTTTGCAAACTCATGCGAGGGACCGCGCCTATTAATTCCAAGTCACCTAATCCTCTTCGCAGAATATTTCCAACGGAACAAAAGCTCCCTTATCGGAACAATACACTCTAATTATCGGAATAATACAAAGCTGACTTTCAGCATAATTTTGCCCTCAATTTCGTTGCCAAAGTCACCGGTATAAGGGCTTGGGATTATCCCAAAATCGCCGTGTGTACGGACACCGGCTGTGCTTGCTATTCTCTAAAACTCAATATAAGCCGCTTCTCAGTACCTCCTGCTTTCTCTGAAACAGGAGGTTTTTATATTTCTCCGGACAAACAGCCGAAATATGTCCGTTGTAAATTAGAAAATATTTTTCCACGACACCCCCTAATTCGCGCAAAAAATGTCCGTTGAATATTGAGAAGGAGATTTTCATGTGCCGGTGCCAAGTTTTAGGGAATATTTGTCCGTTGTAAAGTAGAGAAATATTTTTTCGTCATACTTGTTTTCTGGCGCTTTAGTGTCCGTTGTATGGTGAGAAGAAATATTTCCAAACGGTGTACTAAGTTTTCCATCATAAATGTCCGTTTAAATAAGGGGATACTGGGACAAACCCTGCCCCTGATTCACTTAGTTAAGTAGAAGACCATTTTCAAAACTGAAAGGAGCAAATCATATGGACAACATTACTTATCACCGTCGCCGTTGGGCAGCTATCCCTCTGGATCTGCTGCTCAACCCCAACGCCTCCCTTGAGGCCAAAGCCCTTGCAGGACTTATTTATGCAATTGACCCGGGAAACCACGACCTTCTTGATTTTACCACACCGTTAAACATGACGAAGGTCACATTCTTCACTGCACTTTCGGAACTGAAGGAACTCGGCATTATCTCTTTCAACGAAGCCGACGGACATTACGACATCGACATCATCCCATAAGGAGGCGCACTATGGCAAATCGAACACGGCCAATCCGTATAGAGTTCTGCGTCAGCGACTATGAACACCGGCTCATCAAAAACAAAATGGCGCAGTTGGGCACTCAAAACATGGGAGCATATCTCCGCAAGATGGCTATCGACGGCTACATCATCAAGGTGGACTACACTGAGCAGAAAAAACTGGCGGCTGCCGTCAGCAGGGCAGCTGCCAACATCAATCACATCTGCCGACGCATCAATCAGACCGGTCACTTTTACGCAGAGGATGTGGCTGATCTGAAAGCCCGACAGGCCGAGATCTGGCAGTTGCTGAAGCAGTGCCAAAAAGAAGAGATCTCACCGTGATTGGATTTTCCAACAACGGTTTTTCCAATCACGGACGCTCCGGAGAGTTCCGTAATTGGATTTCTGGACGACGGTTTTCCTGACCTTCACAGAGGATGAAATTCACCCCCTAAATAATAAGAAATAAATAAACTCTCAAGATAATCATCTATCAATCCAATCAATACCGAGGTTGGATAGGATGGATGGGATGGAGGTTCTATGAAAAATCTTTGTAAGTTTACAGTGAAAAGCCCAGCGGCTTCCTACATACCACTGCCACGGTTTTTGCTGCTGGATGAAGAACTGCAGGACATCAGCAATGACGCAAAAGTTCTCTACGCTCTCCTGCTGGACAGGGCAAGTATCTCCCGACAGAACGGCTATATCGATCCCGATGGCACGATCCGCCTGTACTTCACGGTGGAGCAGGTACAAAAGAAACTGCATCGCAGCCGTCAGTGCGCCACGCGGATCTTCCGTGAGCTGGAATACAGCGGCCTGATCATCCGTAAGAAGCAGGGCCTCGGAAAACCGGCAGTCATTACGCTGAATTACCCCGCAGATGCCCGTCTGATCATGAAGGAGGATGATGCGGATGTGGGATGAGATCAGAAAGATGAAACCCATTGAGCGAAGGCCGGACGGAGAACTGTTTCGCCTCACACCCAAGCAGGCACGCCGCGTCTGGCGGCTGGTCAAGCTATGCTGCAACAATGTTGACGGCGACTGCCTCCTGCTGGATGACGGAGAAGGCTGTGTCTGTCCGCAATCTATCGCCTACACGCTCATCTGCAAATACTTTCGCCGCGCAGTCCTTCCATCTGAACCGGAGCTGGAAGAAGACATCTTCAACCCGAAGGATATGCGCCGGTGCAAAATCTGCGGCACTCGTTTTATCGCCCGTTCGGGACGTTCCAAATACTGCCCTGACTGTGCTGCTGAAGTGCATCGTAAACAGAAGGCCGCCTACGCCCGAAAAAAGAGGTCGAGCGTAGACAATTAACCTCTCAAAAAGCCAGTCATTTCAAGGGTTTCCAGAAGCCACTTCAAGGGTGGCTGAATGTTTTCCCATGACACCTACAAAATACGTTTTAATCTGTCTACATTTTTACCCATGAAAGGAGTTCCTATATGACCGAAACTATAACCTATACATCTCTTGATCAGCTGCCTGTTGCCGTTCAGGCAGAGGACATTGCCGCTGTCCTTGGCATCTCCCGCGCAGGCGCGTACACTTTGATGCGAAGCAAAGGCTTCCCAACAATTTATGTGGGCAAGCGCCGGATGATCGTCATGCGGGACAAGTTCATCGCATGGTTGGATGAGCAGGCATCCTGACATAAAAATTGCCGCCTGCGGAAAGTTTTTTCTGCAGGCGGCGGAACCGGGTATTTCAAATTCTGGCGGTGTGATCTATAATAAAATTGCAAAACGCCTGTGCCAGAGAAAGGAGTAAGCATGGCAAAAAGACGGGCGAACGGAGACGGCCATCTCCGTCAACGTCCAAACGGCACATGGGAACTATGTCTGATGGTCGGTTTCCATGATGACGGAAGACGCAAATACAAAAGCTTTTATGGCAAGACTCAGAAAGAAGTCAAAGACAAGGCCAAAGCGTACCAGAGCGCCAAGGCCGAGGGCATTGAGATGGATGTGGTCTATACCTTTGAGGAATGGGCCGACATGTGGTTTGAAAGCCACAAAGACAACATCATGCCCACCACGCAAGAAAACTACAAATACACGCTGCGTACACTCAAATCCTTTTTCGGCCGCCGGAAGATCCGGGACATCAAACCCTTCGACATCGAAATGATGCTGAAGAAGCTTCGCCATGACGGACGCTCTCTTCACTATCTGGCTCAGTGCCGGGGAATGATGTATCAGATCATGCACAAGGCCGAAGCCAATGATCTCATCCGCAAGAACCCCGTTCGTTTCGCAGAAAAGATGCGCAATCGGGAGCCCATCAAACGGAAGGACGCCTTCACCACGGAACAGGTGGCTATCCTCATGGAAAAACTGCCGGAAGACCGTATGGGTCTCAGCATCCGACTGATGCTTGGAACTGGAATGCGCACACAGGAGATCTTGGCTTTGGAACCCCGGCATATCGAACCGGATGGCTCGGTCATTCGCATTGAGCAGGCCATCAACATGTACAAGGGCACCGGTGTTGTAGGTACGCCCAAGTCCCGCGACAGTTACCGGAGCATCCCTGTACCGGAAAGCCTGCGATACTGTGCGATAGCCCTGCGGAACACGGATAAGAAGTTTATCTGGGAAGTCCGAAAGAAAGACTGCCCGTGCAATCCCACTCACTTCCGTGACCAGTTCAAGAAAACACTGCAGGCTATTCCCGAAGTGCCTCTCCTGACGCCGCACAGCTGCAGACATACCTATGTCAGCCAGATGCAGGCGCTGGGGGTGGACTTGGCTACCATCCAGAGTATCGTGGGGCACGCCGATGTGAGCATGACGCAGCACTACCTCCACGTACAGGAATCCATCCGGCAGGATGCTATTGACCGGTTCAGCAAAGCCTTTCCAACAGGCCACAGTGGGGCGGATGATCCGCCTCCTGTTTGCAAGGTACTGAAGTTCCCCAATGTGGGTTGATGTGACATTTCGTACAGCCAGTCCATAGAATGACAAGGCGATTCCGGTATAACTCCGGTACGGAAAGTTCCGTCAAAAAAGCATGGTTCCGCAGCACCCTTCAATACGTGGACATATTAGACGAATATGGCAGATTTCAGACGAAAAAAGACCTGAAATCTTACGATTTCAGGTCTTTTTGGTGGAGATAAGCGGGATCGAACCGCTGA
>DFDW01000022.1:0-3548 GCA_002369315.1 Ruminococcaceae bacterium UBA3818 | reverse complement strand
GAACCGCTGACCTCTTGAATGCCATACCGGTGGCAAGACCGATGGCCATGGCCAGAAAGATCATGCCCATTTCCCGGGCGGTACCTGCCACGGAGCGGAACCGCACCAGACCGAAGGTGCCCGCTACGGCTACGCCCGCGCCGATGTTGCCGTTTACCAGCATGATAACCAGTTCCACCACCGCAGGCAGCATGGCCAATGTGATTACAAAGCCCTGGGAATAACGGTTTTTATACATGCACAGGCCTGCAGTCGCCAGGCCCAGGAGCAGAGAGGCTCCAGTACAGATCAAAAAAGCATCCAGCGTGATTTCTGTTCCGGTAATAATGGAATTAAGCACAGGTCATGACCTCCAAGTGAATTTTTTGTGGGGCTGTCTGCCCCAGAATCTGTTGTTTATAATAGGTGCCGTATTTGGAAAAGGACGTGGGGTATACTTTCAGCTCACTGAGCAGGCGAGCCAGCCATACCGGCGCCGCACCGGGGATCTTGATCTCCATCAGGATCTGATCCGGCGGCAGCAAAAGGGTCCCCGCCTGTCCTTGCTGCAGATCCAGGTGATCTATGCGCCATCGAAGGCCGGTATCAAAGGTAATCCGCAGATCCGGCAGCTCGATACCGGCATAGGCCTCCCGCTCATAGCCGATGAATACCCGGGGGTCCGGTTGGTACAGGTGCATGAACCAGTCGATTTCATGGTGGATCTGCTCCTCGTTTTCCGGCCGGATGCCGTGGGACAGATACCGCTGGGCAGCGGCTGCTTCCATAAGCACCCGGCGCTTGTACACCACGCCGTCATACTTTTTTCAGCTCTACGAATACTTTGTCCCGGTCGCCCGGCACGCCGTAGCTGCGTATCCGCAGCTTCTCTTTATAAACCGGCTTTTCCAGCGATGTCCGGATGAGGGCGTAGTTCTCCGTGTCATAATACAGGTTGCCGATGGTGTAACGGGCGTGTTGATCGGCCTGCATATAAGCAGCCATGCCCGCGCACATCTGTTGATATTGCTGGGGCGTCAGAAAATATTTCTTTTCCACACGCCGAAAACTGTATTGAACCGTTCCGGTCATTGTTGCGCCTCCTTGCTTGATAATAGCCTTATCATGCACTCGTTTCCTAAAGAGAAACTTAAGAAAAGCCTTTAGCTATGCTTTAACTTGCGGGTGTTTACTGATGGGGAAAACCAAAAGGAGGTTCTTTCCTATGAAATACGCAAAACAAGCTGCCGCATGGTTGCTTTCGGCAATTCTGCTCTGCAGCTGTCAGGCGCAAACCGAAGCCCCAACGGATACCGAGCCCGGCACAAGTCAGCCAAAGGCCCAATATACCACTGCAGAATCAGACAATGCAGCATCTCCCCGCAACCCGGCCACAGTCGATCTGGCGTCTTCTGTGAAAATCACGCTGAACGGGACCTCTGCCCAGATCAGCGGCAGCGGAGCCAGCGTGGAGAGCGGCGTCATCACCATTTCGGAGGGCGGTACCTATGCGGTCAGCGGAACGCTGGCAGACGGCCGCATTCTAGTAGACGCCAAGGGCGGCGACGTGACATTGGTGCTCAATGGTGCGGACATCACCTGTTCCACCGGCAGCCCTATCTACATTTATCAATCCGCCCTCACCAGCATCTATGTCATGGAGGATACCGAAAACACCCTGACGGATGGCAGCATCTATACCTTCTCCGACAGCCGTTCCTCGTCCGAAGAGGATGAGCCCAACGCCTGCCTGTACAGCAAATCCGACCTGGTACTTCAGGGGGCGGGCAGCTTGGTAGTGAACGGCAACTACCGAAACGGAATTACCGGCAAGGACGCCTTGCAGATTTATGACCTGGATTTAACGGTAAACGCCGTGGGAAACGGCATCAATGGAAAGGATTCCAATACCATTGACAGCGCCAGCATCACCGTGAAATGCGGTGAAGACGCTATCCGTTCCACCAATAACACGGACGAATCTCTGGGTTGGCTCAGCATTTCCAACTCGGTTCTGGATCTGACCGCCGGAGAGGACGGCATCCAGGCGGAAACCGCCGTGACCCTCTCCAGCGGCACCTACACCATTTCCTCCGGCGGCGGCAGCGCCGTTCGGCCTTCCGATGACATCAGCGCCAAAGGGATCAAGGCCGGCAGTGAGCTGAAGCTATTAAACGGCGTGTATGTACTGGATTGCAGCGATGACGCCGTTCACTCCAACGGAAACGTGACAGTGGAAGACGGCAAATACACCGTTTCCAGCGGCGATGATGCCTTCCACGCCGACAAGACGCTGACAGTCTCCGGAGGCCAGATCGATATTTTGGCCTCGTATGAAGGTCTGGAGGGCGTCAATGTGGATATTTCAGGCGGCACCATCCGCCTGGCATCCGATGACGACGGTATCAACGCAGGCGGCGGTCAGGACGGCAGCGGCTTCGGCGGCGCAGGCCGCGGCAACACCTTCGGCACGGGCGCTTCCGCCTACGCGATCAACATTTCCGGCGGCTACCTGGTGATTCGGGCAGGCGGCGATGGCTTGGACTCCAATGGCAGCATTGATATGACCGCCGGTACCGTGCTGGTATCCAGTACCGGCGGCGGTGACGGTGCGCTGGATTATAATTCCGGCTTTGCGCTGTCCGGCGGAACGCTGCTGGCTGTCGGATCCGGCGGGATGCCCTCAGCACCCAGCGCTGCTGAGCAGCCGGTTATCTATATCGGTTTTGAATCGGTTCTGGAGGCAGGCAGCCTGGTGGCTTTTACCGGTGAGGAGCAGCAGTACGTCTACGAAATGCCCATCCGGACGGCAAATCTGGTCTTTTCCTCCCCAGAGCTGAAGCCGGGCAGCACCTATACGGTCTCTACCGGCGGCACCTGTACCGGCGCTCCCGCAGACGGCGTATTCCCCGCCGACGCCTCTTATAGCGGCGGTACGGTGCTGACAGAACTGACGCTGACGCAGACCATCACCCGTTACGGCAACACCGTCGGCGGTTTCGGCAACAATAATGGCGTCCGGGGCAATATGCAGCCCGGTGCAAAACCGCAGCGTCCCGCGGACGGTACCATGCCCATCCCTCAAAATGGCCAGCAAAATTTTCAGAAAGCTCAGTAAGGCAGCGGACGCTCCCCCGCATGCAGCACCATGAAAAACGCCCAGAGATTGTTTCTCTGATCCCGGCGTTATCGTGCTTCAGAAAGGAAGCATCAAGCGGGGCTATGCGTGCGGCCTAAAAGTGCAGTTGTCACGATACCCTGTCAAAATACACATCCAAAGGGATTGCGGATAAAACAAAGGACCCGCCTGCGGCGGGTCCTTTGTTCATAGACCGTAAAATATTCTCGCCAAACGACAAATCCGAACACGTTCCCCATTTGGAGAGATACTGTTCGGAAGAGCATTTTGGGGGTCTGAGCGAATGAACTTGAACCCATGGGCCGGCCCACCTGCCAGGGAAAAGTCCAATGCAAGAAGCCGAAAGTTCATGGGTTGCAGCAAAAAGAAAAACGCCTGCATTTCTGCAGGCGTTTTTCTGGTCTGAGTGACGGGACTTGAACCCACGGCC
>DFDW01000020.1 GCA_002369315.1 Ruminococcaceae bacterium UBA3818 | reverse complement strand
GGGCTATACGCTGGACGAGATTCCAAACGATATTCCCCGCAAAACCTGCGCCTGCTTCGAGCCGGCGCTGGATTACTGCGTCGTCAAGTTCCCGCGCTGGCCGTTTGATAAATTTGTCTATGCGGACAAAGCGCTGGGTACCCAGATGAAAGCAACCGGCGAGGTGATGGCCATCGGCCAGAGCTTTGAGTTGGCCATGATGAAAGCGGCAATCTCCATTGAACTGGGACTGGAAACGCTGACCTTGCCCGAACTGGAAGAAAAATCCGACGAAGAGATTGTGGAATTGCTGCACCATGCCGATGACCACCGGATTTTTGTGGTATATGAAGCGCTCAAACGCCACGTCAGCTGGGATGTGATTTTTGAAATTACCAAAATCGACAAGTGGTTTTTGGCCAAATTCCAGAAGCTGGCGGACATGGAACTGCGTCTGGCTGGCGGAGATGACAGCGAAAAGACCTATCAGGAAGCGAAAAAGATGGGCTTTTTGGATAAGACCATCCGCCGGCTGACCGGCAGGGAGATTCAAAAGCCGATGCTGGCGGGGTATTCCATGGTCGATACCTGTGCGGCGGAATTCACCGCCGAGACCCCCTATTTTTACGCCAATTTCGGCGGTGATAACGAAGCGGCGGAATACATTGAAAGCCGGGGCAGCGGCAAAAAGAAAGTGATCGTCTTCGGCTCCGGACCGATCCGGATTGGACAGGGCATTGAATTTGATTACTGCTGTGTACACTGCGCCTGGGCCTTAAAGGAAAAGGGCATGGAGGCGGTAATCGCCAACAACAATCCCGAAACCGTTTCCACCGACTTTGATACCGGCGACCGGTTGTACTTTGACCCGCTGAATCCGGAATATGTCAAAGCGCTGATCGAGACCGAAAAGCCCTGGGGCGTTGTGGTCCAGTTCGGCGGCCAAACGGCCATTAAGCTGACCAAATTCCTCAAGGATATGGATGTCCGGATTTTGGGAACCTCGGCCGATGCCATCGACGAGGCGGAAGACCGCGAACGGTTTGACGCACTCCTGGAGCGCTGCGGCATCCCGCGTCCGGTGGGAGAAACGGTGTTTACCACCGAAGAGGCGCTGGAAGCGGCGGGCAGAATCGGATATCCGGTGCTGCTGCGTCCATCCTATGTACTGGGCGGCCAGAATATGATCATCGCCTATGGAGAAAAAGATGTGCGGGAATATATGGCTATCATCACCGCACACGAGCTGGAGAATCCGGTGCTGATCGATAAATATATGATGGGCATTGAAGCGGAGGTAGACGCCATCTGCGATGGGGAGGATTATTTGATTCCCGGCGTCATGGAGCATATTGAGCGGGCCGGCATCCATTCCGGCGACTCGATTTCGGTCTATCCTTCGCAGAACCTTTCCAAACGGATCAAGGATACCATCGTCGACTACACTGCCCGGCTGGCAAAAGAGTTGAAAATCGTCGGACTGATGAACATCCAGTATGTCATTTACAATGACGAAGTGTATATCATTGAGGTGAATCCCCGGTCCTCCCGGACGGTGCCCTATATCAGCAAGGTCACCGGCGTGCCGATGGTGGATCTGGCTACCCGCTGCATGCTGGGCGAAAAGCTGCGGGATATGGGTTATGGGACCGGTCTTTATCCGGAAGGCGACCATATCTGCGTGAAAGTTCCCGTCTTCAGCTTCCAGAAGCTGCGGGATGTGGACACCCAGCTTGGCCCGGAGATGAAATCCACCGGTGAAGTGTTGGGAGTCGCCAAAACACTGCCGGAAGCCATCTATAAGGGCCTGGTCGCGGCCGGATACAAGATGAAGCGAGAGGGCGGCGTTTTGCTGACCGTCCGCGACGCGGATAAGCATGATATCGTGTCGATTGCAGACAAGTTCGCTTCGATGGGCTTTACGTTATATGCTACCGGCGGTACCGCGCTGCGGTTAAATAAAAATATGATTTCCACCAACGCAGTGCGCAAAATGCACGAACCGCACCCCAATATTGAAGATCTGATCGAAAGCGGCAAGGTGGACTATGTGATCTCCATTTCCCAAAAAGGAAGAGATCCTCATCGGGACAGCGTAAAGATCCGCCGCAAGGTGGTAGAGCGTTCCATCCCCTGTATTACCGCTATTGATACGGCACGGGTACTGGCGGACTGTCTGAGCCTGGGTGAGAAAGTGGACGATATTGAGGTCGTAGACATTACCAAAATCTAAAAGCAGAAAGGGAAAGGGCATTCATGCCCCTTTCCCTTTGCGTTTTGTCATTATCCACGCGGAGGGGACAGGATGGAACTGAATAAAAGCAATGTGAAAAAAATCCTCGGGATCATCACTTTTGCGGTTTTACTGCTGGTAGGAGCCATGCACCTGGACATTGTATTTGGCGTGCTTCAAAAAGGTGTGGCGCTTCTCAAGCCTTTTATCATAGGCGGGGCGATGGCTTTTATCATGAATGTTCTTTTACGCATAGTGGAAGACAGACTGTTCGCGCCCTTGAACCGGAAAAATTTTTCCTGGTGGAATCGATACCGTCGCCCGGTTTGTGTAGTTCTGACTCTTGGGATACTGATCGGCATCATTTTTGTCCTGCTTTTCATGATCATCCCGGAAATCGTACACACCGGAAAAATGATCGGGGCACAGCTGCCGGATCAGCTGGATCGCTTTTTTGGCTGGGCGCAGAATTGGCTGGCCTCTTTGGAAATTCCGACAGATGTTTTTCAGGATATCGATATCGACTGGAACAAGGTCGTGAACCTTGTGACCGATTCGATCAAAAGCGGCGGATCGGCTGTGTTTAATACAACGGTTGGAATCACGTCCTCTATTGTAGGTGGGATAACCAATCTGGTTTTGGCCACGGTGTTTTCCATCTATCTGCTATTGCAGAAAGAACAGCTGGGAGCACAGCTGAAAAATGCGATGCTGGCTTTTCTGCCGGGACCCAAAGTGGAGACGATCCTTTCGATAGGGAAACTTTCCAACCGCATTTTTTCCAAGTTTGTTTCCGGGCAATGCACCGAAGCGGTGATACTTGGGGTGCTTTGCTTTATCGGCATGTCGATTTTTTCCATGCCGTATGCGATGATGATCTCAGTAGTGATCGGTGTAACGGCGCTGATCCCCATGTTCGGCGCATTTATCGGTGCAGGAATCGGCGCGTTTTTGATTTTGATGATTGACCCGATGCAGGCGGTTTGGTTTATCATTTACATTATTGTGCTCCAGCAATTGGAGGGAAACCTGATCTATCCCCGGGTCGTGGGCAAGTCGGTAGGCCTGCCCGGCATCTGGGTGCTGGTGGCAGTGACCATCGGCGGCAGCTTAGGCGGCGTGATGGGGATTTTGCTGAGTGTACCTGTCTGCTCGGTCCTGTACTCGCTGTTTCGCCAGCTGGTGTGGGACCGCTTGAAGAAAAAGAAGATACCAACGGTCCAGCCGCGGGAAAAAGAGCCTCTGCCGGATACAAAAACAGAGCGGGAAAAAGAAAAAGCAAGCTCTGTAAAAAAAGAAAGACAGGGCAAAAAAAGCAAATGAAAAAAGCTGCCGGAATTGCTCCGGCAGCTTTTTGTATCAAAAATGGTCTTATAATCGCTTCTTTTAACACTCTTTTTTGCGGCAAATCCCCACCGAAATGCGGAATGAAACCAGAAAGACCGCTAATGTAAACAGCGGGGAGGAATAAAAAATCGCTTGGAGCACATCTCCGCTGGGCATGGGCACGCCGGAACTTTCCAACATGCCTGTGATCATAACGGCCAGTAGGGATGGAATGAGCGCAATAGCGATGATCAACAGACGGCCTTTTTCCACGCCGAAACGAAACATCACTGGAATGACGACCGACAGGAAAATAACGCCGATTTCCAAAAATCCAATGATGATCAGCCAGGATTCCAGCGCGTTTTCCCATCCTGTTATCATCAGTACGGCGATATTCCCCACTGCGGAAATCGCAAGGCCGCACAGAGACACCAAAAATCCCAGGACATATTTGCTTAAAACCAATGCCCGGCGGGAAATGGGAAGGGAAAACGCGTAACGGTACCATTGCCCGGCTTCGTCATAGGACATGGAAGTGATGGGCAGCATAATACTTAACAGAATAATCATTACCCCCATCATCGAAGGCGTTTTTGAGACAATCGCCCAAATGGCGTAAAAAACGACTAAAACGGCGACGATTTTCATTTGTTTTTTCAGAATACAGAAGTCTTTTAACAGCAACCCTTTCATTGACGCTCCCCCCTTGCGATAAACAGCATAATATCCTCAATACTCGCTTTATCGATGATATGGCCGCCGGACAGCTTGCTCTTTTCCACCAGCGCTTCCACGCCGAACTGATGGCGCCGTACGCCCTTGACAGCGGTGGGATCCAACTGGGCCAACTCCGCTTCCGAGCATTTCAAAATGCCGTATGTTTCCAAAAGCTGATCTTTCGGCTCGGAGAAAAAGACCTTTCCCTTATGGATAAATGTAACATAATCAGCGATTTTTTCCAGGTCCCCTGTAATGTGGGAAGAAAAAAGAACGCCATGGCTTTCATCCTGGATAAATTCCAGCAGGATATCTAAAATCTCATCTCGAACGATGGGGTCCAGCCCGCTGGTAGCTTCATCGAGCAAAAGAAGACGAGCGTTATGAGACAGAGCCACTGCGATAGCAAGTTTCATCTTCATGCCGCGGGAGAAATCCTTGACAATCTTTTTGCCCGGCAGTTCAAACTGCTTTAAATATCGCGCATATGCCGCTTCGTCCCATTGCCGGTAGATAAAGCGCATCATTTTCCCCACATCCTGTGCCCGCATCATTTCCGGCAGATTCAGCGTATCAAATACCACGCCGATTTGCTCTTTTATCTCAATCTCATCCCGGATATGGTTCTTGCCGAAAATTTGAATATCGCCCTGGTCGCAGTGGATCAGGTTTAAGATCGCCTTCATGGTAGTGGATTTTCCCGCTCCGTTTTCCCCGATCAGCCCCATGATGCATCCGCAGGGAAGCGAGAAAGAAACATGGTCCAGCGCAAAATCATCGTATTTTTTGCACAGATCTTTGACTTGCAAAATGGTATCCATTTACCGTCCCTCCTGGTAAATCAGTGTTAGAATTTGTGTCAGTTCTTCCAGGGAAACGCCGTTTTCCCTGGCACGGTCGGCGGCTGTCTGCAAAATCTCTTCCAGCTGACGTATTTTCTCTTCCCGAAGCTTTTGTGGATCGGCTGTTGCTACAAAAGTACCTTTTCCCGCGACAGAGTACAATAGGCCTTCGTGCTCCAATTCGTCATAGGCTCGCTTCGTGGTGATTACGCTGATGCGCAGTTCCCGGGCGAGCACACGGATAGAAGGCAGCGCGTCGCCTTTTTTCAGCTTGCCGGACAGGATCTGACTTTTTATTTGGGTCATGATTTGCTCGTAAATCGGCTTATCGCTGGAATTGCTGATGTAAAAATCCAATCACCTGCCTCCTTCCTTATGTGTTTATACTGTATATAATAAGTATATACAGTTATGTACAGTTGTCAACCATGAATCAGGTATTTGAGAAAGTTTTTTCGTTGCAATTTGGCAAAATTTCCATTATAATAACGGATAAGCCCAATACATGGGCAATGAGAAGCGCCGAACTAAGCCGACACATGGCTGAAACGACGCAGAAGGAGGAAAATATGAAAAAAGAACTGGAAAAAGTCTACGACCCCAAACAGGTCGAGGACAAAACCTACCGGTTCTGGCTGGAAAAAAATTATTTTCACGCGGAACCGAATCCCAAAAAGAAACCCTATACCATTGTGATTCCGCCGCCCAACATTACCGGTCAACTGCATTTGGGCCATGCGCTGGACTGTACGCTGCAGGACAGCATCATCCGCTTTAAACGGATGCAGGGTTATGAAGCACTGTGGCTGCCGGGCACCGACCATGCGTCTATTGCGACCGAGGCGAAAATCGTGGAAGCCATGCGCAAAGAGGGCGTTACCAAGGACGATCTGGGCCGGGAAGGCTTTTTGGAGCGGGCCTGGGAATGGAAAAAAAACTACGGCGGCAAAATCGTGGAGCAGTTAAAGAAAATGGGTTCCTCCTGCGATTGGGAGCGGGAGCGTTTTACCCTGGATGAGGGCTGTTCGGAAGCGGTAAAGGAAGTTTTTGTCCGCCTGTATGAAAAAGGACTGATTTACCGTGGGGAGCGCATTATCAACTGGTGCCCCCACTGCCTGACCTCCATCTCCGACGCGGAAGTGGAATATGAAGAACACGACGGCCATTTCTGGCACATTCGGTATCCACTGTCCGACGGCAGCGGATATCTGGAAATCGCCACCACCCGCCCGGAGACGCTTTTGGGCGATACAGCGTTGGCAGTGCATCCGGATGACGAACGGTATCAATCTCTGGTCGGCAAAACCGTGATTCTGCCGCTGGTAGGCCGCGAAATCCCCATTGTAGCGGACAGCTATGTGGAGATGGACTTCGGTACCGGTGTGGTAAAAATTACCCCCGCCCATGACCCCAATGACTTTGAGGTCGGTCTGCGGCATGACCTGCCGGTTATCAATGTGATGAACGATGACGCCACCATCAATGAAAACGGCGGCAAATACCAGGGCATGGACCGCTACGAATGCCGCAAGCAGATCGTGGCAGACCTGGAAGCGGAGGGCTTCCTGGTCAAAGTGGAAGATCACAAGCATAACGTGGGCTCCTGCTATCGGTGCTCTACGACCGTAGAACCGCGGGTGTCCAAACAGTGGTTTGTAAAGATGGAGCCGCTGGCTGGTCCCGCTATCGAAGCGGTGCGCAGCGGGGAAACGAAGTTTGTCCCGGACCGGTTCAGCAAAATCTACTATCATTGGATGGAAAACATCAAAGACTGGTGTATTTCCCGTCAGCTGTGGTGGGGTCACCGGATTCCCGCCTGGTACTGCCAGGACTGCGGAGAGGTCATTGTAGCCAAAGAAGAACCCCATACCTGCCCCAAGTGCGGCAGCAAAAACCTGCAGCAGGATCCGGATACGCTGGATACCTGGTTTTCATCCGCTCTCTGGCCGTTCTCGACGCTGGGCTGGCCGGAAGAGACGGAAGATCTGAAGTATTTCTATCCGACCGATGTGCTCGTGACCGGATACGACATTATTTTCTTCTGGGTCA
>DFDW01000035.1 GCA_002369315.1 Ruminococcaceae bacterium UBA3818 | reverse complement strand
TCATGCCGTAAATCGCGTTGTTGACAAAGATAACGGTGATATTCTCACCACGGGTTGCGGAATGGACCGTCTCAGCCGTACCGATAGCGGCTAAGTCTCCGTCGCCCTGATAGGTAAAGATGATATTGTCCGGGAGGGCCCGCTTTAAGCCGGTGGCAACAGCCGGAGCACGTCCGTGAGGAGCTTCTACCATATCGCAGGTAAAGTAGTTATATGCCATTACCGCGCATCCTACCGGAGCAACGCCGACGGTTCTCCCCTCAATACCCAGCTCCTCAATGGCCTGCGCCACCAGGGTATGAATGATGCCATGGGTACAGCCGGGGCAGTAGTGAAGCGTCGCGTCTGTTAAGGTTTTCGGTTTTTCGAATACAACTGCCATTATTTTGCACCTCCCATGATTTTCTGGATCTCGCCCAGCACTTCCGCCGGGGAGGGGATGATACCGCCGGTGCGGCCAAAGAAGTAAACGGGTTTTTCGCCGTTGACAGCCAAACGGACATCGTCGACCATCTGTCCCATGCTCATTTCCACGCTTAAAAAGCAGGAAGCGGTTTTAGCGGCTTTCTGCATTGCCTTTTCCGGGAATGGCCACAGGGTAATCGGGCGGATCATGCCGGCCTTAATGCCCATGGCACGAGCGCTGTTTACAGCGCTTTTCACGATACGGGCGGTAGCGCCGAAGCTGACCAGTACGATGTCCGCATCCTCTACCAGATATTCCTCGGCCATCGGCTCTTTTTCCTTGATAATCTCATAGCGTTTAAACCGTTCTACCACTTTCTGCTCCAGTTCGTTGGGATCCAGATAGAGAGAGTTGGTAATGTTATGGACGCGCTTGTTCTGATGTCCGGTGGTTGCCCAAGGCTTTTCAATTTTGCGCTCTGCTTCTTTTTCCGGAAATTCTACAGGCTCCATCATTTGCCCCAGCATGCCGTCCGCCAAAATCATGGCCGGCATCCGGTACTCATCCGCTTTGTCATAAGCGGTGTAAACCAGGTCCACCATCTCCTGGATGGTAGCGGGCGCAAAGACCAGGATGTGAAAATCGCCGTGACCGGTTGCACGGGTGGCCTGCCAATAATCCGCTTGAGAAGGCTGGATTCCGCCCAATCCGGGGCCGCCGCGCTGTACATTGATAATCAGGCAGGGCAGATCGGAACCGGCTATGTAGGAGATTCCCTCCGTTTTCAAAGAGATCCCGGGAGAAGATGATGAGGTCATAACCCGAACGCCGGCAGAAGCCGCACCCAGTACCATGTTAATGGCGGCAATCTCAGACTCTGCCTGCAAATAGGTTCCTCCGATTTTGGGCATTCTTTTTGCCATATACGCGGCAACCTCTGTTTGCGGGGTGATAGGATAGCCGAAGAAATGGCGGCATCCGCTTTTGATGGCGGCTTCTGCCAATGCTTCGTTCCCTTTCATCAGTACACGTTCAGCCAAATTATTCACTACCTTTCCACTTTGATGGCACAGTCAGGACACATTGTTGCACACATCGCGCATCCAATGCACAGGCTCATATCAGAGACTTTCGCCGGATGATACCCTTTAGCGTTTAGGATATCGTGTGCCAAAACGACGATTTTTTTTGGACATACCGTTGTACAAAGGCCGCAGCCTTTACAGATATTTTCTGAAATCGTTACTTTTGCCATTGCGATCCTCCTTCTTTTTCTCTAACAACAAACCGATTGACGGTTGATTGACAAATTTCCTTATTTTTCCCATGGGGGAAGAACATAAATATCCACCGGATAAACCGGATGACTGGTCATTTGGGATGCAAGATCCCGCCGCGCGGTAACTGTTCTGACAGGAACACCCGCCAAAGCGGCCACATCCAGGCCGTAACCAATCGCGTTTTCAATATCCTGCGCAGTTGTCTGGCTGCCCAGATTTGAGTTGTTTACAATGCCGGTTACGGGAACCCGTGAGGTGGCTTCGATTTCCCTTAAAATTTCCAGCGCCTCCTGTGGATGCCGGGTCAGATAGCGGTAGCGGTTTACCACATACAGCATATCAAATTCTTCCTGCTGAATCAGATGAGCATATCGGCCCAATGCGGCCGCTCCGGCATCGTCTCCGCCAACGTCAAAAATGATATATCGTCCGTCGTTTTCGTTGAATACCGAGTAAATGTCGGCGCCCAGAGCGGGAATGTCCAAATTTGTGTTCGCGTAAATAGGACAGATCATTTCAATTCCCATTTCAGTCAGCTGCGGCTTGAAATCAGCGGAGCGGAAATAAGGGTTTACGATATCCAAATCGACCAATACCACCTGTTTTCCTTCTCGGCAAAGGTCAACTGCGAGATTCACCGCGAAATTTGTTTTTCCGCTGCCGTAGTGACCGGTCACAATGGTAATACGTTTTACGGAATCGATCATCCGACACCTCCTTTTCGCTTGTTTGTTCCGGCGTTTGCCGTTTGTTGCAGTCGAGATCCTTATCGCGCTGTCTTTCCGCGTATCGCATGGAATACATGATTGGGCGGAAACGCTTTTGGAAAACGGCAGGCTGGTTACCCGCCCAAAAAGGAGAGACGGATTTCCAGAAATTATTTTCTAGTATAGCACTTTTTAGTGCTTTACACAATCAGAGCGCCCCCGTTACAATTCATTATTTTCAGGAAAAAAGTATTGAAAAAATTAGATTAATTGTCGAAAACACGATAAAAAAGAAATGGAGCGTGAAAAAAAGGGGGAGGCGTATTCTTTTGGGAGATACGCTTCTTTTGACCATCCGGCAGCTTTAGGTCCCGAATGGCGGGGAACCTGCCCACAAGTGATCGGCATGAGGGATAACCTTTTTTAAAGTATAAAACAGCCATATATCCCATTCCCGAGATATATGGCTGTTTCTGTCAGGCTGATGATTTGATTTCTTTGAGCGACATGGAATCTGTTAGGATCTCACGCTTTCCGGTTCCTTCTCATTGCATATCTGCGGTTTGCCATTCGTTTTGAGGACCATCAGGGCCTGCCTGCGTATGGTGTGCGGCGATATCTTTTGCAAATATCTTTTTAAAAGCCCACCGTACAAATGGCTGAATAAAGAAAATCTGAGAAAAGAACGCAAATGGAAAGTTAAAGCATACAAGTTTCAACCAATTTGCAAGCAATGTCAGGATGTGAAATGTTGCATAATAAGGATAATACATCCACGCCGCAAAAAAACTCATCAATGGGCACATAATCAGCACGGTGCAGCTTATGATTACCGTTTCAAAAATCATGGGATGATGCTTTGGGGGATCAAACATTTTACAGGCCATTTTGTATGATACAGGGCTTCCCAACAAACATTCCAGTGCGTAGGCGCAAAAGAATTCAATGATAATCACAGCCCATATGGGAAGCATTTTCCCGAACATATACACACCGCCCTGGGCGGCGATAGCATGAAGAACGCTGTCCGCACCTGTTGCTTGCATCAAAACAGCCCCATTGACAACATACAGGCTATAGAATACATATCCGTGTACGGTAATGACTACTGTGAGGAAAGCAAAAATCATCCTCTGCAATTGATTTCTTGGCATAATCTCTTCTCCTTTTTCCATAAAAAAACACATGTGCCTTTGCCGTTTTTCAAATCTGGTTACGGTTATCTCTTAAAGAATACATACCGTAATCAGATTTACGTGCAAAGCACCACATGTGTCGTTTATGTTCTTTATTGATTTTTTAAAATTATACCGAATCTTTTCTTTTCAAGCAAGTAAAAAATGAAGCGTATACAGAAAAAATATCCTTATTATCCATCTTATCTCTGATAGCATGGGATGGATAATAAGGACAACAATACGCAGTATCTTTCGACTATTCCGCCGCATCCAGCATGTTTTCAATCAGGATGCCGTAACCTTTTGTCGGATCATTGACCAGCACATGGGTCACCGCGCCCACCAGCTTTCCGTTTTGGATGATAGGACTGCCGCTCATCCCTTGAATGATACCGCCGGTTTTTTCTAAAAGAACAGGGTCTGTGATGCGAATGACCAGATTTTTGGAGAGATTGCTTTGGCTGAAAGAAACTTTGTCGATGACAATATCAAAATGCTGCGGTGTATTGCCCGAAATGGTCGTTAGAATCTGAGCGGGACCTTCCATGACCTCCTGGCTGAAAGCCGCAGGAATTTCAGAAAGGCCGGAACAGTCTGCCTGTAAATCCCCGAAAACACCGGTTTCGCAATTATCGGTCAGTTCCCCTAAAAGGGAGTCCTCGAGGAAAATGCCCCGCAGCTCCCCGGGGCTTCCCGGTTTTCCCTTGACGATCTCGTTAATGGAAACATCGACGATCTCGCCGCTCATCAAAGGCATCAATTTACCGGTGTCAACATCGCATACACCGTGCCCCAGACCGGCGAAAGTCTTTTTGGAAATATTGCAGTAGGTAAGCGTCCCGATACCGGCGGTGGAATCCCGGACCCAAATCCCGATCCGATAGGTTGTCCCGGCGCGGCTTTGCAGCGGCGTTAAAAAGGTGGACCGGTATTCTCCGTCACGGCGATAGGTGCATGCTATTTGTCTGCCGCCAGAAGAGGAAACAATGCGCGACACATCTTCATTGGAAGTTACTTTCTGCCCATCCAGTGTACAAAGAATATCGCCGATTTCAAGGCCGGCGTCTTTGGCAGGATTGGCAGAACCCATGTCCGTTTCCAGATTGCTCATTCCCACGACCAATACGCCATCGGTAAACATTTTTATGCCAAAAGGCGTGCCGCAGGGCGCCAGCATGACGGTATTGGCCTGCTGAACCGTTACGGTTTTAATCGGGACGAAGCCAAACAGTTCCAGATTTAATAGCACAGCATTGGATTTTGCGCTGGATACCTGGGCGCCTCCGTATGCTGTTGATGTTTCGTCGGCTTGTATATATGGCCGGGAAGCGATAGAAAACAAAGTCAGATCCCCTCCGTGGTAAAAATCGGGCAACGCACGGCCCAAATAGCCGATGGCGCCAAAAAGGGGAATGGTGAGAGTAAAAAGAGAAACACTAAGTACACGAAAAAAATTTTTGTATTTTCTCAAGATTCTCAACTCCTTTTCTCGAATCGGTGCAGATGCCGGAGCAAATGTGCTTGTAATGGCCTGCTTTATTAAAATTCCTTGCGCTTTGTCATTTATGAAAGGCAAAATAAGCATTGCCACACTGGAGGGATTTATGGTATAATACCGACATCATTTGCAGAGGTTTTTTTGTCAAAAAATCTCAAAAAAGCAGGAGGCTGGCTCGACCGGCCCTTTTTTCTGAGCGGACGCTGTGTCCGGCGGGAAAAGACGGCATGCCGGCTGTGATGAATGGAGGAATCAAGGACATGAGGACGAACTATGAAAGCCCCTTCAGCACTCGTTACGCCAGTAAGGAGATGCAGTATCTGTTTTCCGCGGAGTTTAAATTCAAAACCTGGCGCCGTTTGTGGATTGCGCTGGCCAAAGCGGAAAAAGAACTGGGACTTGCCATTACCGATGAGCAGATTGCTGAATTGGAAGCGCATAAGGACGATATCAACTACGAAGTGGCCGAAGCGCGGGAAAAAGAGGTGCGCCATGATGTGATGAGCCATGTTTACGCTTACGGAGTCCAGTGCCCCAAAGCGCAGGGAATCATCCATTTGGGAGCGACTTCCTGCTATGTAGGGGACAATACCGATATCGTGACCATGAGCGAAGCGATGAAAGTGGTAAAAAGAAAGCTGTTGAATGTGATTTCTCTGCTTTCGGATTTTGCGCTGAAATATAAGGATATGCCGGCACTGGCTTACACACATTTGCAGCCTGCCCAGCTGACTACAGTAGGCAAACGGGCCACTTTGTGGATCAATGAGCTGCTGATGGATTTGGAAGAGGTGGAATACCGTCTGGACAATTTCCGTCTGCTGGGTTCCAAAGGTACCACCGGTACGCAGGCCAGCTTTGTAGAATTGTTCGACGGGGATTCTCAAAAAATCAAAAAACTGGATCAGCTGATCGCCGAGGCCATGGGATTTGATAAAGTGGTGCCCGTTTCCGGCCAGACCTACTCCAGAAAAGTTGACGCGCAGGTTTTGAACACTTTGGGAGGCATTGCGCAAAGTGCCAGCAAATTCGCCAATGACCTGCGTATCCTTCAGAATTTCAAAGAGATGGAAGAGCCTTTTGAAACGCATCAGATCGGCTCCTCCGCAATGCCGTATAAACGTAACCCCATGCGCAGCGAGCGAATCTGCGCCTTGGCCCGGTATGTGATGACCGACACGCTGAATCCGGCCTTTACCGCGGCGACTCAGTGGTTTGAGCGCACGCTGGACGATTCCGCCAATAAACGGATATCCATTGCAGAAGGCTTTTTGGCGGTGGATTCCATTTTGAATATTATGATTAATGTTTGCGATGGGCTGGTAGTTTATCCGAAAGTAATCGAACAGCGGGTCATGCGGGAACTGCCGTTTATGGCTACGGAAAACATCATGATGAATGCGGTGAAAAAGGGCGGAGACCGCCAGCAGCTGCATGAAAAACTGCGTGTTCATGCGCAGGCCGCTGCCAAGCGGGTGAAAGAAGAGGGCATGGAGAACGATATGATTGACCGCGTCTGCGAGGACCCTGCTTTCCAGATCACCAAAGAAGAGCTCGCGGGCGTGCTCAAGCCGATCCACTATGTTGGCCGCAGCGTGGAGCAGACCGAAGAGTTTATCCACGATGTGATCCAGCCTGTGCTGGAAAAAAATAAAGAGGTTTTAGGCGAAAAAGTTCAGCTGAGCGTTTGATCATCGGACTGCCGGAGCGGATCGCTCCGGCAGATGTTTTGCTTTTCCCTGGCATACAGCGGACTGGATTTTAGGGAAGAGCCAGATTCTTTGTTGACTTTTAACAGTTTTTCACCTATAATCAACTTTATGAATGTCAGGTTTCGGACAGGCTGTGCGCTGCATTCCTGAAACGGAGCCGGCATAGAAGAACATTGGAGGATTGCACATGAAACGAGTTGGAAAACCAGTATTTTTCATCGTTGTAATATTGATTGCAGTCCTTACTTATTTGTCTTTTTTCGGCATTACGTCGTATTTTGGCGATGTGGAAAAGACGGTAATTAAGGGTGCGGACGATATTCGGTGGGGTATTGATATCCGAGGCGGCGTAGACGTTACGTTCTGTGCGCCGGCAGATATTGAACCAACAGAAGAGCAGATGGCGGCTGCGGAGTCTATCATCAAGCTGCGTCTGGTCAATCAAAACATCACGGATTATGAGGTATACACGGATTTGAATAAAAACCGCGTGATTGTCCGTTTCCCGTGGAAAGAAGATGAGACTGATTTCGACCCGGAGAAAGCAGTTGCAGAACTGGGCGAGACCGCGTTGCTGACTTTCCGGGAAGATTATGAGGTGGACAGTGAAGGCAAGCCCACCGGCGTTACGGCGGAAAAGGTCATCCTGACCGGCAGCGATGTGAAAAAAGCTTCGGTCGGCGTAGATGAGAATAACCAGTATGTGGTTTTGCTGGAACTGGAGTCTTCGGGCGTTTCCGCTTTCTCCGAGGCGACAGGCCGTTTGGCTGGGACCAATGTTCCGATTTCCATCTGGATGGATGACAGCGTGATTTCTTATCCGACCGTGAGCACGCAGATTACCGACGGTTCTGCCAGCATCACCGGCAACTTCACATTGGAATCCGCTACCGATTTGGCAAACAAAATCAATGGTGGTGCACTGCCGTTTAAACTGGAGACGGAGAATTTCCGTTCGATTTCCGCAACGTTGGGCATGGGGGCAAAAGACGCCATGGTTTTGGCCGGCGGCATTGCGTTTATCCTGGTTGTGATCTTTGTTATCGCGTTTTACCGTCTTCCGGGCGCAGTGGCTGCAATTGCGCTGCTGGGACAATTGGCAGGTACGATTGCGGCGATTACCGGGTTCTTCTCCACAGTCCCCAGTTTTACGCTGACGCTGCCCGGTATAGCGGGTATTATCCTGTCGTTGGGTGTTGGTGTTGACGCCAACATCATTACGTCGGAGCGTATCAAGGAAGAGCTGAAAGCGGGAAAATCCCTGGATAATGCTTTGAATATTGGCTTTAAACGCGGATTTACTGCCATTTTTGACGGAAATATTACCGTTATCTTTGTTGCCATCATTTTAATGGGCGCATTCGGCCCGACCGACAGCATCTTTGCGACGATTCTGTCTCCTATCTTCTTCGCATTCGGTGCGTCGACCGCAGGCACCATTTATTCATTCGGATACACTTTGCTTGTCGGTATCATTATGAACTTTATCATGGGCGTCACCGCTTCCAGACTGATGCTGAAATCCCTTTCGCGGTTCAAACCTTTCCGCAAGGCATGGCTGTACGGAGGTGACAAATAATGATTAATTTTGTTGAAAAACGGAAATGGTTCTATATCATTGCCGTGGTTTGCATGGTTATTATTTTTGGAACAGCTGTTGTTCTGGGTGTGCCGATGGACATTCAGTTCAAAGGCGGTTCCATGATTACCTATTCTTACAGCGGAGATCTTTCTGTTTCCGAAGTAGAAGAGGTTGCTGAGAGTGTCATCGGCAGCGTGAATGTACAAGAATCCCAGGATGTGGCCAGCGGTATCCATTCTGTAGTGATCACGGTGGCGGGGTCTGAAAGCCTGACAACCGAAATGCATGAAAGCTTGACGCAGGCAATGGAGGAGCGTTTCCCCGACAACAACATCAAAATTGAAGAGACAGATAACGTTGACCCGACCATGGGTAAAGAATTCTTTGCCAAGTGCCTGGTAGCGGTAGCGTTTGCTTCTCTCTTGATGGTTGTTTATATTGCGTTTCGTTTCCGTAAAATCGGCGGATGGTCTGCCGGCGCCATGTGCGTAGTTGCGCTGGTACACGACATGATTTGGGTATTTGCTGCGTTTTTGTTCCTGCGCATACCGTTGAATGATAATTTTATCGCGGCGGCGCTGACGATTTTGGGTTATTCGATTAATAACACCATTGTTATTTACGACCGTGTGCGGGAAAACAAACGGATTTTGGGCGGTTCTACGCCTTTGGGAGAATTGGTGAATGTCAGCATTAACCAGACCTTAAAGCGCAGCGTAATGACTACGGTTACGACTATGATTGCGTTGGTAACCGTTTGTGTTGTGGCAATCGTCTATCAGCTGGACTCGATTCTTTCTTTCGCGCTTCCCATGATTATCGGTATGCTCGCTGGCTTGTTTTCCTCGCTTTGCCTGGCTCCCGAATTATGGGTATCCTGGAAAGAGAGAAGCGCCTCCCGAGCGAAAAAAGCGTAATCCTGTTTTCTGTTTTCAAAAGTCTCCGGGCAAAGCCTGGAGACTTTTTGTTGTGTAAAAAAGTGGGGAAATTCTTTTTCTTTGATCCCCAGAACGCATCTGCTAAGAATTTTTAGCGTTACAATCTCTTTTACAGTGAAAAAAGAGATTGTAATATTTTTAAAAATATGATACAATAACTTTGATTTGGATATTTTTTAAGAATTAACAAATTTCGACGAAATCTCATATTTTTTTGCAAAAATATTTCTTTTTTCAGTCTTTTTTCGGTTCGGTTTGATCCTTTTCGTTGACAAAATGAAAAGATTAAATATTTTAAAGAAACAATAGTGGAGGAAAGGAGGTACAAAAAATGTCAAATCTTTTTGTTTTAGGTTTGGGTCTTGGTACTGTCTTTGTTGGCTTGATTTGCATCATCGTTCTTTGCAAATTAATGAGCGCTATTTGTTCTAAATTTGGTAAAAATCCAACGCAGCCAAAAGCCGCATTGGCTACCGCTGCCGCCGCTCCGGCTGAAGCGTCTATTCCCAACCGGCAAGAGTTTATTGCCGCTGTCGCCGCCGCGATTGCAGAAGAGATGGGAACAGAGGTTTCTAAGATCCGCATTCTTTCCGTAAAAAAAATCTAACATTAAATTCAGAGAAGAGGTCATGGATGATGAAAAAATATCGTGTAAATGTAAATGGAACCGATTATGAAATCACTTTGGAAGAAGTAACCGGCGCAGAAGCCTCCAAACCTGCTGCTCCTGCACCTCAGGCTGCTCCGGCTCCCGCCGCCGCTCCTGCTGCTTCTGCCGGAAGCGAGCAGGTCGTTAGCCCGATGCCCGGCAACATTTTGAACATCAATGTCAAAGTTGGCGATACTGTCAAAAAAGGTCAGGTATTGCTGATTCTGGAAGCGATGAAGATGGAAAACGAAATTATGGCTCCGAAAGACGGTACCGTTACTGCAGTAAATGTTCAGAAGGGCTCTACCGTTGAAAGTGGCGCGCTCCTTGTAACCATTGGTTAATTCTCTTTAATTTTTGAAAGGAGTGTGAAAACACGTGGATGCAATTCTGGACTTTTTCAGTCAAAGCGGCTTTTACCTTCTTGGATCAGATCCCAAAGTGCTGATCATGATGGCGATCGCCTGCGTGTTGATGTATTTGGCAATTAAAAAAGGTTTTGAACCGTTATTGCTTTTGCCGATTGCTTTCGGTATGCTGCTGACCAATCTGCCTGGCGCCGGTATGTATCATGCGGAGTTTTTCGTCGGCGGACATGTGGATTGGGCTCAATTCGCCGCGGGCAATACGGGTTTGATCGATATTTTGTACTTAGGCGTTAAACTGGGCATTTATCCCTGCTTGATTTTCATCGGCGTTGGAGCCATGACCGATTTCGGTCCGCTGATTGCCAACCCCAAGAGCCTGCTGCTGGGCGCGGCTGCGCAGCTGGGTATCTTCATTACCTTTATTGGCATGCGGTATCTTGGATTTTTGCCGGAAGAAGCGGCAGCGGTTGGTATCATTGGTGGAGCCGATGGCCCTACTGCAATTTATGTAGCGTCCCGTTTGGCTCCGGCTCTGCTGGGCCCGATCGCAGTTGCGGCGTACTCGTATATGGCTCTGGTACCTGTCATCCAGCCGCCGATCATGCGCGCCTTGACAACGAAAAAAGAACGCGAAATCGAAATGAAACAGCTGCGGCCGGTGAAAAAAATCGAGAAGATTATTTTCCCGATTATCGTAACCGCTTTTGTGGCGTTGCTGGTACCTTCCGCCGCTGCCTTGATCGGCTGCCTGATGTTCGGTAACTTGATGCGCGAGTGTGGCGTAGTAGAACGTTTGAGCAAGACGGTACAAAACGAGCTGATGAACATTGTAACCGTTTTACTGGGTATTTCGGTTGGCGCCACCGCCACTGCTGAAAACTTCCTCAACGTGAAAACGCTGGCGATTCTGGCAATGGGTATTGTTGCGTTTGGCGTGGGAAGCGCCGGCGGCGTTTTGCTTGCAAAATTCATGAATCTGTTTGTAAAAGAGAAGATCAATCCTCTGATCGGTTCTGCCGGCGTTTCCGCCGTTCCGATGGCCGCCCGTGTTTCCAACGTAGAAGGCCAGAAAGCGAAACCCGGCAACTTCCTGCTGATGCACGCTATGGGACCTAACGTTGCCGGTGTAATTGGTTCTGCCATTGCTGCCGGTGTCTTCATGGCGCTGTTCGGTGCGAAATAAGGAGGGAATAGTATGGCGATGAATCCGCTGAAAATTACAGATACCATTTTGCGTGACGCCCATCAGTCCCAAGCTGCAACCCGTATGCGTTTGGAGGACATGCTCCCCGCATGCGAACTGTTGGACAATATGGGGTATTGGTCCCTGGAGTGCTGGGGCGGAGCAACTTTTGACGCATGTATGCGTTTTTTGAACGAAGACCCCTGGGAGCGTCTGCGCGCACTGCGTAAAGCAATGCCGAAAACAAAGCTGCAGATGCTGCTGCGCGGCCAGAATATTTTGGGATATAAACACTATGCCGATGATGTTGTAGAGGAATTCTGCAAAAAATCCATCGAAAACGGTATTGATGTCGTCCGTATTTTTGACGCGTTGAACGACCCGCGGAATATGGCTGCTGCCATGAAATATACCAAAGAATACGGCGGCATTTGCGAAGCGGCAATCAGCTACACGGTAAGTCCGGTTCACAATGAGGATTATTTCGTTAAGCTTGCGGTACAGCTGCAGGAAATGGGTGCGGATGTAATCTGCATTAAGGACATGGCGAACTTGCTGTTGCCTTATGATGCGTATTCGCTGGTGAAAAAGCTGAAAGCGAATATCGATGTTCCGATTCACCTGCATACGCACAACACCACCGGTACCGGCGATATGACCAACCTGATGGCGGCGACTGCGGGTGTGGATATTGTTGACTGCGCGCTGTCTCCTTTGGCAAACGGTACTGCCCAGCCTGCGACTGAATCGCTGGTTGCTACCTTGAAGGGAACGGAGAGAGATACCGGGCTGGATCTGGAACAGCTGAGCAAAGCGGCTGCCCACTTCCGCAAAGTAGCGAACAAACTGAAAGCGGACGGCATTCTGGACCCGAAAGTCCTCAATGTAGATACCAATACGCTTTTGTATCAGGTTCCCGGCGGCATGTTGTCCAACCTGATTTCCCAGTTAAAACAGGCAAATGCGGAAGATAAGTATTATGACGTTCTGGCAGAGATCCCGAGAGTCAGAAAAGATTTCGGCTATCCGCCTCTTGTTACGCCGACCAGCCAGATCGTTGGCTCTCAGGCAGTTTTGAATGTTGTTTCCGGTGAGCGGTATAAAATGTTCCCCAAAGAGTCCAAAGGACTGCTGCGCGGCGAATACGGCGCACTTCCGGCTCCTGTTAACGAAGAAGTTCGGAAAAAAGCCATCGGTGATGAGGAGGTTATTACCTGCCGTCCCGCTGATTTGTTGGAGCCCGAGCTGGAAAAATACCGGGAAGAGATCAAAGATCACATAGAAAAAGAGGAAGACGTTCTGAGCTATGCCTTGTTCCCACAGGTTGCGATGAAATTCTTTGAAGCCCGTGAGGCGGCAAAAAATCCGCAGCCCAAAGCGGCAGCGACCAATGAGGCTGGAGAACGCGTTCTGTATGTTGAAGATCTCTCCAAATAAGCTGAATCATCTGCATGATATCATCTCGTAGAAGGTCTTAACGTAGATACAAATGAAAGGCGCTGTGCGATTGATCGCACAGCGCCTTTTTCATGGGAAAGGGAAGTGGATTTGCAGTTTTTCATAGGTGGTTTCACCACGAAATTCGTCAGGGTTTTTGCTAGCTTTTTATACTCACCCAAAGCGTATGGCGATTGCTTGGTTGATTAAAATCTCTCGAAACAAAGGAGAAAAAGACACAGAAAAAAACAGGACCGGCCAAAAGACCGGTCCTGCGCGCACTCAAAATGAGTGGTTGTGCCCCAAAAGAAAGTCCTGTCAGAAAGATTATCTAGCGTTGTCGTAAGCTTTCTGCAGAGCATCCAGGAAATCGCCGATGTTGATGGTGCAGCTGCTTTCCAGATCAGCAACATCCGGTACACGAGGATGGTTTTCGTCTCTCTCTTTGGTAGGAGTAGCGATAGCATCCGCAGCGGTTTTACCTTTCAGGTAATCTTCCAGAGCGACCATCTGCTCGCCAACTTCTTTGCCGATGTTAGAGAAAGATCTCATACCATACTCGTCGCCCAGCTCTTTTTTGGTTTTCTGCTGTTCGCTAACGGTAATAACTTTACCATCGGTGCCGTAAGTAACTTTCGGCTGGATTGCGTCGAAAGAAACGCCCAGGATTTTGCCGTTGGCGTCAAAAGTAGCAGCACAGATGGTTACGTTTGCCTGGAATTTGCCGTCTGCATCGTCAGAAGCATCGGAAGCAGAACCAGTGGTGATAGCACCCAGACCGGTTTTTACGGTGGTAGCGCCACAGCCAGCCAGCATCAGCAGAGCCAGAGTTAAAGCAATGATCTTTTTCATTTGTAGACCTCCAGTTTCTTGTCACAAAATAACAAGTGTCTTCTTATAGTTAGCGTTCCGGAATTTATGCACAACTATAAACCCAAAATGCTACGTGCTTTATTATACACGAAGCCATCACAAAATTCAAGACGATTTTTTACATAAGAATCGGCTTGCATCTCCCTCTTTTTTTGCTATAATGGAGAGGAATAAAGGGCGTTTGGACAGAAACGGATTCCCCTTTTTCAATGGAATAGGAAAAAGTCCATTTTTATGGATATTTTATCAAAACAGAATTGGAATCAGAATATGAAAAAAAAGATTTTTTGCGTTTTTTTCTGTTTGCTTCTTGTTTTCTTCCCGGGCTGCAGCTCGCAAAAATATACGCGATACCGGGGAGAGTTTTACGGGACGTTTGATACGGTCGTGACGATCGTGGGGTATGTTCAAAAAGAACGGGATTTTGACCGATATCTCCAATATACCCAGGAGCGTTTTCGGTATTTCCATCAATTATTTGACCGGTATGAATCTTATGACGGTATGGCAAACATCAAAACGATTAACGATAACGCGGGGATTGCTCCGGTCAAAGTGTCGGAGGACCTGTTCGGGTTTTTGCAGTATTGCATGCAATGGTGTGAAAAAAGCGATGGGCAGGTCAATATCGCGTTAGGACCGGTATTGGAGATTTGGCACGATTACCGGGAACGGTATGAAAATGCCGCCGCAGGGGAGCTGCCGCCCCGGGAGAAATTGGAACAGGCAAATTTGCTGACGGATTTGCAGAACGTCCGGCTGAACGAAAAAGAACAGACCGTTTTTTTAACAGAAAAAGGCATGTCGCTGGATGTCGGCGCATTGGCCAAAGGCTACACCACGGAAAAGGTCGGGAAAGAACTGTTTGATATGGGGTTTACCTCATTCAGCATCAGCGGCGGCGGAAATGTCAGAACTTTTTCTGCGCCGCAAGACCCGGAGCGTTCCCATTGGAGCATCAGCATTATGAACCCGGACACAGCGGAAGACCCCAATGCGGAGCCGGTTGATTTTGTGTATTTGAATGATTTGTCAGTTGTGACCAGCGGTGACTATCAGCGCTATTATCTTGTGGATGGGAAGAAGATCCACCACATTATTGACCCGGATACTCTTTATCCTGCGGATTATTATCAGTCCGTAACGGTAATCACTGAAAATTCGGGAGAAGCGGATTTGCTTTCCACGTGGTTGTTTACACTGCCGCTGGAAGAATCGAAAAAAGCGGCGCAGAAATCCGGCGCGCAGGTTTTGTGGGTTTTACAGGATGATACGGTCGTTTATACCGACGGGTATTTGGCCTATTCAAAAAATTACGGCGGCGCCGCATTGAATTAGGAGGAAACGATGGAACAGAAAAAAAGCATTTTTGATTTGAAAAAAAGCTGGCAGTGGATGACCTATATCTACATTGTGCTTCCGCTCATTATGTTTGCCCTGGGGTGGCTGATGGGGGATAACGATATGGGCAAGTTCTTTTCCGGACTGTTCCATGCCTACAATCTTTACATTATGAATCCTCTGCTGGATTTTGGGAAAAAGATGGGAATTATCGGAATTTTGATTCCGCTTTTCCTTTTTGGATGGGCAATCAAGCGGAAAGACTATGTTGATTTGGCAATCAGCGTTGGGATTGAAGCATTGGTCGTGCTTTATTTTTGGCAGGAATGGAATTATCTGGCGATTGGGCCGCTCCGTTTTTAACCGCTTGGTGGAATCGTTGCATTCCTTTGATTTCTGTGTAAAAATATTGGTTGGATTTCCCAAATAAGACCAATTGGCTTGACAGGGCTGTCAGCTTTCGGTATACTGAGGGCAAATCAAACAACCATGTGACTGACGGTAAGTGGGGAACCACAGGGGAGCATGGGGATTTTTTCGCCGACCGTCTGGGCAATCTTTTTTAAGATTGCCCTTTTTCTTTTGCCCGGGCAATCTTAAAAAACCGTAAAAATAGGTTTTAGATCGTTATCAGGGGAGGAAAATTACATGGATCACAAAAATTGGACGGGTTTTTCCGGAGAAAAGTGGAAAGAGAATATCGATGTACGAAGCTTTATCCAGGACAACTATACGCCTTACACCGGAGATGAAAGTTTTCTGTCCGGACCGACGGAAAGAACCCGGGAATTATTTTCGGAATTTGAGGAGCTGCTGCGACAGGAACAGGAAAAGGGCGGCGTTTTGGATGTAGATACCGAACATGTTTCCTCTTTGACCAACTATCAGCCGGCTTATCTGGACAAAGATCGTGAGCTGATTGTTGGGTATCAGACGGAAAAGCCTTTGACCCGGGGCGTCAATCCTTTTGGCGGTATCCGTATGGCCCGTTCCGCCTGCGAAGCTTACGGCTACAAGCTGTCCGAAAAGGTGGAAGAGGAGTTCACCTATCGCACCACTCATAACGACGGCGTTTACCGCGTTTACTCGGACGAGATGCGAAAAGCCAGAAAATGCGGCGTTATCACCGGTCTGCCGGATGCTTACGGAAGAGGACGCATCATTGGAGACTATCGGAGAGTTGCACTTTACGGGATCGACCATCTGATTGAAGAGAAGAAAAAGGACAAAGCGGAAATTGCTTTGGGTGTGATGGATACGGATACCATCCGTCAAAGCGAAGAGCTGTTCCAGCAGATTGCTTTTCTGCAGAAACTCAAAGAGATGGCCAATATGTACGGCTATGACATCAGCGAACCGGCGGCAAATGCCAGAGAAGCGGTTCAATGGCTCTATTTCGGTTATCTGGGAGCGATCAAGGAGCAAAATGGCGCCGCTATGTCTTTAGGCCGGGTCAGCACGTTTTTGGATATTTACTTTACCCGCGATATGGAACGGGGGCTACTGGACGAAACCGGCGTGCAGGAATTGGTGGATGATTTTGTCATGAAACTGCGCGCGGCCCGCCACCTGCGTACGGTGGAATACAATGAACTGTTCGGTGGAGACCCCATGTGGATTACAGAAAGCATCGGAGGTGTGGGGGAAAATGGTAAGCCCCTGGTGACAAAAAGTTCTTTCCGCTTTTTGCACACGCTTTACAATCTGGGGACCGCTCCGGAGCCGAACCTGACAGTTCTGTGGTCCCAAAAGCTGCCGGAACCGTTTAAACGCTATTGCGCCCGCGTATCGGTGGAGACCGATGCCATTCAGTATGAAAACGATGACCTGATGCGCCCGATTTACGGAGATGACTATGCAATCGCATGCTGCGTATCCGCGATGAAGGTTGGAAAGCAAATGCAGTTTTTTGGCGCCCGATGCAATCTGCCCAAGCTGCTCCTGTTGGCGCTGAATGGCGGCCGTGACCAACTGACCGGCATTCAGCTCGGTCCGCAGATGGAACCCTATGCAGGCGAAACGCTGGATTTTGAGGCGGTGCGGGGCAGATGGCACATTTACCTGGAATGGCTGTGCAAGCTGTATGTCAACACCATGAACGTGATTCATTATATGCATGATAAATATGCCTACGAAAAAACCCAGATGGCTTTGCATGATACGGATGTGGAACGGTTTATGGCTTTTGGCGTGGCGGGGCTTTCGGTGCTGGCAGATTCTTTCAGCGCCATTCGCTATGCGAATGTGAAAGTGGTCCGGGATGAAAACGGCCTGATCGAAGGATTTGAAACAACAGGAGAATTCCCCAAATACGGTAATGACGACGACAGGGTGGATCAAATCGCCAAGACGGCGCTGGAAGAGGTTTATTCTCAGCTGAAACGGAATCCAACCTATCGGGGCGCGATGCATACGTTGTCTGTTTTGACCATTACTTCCAATGTGGTGTATGGGAAAAAGACGGGGGCTACGCCGGATGGACGCGTAAAGGGGCAGCCCTTTGCACCTGGAGCGAATCCTATGCACAATCGGGAGCACAACGGCGCCCTGGCATCTCTGAATTCGGTTGCGAAAATGCCATATGCAATCTGCCGGGACGGTATTTCCAACACATTTTCGATTACGCCGGATACGCTGGGCAAAACTGTGGAACAGCAGGTTTCGAATTTGGTTGGGATCTTAGACGGCTATTTCGCCCAGAACGCCCATCATATCAACGTAAATGTGCTGAATCGGCAAAAATTGATGGAAGCATATGAGGATCCGCAGAAATATCCGAATCTGACCATTCGGGTTTCCGGCTATGCGGTGAATTTCCATCGCCTTTCCAAAGAGCAGCAAAAAGAAGTGATCAGCCGTACTTTCCACCAGGCGATGTAGGCGAGAGGTGATGATTTGAACGGATTTGTCCATTCTTTTGAATCCTTGGGAACGTTAGATGGTCCCGGCGTCCGCTGTGTCGTATTTTTGCAGGGTTGCCCGCTGCGCTGTGTTTATTGCCACAATCCCGATACCTGGGATAAAACAAAAGGAACGGTGTTCAGCGCGGAAGAGGTGGTGCGCCGAGTAAGTCGCTACCGGGCTTATTTCGGCGAATTCGGCGGCATTACGGTGTCCGGCGGGGAACCGCTGCTGCAGGCGGAATTTGTCACGAAGATTTTCCGTTTATGCCGCGAGGCCGGGATCCATACAGTGCTGGATACAAGCGGACACGGCGCCAATGCTGCGAACTTGATGCCTTTGCTGCAGGAAACAGATATGGTGCTTTTGGATGTAAAAATGACCACCGAACAGGACTATGCCGAAAAAACAGGAGGATCGCTGCGGCAGGCGATGGATTTTCTATCCCTGCTGGAGCGGCAGCGCATCCCGGTTTGGATTCGGCAGGTCGTTGTCCCGGGCATTACGGATTCCCAGGAAAATCTTTTTCGGCTGGCCGATTTGCTTGCAGATAAGGAATGTGTGCAAAAGGTAGAATTTCTGCCGTTTCGAAAGCTTTGCAAGGAAAAATACGATCAACTGCAGATCCCTTTTCCGCTGGATCGGGTACCGGAAACGACAGACGCTTTTTGCGAGGAATATTCCAATCGCTTTTATGAATTGTGGGCATCGAAAAAGAAGAAAAGATAAAAAATCCTCCGCCTGAATTCAGGCGGAGGATTTTTCGTAAAGAAAAATATTGCTTTTTATTTCACCTTGCGCAAAAAGAGAGGACGGAAAACATGCCGGTAAAAATAAAAAATACGGGTCAAGGCCAGTTCAAATACGATAAAAACAACGTTGCCGGCCAAAAGAGTGACCAGTCCGGTAAAGCGTCCAAGTGTACCCATGTCGGTCATGACATCCGGCATTTGGAACACATAAATCATTAAGCCATAGGCAGCTAAAATAGAAAGGTTAAAAACAAAGAATTTTATGATCCACTGAAGCGCTTTGCTTTTCATATGATGATCCAGATAATCCTTTACCACCGGGTAATAGCCCAGGAAGATGAAGATCATTGCTGCCTGCTTATCCGGAACAACGAAAGCGGAAAGAAGCGCTACCACCAGGTAGACCAACATAGCCCAACGATAACCGCAGTCCACAATCACAGCGATCAAAAGAAAAGCCGCCAATGCCGGGGCAGCGTAGGTCAGGAAAGGAAAAAATCCGGTCATCAGCATCAGTAAAACGCAAAGAGAAGCTACTACGCCCCCAAGCGCCACCTGAGAACTCTTTTTGAGCATAACGATCCTCCCGTGATTTTGTCAAATACCTTGGTTAAAAGCAGCCGCGTCCGCCCATGCAATGACAGCAGCAGTCAGCGCAGATCATAGAGGTGCAGAAATTGCATGGAGAACAATACATTCCTCCGCCCGGCATGGAACCAGGGTTGGATCCGTGTGAACGCTGCCAGCTCATCTGCTGCAGCGCCATGCGGTATTCCTGATTATTGGGATTCATCTGCACAGCTTGGTTGAAATGACGATAGGCCTCATCCAGCCATCCTCTGGTGTAAAAAACGCTGCCTTTCAAAAAATACCATTCCGCATCGCGTGAAGATTGGGGAACGCCGTCCAGCAACTCTTCGGCCTCTGCAATGCGGTTGTTGTTGATCATTCGCCGGATATCCGAAAACTGCGACTGGCCAGCATCAGAAGAACAGCCGGACCTTCCGCCTCGCCGCATATCCATGATCTGGTCATAAGCGGCGGTAATTTCTTTCATTTTCTCTTCTGCCAGGTCGGACAGCGGATCGTTTTGATAGTGGTCCGGATGATATTTCCGAGCCAGTTCGCGATATGCTTTTTTCACTTCCTCATCCGAAGCGGAGGGGGAAACGCCTAATACTTTATAGGGATCGGTCATTCAATTTTCTCCTTTTTACGCAAAATATTCTGCAGAGATTGCTTTAGTCCATAATAAACGATATTTTCAGCAATTGGCTGCCAATCGTTCAGATTCAGCAGCGAGAATGCTTTTTCCAATTCCGCGATGGTCCCGTGAATACTTTCCACGGCAGGCGAGTAAGAGACGCTTTTCAGTTCGGAAACCGTGTAGCGCTGTAAAAAAGGATTAAAACGGTGTTTTTTCGCATCCTTTTCCAAATCGTCCAGCGCGTCTGACAAATAAATGTAGCGGCCTAAAAGATATCCGAATCGCGCAAGGACCCGCTTTTGGTCGGGATCGTCCGACAGCGTCTCACAGATTTGCGATAAAAAATGCGCGGTAGGCTCTGCTGCCGGATCAGGACCGGACAGCCGGCTTTCAGCAAGCTGTTGGTTTTGCATCATGTCCGCCGCAAAGCAATCGTACTGCGGCTCTTTTTGCCGGGCTTTTTGCCAGCACCAGCGAACGAAAGGAAAGGACAAAGATACCGGCAGGCGTGCCAGCCAGTTTTCGTCCAACAATTGATCCCGGCATTTATGGTATAAGGTGATCATCGCCTGCGAGGCAATTCGCTCGGTTACGCCATTTTGGCGGCATGCAGAACATTTTTTTAAGGGGTTTATCAAACAGCGGATTTTGCTGAAATCCGGAGCAGTTTTCTGGAACGCCATAGAAAGGATAGCCAGAAAAGTAAAGTCGTAACTCAGTGTAAAACGGGCAAAAATACCATACTGCCGTCCCAATTCCTTGCAGAGGCCGCAATAAACAGCCTTATAAGCTTCATATTCTTTCATCCGAAGTTCCGGCTTGAACGGCCTGACATATCCAAACAAAAAGAGACCATCCTTTATGTTAATTTACTGATATTCTAATTTACTATTCTACATCAGCATATGGTGTTATTTGGTGAAGAATCTGTGAATTTGAAATAAAATGGCATGATTTTTGGAAGAAAGGCATAGTGGTCTGCCACTTTAAAGGGTTGAATTGACATTGTTCCTCTGTTATACTATAATCAAAATTACTAATTTTTCTGCAGTGGTGGGGATTGTTTGGATATTTTTACGTTGTTTTTTCTCGCAGTAGGCCTTTCGATGGATGCGATGGCAGTCTCGATTTCAGATGGTTTATGCTTTCAAAAACTGCGCCGCTCCGGTTTTTTCCTGATCGCGTTTGCTTTTGGGCTTTTTCAGGGGCTAATGCCGGTTATCGGTTACTTTGCGGGGCAGACTTTCAGCGCATACATAAAAAGCCTGGATCACTGGATCGCATTGATTTTGCTGGGCTTTATCGGCGGAAAAATGGTTTGGGAAACGATTTCTCAGATGCGCCATCCGGAAGAAGAGATCTGTGAGAAAATTTTTACGCTCCGTCTGCTTGTGGTGCAGGCAGTGGCCACCAGCATCGACGCACTGGCAGTTGGAATCGGGTTCGCGGTGATGGATGTAAATATCTGGTCCGCGGCCGGTTTTATTGCTGCTACAACGTTTGTGCTCTCAGCTGCCGGCGTTTGGATCGGTAAAAAATTTGGCTCTTTCTTAGAAGAAAAAGCGGAATTGCTGGGAGGGCTTATTTTAATTTCCATTGGTATTAAAATTTTTGTGGAACATGTTATGGGATAACAGGGAGGTAATATCATGAAAAGGCTGATGCTTGGTAACGAAGCGGTGGCCAGAGGGTTGTATGAAGCGGGATGTCGGGTGGTTTCCAGCTATCCGGGAACGCCCAGTACGGAAATCTCCGAGTATGTGGCGAAATATGAAGAAGTGTATGCCGAATGGGCTCCAAACGAAAAAGTAGCAACAGAAGTTGCTGTTGGGGCGAGCTTTGGCGGTGCCAGATCGTTTTGCGCGATGAAGCATGTGGGGCTGAACGTGGCGGCAGATCCGGTTTTTACCGCCAGTTACACCGGCGTAAATGGAGGTATGATCCTTGCCGTGGCGGACGACCAGGGAATGCATTCTTCGCAGAATGAGCAGGATTCCAGGCACTATGCGCAAGCGGCGAAGCTGCCGATGCTGGAGCCGTCCGATTCACAAGAGTGCAAGGAATTTGTCAAGGCGGCGTACGAACTTTCAGAAGAATTTGATACGCCGGTGCTGCTGCGCCTTTCCACAAGGGTATCGCATTCGCAGAGCATGGTGGAAGAGTGCCCTCGTGAGGAGCAACCCTTAAAGGATTATGTGAAAAATCCGCAGAAATATGTAATGATGCCGGCTTTCGCAAAAGGCCGTCATGTTGCGGTCGAGCAGAGAATAGAGGCGCTGGCTCGTTTCGCGGAAACAACCGGGCTGAACCGGATCGAGTGGGCGGACACAAAAATCGGCGTAATTTGTTCCGGCATTGCCTACCAATATGTCAAAGAGGCGTTGGGCGAAAAGGCGAGCGTTTTAAAATTAGGCCTGATTCATCCGCTTCCGGAGCAAATGATCCGCGATTTTGCGCAAAAAGTAGACAAGCTCTACGTCATCGAAGAATTGGACGATATTTTTGAAACGCAGGTGAAAAAGCTGGGAATCGCCTGCGAGGGAAAAGCCTTATTTACAAAATTAGGCGAGTACTCTCCGCAGATGATCGCGGAAAAAATCCTTGGCGAAAAAACGGATTACCGTACTTTCGACGAGGAGGTTCCGGTGCGTCCTCCGGTCATGTGCCCCGGATGCCCGCACCGCGGACTGTATTATGTTTTGTCGAAACTGAAGGTTATGGTAAGCGGCGATATCGGTTGTTATACATTGGGCGCAACAGCGCCGCTGAACGCGATGGATACTTGCGTGTGCATGGGCGCTTCCATTTCGGCTTTGCACGGCTTTAATAAAGCAAGGGGGATGCAGGATCGATCTGTCGCGGTAATCGGGGATTCTACCTTTATGCACTCCGGTATGACTGGCCTTGTCAACATCGCTTATAACAAAGGAAATTCCACGGTAATCATTTTAGACAACCGGATCACAGGTATGACCGGGCATCAGGATAATCCGACGACAGGGCATACGCTGAAAGGGGAAGAGGTCCCGCAGGTTAACATCGAGGCCGTTTGCCGTGCCGCGGGAATCCAGCGGGTACGGGTAGTGGATCCTTACGACGTGGCCCAGGTGGAAGCCGCTTTAAAAGAAGAACTGGCTGCGCCGGAACCTTCTGTTATCATCAGCCGCCGTCCTTGCGTGCTGTTAAAGTCCGTTCCGAAAAAAGCGTCTCTTGCGGTGGACAAAGATAAATGCCGCGCCTGCAAAGCCTGCTTTAAGATTGGCTGTCCGGCCATCCATATGGAGGACGGGAAAGCTGCCATCGATACGACTTTGTGTGTTGGCTGCGGTTTGTGTGCGTCGCTTTGCCCATTCCATGCCATTGGCTCTCAGGAGGTGCGGTAACATGAAAACAAAAAGTGTGATGATCGTTGGCGTAGGCGGACAAGGCTCTTTGCTGGCCAGCCGGATTTTGGGTCATGTGTTTATGGCGCAGGGCTTTGAAGTGAAGGTTTCCGAGGTGCACGGTATGTCCCAGCGCGGCGGTTCGGTGGT
>DFDW01000009.1 GCA_002369315.1 Ruminococcaceae bacterium UBA3818 | reverse complement strand
GAAGGCTTCATTCTGGATGTGCTGCAAAATTATGTGACCTATAAGACTTATTTTGAAATTAATAAGGCTATTGAGGACGATCCAGAACTGGAAACGATTGCCGCAAAGCGTAAGATTGCCAAGTATATTGAACTGCATGATACAAACATTGCCCAGAAAGTTGAGATCATTATTGAGCATTTCAAAAACAGAATCATGCAGGAGTTAGGCGGCAAAGCAAAAGCCATGGTCATTACTTCGTCACGGCAGGCAGCAGTCAAATACCGGAACGAGTTTGAAACCTATATTTCCAAGCATGGGTACACGGGTATTCGTGCACTGGTGGCGTTTTCAGGCAAGGTCTCTCTGGACGGCCACGAATACACCGAAGCGGTGATGAACGGCATTAAGGAAGAAGATTTGCCGGAAGTGTTTGACAGCAACAGCTATCAGGTACTGTTGGTGGCGAATAAGTATCAAACAGGCTTTGATCAGCCGAAGCTCTGTGCCATGTATGTGGACAAACGTCTGCGGGGAGTCAATGCTGTGCAGACCCTTTCTCGCTTGAACCGTATTTGTGCGCCCTATGATAAGAAAACCTTTGTGCTGGATTTCAAAAATGAATATGAAGATATTCAAGCGTCCTTTGCCCCATTCTATACTGAAACGATTCTAAATGAGACGATCACCCCTTCGGATATTCGAACGGTGGAAGCTCAGGTGGATCAGTATGATTTCCTGGATATTGACGATATTGAGGAATTTAACGGATACCTGTATCAGGATAAACGAACCTCTAAAGAAAAGGCTCGAATGTGGGCGTTGCTGGATAAATCCCTGCAAATCATCAATCGCCACCCAGAACTGGAAAAGCTGGAAATTCGTACAACGATTAAGCGCTTTCTGAGGTTTTACAGTTTTCTGATTCAAGCAACCTGTTTTGAAAGCGTGGATCTGCACAAGAAATACAATTTCCTTTCGTACCTGGTTAAGGAGATCGAGGTGGGCAGCGGTGGAAATGATTTTGACATTGCGGACAAAATCACTGCCTCTAACTTCCGTCAGAAAAAGACTGGGGAAAACACACACGAGATGGAATCCAAGCCGGAAGTGAGCCTGCCGACACCTAATGAGGTCTACATAGATGAAGCTGTGAAAAAGAAGCTTTCCGAAATCATTGATGAGATCAATGCAGCGTATAACAAAAACTTTGATGTGGATGTTGCTACCAAGTCCGCGCTGCAAATGCGGGATATTCTGCTGAAAAATGGGCATCTGCGGGATAGTGCGAGGAATAACTCGCTAAAAGATTTCCGCTTCGCCTATTTTGACGCTGTACAGGATGCCCTGATAGCCGGTTATGAGCAAAACCAGGACTTCTTTGCCCTTCTGCTTGATAACGACGAAAAGAAGAGGGAACTGATGCAGGTGTTCTTGGAGGATGTGTATAAGAATTTGAGGGAGTGAAAGGTAAAGTGCTGGCAAAATAAAAAGGTGGAGGAATAAACTATAGCAAATAGGGTATGATTCTTTGGGTAATAGAAAATATAACTGGTAAAGGAATCACTCGACGCAGGCAATGCTGAATCGTTTGATTTTGATATTTGCAAAAAAAACTCAAATTTGATTGCTAAACGGTATATCATGTGATATAATTCTCTTCAGGGAGGAGGATGTGCGATGTTATTGGAATTCAGATGTTCTAACCACAGATCAATTAGAGATGAGGTTCTATTTTCTGCAATAGCGGGATCAGACAAAACTCATGCCGAAAACATAGAAAAAGTAGCAGATGTTGAGGTCCTAAAATCGGCTGTTATCTATGGCGCAAATGGTTCTGGAAAAAGTAACTTTATAGACGCAATAGCATTTGTAAAAAATCTTGTTTCAAATAGCATTAACCATCAACCAGGACAGGGAATTTTACAAGTGCCTCATAAATTGGACGGCTACGAGCGAAAAAGTAATTATAAGATTCAATTCATAGTTGATGGAATTCGATACGCATTCGGGTTTTCGTTACAAAATATGCTTGTTGTGGACGAATATCTTTATTACTTTCCTAATGGTCGGCAAACAAAAATTTTTGAGCGTATGGGTGAAGACTATTCAGCGGGGCGGAACTTTCGTAACCGCTTTAATAGTTGCAAAGATGTCCTCAAGCCGAATCGCTTAATGTTGTCTTGTGCAGCAAATTTTAGCTCTGTTGATGAAGTAACTGCTGCATATCGCTTTTTCAAAGACGAGTTGGTGATCTACAGCTCAGTTAACCAAGACAATTGGATGAATTATTCCTTGCATCAAATTAATGCTAACGAACAAATAAAAGCGATTGTTCTAAAGTTTTTGGACGCACTTGGCACTGGAATTAAAGATATTCATGTTGATATTAAGAAAGAGGATCTAGATATTGCGAATCTTCCCCCTTTTTTATCCGACGAATTCAAAAAAATTCTTTTACAGAAAAAAATAGATGCAATTTCTGCTAAGGTTCTGTATGAAGGATTTGAAACGGATTTGATTTCTGAGGAATCCACAGGAATAAAAAAACTTTTTGGAATACTTTGTCCGTTTATTGATATTATAGTTAATGGAAAAGTATTGGTTTGCGATGAACTTGAATCCAACTTGCACGAGTCGCTTCTTTTTGGGTTGGTAAAACAATTTGTAAATACACGTGGAAGTAAACCTGCACAGTTGATTTTTACGACTCATGAAACTGGGTTGTTAAATTTGGATTTGTTCAGACGAGATCAAATTTGGTTTACGGAAATCAAAACAAAAGACCGTTCTACAGATTTGTATTCACTTACAGAAATAAAAAATGTGCGGAAAGATGAGAATTTCGGAAAAGGTTACATTGCAGGAAAATACGGGGCAATTCCAATGCTAAATCTCAATTTTGCTGATGTAATCTCTTCTGATATGTAAGTGGGGGAGTGACATGGCATATAGAGATATTTCGCTTACTCCACGTGCAGAAAATACACGAGATGCGCGTCCAGTGCCAGTGCCTATTCAATTCTCGCTGTCCGAGATTAAACAACATTTTACCGGAAGCATGGATGAAGTTAAGGCACAGTTTGTGGTCGCTGATAAATTAAATGCTGACGAAAATGAAGTTGCTTGTAAAATGGTTTGGCGATCACAAGTCGTTTTAGCGGAGGGATTACTTGATTTTTACATTCATGAAATTAGCAAGTATTGCTTAGTTAGAATGTTTTCGGGAACCTGGCCAAAATCGGAAAAGTATAAATCGTTTCAGATTCCTATGGAAAAAGTAGAGGATGCTATAGCTGCTTTGGAATCAAATGACTGGTTTTTTGAATATTTGAATAAGCGATTTAGTAGGGATGTGTTTTTATCGTGTGAAAGTATGAGAGACCAGTTAAATCTTATCGGAATACCGTTTAATAAAGTGATGGAAAAAGCCTTTCCTAGTGAAAATGAACAAGAAGCAATAAAAACTGGAAAAGAAACTATAGCGATGTTATTTCAGCGAAGGAATAAAATAGCGCATCAAAACGACAGAAGTCATGCCTCTGCTGAACAAACAGACATTACTAAAGAATTTGTTGAAGATTATATATCAAAGATTGAATCCATCGTCAACGCTATACAGGTAATTGCAGAGGAAACAGATACATAAAGGAATAAGTTGGGCTTAACCGTAGACACGCAAGCATGAGTGGTGCAACATTTTAGCACCACTCATGCTTGCGTGTTATAGTTATGTTTATATAAAGTTGGAGGTGACTCCAAGAACAGCAACCAAGTTTTTTTCCTTACTGTTGTCCTGCGTCGCCCTGGGCAGCGATACGCAAGGCACACATAAGGAGCAAAACCTGCTTTTCGTGCGTCATGTACCAGAATGAAAATTAAAACCTGATGTGCAGAAAAACCGCAGTATTAAGCCAAAAATCAGGTGGAAATCGAAGAAATGGCCGGATGTTTGGCAGAGTCAGCACCAAGTCCTTGAAGTTCAGCAAGCGCTAATCTCACTTACCCAAGAGATAGTTACAATACAATCAACAAGCCTGTATTCATGCGGTTTTTCGTCTGTTTACAGGCTTTTTCTTTTCCCTATATATGAATAAAACCCATTAAAAACCCATTAGGCAACTAAAAATAGAGCGTTATAATATTTTTTACATGCTTCTTATAAAAACGGCAGTTACTTAGTTACAAATGCGATTTTGTGTAAGATATAATAAGATACGGCAATCTATGACAAGATATACAAAGTATCTGCGTAACTAATCGGGGCCGCTACGACTGTTACAAAGCCACCTTAATTCAGTTACAACCGCTTTGTATATCAATTTCTTTTTGGTCGGAAAATAAATGCACTGCGCAAAGAAAAACCACCCAGACGAATCCGGGCGGCTCTTGTCTTACTTAGTCCGCTTCAATAACTCTGCCAAAAGCATAAACGGAAAGATCAATAAACATATCCAGAACATTTCTCATACCTCCTGCGCTCTTGCGTCTGCGATTGCACAATATAACCGTTCTGCCATTTCTGACGCTATACCCGCTACAATTGGCATTTCCTGCAATGCCTGTTCATTGTCGCTGTCTGTTGCGCTCATAACGGTTACAAGGGCTTTCAATCTCAATTCGGTATCTTCTAAATATAAAACGCTGTTCATATGTGGTTATCTCCTTTTATTTTATGCGTGTTTTTGGTTTTTGTAAATAGCTTGTGCTAAAGCTTCGTTGGCTCGCCGTTGGGCTTCCTCGTTGGCATGACTGTAAACGTTCAGCGTTATTGACGGTTCAGCATGTCCTAATTTTTCACTAACGCTCACAATATCAGCCCTATTTGCAATGCTGATTGTTGCCATTGTATGGCGTAAGGCGTGGGGGTGAATGCCGGGCAAGTTGTACTTTTTACCAAATCGGCTTAGATATGATTTGTCCTGCTGCGGAAAAGGATCCCCCAGGCAGGGCTTTTCCTTTTTCCCGGGAACAGAAAGGTATTTTTTTACACAGATTCTCCTTTGTTTGTAATAAAACCGGTTTATCTTTCGTTTTTAAGGTAAGCGCAATTCCCGTGTGTTGCTAACAAAAAATCCGGATATCTTGCAAATCAGCCGGATATCTCGTATCAAGCTATGTGTTTGTGGGAAGGCAAAACAGAAAGTGGTTGTATATGAAAAAATTTTGGAAATGGTTATGGGATCGACCGGTTCTAATGTGCATTGCTCTTGCGGTTGCACTCAATACTGCAATGGAAATGCTCAGCCGCCGCTCAGTTTGGGAAGGCGTACAGTTTCTGGCGCTGCATCCAGTTCATTTTTTGTGCAACATCTTGGTTGTTTTATTAACGCTTCTTTTGGCGCTGCTGGTAAAGCGGCGGGTTTTCATGCTGTCACTGGTATCCACTATCTGGCTGGGTCTTGCGATTGCCAACTTTATTTTGCTGGGCTACCGGACGACTCCTCTAGCCGCTATTGATTTTTACATACTGAAGCCCGTTTTCAGTATTCTAAAGATTTATCTGACCCCGGTTCAGATGATTCTGATTGTTCTGGCTTTTGCGGCTGTTATTACCGGGATTGTTTTTATTTTTATAAAGGCTCCGAAGCATCAGGCTTTGTACCGTGGCGCGCTGGTTTCCATCGCCATGACTTCCTTAGCTACTTTCGGTCTGATTCACTTTTCCATTCAGGCCGACGCAACTTCTACCAGTTTTGCTAATCTGGCCAACGCTTACCGCAATTACGGCTTTGCTTACTGTTTTGCCGCCAGCTTGCTGGATACGGGAATTGATAAGCCGGAAGATTATTCGGTTGAAACAATGGCCAGCCTCGCGGAGAATATCGAGGAAGAAACAAAAGAAGACGTTTCTCCGGATGCGCAAAAGGATTCTGCTATTTTCGCCGATTCTCAGCAGGAACCCAATATTGTCATGGTGCAGCTGGAATCTTTCATTGATCCCAATCGGTTGGACGGCTTTACCTATTCAGAAAACCCGGTTCCTTTTTTCACCTGGCTGAAGGAAAGATATACCAGCGGATATCTTTCTGTTCCCTCCATTGGCGGCGGTACTGCCAACACTGAGTTCGAGGTACTGACCGGCATGAGCCTTGATTATTTCGGGCCGGGAGAATACCCTTACAAAACCATCCTGCAGCAGAGCACCTGCGAAAGCATTGCCTATAACTTAAAAGAGCTTGGCTTTGGCACCCATGTGATTCATAATAATACCGGCACTTTCTATGACCGCCATCTGGTCTTCCCCAATCTGGGGTTTGATACCTTTACCTCTTTGGAATACATGAACCATGTGGAGAAAAATCCATTGGGCTGGGCAAAAGATACCGTTCTCACGACAGAGATTTTACAAACCCTTTTCTCCACGGAGCAAAGAGATTTCATCTACGCCATTTCCGTTCAGCCGCATGGGAAATATCCTTCTGTTCCCCTCGGCGACGAACAGCCAATCACCGTCAGCAGCACCGTTTTGTCAGAAGATGAGTTGATTCCTTTCTCCTATTATGTGAACCAGGTCTATGAAGAAGACGCTTTTCTCCGCTCGCTGGTCCAAACGCTGGAAACCTGCGGAGAGCCTACGATTCTGGTTTTATACGGCGACCATCTGCCCAGCATCTCGGCGGCGGAAGACAATATGGCAAAAGGTGATCTTTTGCAGACCGAATATGTCATTTGGGACAACATCGGCCTGGAAGAGCAGGACCTGGACCTGAAAGCCTACCAGCTGTCTGCCAGCATCTTGAAAAAGCTGGGAATCCAAAGCGGATTCCTCAACAGCTTTCATCAGTCCTTTGCGGAAACGCCCCGTTACCAGGAATACCTGGAACTGCTGGAATATGACATGCTGTACGGTGAAAAAGCGGTTTACGGCGGCTCTGACGGATATCGGCCCACCGATATGCAGATGGGCATCAAGCCGATCGCACTGGAACAATACCGCATGCTCGGCAGCACGTTATACGTATTCGGCAGCGAATTTACGCCGTACAGCCGAATCTGCATCAACGGTGACCCGGCGGACACGGTATTCATCTCATCCGGCGCAATAAAAGCGGATGACCTTTCTTTGGAGGAGGAAGATCAAATCACCGTTGCCCAGGTCGGCGAAGACGGGATCTTCTTAAGCGAAACCGACGCGCTTTCTTTTTCCAAAAACACAGCTCCATAGCTGCCATCAAAAGCCAGCTTGCCTGCCGGCTCTCTTGACGCTGGCAATAACGTTGCCTTCACGATAAAAAATCCCCCGCCGAGAGGCGGGGGATTTTTGTTTATCCAGGAAAAGAGATTTTTTAGCGAAGTACATCCAGGTCTTCCGGCAGCATGATATAAAGATCTTTATCGTCTACCACAAAGCAAGGAATGCCGATTTTACCCTCCTCTTTGACAGCGTCAAACTCCGGTCGATTGTCGCGCAGATTCAAAAATTTCTTCAGATGCGCCATTCCTGCAGTGACGTCTACATATCCATAGCGGATCTGTTCCTCCTCCAGAACTTTTTTGGCTTCCACGCAATCGCCGCACATGGGGCTGCCGTACATGATAACCTTTTTCATCGTAATCACTCCTTTTATTTATTCTATTTCACCGGAAATCTTTTGTCAATGCCCATCCGAAAATGATGCTTTTTCTTCTTTTTCGCGCAAAAACATGGTATAATAATCAAAATATCCATCAAACCATCTCCGCCTTTGAGGCGATGGCCTCCGCGTGGGCGGCGGTCTCTTATTTTGTCTTGCCATCCCGTATGAGATATCCCTCATGCGGCCAATCCACACTGAAAGAAGGAAACTGATTTTGAACATAACCGCCCGTTTGGCTGAAGAATTTCACCTGCGTCCCCAGCAGGTTCAAAATACCGTTGATCTGATTGACCAGGGAAACACCATACCTTTTATCGCCCGCTATCGCAAAGAGATGACCGGCTCTCTGGACGACCAGCTTCTGCGGGAACTGGCAGACCGGCTGGAATATCTCAGAGGGCTGGAAAAACGCAAGGAAGAGGTTCTTGCCTCCATCGAAAGCCAAGGCAAGCTGGACGATTCCCTGTCTCAGTCCATTTCGGCCGCCGCCACCTTGGCGGAGGTGGAAGATTTGTACCGGCCTTTCAAGCCGAAACGACGGACCCGTGCTTCCATTGCCCGGGAAAGGGGGCTGGAGCCGCTGGCGCAGAGGATCTTCGCGCAGGAAAAAGACTCCCCTTCGCCGGAAGAAATGGCCGAGCCGTTCGTCTCGGCAGAAAACGGGATCGAGACCATCGGCGACGCTTTGGCCGGCGCGGCGGATATTATTGCGGAAACTGTGTCCGATTCCGCCGAACTGCGCAAAACCCTGCGCAACTTTCTTTTGATGCATGCTGTTTTGAAAACAGAGGGAAAGCCCGGAGCCGACCCTGTCTATGATATGTACGCCGCTTATTCGGAACCGGTAGCGAAAATCGCGCCCCACCGGGTGCTGGCGATCGACCGCGCGGAGCGGGAGGGCGCGCTGAAAGTCTCGCTGGAAGCAGACCTGGAACGCTGCCGCAAAACAATCGCCCGTGACTTTGTAAAAGAAAACACACCTTGTGCGGATTTTGTGCGCGAGGCTGCTTTCGACGGATTTTCCCGGCTGATCTTTCCCTCCCTGGAACGCGAAGTCCGCAATACCCTCACCGAAAAAGCCGCGGAACAGGCCATTCGAGTATTCGGCGTTAATCTGCAGCAGCTTTTGATGCAGCCGCCGGTGAAAAACGCTGTTACGCTGGGGCTGGACCCGGCGTATCGCACCGGCTGCAAGCTGGCGGTGGTCGACGCCGCCGGAAAGGTGCTGGACACGGCTGTCATTTATCCTACACCGCCTCAAAACAAAATCGGTCCGGCCAAGGAAAAATGTAAACAGTTGATTGAAAAATACGGCGTAAGTGTGATTGCCATCGGCAACGGGACTGCCTCTCACGAATCAGAGGTCTTTGTAGCCGATCTTCTGCGGGAAATTCCGCAAAAGGTTTCCTATATGGTGGTCAGCGAGGCGGGCGCGTCGGTTTACTCCGCTTCTAAATTGGCTGCCGAGGAATTTCCCCAATACGATGTGTCCCTGCGCTCCGCGGTGTCCATCGCGCGGCGGTTGCAGGACCCTCTGGCCGAATTGGTCAAAATCGATCCCAAAGCCATCGGCGTTGGGCAGTATCAGCACGATATGCCCCGTGCCCGCCTGGACGAGACGCTGGCCGGCGTTGTAGAAAACTGTGTCAACACGGTAGGCGTGGACCTCAACACCGCCTCTTTCTCCCTTTTAAGCCATGTCGCGGGCATCAGCACCGCTTTGGCCAAAAACATCGTGGCCTTCCGGGAAGAAAACGGGCCGTTCTCCTCCCGAAAGCAGCTGCAGAAAGTGAATAAGCTCGGCAAAAAAGCCTATGAACAGTGCGCCGGTTTTTTGCGGGTCCCAGAAAGCGACGATCTGCTGGATCATACCGCCGTCCATCCGGAAAGCTATGAGGCTGCCCGGACTTTGCTGAAGCTGTGCGGCTGCTCTGATACAGATTTAAAAAGTGGGAGAATGCCGGCTGTGATGCGGGAACTGGAAGAATCCCGTTTGCCCGGCCTGGCTGAGAAGCTGGGCATCGGCCTGCCCACTTTGCGGGATATCATCGCTGAGCTGGCCAAGCCGGGGCGTGATCCCCGGGATGAGCTGCCCGCTCCGCTGCTTCGCACCGATATCCTTTCCATGGAGGATTTAAAAGAGGGCATGGAACTGCGCGGTACCGTCCGGAATGTGATTGATTTCGGCATATTCGTAGATATCGGCGTGCATCAGGACGGACTGGTCCATATTTCCCAAATCTGCGACCGCTTTATCCGCCATCCGTCCGAAGCGGTAAAGGTAGGCGATATTGTCACCGTTTGGGTGCTGGGGGTAGATCCAGCCAAAAAGCGGATCGCTCTGACGATGAAGAAACCCGCCGGGAAAAAGGAGTGAGGATATGAAAAAGAACACCCTGCCCCGCCGGGCCCTGTTTCTTTGGCAGATTCGCGCCTGCGTCGTAACCTTTCTGGCGGCTTTTCTGCTGACGCTCCTTCTGTCCGATTTTCCGTTTTGGCACCGCCTGTCCCTTATTCTGATCGGCGTTCTCTTTCTTTTTTTCTTTTGCGTTTACTACCCGCTCAAACGCATTAAATTCACATTCTTTCTGCATGACGGGAATCTGATTCTCGACTGCGGCGTATTCTACAACCGCCGCAGAGTCGTCCCGCTGGACAATATCCAGTACGTTACGACCCTGCGCACGCCGGACATGCTGCCGTTTGGCCTTGCTTCCGTCATGGTTCACAGCGTGGGCACATCGCTGTATCTTCCCTGCCTTTTCTTCGCCGATGCCCAAAACCTGCAGGAATACTGCGCCCGCCGAAAAAAACGCGGATAAGGAGGAGTTGTGTTGGAACACCGCACCCATCCCATCACGCTGCTGCAGATGGTTTGGCGATTTTTGTTTCTGTTGATTTTCCCGGTTGCCCGCGGCTTTCTCACCGCTCTGTCCGGCGGAACTGTGTCCATATGGCTTGACGGCGCCTGGAAAGATATTTTGATTATCGCCGTCATTTTTCTGCTGGCCTTTTTGCAGTGGTGGTGCCTGCGCTATCACTGGGAACCGGCCGGTCTTTCCATCCGCAAAGGGGTTCTGTTCTGCCGGCGGATGTTCATTCCCACTTCTAAAATCATCACCATGTCGCTGACCCGTCCTTTCTATCTGAAACCTGTCGGCGGCGTCCAGCTGCGGGTAGATACCTGGGCCGGAACCGGTAACAATATGGATATTTCGCTGATCCTGCCGAAAAAAGCGGCGTCGGCCATTTTCTCAAAACGGGAAAACACCCTGGCTGATCCGGATTTCACCCCGCGGGAGTACCACCCCAAAGGGCTTTATATCACCTGCCTTTCGGCCATTCTCAGCAGCTCGTTCGCCGGGGTTTTGTTTTTTGCCACCTTTATCTCCCAAACCGGTTCGCTGCTCGGGCAAGAGTTTGCCGACCGAATTACCGGCACGTTTGAGCGCCTGACGCGTGCGATCGCCTGGGGGATCCCGCCCGCGACGGTGGCGGTGGCTTATCTGATCATCTTCGGCTGGCTTTACTCTTTCATCCGCAACCTGATCCGGCACAAAAACTTCGTGGTGCGCCGCCACAAGCAGGAGTTGTTGATCGACAGCGGTATTATCACCAACCGAAGCTACTCCATCCGCCTGGATGAGATCAATTATATCGACATCCGCCAAAGCCTGGTCACCAAACTGTTGGGGCTGTATTCTGTTTTCGTCAACGCGGTTGGATACGGAAAGGAAAAAGATGATATTTCCGCCATGATCCCGGCCAATTCTTGGGATCGTCTGCAGCGGCATCTGCACTTTTTGCTGCCGGAATTCACCACTTCCCCACGCCAGGTCAAGCCCAACGGCGGGGCCATTTTCCGCTTTATTCTGGACCCTCTGGTTCCAACGCTGCTGATCCCGGCAGCCGGCGCCGTAATAGCGATGCTGTTTCCAAGCTGGGCGGACTTTACCTATTCTATCGTATGTATGGCAATGATCCCCTGCTTGTGGTTTCTGGCAGTGCGGCTTCTGGACTTTTTCTCTTCCGGGATTGGGCGCCAGGGGAATATATTCACCCTGCGTTATTCCAGCGGGAATCAGCTCCACACGGTTGTTCTTCCCCAGGAGCGAATCTCCCAGATCGTTCTGCGCCAAAGCCCAATTCAGGCCTTTGACCGCCGGTGCGACGTCTTTGTTTATTCCATGTCGGAAAAAAGGACCCGCCACCACATCCGCAACCTGGACGTTGTCCAGGCAATGGAGATCTTCGGGTGCAACGAGACCGGCGCCATCCCCTTTATCGGCAACCAGAAGCCGTTGATCTCAATGACTGAATATCTGCATCCCTTCCCGCATTACCTTCGCAGCTGGAAGCCGTTTTGGAAAAAAGGATGAAAAAAGAGAAACCGAAAAACCGGTTTCTCTTTTTTATTGGGCTTCAGCCTTAAAAAATCACTCGTCGTCATCTTCGTTCCCGATATCATCTTCCTGTACACCCTGCCATTTTGGCTCCTCCGCCCGGCTGTTTTGCGCCTGGCTTTCCTCCTCTGTCTGCTCCGGCGGGACATACACCTGATACATCAGCTTTTTCAGATTGTTCGCATGATAGCCGGTCATGGCAGAAAAGGCGTTGTTTAAAAACAGCAGGTCATTCACGCCGTTTTGCTGAATAAACTCCACCAGCGACGTTTGGAAATATCTTTCATCCACCACATAGATGTGCTCATAATGGGGGATCAAAAAGGGGACAAAAGCGTTTCCATAGGATTCTTTTACCACTACAATGCTTTTTCCGTTGCAGGTTCCGGTATCGATCTGGATCATCGGCGCGTCGCCGCACAAAAATACCAGATAACCGTTTGAACCGGAAACGCTTTCCTCCCATACCGTCCATTTATACTTAACATACGGCTGATCTTTCTGCACAATATATGCCTGTGCCGCAACATCGGGGATAAAATATTCCACATAATCGCCTTTTTCCCGCATCTTGGAGTCCTGCGTCTGCCGGTAAAGGCTGCCCAAAAAGTTGTCGATTTGTTTCACAGTGTAGTCAGACCCGATATCCAGCGGCGTAAATCCCGCCGCCTCAGCAAAAGCGGTATATGCCCAGTAAGCGCCTCGCCCTGTCCAATGATGGTCAGTGTTGAAATACAGATACTCATCTGTATGCTGCCGGATAGCGCCATACGCATCCACACCGGTCACGCCGTCTGACAGGTTTTTGTAAATGCTCTGGATGGCGTCTTTTTCGGAATTGGACAGCTTTTTATATTTTTCCGGCAGATAAAACTCCGCGCTGGTGGGGACCACCATATCAAACACCCGCACGGAATCGCCCAAAGCGTGGTGATAGGCGTTGATGTTATCGGCATAAACTTTCCCTACCGACGCATTGCCGCCGAACAGGGACATCCCCATTCCTTTGTAAATAAAAATTCCGTTTTTGTTCACGCCGATGTCGTCTTCTTCCTCCTGCGGCTGAGAAAAAACGATTTCTTCCGTTTTACTCTCCTGAGCGGAAGGCGAATCCTGACTTAGGGACTCTTCCGGTTGGGAAAGAATCTGTTCCGGCTGAGAAAGAACCTGCTCCGGCTGGGAAACCGGCTCATCCGGCGTTTCCACCGGCGCGTCGGCCCCGCCCAGGATCCGAATGTCATCGTAGCGGATCCCCAAGCTTTCCTTAACGCTGCTGGAAAAAGCCACCAAAAAATCCCGCATGGGGAAAGTATCTGCGTAATACGCGTCAAACGCTTTGGAAAAGTCCCCTTTAAACCAGCTCTGCCAGCTGATAGCGGGCTTTGGCGCCAAATCCCGCTGTTCCATTTCGGAAACATTCGGTTTCTCAAACAGCAGAGAAGCAATCCCCACTGCCGTTAAAACGGCGGTAAACAGAACCATCTGCCAGGGACGCGATTTCCCCTTCCGGCGCCCGGGTTCCCTTTTTTCCTTGATATGCATTCTTCCTATCCCCTATCCGCCTAAAATCGAAAATACAAAAACGGGTTATAACTCTGCCCCGCCAGAAAGGCCGTACACAAAAACAACAGAACCAGATCCCATCCCATGCTCGCGCAGTTTTCCAGTCGGGAGGCCCACTTCGGACGGGACAGCATCTGCCATTTCTTTTTTCCCCACGGCACCAGCGGCAGACAGCCCACCAGCGCAATGGCCAGCCAAAACAGGTTGTTTATCAGCACAACTTCCAGCTGAACGTCCCATAATCCCGCGCCGGATGCGCCAAATAATACCTGCAGGAACCTGCCAAGCCGGGACAAATCGGTAAAATAAAACAAGGACCAGCCGATCACAACGGCGAAGATCAGATACAGATGGCTGAAAATCCGCGGCAGCTTTTCCAGCACCCGCAGGAAAAACCACTTTTCCAAAATAACCAGAGCCCCAAAATAAAGGCCCCACAATACGAAATTCCAGCTGGCGCCATGCCATAAGCCGGTCAAAAACCAAACCACCAGAAGATTCCAGAATTGATGCCGGCGGTTCCCTCCCATAGGGATATAAACATAATCCCTGAAAAAGCTTCCCAACGAAATATGCCACCGGCGCCAGAATTCCGTGGCGGACCGGGAAATATACGGATAGTTGAAGTTCTCCACATAGTGGAATCCAAACAGCCGGGCCAAACCGATCGCCATGTCCGAATAGCCGGAAAAATCAAAATAGATTTGGAGCGTAAACATCAAAATGCCAAACCATGCGCCGGCAGTGGTCAGTGCGGATAGGTCACCGTCCAAATACTGAGAGGCAAAATCCCCCGCCAGATTGGCGATTAGCACCTTTTTCCCCAAGCCCGTGCAAAACCGGGAGATCCCTTTTACAAAATCCTCCCGGCCGGTCTGCCGGCTCTCAATCTGCGCTGACACATCTTTATAGCGCACGATGGGGCCTGCCACCAGCTGCGGATACATGGAAACATACATAAAAAAGCGCCAGTAAGACTTTTGCGCGCGGGCCTGCCCCCGGTACACATCGATGACATAGGAGATGGTCTGGAATGTGTAGAAAGAAATGCCGATCGGCAAAGAAAAGGCGGGGACCGGCAGGGACGACCCTGTCAGCGTGTTGATGCTTTCCACCAGCATACCGCTGTATTTAAAAATCCCCAGCAGTCCCAAATTCAAAACCAGCGAGGAAACAAGCGCCGCCTTGGCCTGCCACCGGCCGGCATACTTTTCGCAGATCCGCCCGTGAAAATAATCGATGGTGGCGCTGAAGATCAAAAGCGTGACCCATACCGGCTCTCCCCAGGCATAAAAAAAGAGCGAAAAAGCGATCAGCACACCATTTCGCCAGGCGGGATTGCGAGTGATATAATACAGCAAAATATTTGCAGGCAAAAACAAATACAAAAAAATCAAATTCGAAAAAACCATTTTTACACACCTCTTCATCCGAATTTTATCATATCACAAAAGGAAAAGAATACAATCATTCCCTCTCTCTTTTTTCCTGATTTTAGGTAATTTTTCTCCCGCAGGCACTATCTTTTCCCAAATATGTCAAAATCCTTGTAATTTTTCCCCACCTTTACTATAATGTTCGTTGAAGCCCGGCAAAATCTGCCGGCCAATACGGCTGCCGCTGCCGAAAAGCGGCTTTTTCCGCTGACGCGGAAATTGGGAGGTAGAGAAATGATCTTTCTGTATCTACTGCTGGCGGTAATCGCCGTCATCGCAGTGCTGTTGCTTGTTTGCCTGGTGCGCGCCTGCATCAACCGAAAGAGCGTTCCGGAAACGCCGTTGGTACGCAAGGAAAATCCCGACGCCATGCGCATTGCGGGCAAACTGTCCAAAATGGTCCAGGTCAACACGGTGGTTCTTCCGGGAGAAGACAACCCGCACCAGTTTGACCCGATGATCGAGACATTGTCCCAGCTGTTTCCGAATGTTTTTGAAAAATTCCAGAGAATGGACTATCTGGACAATAACCTGCTGTTAAAATGGGACAGCGGAAACCACGACAAGGAAGGCATCCTGTTCATGGGCCACATGGACGTGGTAGATGCTGCCGGCAAATGGAGCCATGATCCTTTCGGCGGGGAAATCATCGACGACGTTCTGTGGGGTCGTGGCTCCATCGATATCAAAAGCGGGCTGTGCGGCTTTTTTGAGGCATTTGAACAGCTGATTGCCGAAGGGATGACCCCCAACCGGGATTTGTACATTTTCTGCTCCCGTACCGAGGAAAACTCCGGCCCCGGCGCCCAGATGGCTGTGGACTACCTGCATGATCACGGTGTCCATCTGGAGATGGTACTGGACGAGGGCTGCTCCATCGGCGAAAGCCCCATGGACGGAGTCCGCCGCCCCTACGCGCTGATCGGACTGGGAGAAAAAGGCTATATCAATATTAAATTCACTGCCCGCTCCAACGGCGGCCATTCCAGCGAACCGCCGCATGTCTCCACCATCGGCCGCCTGTCCAAATTCATTGCCCGGATTGAAAAAAAATCTCCGTTCAAATGCAAAATGGACCCTACCACCCGCAGAATGCTGGAGACTTTCGCGCCGGAAATGCCTTTGAAGCAGCGCTTTGTTTACGGTAACCTGTGGCTGTTTACGCCGATTCTGGAAAAAATCTATCGCTACAAAGACGGATTCAAAGGCGCGATGCTCAAAACCACTGCCGCCTTTACGATCATTGAGGGTGCTCATGCGGCCAATATCCTGCCGGATGCCGCCTATGTGATCTGCAACCTGCGCCTGTCCCCTCACGATACGGTGGAAAGCGTTGTTTCTACGATGAAAGCCATTGCCAGCCGATACGGCCTGGAGACGGAACTGATGGGCGGACGCGGCGCTTCTGAAATCACCCCGCTGGGTTCGGTACCGTATCTGGCGATTGAAAAAGCGGTTCATAAGCATTTCCCCGAGGTCGGTGTGACCCCTTATCTGATTCTGGGCGGCACCGACGCACGTCACTTTACCAAAGTCTGTGACAACGTGCTTCGCTTTGTGCCCCATGCCCTGACCAATGAAGAAGTCGGCACGGTTCACGGGCGCAATGAACATATCAGCATCCATGCGCTGGCCAACGAGGTTCCCTGCTATAAAGATATTATTCTGGAACTCAACCAGTAATACCTTTTCAAACCCGCTCTTATGAAAATAAGACAACCCGAAGCGGCTGATTGTTTCAGCTTCTTCGGGTTTTTCTTTTAAAACCGGCTTATTTTTTTGCGCCGGGCGTTTCTCCCGCGTAGATATCCATCCTGTCCATCAGCCCCTGCAGCATCAGTTTATGCGCCATATTCTGCTGGTAGGCGGCGGTTTTCACCTTTTCCTGGCTGCGCAGCTCTTCCATCCGGGCGGCAATCTTATCTCTTTCGGCGGTCAGCGCATCATAAAGATCCTCCAACCTGCCCAACCGCTCCAAAACGAAAGAGGCATCCGCTTTCGCCTGATAGCCGCCTTTCGGCAATTTCTGTGTCAAACGTTCCATAGGTATCTCCTTTTGTCGGGACTTAAAAGCATCGAACGGTTCCAACCGGGATTTTCGCTTTTTGTGCCGCGCCGGGAATGTTTCTGTACCGGCTGCCCGGTATGGGAACCGCTCCGAAAAGGAATCCTTTCCGGAGCGGTTTTTATGCGTCTTCTTCCTCTTTTTCAGGAGCGCTAAAGTTCTTTTTCCGTTTTTTCACACATTCGGTCAGCAGATATTCAATCTGGCCGTTGATGGAGCGAAAATCGTCCTCCGCCCAAGCCGCCAACTCCTGCCACAGCGCGGGAGAAAGGCGCAGCAGAAGCTGCTTTTTCGCTTTTTCTTTTTTGTTTTGTTCCTCCATGTTCCAAACTCCGGATTAATAGATAGAACCGCTGTTGACAATGGGCTGCGCGTCTTTTTTGCCGCCAGAATGGTTTGCTCACAACTTTGGATAAGGTGTAGAAATATCGAAAGGAAATTTTCAAAAATTCGTTGTTATCCATGACGAAAAGGAGGGAAAATCGGCAAAAACCTTTTATCGAAGCCACTCTGAGCTTATTTCAAAACTTGACAGCCGCCTTTTTGGTGAATATAATGGCAACAAGTTTGGTAAAATACTGAAAAGAGCAGTCTCCTTTTCTGCTTTTTCAAAAAACCGTTTCGGCTTCACCGAGCGGTACGCCAAAGGAGAATTGGATGAATCGAATTTTTTGTATGGCACGACTGGCCGGCATGGTTGTCAAAAGCCGCGGGTTCGCTGTGTCGGTGCTGTCTGTCTTGCTGTCATTGACCGTTTATGCGGTCTCCGCAACGACAAACACGGTTTATATCCGTGCCGATCAGCAGACAACGATCCTGAATACCAGCGAACGGGAATTGGACGCCATTTTAGAAGAAAGCGGTATTTCCGTTTCTTCGCACGACGAAGTTGCCTTTTCCGGTTTTGACGGAAATGTTGCCGAGATCAGCATCACCCGCGCCTTTCCGGTGGTGATCCGTGCGGATAAAACGACCTACCAGGTCATGATGACCGAGGGAACGGTGGCCGACGCCCTGGAAAAAGCGGGGGTTTCCATTGACGATGACGATCTGATCAGCCATCCCCTATATGAATTTCTGGAGGAAAACGACCGCATTTTCATCAACCGAATCGATTACCGCACCATGGCTTATGAAGAAGAAATCCCCTATGAAGTGGAAACCCGCACCACGCCCCTTTTGCGCAGCGGAAGAAGCCGTCTGCTGCAGGAGGGCGCGACAGGCAAAAAGATCCTGACCTATGGGGAAACCACCAGGGACGGCGTGGTGGAAGAAGCGCAGCTGCTGGGCGAAAATATTGTTCTGCGGCCGACTACCCAAATCCATCTGGTGGGCGGAAACGTTCCGGTTTCCCCCTATGATTTTGGCTACACCATTGTCGACAACGCGCCCACTGTTTACAAATCTGTCATCACCAACGCAAAGGCCACCGGATACAGCGCCGGGGGAAATGCCCGCGGGGCTTCCGGCAACAGCCTTTCCGCCGGACATGTCGCCGTGAATCCCAACGTGATCCCCTACGGGTCCAAGCTGTATATTACCTCGGCAGATGGCAGCTTCGTTTACGGTTATGCCATCGCCTCGGATACCGGCACCGGCCTGATTGAAGGGATCATCGATGTGGACCTGTTTTACGACACCTATTTGGAAAGTCTGCTCAATGGCCTACGGACCGTTAATATTTACGTGCTGGAATAGTTCTGCAAAACCCCCGTTTTCCGCCCGAAACCGGGGGTTTTGTGTTTTTTTGCTAAATTTTGCAGAATTTTGCTGGTATTGCCTTTTCCGCTTTGTTATACTGAAAACGGCAAAAACATCAAGGGGGAATGTCATTGGAACCGCAGGAATTTCTTTCTGGCCGGCAAAGGCCGTCTTCTTCCGCCATCTGTGCCGGGAACCGTTTGGTCCTGGCAGCCCGGGCCGCAGCAAATGGATGGTCTTTTTTGGTCGGGTGCGTCCGCAGGGCTGTCGCCCGCGCGGATGAAGCGGTGGATTTTTTTGTCGCTCTGGTTCGGCAATGGTACCGTCTGGCGGAACAAGCGTTTTTTCCGGGACAGGGCAGCGCGGTAGCCGGCGCGGTAGGATGTGTCTTTTGCTTCCTTTTTCTCGGCGTTGCTTTTCTCATGGAGCCTTCGCTGAAACCGGAGGTTCTTTTGCCCGTTATCCAAACGGAAGCTGGCTCCGCTCCCGCGGGAGAGCCTTTCGATTTGGAAGAACTGTTGGCAAAATATGAGCAGAAGGCGTTGGAGGAGGCCGAAGCGGCTCCGGTTACGGTTGCGATCGCACCGGAAGAGCGGATTCCCCTGACGATGGATTCTTTGGAAAACTATGAGCTGGCTTCGGCTCCCGCAGGCTGGACGGTGGATCTTTCCCAGCTGGAGGGTTCCGGCCGGGAAAGAGCGGCTTACTGTCACGATTATATCAACAGCGATACCATCGGTTGGCTGCAGATCCCCGGGACCAATATCGATTACCCTGTCCTGCAGGGGGCCACTCTGACTACCTATATGAATCTGGATATCAACCGCAATTATAGTTATAACGGTTCCCTTTGGGTGGACACGGACGTTACGGATTACAGCACCAACACGGTCATTTTCGGGCACAACTGGAGCAACGTATCCGGCAATCCGTCGGTGGGCCGGTCCAGTGACGTAATGTTTGCGCAGCTCCCTTCTTTCGCCCATCTGTGGTTTGCCCAACGGGTGCCTTATTTCTACTATTCCACCACCTCGCAGGATATGGTGTGGCAGGTCTTCGCGGTCTTTTATACCACCGACCTGGATTTTTACCTGTATACCAAACGCACCGGAACGGCGCTGCAATCCATGATCGACAAGGCGCGCCGTCTGTCTCTCCATGATTACGGCGTGAGCGTCTCTTCCAGCGACCGGATTGTGACCCTTTCCACCTGCACGCGGGCGCTGGGACCCAGTGAGAACCAGCGGTTTGTGGTCATGGCAAAACAGGTCAGCAGCGGAGACGCCAATGTACAGGTCAATTAACCTGCCGCAATAAAAACTGGAATTGATAACGGCCAAAGCTTGCAAAACGGCATAAGCTCCGGCGCCGAACCTGCGATAGAGAAAGCTTTCTTTCATTCCGCAAAGCGGCACCGTGGGCAAAACGTTCTTGGCGGCGCCAAAATATGATGAAAAACACCCTGCGGGACTCCCAAATCCCGCAGGGTGTTTGCTGTTTGTTTTGATGGTTTGTTCCGCTTATTTCGCCCGGCCGTTTTTGCCGCGCTTGCCGGATAATCTCGCGGTGGCCATACCTGCGGCCGATACCGCGATCAACGCGGCGCAGAGAGCAAGGCCGTTGCCGTCGCCTGTCTGCGGGTTCGATTTATCTCCGCTGCTCGAATTGCCTCCCGCCGGCTTGGTCGATTCATCCGGCTCGGACAAATCCTCCGCCCGGATATGGGCCTGGTTGCCGGCATAGGTGTTTATAAAGGACATCTCTTTGACCGGACCGCCATTCCAGTCTATTTTGTAGTACTCACCATTCTCTGTTTCTTCTAAAATCGTCGGGAAGATCAGAATGGAATAGGTCGGTGCGGCGTCATCATCTGCGTCCAAAGCAACGATTCCCTCTTTTAAGAACAAAGCCCACACCCCATCGTCATAGTTCCAGTTTGCTTTGCCCTCGTTTACCTGCCGCACGTACACGCCCTCGATGAGCATGTCCCGAAGGTCTTCCATGGAGCCGCTGATGCTCATGGTGCTGGGATAGGTTCCCGCGCCGTCGGTGGTGACGGAAGCGGTGACCTTTACGCCGTCGAACTCCACCGGTTCGCCCTGGCCATTCACAGTTTCCAACTCAAAGGTCGTCTCGCCGGGCTCACCGCGATCGAACGCTTCCACCGTGACGGAAAAAGACGCCGTAACCGTGTAGTAATCCGCCGGGCTTTGGATCTCGATAGAAATCTCCGTTATCGGTTCACGAGATTCTCCCTCCGCAAAGGCCGTGACCGGGCAGAGGGCCAGCGCCATGCAAAGGCACAGCAGAAGGCTAAAAAATCGTTTTTTCATCATGCTTCCTCTCTTTCTCCCGCGCAAAAAGCGGCGCGGCGTTGTTTTTTCCATAGGAAAATCTTATGCCGGGCGCTTCGCCTGCCGAGATTTGGTTTGTACACCATTAATTATACCAGATTTTTCTCTTTTTTTCAAGATAAAGCCGCCAGTTCTTTCAAAAAATTTCAGGCAGTATCGCGCGAGGCGAAAGGTTCCATCATCTTTATAGGCCCTATCCGAAAGAAGCTCATGTTTTTGGCACACATACTTTGAGGGAAAGGTCAAATAAGAGGCAAAAATCCTCCGCACGGCCGCAGCCATACGGAGGATTTTCTGTTTTGCAAACACCGCCCGAATCCGGTACGGTTTTTTCTGCTTGAAACTACAGCAGGATCCACTGGTACAGATAAAAAAGCAGGTAAGAGCAGACAAACAGCCAGGGGATGAGCTTCAAGTGCTCTTTGTAGACCGGCCAGGTCGCGCATCCCATATATTTGATGGTCAGAAGCTGGCACAGATGCAAAGGCGAATAGTAGTATCCCAAGAAAGACCAGATGAACACGAAGAAAGTGTATAGCAGCTTCAGGGTCGGCGCCATCGGAAGCGTAGCCACCAGCGGCAGGATGATCCCGATCGGCACCAGGCTCAGCCCGGTGGTCAGGCCAAATAAAAGCGAGGCCGACGAAATCACCAGCAGGACGCCAAAACCGGAGCTGTTCTGGAACAGCCACACCACCCCGGACATGACCTGGTCCAGATTCTGAATCAGATTTTGGATAAAATAAACGCCGATGAGCATAAACAGCGTGCTGAAGCTGATCCCCTTCCATACATTGCGCAGGAATGTTTTCCGCTGTTTCCAGCACAAAAGAAGCATCAGCAAAATGCACAGCGCCACCGAAAGATACATGGGAAGATGGAGAACCGCGTTGAAAAAGACAACCATGTAGATCGGCGAAAGGTACAAAAGCAGGTCTAAAACCGCTTTTTTCTTGCTGCCGCAGGTCTGCACCCGGACGGATTTTGCCCCATGCAGATAGATAAAATACGCGGCTGTGTGCATACAAAGAATAAAGCCTACGTTCAAAGCAATCAGATGATAGATATTGATCTCCGGTACCACCGTGGGAATGAACAGCATATTGGTGGTAAACGGCATGACAAACAATGCCATATGCCGAAACGACAGGTTCACGACCACTTTCCGCGGCTCGGACAATTCCAGATCGCCGCCGATTTTATCTACAAAAGGAGCGGAAAGATATGCGCCGCCGGGAACGGTCAAAATTCCCATCACAGCGGGCAGCACCATCAAGATCGCTTTTTTGCTGGGAATCAGCGTTTCCAGCGCGGCGACAATCTTATCCAGAAATCCATACTGTTTCAAAAGATTTCCCAAAACTCCTACCAGAATGATCGCAACGATAATCTGGACGGTCTTTGCGGTAGTGAAAATCGAAGTGAAAGACCTCAAAGCGGTATCAGCGGGGAGCCCCGCAATCAGCGCCAGGCAAACGCCTGTGATCAGGAGTACCGGGCCAAATCCCGGTTTTTTCTTTGTGACCAAAGGAATGCCTTTAATCAGAACCGGCATCAACAAAAATGCCGCAAAAATTGCAATAAACTGTCTCATATATGCCACCTTTTTTATCTTCCGTTTTGATTGGAAAAAATCTGTCCGCGTTTCATTATACAACAACCGCTCTTTTGCCACAAGCCGGAAAACATGCGCCGGGCGATTGACTTTTAGCAGAATCTTTGCTAAAATGAAATGCACAAAAGGTTTCCGCGCCTGTCGGGGAATCCATACGGAAGCGTATCGAAGTGGTCATAACGGCCCGCACTCGAAATGCGGTAGTCCCTAACGGGGCTCGTGGGTTCGAATCCCACCGCTTCCGCCAAAAAGTCCAGTAAACAAGCGGGTTTGCTGGGCTTTTCTTTTTTGCTTATTTGCCCCAAATCGGCTCAGGGCCATAGAAAGGACAGCTCGCTTTTTAGAAAAGGCAAGGCGATTTTCGGCATTTTGGCGTAATCAAACCGTTAAAATCAGTTCTTTCTGCCACCGTCTGAGATTGGCCCATTTGCTAACCGAAATTCACCGATTCGGGAAGGGCCGTGTACAGAAGGGGTGCCGTAATCTATCTCTTGCTTCAAAGCTATCCGAAACCTGCATGGCAGTACGGATGAAATCAGATGTCCCCCGGTGTAGGAAGTTCAGATACGGAAGATGTTTTGGTATCTGCGGCTGCGGATGAAGAGGCGCTTCCCGCGGCGTCATACGTAATCCATGGCAGTTTTCCGTGCTTCATCCATTCGCGTCCGGTTCCGGGCTTCACATTGAGCACTGTCGTGACCTGCACCCCATTCTTCCAGGCAGGGGTACATTCAACAGCTTGCCCATTGCCGATATAGATGCCGACATGACCGCTCATCCAAAGCAGCTCTCCGACCTCAATGTTGCTGAAGTCTGTAGACACATTCTCGCATAGAGCCATCATGCCGTCTGCGGTGACATCGGGCACACCATTGGAAGCGTAGGTTGCTCCGCCATAGGGCTTTCTCTTTTTGCCGTTCCAGCCCCAAAGCAATCCCTTGATGAGACACACACAGTCGAAGCCAAAGGTATCGGCAGTGGCAGACTTAATCATAACTTGCCTGTCGGCCTGCTGATTGTAGCTGTAGTTCTGCAGGTACCTTTTCTTATTCCATACGGTCATAGGTGCTCCGAAGCAGCCCATGATATACAGAGTCTTGTAATTCTGTGCCACATTCAAGCAGGCCGCAGCAAGTTCTTTGTGCGTTTGAATCATAATATTCTCTGTCAATCCTTTCATACTTTTTAGCATTGATTCGATAGCCGGTATAGAAGATGGCAAAATAACAGACGTGGGGTTATTGAACACTTGCCGAGGCTCGAAGCAGTTAAAAATGGAAACGGGAACCTGAATGCGTGGCTTGCAAGTGGTAAAGTAATTCGTTGCCATTTACGGATAAGCAGGCAGATTGACGAATTTGCGCAAAAAGCGCACCGTTTTATTTCTTGCAGCAGTGCAGCACTCAGAACAACCGACCGCTTTTATTGGCAGGCGATTCTCCCGCTTTCGTCAAATCGGTTACTCTTGAATATGGAAGAATGCTTCTTTTCGATGGGAATAATCAAAAAGATAATTGTACGTCAGCAAACGGTATTCGCTAGTCCACTGAGGATAGTCTGTTCCGTCATAATGATAGATCGTTCCCGCTGCGTCGATACAGCCTCCCCCATGAACCACCGGAAGCTTATCATGCATGGACCATACGTAACTTTGAAAATCGCTCATCTTAAGTCCTGCGGCAGCCAATAAGAAAGGCGCCAGATAATTTGTGGAGATGCGTCCCGGATCTTTCACATCTATATCGTAATTGGCCCATAAAACATATGGAACCGTCAAAACCTTCAAAAAGTCCTCTTCCGAAAATGCCTCCATTTTCTTGCCGAGAAGTGTCTCGTAGAATCGGTCATCCAAGGCAGGATGGTGGTCTCCAAACATCAGGATGATCGTGTTTTCCTGTTCGCGGAAATAGGTTACCAACTCCCGGAAGGCCTGATCGCTTTCTTTGATACAGGCCAGATGATGCTCCACATCCTCCTTGGCATCAAAGGATGTGATCTTAATAGCTTCGGAATTGACATAGGGACCATGGTTCTGAATCGTTACATTAAAACAGAAGAAGGGCTGTTCTTTTGGACGGTTTTCATACAGCTTGATTATTTGCGCATAATTGCTGCGATCAGAGATGTTATTGTTGAACAGGTTTTCCGTATCGAATTCCAAGTTGTCCGTAAAATAATGTGCATCAAATCCCAGACAGGGGTACACGGTGGAACGACTGTAATTAGAACCCTTTGCCGGATGCATACCCACAGTATAGTATCCCTGTTCCTTCAGAACCGTAACCAGCGACGGCGTGTCTGTTTTAATATTTCGGATAAAGGGCAGGCTTTCCCAATAATTTGCCTTGCTTGTGCTAAGCAGAAATTCGCTCTCCGTAATCGAAGTGCCGCCGCCCTTGCTGGTCACCAGCCAGTTTTTTATCACATTGTCTCCATCCAGAGAATGAATGAACGGCATAAAATCCTCTGAGACAGCGAAGTCCCCAACAATATTTAAATCTGTGAGAGACTCATTCATAATGACAATGATGTTCGGGGGCTGTTCATTCGAAGATTCTGTCTCTGATTGCTGATTTTCCATCACGATATGGTCGATTTCTTCCAGGGAATAGCCGTCAGGAGGACCGATCATTCCGAGCTTCAAGGTTCCTATCAATGTGCTGTAATATCCATTCTGGGACACCAGCACCCGGGTATTCCAGGTTTTCAGATTTACATTCCTGTACCACGGGCCAAGCCAGAACAGCGCGAAGCAGAATACTGCAGCGACAATGCTGGTCACGGGATGAATGGGAAGCGCGTTCGGGAGATTATTTACAGACCAAAACAGTAAAATCAAAATGCCAACCACGAGCAGAGAATATTCGTCCAAAACCAAGCGATATTGTTTAACCACATTCAGCGCTGTTCGGATTGCGTAAAAATCATCTGCCAGAACGGGAGTTCCCCGTACCTGTACCACAAGGCAATTTATAACTGAGATGACACCGGTGCAGAGAAAAAACAAGTACATCGGAAGCCTGCTTTTGAGGCACAACGACAGAAAATAAAAGGCAAAAACAGATAAGACGATGGGGATGCAGCCTTTCAGGCAATTTGTCCCCAGGCACTGGTTGGAGATATTCATCGCCAGAAAAAGCAGGACAGACTGTAAAAGTACAATACCAACAAAAGAAAAGGTGTTCTTTTGTGTGCCCTCCAAATTGATCCATAAAGAAACCGCAACGCAGAACATCCATGCAGCACATAGCTTTACCGGCATCCGCCTGGTTTTTTTATCAATGACCAGCACCAGGATGCCGCAGAAAAGGAGAAGAAGCCAAAAGAGAAGACGGACCCAACAGGTGTTGGCATCGGCAGGATGCACTGCTTTAATAAGGAAAAATCCAAGGACCATTAGGAAAGTAATCAGAAATTTTTTCATAAGTTTCCTTCTTTTTGAAACTACGATTGTATAGAATCAGGTAAAATGTGTTCCGCTCGACGGGTATTTTCTCCAGCATACAACAAACAGGAAATTGCATCTATGGAGAAATCTCTTCTCTATTCATCGTCCGGTTGGGAAAATGCAAATGTTGGAAAAATTTAAGCTGGGGCACTGTATTGATGATATGCTTTTACGGTTCCACAAGGCAGAAATCCCGGCTTACCAACTCAAAGGAATAGCCTTTTTGAAGCCCTTCCAGAACAATTCCCTCTACCAGCGTATTGTCATTACGCCAGATATCCTGAATGACAATTTCCGTCTTTCTCTGCTGGGTAATTTCCGAGAAAACCTGCCGAAAAACGCTTTCCGGACGGTTTGCGATCTCATAGGAGCTACATACGACGGCCTGATTTTTTCGGGGATAGTCACCCTCCAGAATACGATGTCCCCGTTTTTGGATTTCTTCTCGCCGGGCATCTTTCAGAATCCCATTTAAACAAAAACAGGCCTTGACGCCGCAGCGATCCAAAAGATCCAAAAGTGCCAAAGTATTGGAACTGGAGCTGTCTGTAAAGATGAGATATAAGCTCCCGCCCCTTCCCGGTTTCGGTACCCTTCTGCGGGCCTGAGCGACTTTTCGCTTCCACAGGAGGATGCCGCATTTCTGCTTCAGTTTCTCCCAGTACGCCTTTGGCGAAGTTCCCGTCACAAAGCTGCCATACCGTTGCTCATCGTTGCTTCCCGAAAAGGCTGCATCCCATGGAATACAGCGAAGGTAATTCAGCTCAGACTCTGTCAGCAGTTGCCTCCGATGCAACTCGGACAAAGCCCAGTCTCGCCAAAAATATAAATGGGATCGCCCCTCCGGAGTGTTTGGATTGTGCCATTTGGGGTTCGGCAGCAAGCAGGTCAGACTGAGTGCCTGGTTCAGGGTTAATGCAGCGGGTTCAATTTGAAAATAGTAACGGCAGGCATTTCGGATTCCGTATTGTTCGTTGCCAAAATCGACGATGTTCAGATACAGCTCGATGATTTCCTCTTTGCTCAGTGCATGCTCCAGATAAATCGCCGCAAACAGCTCCATAATTTTCCGGCGCATGGTGCGCTCCTGGGTAAGATAGAGATTTTTCGCCAACTGCAGTGTGATGGTACTTCCGCCCCGTACGATCTTTCCTCGCTTCAGATTCTCCACCATTGCACGGAAATAGCAGCGCAGTGTAAAGCCGGGATGCTGAAAGAACAAACTGTCTTCTATGCTTAGAACCGCATTTTTCAGGGAGATGGAGATTTCGTCATAGGTGCAATAGGACGCTGACAGGCGTTTTTCTTCCAGCATCTTTCTTGCTGGCTGCTCTTGGATTGTGGCAATCAACCTTCGCATCTTCCACCGCTCCTCAAACGAAAAATAGTATGGGGACACGCCCCTCTTCTACTGCCTCTGTTTCCACTTCGCGTACATCCAGATTGGCCAGATCAGGCGATATTTCAATGTAGTCTTCACTACATAGCCCTGGATGGAGCCACGAAAAACGACCTGTTCGATTACCTCCCGGTAATACCCGGAGGAAATGTTCTCCAGAATCTCCCGCCTAATGGTTCTATAACTCTCTTTCCGGCGAATTTGCGATACAGCGATAGAGAATAACAGGTGTGCGATTCTGCGTTTCAGCTGCATTTCAAAATCATACGACGACAGGTCCATCTGCCCGCGCAGATGAGCGGCAATGGTTTTGGGATCCTCCCATGGATAGGCCAGCATTCCCCTGGTGGCAGAGGCGCGATTGTAGCAATAATGATACAGACATTTGGAGATACAACACAGAGATTCGGCCGAATAAACACAGGGTATCACACAGGCAAGGTCTTCTCCAAGTATCACTCGGGCATCCTTTAACATGCACGCCAGGCACAATTCCCTTCGAACCACATGGGCGACGAGATTGGTGCAGTGGAATGTAAAGTTCTCACCATGGATCAAGCGCGGGAAGATTGCCTGCGCAATTGCTTCTTTGTTATAGAACCCCTCCGGTTCAATGGGAGGTACCAAAGAAACGCTTCCGTCTGCGTTCTCCTGGAAGATTCCGAATTGAATGATGTCCGTATCTGTATACCTGTTTACCGTTTCCAGGTAATCCGCTTCGATCCAGTCATCCGCATCCACAAAGCAGAGGTATTCTCCCACGGCGGCGCAGGCTCCGTCCTGACGCGCCTGTGCAACCCCTCCGTTTTCTTTCTGTATTACGGTTATGCGGCTATCCATCCGTTCAAATCGTTTGCAAATTTCCGGACAGCAATCGCTGGACCCATCATCCACCAAAATCAGTTCGAAATCCTGAAAGGTTTGATTCAAAATGGAGCGGATGCAGCGCTCCAGGTAATCTTCCATATTATATATGGGCACCACTATGCTGAATTTTGGCATAAAAAACCTCCATCTAAGCGGTCTCTTTCCGTTTTTCGCAGTTTAAGAAAGAAATGTAATCAAAGTTATCCAGATATCGTTTTATGGATTGGGGCTTATGCTGTAACAATTGGTCGGTTCCTCTGCGATAATCTTTGTCATTTAGAAGGTCCAGCGCCTCCACGCAATCATAGGCCGCAGGATTCTTGTTGGTGATAAAGCGCTTATGGGAATAGGGCAGCCTCGAAAATTCTTCTATCATCTCCGGCTCTACGGAGTCTATATATTCCAGAATGAAGAGATTCTCTGGGTCTACTCGCTTCTTCTGCTCATTCCATTTGCTCCTGCTTTCTTCAAAAGAAGCGTAATGAATGAAATTAAGCCGGACGGATTCTTCTCCATATCGGATTTCACCAACCGGGTAGTAGGCACCTTTGACTTCCAGCGGATAGACATCAGATTCCAGATATTCCGGAAGATGGTTGAGAAATTTCATAAAGTCCCTGTGAAAAATGGTCAGATTGATGGTAGGGCTGAGAAAAGGAAGGCCCAAATCTTGATAGATGATGGTTCCAATGCAATTGTTTGCAAGGATTGTCGGTCTGCGGTTGCGCAGTCTCAGGCCCTTGCCTCTGTGATATAGTTTTCTTAATATCTTCATGGCCAAAGACAGAAACTTATATACCGGTTCGCTCAATGTAATTGCTTTCCCCCGAAAACGGATGCACCGCTTGTCCGCGTGTAAAGAACCCTTTAAAGAAATTGTTTGGTAATACTTCTCAAATAATGTGCTGCAATCTTTCGCCGTTTGACTGTCCAGCAAATCGGCATACTCCGCCGCCTGGAAGAAACGGGCATCTGCGTCCCCTATCAAATCGTTGCGGACTAGGTAACGAAGGGCTTTGGCCTTTGCCCGAGAGAAGCCGTTTGCATCTGCCAACGGCCCGTAGAAATCAGGCGCCGGAAGTAAAGACGCCAGAGTTAAGGCCTGATTGAATGAGATATCCGCAGGGGAAACACAAAAATAAAACTGGCTGGCATCGCCAATACCATACTGACCCATTCCATAGTAAATGATGTTCAGATAGAGGTCCAGAATCTCTTCCTTGCAGAGTACTTTTTCCAGCTTTCTTGCAAGAAACCATTCTGTCAGCTTTCGTGTGTATGTGCTCTCTGGCGTTAAGTACATATTTTTTGCCAACTGCTGCGTGATGGTGCTGCCGCCGCCCAGTATTTTGCCATGGCGGAGGTTCTTCCTGAAAGCCAGAAACATCTGCTCCCAATTGCATCCATGATGCAGGAAGAAATTCATATCCTCCAGGGCAATTACCATCATCTTCAGATCTGTGGAGATATCCTGCAAGGGACAATAGGACGGCTTGGCCTTCACCGCATCATAATACGACGCAATGGGTTGCTTCTTCAATGCCTCCCGGGCGTTGTGGTAACAGAGGCATAGAATTCTGACAAGAATACAGCCCACCGACAGTACCGCCAGCACCGCCAACATGGCAATCACACTAATCCAGAACATGGCCGGCCTCCTGAACGCGCAGATCTCCCACTTCATAAATGCGGTCACAGCGATTGAGGGTATGCAGGCGATGAGCAATCAAAATAATCGTGCGATTCTCCAGAGAAAACACCACATCCATGATGTCCTTTTCCAATGTTTCATCCAGCGCGGCGGTAGGCTCATCAAAAATGAACACCTGAGCATCCTGATACACCGCTCTTGCAATGCCCAATCTCTGGCGCTGTCCGCCAGACAAACGTACACCCTTTTCACCGACCACCGTATCCAATCCATGGGGCAGGGCTTTTACAAAATCATACAGCTGCGCTTTTTCCAATGCATCCCAAACTCTGCTGTCGTCCTGCTCGCGGAAAAAGACCACATTGTCCCGGATGGTACTGTCCATCAAAAAGATATCCTGAGGGATATAGCTGACCAGCGGAAACCATGCGGCACGATGTTCGTGAATATCGGTACCATCTACCCGCACGCTTCCTGCATCCGGTTGGAGGAGTCCTAACAGAATATTGGCAAATGTGGTTTTCCCGCCGCCGGACATTCCTTTCAGACCGATAATGCTCCCCTTTGGAATCGTCATGTTTACATCCGCCAACACCGGATGGGTTCCATCATAGGAATAACATAGATTCTCCACCTGAATGGTATGCTGAAAGGACAGCGGTTTTTCTTTGACCGATTCCCAAGAAGCATCCTGACTGTTGATGATGTTGTTCAGTTTTCTCAGGGAGGGCGTACAGGTGGAAAAATAGTTCAAGCAATGGAAAATCTGGTTTAAACCGGGACGAAGGCGCAGCATAACCATCGCCACCAGGGCTAAAGTGGAGAACATACTGGCCGTTGACTCCATATGAACGCACAGCAATACACAAAAAAGAATTACGAAAATGGCAAACACTTCCGTCATGCGTTTTTGAACCGAAAGCAGTGCGCTCTGCTGCACCTCGGCGTCTACCTTTCCTTCTTTGTAAGCGTCAAAATCCTCCAGAGTCTTATCTTCCAGCTGCAGCAGTTTGATTTCCCGAATACCGTTGATTGACTGAGAGACGCTTTTTGTCATCTTATCATGGGTTTTATTGATCTGCCGCCCCAAAGCCTCCAGTTTGGTTTTCAGCGGTTTCCTCGTGATAAGAAAAAATCCGCTGCTGATCGCAAAAACCACAAGGGTAATCACCGCATTTACCTTGACCATCAATCCCATCAAAAGAATCAGAACCAGGATTTCGCTGAAAAAGGTGAGTAAATTCTGCAATGTACCAAAGACCCAGGTTACATAATAACAAATCATGTTGGTGATATCCTGGGAGTGGTGGGTCAGAAAATAGGCGTAGGGTTTATTTAGGTAGATTTGGTATACCCTTTTCCTGGTAGAAAAGGATTCCTGCATAACAAATTTCCGCTTTGCCACATCCAGCGCCCAGAGATAGAGGTTTTTCAGCAGGAAAACCAATGCCAGACCGGCGGAAAGGATATAAACCACGTTCTCCTGATTCATAGAAAGCCATCTGCTCAGGATCCGAACCAGAGAATTCTCCAGAATGGCCTCCGGATCACTCAACGCTAAAACATAGGGCAATATCATAGAAACGCTCAGGGTTTCCAGAAGAGCGGCGATGGCACTGAGAAAAATCAAAAAAACAAATTTCCACTTGGAGGATGGGGATAATAATTTATTAAAAACCTGGTATGGAAGCTTCATTTTTCTTTTCTCCTTAGTCTAGATACATCTTTTATGAACGAAGATGATAACTGCTTATCTTAAATATATCACCGTTACCGTAGTTTTTGCAAGAAAATGACTTATATATGGGTACATACAGCCTTTCAGACCGCTATTCGGAACGGAGACCCAACAATGCCTACACTTTTGTACTTCCGATTTCACGGAAAAACGCCAAAAGATAGGAACCTGGAGGAAAGCGCGGCGGCAAAGGACTGCATCATTTAAATACCTCCATGCTATAAAAAGGAGCGCGAGTCAGCTGACTCGCGCTCCTTTTTATGCTCTTTTTAAAAATTCTTTTTCCGCCGCTCTCTGCGCAGTTCCGCCCGCTTTTTTCCGGCTTCCAGTTCCGCTTTTTCTTCATCGGTATCACACAAGAGTTCCGGAACCGGAGTGGGATTCTCATTTTCATCCAGCGCTACCATGATTAAATACGCCCGGTTAATATGGGTCTTTTTCCCATCCAGCTCTTCGACAAAAGTGTCTACCCGCACTTCCATGGAGGTGCGCCCCACCCAGGTCATCTGCCCCTCGATCACGATGGTACTGTTCGCGTGGGCTCCGGCCTGAAATTGCAGATTGTCAATACAGGCAGTGGTCACATTGCAGCCGGAATGGCGGCGTGCGGTCACTGCCGCAACCACATCGATCCATTCCACCAGTTGTCCGCCGAACAGCCGGTTGTATCCGTTAATATGCCGCGGCATCAGAATTTGGATCTGGGTGGTTTTGGATTCATATACATGCTTGGCCTTTTTCTGCATTGCTCGCCCTCCCTTTTTCGTAGCATATGCCATCTTCAACATTCTATTCCGGAATCTTCTTCGTTTTTTATTCTTTTCCCTGCTGCATCGCCCTCAACACGGCGTCTGTTACCTGCGCCGGAGGAAGAGACGCGTCAGCTGTAATCTGCGCTCTGGACAGATACACCGGCCGGCGCCGTTCAAAAATTTCCTGCAGGCCTTCTTTGCTGTTGCGCCGCACCAGCGGACGATCGCTTTCCCGGATGCGGTCGTAGCAGACCGAAAACGCCGCGTCCAGAAATACCATTGCCCCGCTTTGGGCGAGAATCCGCGCGTTTTCATCGTCCAGCACGGTACCGCCGCCGCAGCATAGAATCAGTCCGGTCCGGCCTGCCAGTTCCCGGCAGACCTGGCGCTCCATCTGCCGGAAAGCGTCTTCGCCGTCCGAGGCGAAAATTTCCGGAATGGAGCGCTGGTACTTCCGCTCCAGATAAGCATCCGTATCCAGCAGGGTCAAGCCGGTCCGCTGCGCCAGCAGCGCGCCGACGGTGGATTTTCCGCATCCCATGAAACCGAACAGTACAATATTGTTCATCGGTTTTCCTCCATCCGCTTTTCCATCTCCCGGATCAGCGCGGCAATGTCCTCTTCCCGATATTGGGCGCCATACCAATACTGGTGGGCCTGCACCGCCTGCCAGACCAGCATGGCCATTCCGCCGATCACATGGCAGCCCGCCTGTCGGGCCATCCGCATCAGTTTGGTTTCGGCCGGATTGTAAATGGCATCGAACACATTTTCACACCGGGACAGCACCGACGGATCCAGCGGCATATCGTCTACTTTCGGATACATCCCCGCCGGAGTCGCGTTGATCAGCCAGCGATATTGGGTATCCTCGTCCGGCAGGCTGCTCAGGGTCGTTACCCGCACTGCCGCGCCGGGGATCGCCCGCTCCATTTCCCTTTGCAATTCCCGGGCTTTTTCCACGCCGTTCTGGCGAACCGCCAATGTCACGCAGGCGCCCTGCCGTGCCGATTCGATCGCGAACATCCGGCCTACGCCGCCGGCGCCGGCAATCAGCACCTCGCCTTTTAAAGGAATCCCCTCCAGCGAGTGCAAAAAACCTACACAGTCGGTATTATATCCGGTTGCGCCGTCCTTGCAATCCACAACGTTGACCGCGCCGTACCGTTCGGCGGTTTCGTCCAACCGGGCGCAGAAAGGGATGATCTGCTGCTTATAAGGGATGGTGATGTTAAACCCGTCCAGCTGCCGCAGATATGGCCACAAATCTTCAAATTTTTCCGGCGGCGTTTGCAGAACTTCATATTCCGCCTGCAGCCCGCCCAGCTCGAACAACCGCTTGTGAATCGGCGGGGACATCGTATGCCCCAAAGGGTATCCCAAAATGGCAAAACGCTTCATCTTCCATCCCTCTTTCTCGGTAATAAATCGATGTATTTTATTCCTTTTTTTTCCCTTTGTCAAGGGATTTATGGGATATTTGTGAAAAGGCAAGAATTTTATGCTTTCCGCTTCAAATACTGTTGACAACCGCAGGAAATATGAATATGATAGGGCAAGAACAACATTTTAGGAGGAATTTCCCACATGGTATTCGAAAAAGTTAGAGAAATCATCTGCGATCAACTGGATGTTGCAGAAGACGACGTGACAATGGAGTCGAATATTGCTGACGATTTGGGCGCAGATTCCCTCGACGTGGTAGATCTGGTCATGAGCCTGGAAGAAGAGTTCGACGCCGAGTTCCCGGATGAAGACATCGAATCCATCAAAACTGTCGGCGATGTGGTCAAGTTTATTGAAGAACACGTATAATTTCGCCTTTTCCCGGCCGCCTGCTACTCGCAGGCGGCCTTTTTTCTTTCTTTTGTTGAAATCGGCGGAAATGTATATTATAATGAATTTTCAAGGAACCGGACAAAAGTCCGGAAAGCACAAACAGGAGTGAATGCAATGGCAGACAACAAGAAAATGGTCGAGGCCATTACCTCGATGGAAGAAGATTTCGCCAAATGGTACACCGATGTGGTAAAAAAAGCGGAGCTGATCGATTATTCCAGCGTGCGCGGCTGCATGATCCTGCGGCCATACGGATACGCTATCTGGGAACACATCCAGAAGTGGCTGGACAGTGCGTTCAAAGCCACCGGCCATGAGAATGTTTATATGCCAATGCTCATTCCCGAAAGCCTGCTGCAAAAGGAGAAGGATCACGTAGAGGGCTTTGCGCCGGAGGTGGCGTGGGTCACCCATGGCGGCAACGAAAAACTGGCGGAGCGCCTGTGCGTGCGCCCCACCTCTGAGACTCTTTTCTGCGAACACTACTCTCACATTATCAAATCCTACCGGGATCTGCCCAAACTTTATAACCAGTGGTGCTCGGTCATCCGCTGGGAAAAAACCACCCGTCCTTTCCTTCGGACGATGGAGTTTTTGTGGCAGGAAGGCCACACCATGCATGAGACCGCCGAAGAAGCGGTGGCGGAAACCGAACAGATGTTAAATATCTATGCCAAACTGTGCGAAGACGCGCTGGCGATCCCGGTGGTCAAAGGCAAAAAAACCGATAAGGAAAAATTTGCCGGGGCGGAGGCTACTTACACCATCGAGGCCATGATGCACGACGGCAAATCTCTGCAGGCCGGCACTTCCCACTACTTTGGCGACGGCTTCGCCAAAGCCTTTGATATCCAGTTCACCGGCCGGGATAACAAACTTCAGCATCCGCATCAGACTTCCTGGGGCGTGACCACCCGCCTGATCGGCGCCATCATCATGACCCACGGCGACAACAACGGCCTGGTTCTGCCGCCGCAGGTAGCGCCCATCCAGGTAGTCATCATCCCGGTGGCGCAGCACAAAGAGGGCGTTCTGGAAAAGGCGGGAGAGCTCAAGCAGCGGCTTGAAAAATTCTGCCGGGTCAAGATGGATGATTCCAACAATTCCCCCGGCTGGAAATATGCCGAGTATGAAATGAAGGGCGTTCCGCTACGGCTGGAAATCGGCCCGCGTGATATCGAACAAAACCAGTGCGTACTGGTTCGCCGGGACAACCGGGAAAAAACCATCGTCAGCCTGGACGAGCTGGAGACCGTCATCCCGCAGTTGTTGGAGAATCTGCACGACAGCCTGTACCAAAAAGCGCTGGAAAACCGGGAGAAGCGGACTTTCGTCGCCCATAACCTGGAGGAAATGATCCAGGTGGCCGGCGGGGAAAACGGCTTTATCAAAACCATGTGGTGCGGCGATCCTGCCTGCGAGGAAACGTTCAAGGAAAAAGCCGGTGTCTCCTCCCGCTGCATGCCTTTTGAGCAGGAGCATTTGGACGATGTCTGTGCCTGCTGCGGAAAACCCGCCAAAGCCATGGTCTATTGGGGCAAAGCATACTAATCATACCAATCTGCAAAAGCCATCCGCCGTTTCTGCGGCAGGTGGCTTTTTCGCGCAAAGCCTTCTTCTCTCTGGCTTTTTCTTTGATTCTTTGCTACAATACCGATATCAAACCGATGGGACCCCGGCGGACCGGTCCCAACCGGTATCAATCAACGATCACAAAGGAGTATGGTATGGAATTTCCGCTGCCGCTTCGCACGGCTATCGAACAAAAAGCGCAGGAGGTATCCACCGCTGACCTGATGCGGGAAGCGCAGGGGCTCTCCCAACGCTATCGGGAAGAAAGCGGGCAGGGCAAACGCCTGGTCACTACCGACCGCCAGGCGCTGGCCTATGCCGCCGTGCGGATGCCCGCAACCTTTGGCGCGGTAGCCGCTGCATTGGAGCACACGCTGCCTTTTTTGGAAGACCTCCCCACTACGTTACTGGACATCGGCGCCGGTACCGGAGCTGCGTCCTGGGCGGCGGATTCCCTGCTGCCATTGGAATCGGTTTCCTGCTTGGAGCGGGAGCCTGCTATGGCGCGGCTGGGTCAGGCGCTGATGCGCACGGGCAGCAAACCATTGCAAAATGCCCGCTGGATTTCGGGTGATCTCACCGGTCGGGACCCGCTCCCCATCCGAGCCGGGATGGTGAGCGCGGCTTATGTGCTCAATGAGGTGCGTGAAGAGGACCGCCCCGCCGCCCTGTCCCGCTTGTGGGACGCCGCCGAAAACCTGCTGCTTTTGGTAGAGCCGGGCACGCCGGAGGGCTTTCGCCAACTGCGGGCCGCGCGGGAATATCTTTTGGCGCAGGGTGCCGTCCTGTTAGCCCCCTGCCCGCATGAAAAAACGTGCCCCCTCCCGGCGGACGACTGGTGCCATTTTACCTGCCGGATTGCCCGCAGCCGGCTTCACCGGCAGCTCAAAGGCGGCGATGCTCCTTATGAGGATGAAAAATTCTGCTACCTGGCTTTCGGCAGGACAGAAAGCGTACGGGCCTCGTCCCGTATCCTGCGCCATCCGCAGATCGAAAGCGGCAAAATCACCCTGCGGCTGTGTACCCCATCCGGAATTGTCACCCTCCCCGTTCGGAAAAGAGACGGCGCGCTGTTCAAGGCCGCCCGAAAATCCAACAGCGGCGACCCATTCGCTTACAAAGGCTCCTGCTGATTTCGTTTAAAATGAGAAAAAGCGCCCAGCAAAGTTTTCTTGCCGGACGCTTTTTTTGCGAAAAAATCCCTCTTTTCCCCTTTACTTGCTTCATACAATCGGATTTGATATAATAATTAAAACCCATGCTGAACCTTTCGGCGGCCTGCCGCATAAGATGAGGCATCGGGGCAAACGGAAAGGAGGGTTGTTTTCAAAATCGCCGAAAGGAGGGAAAAACGAATACAAAACGGATTGAAAAAGCGCCACAGCCGCGTAACACGCGGTCGACGAGGCGGGAGGAGTATCGAAAACTCGGCGGATGCCTCCCCGCAGCGTTCCCCTGTGAGAGAATACAGCAAAACCGCAGGTAACTGACGGCACAACACAGTATTCCGGGAACTATTTTTTCGAAACATTACTTTTTACATAGATAAGGAGAATTGAATATGTGTGGTATTGTAGGTTACTCCGGCGCGAAAGACGCCGTCTGTGTCCTGCTGGAAGGTCTTGGCGCGCTGGAATATCGCGGCTATGACTCTGCGGGCGTTTCCGTATTCAGCGAGAGCAGCCTCAAAACCGTCAAATCCGCCGGCAGGCTGGCGGTGCTTTCCGAGCGATTGGCATCCCATCCGCTGCCGGGAAGCTGCGGCATCGGGCATACCCGTTGGGCTACCCACGGCGTTCCGTCCGACGTCAACGCCCATCCGCACGGCACAAAGCGGCTGAGCCTTGTACACAACGGCATCATCGAAAACTACGCGGAACTGAAAAACGAGCTGTCCGCCAAAGGATACACCTTCGAGACCCAGACCGATACCGAAGTCGCCGCCAAGGTTCTGGACAGCTGCTACCACGGCGACCCTATCGCCGCCATCCGGGAAGCCTGCGCAAAGATGGAAGGCTCCTACGCTTTCGGCATTCTGTTCGCCGACCGGCCCGGTGAAGTATACGGCACCCGCCTGAACAGCCCCCTGCTGGCCGCTGTGGGCGACGGCGAGGGCTTTCTGGCTTCGGATATTTCCGCGGTTTTGCAGTACACCAAACGCTATTACGCTCTGGAACACGGCGAGATTGTAAAAATCGCTCCCGATGGTTCCATTTCCATCCGCACCATGGACGGCGCTCCGGTGCAAAAAGAGCTTCTCACCGCCCAATGGGACGTGGAGCAGGCGCAGAAAAACGGCTATGAGCACTTTATGCGCAAAGAAATTTTCGAACAGCCCACTGCCCTTTACAACACCGTTCATCCCCGCATCATCAAAGGATTGCCGGATTTTTCCCACGATGGGATCGCGCCGGGCTTCTTCAAAGATATCACCCGCATCCAGATGGTTGCCTGCGGCACCGCCAGCTATGCCGGTTTCATCGGCAAAAATGTCATCGAAAAGCTGGCCCGCGTACCGGCGGAGGTGGACATCGCCTCTGAGTTCCGGTATCGGGACCCCATTCTCGACCCGACGCAGCTGGTAGTGGTCATCTCCCAGTCCGGTGAAACGGCGGATACGCTGGCCGCTTTGCGCCTGGCGAAAAAACAGGGCGTTAAAACGTTGGCTATCGTCAACGTCGCCGGTTCTACCATCGCCCGGGAGGCGGATATCGTCCTTTATACCTATGCGGGGCCGGAAATCGCCGTGGCCAGCACCAAAGCCTATTCGGTCCAGACCGGCGTTTTGTACCTGTTGGCGATTCGTATCGCCATGGAGAAAGGCCGCATCGACGCGGCCCAGGCCGCCGGTTATGTGGATGGGTTGCTCAAAGCCATCGAAAAAACCAACGACGCGTTAAAGACCGACGAAAAAGCCAGAGAACTTTCCTCTATTCTCAAAAATGTGGAAGATTTGTTTTTCATCGGCCGCGGCGCCGACTTTCCTCTGTGCCGGGAGGGTTCGCTGAAGCTCAAAGAGATCTCTTATATCCATAGCGAAGCCTATGAAGCCGGGGAGCTAAAGCACGGCACCATCTCTCTGATTACCGATGGCGTACCGGTAGTGGCAATTGCCACTCAGTCGTCCCTGCTGCCGAAAACGGTCAGCAATATCAAGGAGACCCGCGCCCGGGGCGCCCAGGTCATTCTGATCTGCAAAGAAAGCGATGAGATCGGCGATGATGTGTACGACCACATCATCCGTCTGCCCGATCTGGATGATTTGTTCGCTCCGATCCTAGGCGTGATCCCTCTGCAGCTGATGGCTTACCATACAGCGGTAGCCCGGGGGTGCGACGTGGATAAACCCCGCAACCTGGCGAAATCCGTCACCGTGGAATGACTTTTGTCCTAAAAAGTGAAATCCTCGCCCGATGGGGTGATGGTCGTAAAACAGTTAACAGCCGCAGCAGTTTACACTGCTGCGGCTGTTTTTGCATCTTATTCTGCTATATGATAACATGAAGCCTATAAAATATACCGATAAGAATTTGGGAGGTATAGAATATGACCGTTTCGCAGATTCTGGACAAGATGATCGTCTTCTCAGAAGGCAACATTCACGATATAGACCATTTCATTCGCGTTTGGACTTATGCCAAAACGATTGCAGAATTGGAGCAGTTGGACGGTGAAACGCAGTATATCCTTGAGGTCGCCGCAATTACCCACGATATTGCCTGCCCGCTTTGCCGTAAAAAGTATGGCAACACCAACGGAAGGCATACCGATGGTCGAATCGCTTTTAAACGATGCTGGTCTGAGTACACATCAGATGGATCGGGTAAAGTATCTCGTTGGACATCATCATACATTATCGGGCATTGACGGAATAGATTATCAAATTCTTGTAGAAGCAGACTATATCGCCAATGCTTCCGAAAATGGATACGATGGGAAGAACATAGAAAATTTTCTGAATCAAATCGTCAAAACAAGTGCAGGGAAGCAGCTGATCAAAAGTATATTTCGCCTGTGACAACTTCCGGTTTGTCGAGATGCTGTAAAATGCTTTCCGGACAAAATGGAGCATTTCTATACTCTTTTGTCGGGAGGAGCGTGTATCCTGCCGAGCTTCATTCCTCGCCAGCGGAAAACTACATAGACGAGAGCGCCCAGCTTCTTTACCCTCCCCCCTTTTTTATTGTATAATAGTGACAATAACATCCGCATTGGGATGAGAAAGAAGGAATTTATAATGGAACTTCGTACCGTAACCGCCGGTTATTTCAGCCCCACGGATACGACAAAGAAAACAGTGGAAGCGATTGCCCGGGGAATCCGCCCAGTCATTAACATTTTGGATTTGACGCCGCCGGCTGCCAGAGAGGCAGAATACCACTTCGGCCCGGAAGACCTGCTGGTCATCGGAGCGCCGGTATACGGCGGGCGCATCCCGCTGGTGGAAGAAGAGGCCATCCGCCACATCCACGGCAGCTGCACGCCGGTGGTTCTGGCTGCAGTATACGGCAACCGCGCTTATGAGGACGCGCTGCTGGAACTGCGGGATCTTCTGTCCTGCCAGGGATTCATTCCAGTAGCGGCGGGCGCTTTTATCGGCGAACACTCCTTTGGCAACGTTATCGCCGCCGGCCGGCCTGACACACAGGATCTTGCCAAATGCACCGATTTCGGCCGCCAGATCGCTTTTTGGCTGAAAGACGCGACCGTTGGTGATTTTTCGCTGAAGGTTCCCGGAAACTATCCATACCGGGCCAGAGGCGCCCAATCCGGTATCCCGCATGAAATCAGCGGCGACTGCATTTTCTGCCTGCATTGTGCAGAAGTCTGCCCCACCGGCGCTATTTCTACAAAAAGCCCGGCAATCAAGGACATGAGCCGCTGCATCAAATGCCAGGCATGTGCCAAAAAATGCCCCAAGGGCGCGCGGATCGTGCCCGGCGGATTTGTCGAGACGATGGTGGAAAAGCTCTCTGCCATGTGCGGCGAAGGCCGGAAAGAACCGCAGCTCTTCCTGGGCCGCTAATCCGAATTTCACAAAGCAGCACCAAAAAAGGGTACGGCCAAAGGCCAACGCCACATAAGGAAGTAATTTGAAAGCATGATTGAAAATAAAGAAATAATATACGCAAAATACGCAAAAGAAAACGGCGGCAGGGAGAGCAGTTCTCCTTGCCACCGTTATTTTAATCATCATCGTTAGACCAACCGGATATAATATGTAATTCGCCTGAGTCCATATCCATTGCCATATTGTCTCCCATCCTCATCAATAAATCTCCGTCAGAATCTATTGCCATATTGTCAGAGATAGAATGAGCAAAATCGCCGTCCTCGAAATCAAAAAAATGCTTACCCATATAGCACCTCGCTTGAAAAATTAATAATCATATTTGTTTATTTCTAAAACTCTGAAGGTTGCATTTTTGAATTGATTCAATTTTTCTTGATCAACGTATTCAAAAGCTTTCAGATATATCTCTTGTCCTGCACCTAATCTATCAGCGTAAATCATATCTGTTTCAATTCTTGCGCCGTTTGCGTCTACTGCTTCAATTGTTATGAAATAAGTGCATTGTTTTTCAGCTTTGTTTTTTACTGTAATATCAAGGGATGTTTCGAAGAAGTATCCATTATTAGTTACTTTGAATTCCCCAAAAGAAACATCAACATATTTTTCTAAAATTTCATCTGTCGTTTCTTCTCTAAATACATCACCAATAGCAGGAATATTAGATTCAATAACATCTGATGTGTTACTAATAAGCGAAGCTGTAAAAACGACATACAGAACCACAAGAATAATAGATAAAACGATTTTAGTTATAAAGCCAATCAAAGCGCCTTTACCTGCCGACTTAGCTCGTTTAGGGTTCTTTCCTTCGTATATAAGAAAAAGGATTAAACCAACAATCGGAATAAAAAATCCCAAGATAGCAAACCCAATACTTGAGCTGTCTTCAGAAACATTTGCATCGAACTTATTATCAATCCGTGCTCCGCAGTTATTACAGTATGATGAAGTATCATCTACAATTCTACCACAATTTTTACAATACATAAAAACTCATCCTCCGCTTTTTTATCGATAATATCCATTTTGCTGACAGACTTGATGAATTGTTTCAGCAAAAATTGATCTGGACTTTTTATTATCATCGGCGTTTGTATTCTTTTTGTCTATGTAATTATCTCTGACCTGTTGCCACAGTTTATGCTTTTTAATCCATTCAATTTTGACAGGAAGATCATAATATCCTTTGGGCTGATATTCCCACGAATAACTGTGTTGTTTTTTGTTATAGCGAATATATTGTTGCCGTCCATCGCCGCATTCATATATAATGCAAAAGTCACAACTATGAGAGATACGAGAGTTGGCTCTATCCTTTACTTTGATGGTGAGAACACGGGTGGAATCTTCGGTGTAATCATATCTGAAAATCGAATATCCATAAGGATTAGTGACCTTATCGAGACCTTTGTGAAGAATGTTTCGTATTTCTTCGGCAGAATAATCTTCGTCGGGGTCATTTACTTCAATATTCACATCGAAGTCAAAACCAGTGTTAGAGTTTCGGTCACGGGTTATCATATTTCGTTTGCTACTTCCCACAAAATGATATTGAAAAGTAAAATCATCTCTGATTTCATTTTGTAATCTGCGGATAATTTCAAAAAGTTCATCTCTAATCGGTTTCCATTCTTCTTTTGGAACATACTCGAAATCGTGCATAATCATAATATCTCCTTTTATCCCAAGCTGCCCAAATAGATTTTACTGAATCTAAATCGTATCAGTATATACTTATCATACGCAAATGTCAACAATTTTCAACAAATTTCGATGTTCTTATGAAAAAGAACTGACAAGCATATTTAAGGTTGGGTTTTGTCCCACTCGCTGTCAACTTATTGAGAGAGTAGTTAAAAACCGCTTGTCTTTAACAACTTAATGACTGTCTGAATGGGATGTGATTTTGCGATTTTCGCATACTGTAACAAGCAGGGAAACTGTACGGACAGTTTCCAGAAGCAAAAAAACATGGTGTGTCATCGTAAGATACGATGCACATCATGTTTTTTACATAAACAATTCCTTATGTGGTGTTGCCAAATGCCGTACCCTTTTTCATCGTCTTTTACGAGCGCCCTGGTTTTTTGAAAACGAACAGCTTGCTGAACAGATAGTTGAGAATGATCACGACCACATTGGCCAGAATTTTAATCGGTTTGTCCGGCAATCCTAACAGGGAAACACACAAAAACATGATTGCCATATCAATCACACCGGACAATAGCCGGCAGCCGAAAAAAGAGCCCATCTCCCGTATGATTGCGCCCACGCCGGACGCGGTGCTTTGAAAGACCCAAACCCGATTCGTAAAATAGGCGAAGAGCACCGAAAGAACCCAAGCAATGGCCGTGCTTACCAGATAATTCACCCGTCCCAGGTCGGTCAGCACAAAATAGCTGAAAATATTGACCAGTGTGGTCAGCCCGCCGAACAGCAAATACAGGATCATCTCCCGATACTTTCGATATAATTCCATCGCCTTTTCAATCATTTCTTTTTCCCCTTTCCGTGTTCCAGGATCCCCTTTATCAGAAAAACCTTGCTTTCAAAGGTATTGTTTCCAGAATAACACAAAAGCTTTCCTCTGTCATTCATTTTTCTTGCGCATCTGTTTTTTTTAGCCTATAATGACAATATTAAGGAGTCGATGCCGATGAAAAAAAGGGGAGATCTGATCCGGATGGCGCAGCGGTGCGCTCTGGCGGTGATGGTGGCTGCGCTGTGTTATCTTTTGTTCGGCCTCATCGGGACCCGCTGCCTGTTTCGCCAAATCACTGGCCTGCCCTGCCTGACTTGCGGGATGAGCCGCGCTTGGCTGTGCGCCCTGCGGCTGGATTTTGCAGGGGCCTTTTGCTGGCATCCGCTGTTCTGGTCGGTTCCGCTGATCGCCCTTACTCTCATTTTTTTCGGCGCGCGCCGCCGATGGGTCCGCCAAGGCTTGATTGCTTTTTTGATTCTATTTCTGGCGGTCTATGCTGTGCGGATGGCTTTTCTTTTTCCAACCGACCCACCGATGACATTGGAACCGGATGCTCTTTTCCCGCGTCTGTTAAATCGGTACTTTTGATTCTTGTAATGGGAGGTGTCTTTCCCTTGAAAGACGGTTTTTTGAAAGTGGCGGCATCTACCCCGTCGATTCGCCTAGCCGACTGCGCTTATAATGCTAAACAGATTCTCGGCTGCATGGAAGAGGCCCGCCGAAACGGCGTCAAGCTGATGGTATTGCCGGAATTGTGCGTTACCGGATACACCTGCGGCGATTTGTTTTTGCAATCGACCCTGCTGGAACAGGCGCAGGCGGCGCTGGAACGCGTCCGCACCGGCAGCCGTGGTTCCGACCTCATCTGCGTGGCAAGTGCACCGCTGAAGAAAGAAAATAAATTGTATAATTGTGCTGTTTTTATACAAAACGGCAAATATCTCTCCGTAATTCCCAAAACTTATCTTCCCAATTATGGGGAATTTTATGAGCAGCGTTGGTTTTCTTCTGCCCCGGCAGAGAACAGCGCCATCCGCATCGGGGAGGAATTGGTACCATTCGGCTCCCGGATCCTTCTTTGCTGTGAGGAAATGCCGGAATTGTGCATCGCCGCCGAAATCTGCGAGGACCTTTGGGCGGCGGACCCGCCGTCAACCGCCCACGCCGTTGCCGGCGCAACGGTAATCGTCAACCCCTCCTGCTCTGATGAGACCATCGGCAAAGCCCAGTATCGCCGCAATCTGGTTTGCGCCCAGTCGGCCCGCCTTTGCTGCGCTTACCTTTACGCTGACGCCGGGGATGGAGAGTCTACCACCGATATGGTATTTGCCGGCCATAATCTGATCTGTGAAAACGGTACGCTGCTCGCTGAGACCCAGCTGTTTCAAAACGGCACGGCAACGACGGAAATCGATTTGGACCGCCTATCTTTTGAGCGGCAACGAATGACCAGCTTCCCGGCTGCCCGGGATGGCGGATATTTGAAAATCCCCTTTTCTCTGCGCTTGTCCCCAACCCAACTGACCCGCCCGGTCAATCCCTACCCGTTTATCCCCTCCTCCGACGATGACCGCCGGGAACGCTGTGAGGAGATCCTTTCCATGCAGGCCGCAGGTCTTGCGCGGCGACTGGAGCACACTCACGCCAAAACTGCGGTAGTGGGTTTGTCCGGCGGTCTGGATTCCACCCTGGCGCTGCTGGTCATGGTGCGGGCCATGAAGAAGCTGGAGCGGCCCGCTGGCGATATTCTGGCGGTGACCATGCCCTGTTTCGGTACCACCAGCCGCACCAAAAGCAACGCCCAGCGGCTGGCAGAAGCTTATGGCGTCACTTTCCGCCAGGTGGATATTACCGCCGCGGTCGAACAGCATTTTCAGGATATCGGCCAGGACCCGCAGAAACTGGATGTCACCTATGAAAACTGCCAGGCGCGGGAACGCACCCAGGTACTGATGGATCTTGCCAATCAAAGCGGCGGATTGGTCATCGGCACCGGAGATTTGTCGGAACTTGCCCTGGGCTGGGCCACCTATAACGGTGACCACATGTCTATGTACGGGGTCAACGCCTCGGTGCCCAAAACACTGATTCGCCATATGGTTTCTTACGAGGCATCCATCACGGAAAATGAAACGCTGCGCCGCACGCTGGAGGACATTCTGGCAACGCCGGTCAGCCCGGAGCTTTTGCCTGCCGCCAACGGAGAAATCTCCCAAAAAACCGAAGATTTGGTCGGGCCTTATGCTTTGCATGATTTCTTTTTATATTACGCGGTGCGCTGGGCTTTTCCCCCCGCCAAAATTTACCGGCTGGCCCGCTATGCGTTCGGGGAACTTTATGCGCCTGATGAGATCAAAAAATGGCTGACCAGCTTTTACCGGCGGTTTTTCGCCCAGCAATTCAAGCGTTCCTGCCTGCCGGACGGGCCCAAGGTCGGCTCGGTTACCCTTTCTCCCCGCGGCGACTGGCGGATGCCCAGCGATGCCTGCGCCGATGCCTGGCTGGAGGAGGCACAGTCTTTATAGTATCCAGACAGGTCTGTTTTCCAGGAACTGTTGTATGATGAAACCGCCGTGTTTTGCCACGGCGGTTTTTCGCGATTTCCGGGTTTTAAGCGGTGAAAAAAGACAATTCTTCCTGCGTCAAATCCGGCTGCAGTGCCCGGTTAATAGCCATGGCCAAAATTTTCGAAGCGCGGCCAATCAGTAAATCGATCTCTTTGGGCGTTACCAGCATGGACTGGCCCTCCGGCGTGAAAAGTGTCCGGGCGGCCTGCTCATCATCAATCCCCTCTACCGACAGCAGATCACATCCCACCGTCACGCCGTCCGCCACCGTCGGCACTCCCATGGAGATCACCGGGACGCCCAGCGTTTGACGGCTCAATTCCCGGCGGCGGTTCATGGCGCCGGATCCAGGCGAAATGCCGGTATTGGAGAGCTGCACCGTCCTGCCCAGCCGCTTTAGGCTGCGGGCTGCCAGCGCGTCAACAATAATTACACAAGAGGGCTTTATTTTTTTACAAAGACATGCTATAATTTCACTTGTCTCAATTCCTGTCTGCCCCAAAACGCCGGGGGCGATGGCCGCGACCGGCCGCAGCCGGTCCTTTTGCGCGGCTCTTTTCCATTCTCCGGCCAGATGGCGGGTCGCCAAGATTCCGTCGATCACTTTGGGGCCAAGCGCATCCGGTGTGATGGACAAGTTCCCTAGCCCAACCACCAGGACCAACCCATCCTGGCCGGGCAAAAGGCTTGTGATCTGCCGGGCAATTACTTCGGCCTCCCGGGCCGAATCGGTGACAGAATCGGAAAACGGAACAACCTCTACGGTGATGTAATCGCCCGCTGGTTTTCCAAACTGCCTCTCTCCTTCGGGAGTCAGGATTTTGGTATGGAAAATCATCGTGCCGTCCTCCTCTTTTTGGACGGTCTGGTAATCCTGCGAGACCGTATCTTGCAGTTGCTGCGCCAGTTCGATTGCTAAATCGGTTCTGAAATTCATCTCATCACCTCTTATTGGGAATATTTTTTATTGGTTTTCTGTTTTTTTTACAGAAGGCCTTGCATTTCTATCCTTAAAATGATAAACTAATTTTGTATTGTGTGATCAAGGAGGTGTCAATATTGGCAAATATTAAATCTGCGAAAAAAAGAATCCTGGTCAATCAGGCGAAAACTGAGGAAAACAAGAGACTCAAAACCAACCTGAAAACCGTTCTGAAAAAAGCGGAGGTTGCAATCGAAACCAACGCTGCGGATAAGGACGAGGCTGTTAAGCTGGCGGTGAAAAAAATCGACCAAGCCTGCGCCAAAGGCATTCTGAAAAAGAATACCGCTTCCAGAAAGAAATCGAAACTGGCTTTGCATGCAAACAAAGCGAACGCATAATTTTCATTTTTTTACAAATGGCAGCCGGATACAAATGTATCCGGCTTTTTGTTTTGCCGTATAAAAGCAAGACAGACCCTTTCGCTGTCTGCGCCGTCATCCCGACCAGGCGGCGAAAATGTTTCAGGACAAGCGCACGCCGGGAATCCGATAAAACGGAAAGCTATCCCACAAAGCTTTCACGGCTGATCAGGACTTATCCCCGGGGTTAAAAATCAACGCCACCAGCAGCCCGAATATCATCGCCGCCGTAATCCCCGCGGCAGACGCGGTAAGCCCGCCGGTCAGCACACCCAAAAATCCTTTTTCCGTCACAGCTTTCTGCACGCCGGTGGCCAGCAGATGTCCAAATCCGGTCAGCGGTACCGTTGCGCCCGCGCCCGCAAAATCCACAATCGGCTGGTACAGTCCCAGCGCGGACAGCAGCACACCGGCAACCACATAGCCCACCAGAATCCGCGCGGGGGTCAGCTTGGTTTTATCAATCAAGACCTGGCCCACGGCGCAAAAGAGTCCGCCGACGAAAAAAGCTTTTCCCAAAGTAAGCAAAAGTTCCATTATTCCACCCCCTTGCGCCGGCGGCCGGAGGACAGATGCACCAAATGGGCAATGCCGGGTATGCTCTCCCCCTGCATGCTGGAGGTAGGGCTCATCAGCGCACCGGTAGCGACAAACAATACATCTCCCAACGTTCCCTGCCGGATTTTAGGCAGAATAAAGGAGCACAGGACCGACGCGGCGCATCCGCATCCGGAACCTCCGGCATGGACATCCTGCTGCTTCCGGTCATAGATCAACAATCCGCAGTCCTGGTGCCGGCCCTTTAAATCAACTTTCTCCTGCTCCAGCAATTGCTCTAACAGTGCCGAACCCACCTGTCCCAGATCGCCGGTGAGGATCATATCGTAGTCCTCCGGCCGGGTACGGGTATCTGCCAGGTAGTGGGAAATGGTTTTGGCCGCCGCGGGAGCCATGGCAGCACCCATGTTGTTGGCATCCTTGATGCCCAGATCCTCAATGCAGCCGATGGTCACTGCCCGCACGAAAGGCGCAGCGTCCGACTCACCGACAACGCACGCGCCGGACCCGGTCACAGTCCACTGCGCGGTGGGCGGGCGCTGTCCGCCGTATTCCAGCGGGAAGCGGAACTGCCGTTCCGCGGAACAAAAATGAGAGGAGGTCACCGCCAGCGCTTTTTTGGCGATAGCCGTATCCACAAACAGCGCCGCCAGCGCCAGCGATTCCGCCATCGTGGAGCAGGCACCATACAGCCCCACAAAGGGGATCCCCAGGTCCCGCAGGCCGTACGCCGACCCGATGCATTGGTTGAGAAGATCCCCCGCAAAGGCTACATCGATTTGATCTGCTTCGAAATTTCCTTTGGAAAGGGCCTGCCCTACGCTGATCTGCACCATTTTACTCTCGGCCTTTTCCCAGCTGCTTTCCCCAAAGGAGGAATCCGGATTGATGACGTCGAAATACCGCCCCAACGGCCCTTCTGACTCTTTCTTGGATCCTACTGCCCCAAAAGACAATACCGAAGGCGTATTTTCCAGCAGATAGGTATGGTTCCCTGTTTTTACCGCCATTTATCTTTCCCCCTAACCGAAAATCGCCAAAATCAGCCCATAAACAACCGATGCGGCACTGCCATACAGAATCACAGGCCCGGCGATGGAAAACATTTTTGCCCCTACGCCCAGGATAAATCCTTCCCGCTTAAATTCCAGCGCCGGGCTGACCATGGCGTTGGCAAATCCGGTGATGGGAACCAGCGTTCCCGCGCCCGCGTGTTTGGCAATATTATCATAGCAGTTGAATCCTGTCAGCAGCGCGCTTAAAAAAATCAGGGAAATAGAAGTGATGGCGCCGCCGTCTTCCCGGCTGAGGCCGAGCGCCTGCATCCAGCTCATAACCCCCTGCCCTATGGTGCAGATCAGGCCACCAACCAGAAAAGCCAACAGCATATTGCGCCATAGTTTGGAATTGGGGGCTGCTTTTTGGCTCATTTTATTGTATTCCTGCGGTGTACAAGACAATAAAATCATCCTTTCCTTTAAAAAATCATTTACTGCTATTTTCTCTGCCCGAATCACATTTATGTATTTTCGCCCATTCCACGGCAAATTCCGTCCGGTTTTTTCCGGATTTCCGCTCCCATAAAAATATGGTGCATAAATCATGCGTCCAAAAGCCATACTTTTGATAACATAAATTTTTGTATGAATTGAGGGAAATCCTATGAAAAAATCTTTTTCCGAAAGCCCCGTGGGGAAATTCCTTCTGGGGAAAGGCTTTTACGCTGCTTTGGCGGTCTGCGTACTGGGAGCAGGCGCTGCCGCTTGGGTCATCGTGGACAAGACCATCGATTCTTTTACTTCCCAGCCGCCAGCGGCTTCCGGCACAGCCCTGCAAAACACCGCTTCCAGCACGCCGGTGTCCCAAAAAGAACAGCAGGTAGAGCAAAAAGTCTCCAATGTATCCCGCCCATCCTCTTCCTCTTCCAGTGCGCCTGTTTCCTCCTCGGCGCCCGAAGTATCTTCCGTGGTTTCCGAAGAATCCGCACAGGATACCATTGCGCCCAATTACGGCGTTTCCTCCTTTCTGCTTCCCGTTGAAAACACGGTTTTTCACCTGTTTTCCGGCACGGAGCTGGTCAAGGACGAAACCCTGAACAAATGGCACACCCACAACGGCATCGATATTAAGGCGGAATGGGGGACCCCTGTACGAGCAGTGGCCGACGGCGTTGTTTCTGCGGTGAAAGACGATCCGATGTGGGGTACCGTTGTGGAAATCACCCACGCGGATGATCTGATCAGCCGCTACTGCGGTCTCGATGAAGAGCTTTTGGTGGTAGAGGGACAGGCTGTTTCCATCGCTGACGAAATCGGCCAGGTTGGCGACACCAATCTGGCGGAAACCGCGCTGGAACCGCATCTACACTTTGAGTTGTTTGAAGACGGTGTTCGGGTAGACCCTCTGGCCCGGATGGGTTTTTACGAATCGGACGACTAACGCTTGACTTTTGCCCCTTTCCCTGTTAACATGAAAGCCGCAGCGGATCTTTCCGCAATGCAGGCTGTGATAAAGGGCTGAAAAAATGGAAAACGCCATTCTATTTTCAAAAATAAAAAGAAAAAGCAGACTGAAACCAGTCTGCTTTTTCTTTTTCCCTTTAACGAAATAACACAGTAAGAAAACAGCAAGAGAAAGGGTCCTGACCATGAAAAGCAATCAAACGTTGGCAAAAAATCTTCTCAACCTGGCGCTGATCCTGCTGGGCAACGCCATTTACGCCTTGGGCGTGACCATGTTTATTCTGCCTGCCGGTCTGATTACTGGCGGCACCACCGGTTTGGCTTTGTTCTTTTACCATCAGTTCGGGCTGCCGGTAACGGTTTTTGTCTCTGTTTTTAATGTTGCCATGTTTTTGCTGGGTCTTTGGATTCTGGGGAAAAAATTCGCGCTGACCACCTTGGTCAGCACCTTCTTTTACCCATTCATTCTGGGGGTGTTCCAGAAAATACCGGCGCTGTCTCAAATGACCGGTGACCGTCTGCTGTGCGCCGTTTACGCCGGTTTGATGATCGGCTTTTCCATCGGGATCGTTATCCGGGCTGGCGCCTCCACCGGCGGTATGGATATTCCGCCTCTGGTGCTCAACAAGAAATTCGGCCTTTCCGTCTCGGTCACAATGTACGCCTTTGATTTTACCATTTTGCTTCTGCAAATCCTCTTCTCCGACAAAGAGCAGGTTCTGTACGGCATTTTGCTGGTCATGATCTATACACTGGTACTGGATAAGGTGCTGTTGATGGGTCAGTCCCGGACACAGGTAAAAATCGTCAGCGAAAAATACGAACAGATCAACGAGCAGATCATCCGCCGGCTTGACCGCGGCTCCACTCTCATCCATGCGCAGACCGGCTACTGCCGGACAGAACTGCCGATGATTCTATCAGTGGTATCCAACCGGGAGCTGCCCCGGCTGACTCAGATGGTCAACGAAATCGACCCGGCTGCTTTTTTGGTCGTCAGCGCGGTGAAAGAGGTGCGGGGGCGTGGATTTTCTCTGAACAAGGAATACCGCTGATTGCTTTCGCCGCCTGAGAGTCTGCCAAAAGCAAAGAATCCCTTTGCAGACGGAAAAAACACCGCCGAAAAAAGGCGGTGCTTTTCCAAACAAAAAGCGCCTGTCGGCGCTTTTTTCATCCTCTTTTTTCCCGGGCGTATTTGTTTTTTGTCGCCATCCCACCTCGAATATGCCGCTCTTGTTTATTGGTATCCATCAATTCTTTGACCTGCCGATATAAATTGGGGTTTATCTTTTTTAACCGTTCCGATACGTCTTTATGTACCGTACTTTTACTGATATGAAACGCTTTTGCCGCGCTGCGCACCGTGGCGTTATTCTCTATCATATACAACCCCAGCGAAACCGCCCGTTCCTCAGGCAATCCTTTCAATCCAATCCCTCCCTGCGGATGCGGCTCCCGCAGCGCGGGAACCCGTCTTGCCACATCATATGCAGAGAATCGTCACAAATATACCCCGAAAAAACGGATTTGCCAAAAAGGACCGTGTTTTGCCGCGTGGTCTGTCTTTGGTACGTTTTTGGGCGCTGGCCTTTTGATTGGACTTGCTTCCTGCTATGATGAAGAGGAAAAGAAAAGGATGGTAAAGATGGAACATACGTCTGTGGTTGATTTGTATGTCTGGGGAATCCGAATATCCCGGAAGCTCCCGCAGGACAGCTATTTGTATCGCCTGCCGGCGGTGCGCTGCCTGCAGGAGCCAAACGAGCTGACACTGCGCAAACGGGCAGGAAGAACTTGTCCAGGGCACTCTCTATTTACGTATGATCTCCTGCTTTTACCTATTTTGCTTTCTGGGTGCGTCTTTTGTGGGGTATTTCCGCGGAACCGGTCGGATCAACCTGCCGGTGCTGGGCACTACGATTCATATTTCCATCCGCGTCGTTCTCTCCTATCTGCTGATTGGTCGGCTGCGGCTGGGTGCAATCGCAATTGCCACCGGCATTGGATGGATTGCTGTGGCCAGCCTGCACACCCTCTTTTTCCTGCATTTTCGCCGCCGGCAAAATTTTCGCGAATGATTCTTCGATTCCGTCCGGTCTACGAAGCGTGGATTGCTTTGCTTTTGGCGGTCTGTTAAAATGAAAGCAGAAAAGCCGCGGACCAAAGTTGGTTTTCACGCTGCGGGAACGGAGGGATTTTTTGGATTGTATCAAAATCGGGAAATTAATCGCCCGGCTGCGCAGGGAAAAAGGACTGACCCAACAGCAAATCGCAGACGCTTTGAATATCACCAATAAAACTGTATCGAAATGGGAGTGTGGCCTGGGCTGTCCCGATCTCTCTTTATGGCCGGATCTGTCGGTCATCCTGGGAGTGGATATGGCGCAGCTGATGGAGGGAGAAATTTCTCTCAATCAGCCGGACAGCGGCAACCTGGCACGGACACGGTTTTATGTCTGCCCCGCCTGCGGGAACATTCTGTTCAGCACCGGCGGCGCATCTGTTTTCTGCTGCGGGCGCAAACTGGAGCCCCTTTCCCCCCTGCCGCGGGAAGATGGTCCCGCCATTATGATCGAGCAAATCGACGGCGAATATTTTATCACGGCGGATCATCCGATGGAAAAGGGTCATTTTCTCTCTTTCGCCGCCTATGTAAAAAACGAACAGATCTTTTTTACCCGCTTATACCCGGAGCAGAATCCCTCTTTCCGGTTTCCTCTGTTTCCCGGCGGAACGCTGTTTTTGTATTGCACCCAACATGGCCTGACCCGATATCCGAACATTCGTTAAGAGATGAAAAACGGCTTTGCAGCAATGCTGCAAAGCCGTTTTTTCTTTTAGGCGAACAGGTTCAGCCAAATACCGCTTTATTTCAAAACGCCGATTGCTTCGCTGATCGTTTTTTCATACGCTTCCCGGCCGTATTTGTCCACCTCTGCCTTATTCTTCTCTTCGTGGGTCAGGCAGCCGGCGCCGCCGATGCATCCGCCGATGCAGGCCATTCCTTCAATAAAATTGCCGGGCAAAACATTCTTGGAGGCTTTTAGCAAAGCCATCCGGCAAGCTTCGATACCGTCGCAGGCCACTGGTTTGGCCTCAAAGTCCAGACCCTGTTCCTTGAGCGCCTGCGCCACCGCGTCGGACAAACCACCGGACCGGGCGAAAATACGTCCGTAATAAGAGGCGTTATCCAACACATCCTCTTCCAGTTCGGAAATTTCCATATCCCGGCTGTCGAACAGCGCCTGCAGCTCCTCAAAGGTCAGCACGGCGTCGATATACGGCGACACGGTTTCTTTTTGAAATTCCATCTTTTTGGCGGTGCAGGGCCCGATAAACACAATCTTTGCGGTCGGGTCGATCTCTTTGATATACTGTCCGATGGCTCCCATGGGCGAAAGATTATGAGAGACATGCTCCTTCATCTGAGGGAATTTTTTGTGGATATAGTCTACGAAAGCCGGGCAGCAGGAGCTGGTCAAAAATCCTTTTTCCGCCAGTTCCGCCGCTTCGGAATAGGCAACCATATCGGCGCCCAGCGCAACCTCCACCACACTGTGGAAGCCCAGCTTTTTGATCGCGGTAATTACCTGGCCCAGCTTTGCGTAGGAAAACTGTCCGGAAATGGAGGGAGCCACCACCGCATAGACTTTATAGTTCTGGTTGTTGTCGCTTTCTTTGAGCATCTTCACAACGTCGACAATGAACGATTTGTCAACAATGGCGCCCCACGGACACATATAAACGCAGGAACCGCAGGAAATGCACTTGCTGTTGTCGATCTGCGCCGCTTTCGATTCTGCGCTGGTGGAAATCGCGTCCACCTTGCAGGCGATCTCGCAGGGGCGGCGTTTGTTGCTGATAGCGCTATACGGGCATACCTTAGCGCAGCGCCCGCAGTTCACGCACTTTTCTTTATCGATATGCGCTTTCTGGTGCTCATCGAAGCTGATCGCGTGGCGGGGGCAAACATCCTCACAGCGGTGCGCCAGGCAGCCGCGGCAGGACTCTGTGACCTCATAGCCGCCCATGGGGCATTCGTCGCAGGCAATGCTGATTACCTCAATCACATTGGGATTTTCCTTGTATCCGCCCATGGCCATATGGATGCGCTCGTTGACAATGGCCCGCTCTTTATACACGCAGCAGCGCATCGTGGGCTCATTGCCCGGCACGATGGTATAGGGGATATCGATATAAGCGTCCATCAGCCGGTCCTCAAAAGCGTGACGCGCCACCTCCCGCAGGACCTTGTACTTTAAATACTGCACTTTGGTATCAAATTTTCTCATACCCATCCCCCTTAAAAATAGCTGACCTTAATTCGCTTACCCATCTGTTTGAGCGCATCGGACAACTCGTCCACCAATCGCATTTTGATATTGAAATTGATTGGCAGGTCTGGATTCTGGTGGGCGGGATTCACCGCACGGCCCACATAGAAATTGATGTCTGTGGCTTCTTCAAACAGCAGACGGGAAATCTGGGAGGCGCCATCCTGTTTGTAACTCCATTTGGAATAATCCTCGTTTGCTTCCAGATAGCTTTTCGCATAGGTCAGCACACGGCTGATGGTGATGACCCCTTCGGTTACCAGATCCACTCCCTTGATGGTCGCGGTGGGCGGGATCTCCGGATCCAGATAACCCAGATTCGGCTGCACCGTCTGGTGCAGGAAACGCGCCGCCACCATGGAGGTCGTACCGCCGCAGACGATATGCTTACCCTCTTTGGAGAAGAACAGGCCCATCATTTTTTCGTCGTCTGCCGGGTCGGTAGGCGGCCCGATCATCAGATTCACCTGCCGGCGCTGCCGCACTTTCATTACGCTGACAGTGGTATCATCTCCGGGCTGATAGCCGTAAAGCTTATTACATTCATCCAGCAGGATGGTGGCCAGGGTTTTAGCGGTAAAATCCTTATCGTAGATCATTTCCATGAACTCGATGATATTTTCCCGCTGCCAGCCAAAGTTTAAGGACATCCCCACTCCGGCGTGAATCGCGCCGTCGCTGGTGGTGATGAACGTGTCGTTTTCCTGCAGTTTGATTTTGGATTTATAAATGGTCTTACCGCCGATTTCCATGGCGGTTTTGTCATAATCATAGTTTTTGCCGTCCCGAAGCAGGATGACCAGCGGGTTGTCGTACTGAATCAGTTCCGCGTATTCGTTATGCTCAATCCGGATGATGGTGAAGGTGGAATAGGCCACCTTTCTCACCTCGCACACCGGCAGCGTATCCGCGATGGTCTGCACACAGTTTTCCAGCGCCATATTGCTGGCCATCATGGTGGAGATGATTTTAGACGTCAGGGTAGAAAGAATGTTGGCTTTTACCCCGCTTCCCAAACCGTCGGCCAGGACCATAACCACCGAATCGGCAGACGGCTCTATAATCTGTACCCGGTCGCCGCACAGCTGCTCGCCATGTTTGTTGATGCTGCGCCAACCTAGGTCTACACAAAGATTATTCATCGTTTAAGTACTCCTTCAGATTGGTCAGCGCAATTTTGGTTTCAGCGGTCGTCTCGCCCAAAAGCGACGCGATTTCCTGTACGATCCGCATCTGCTTGGCAACTACCTGGTCGGTGATCTCCACCGTTTGCTTGCGCACATTTTCTTTCTGCGCCCGCTGATGCTCTTCTTCGGTGATATCCCGCATCAGCACCAGCAGGACCCGGTAGCTCTTATCATAAACGACTGTCATTTCCACATATTTCTGGTACTCCGCCAAAAACATCCGCTTATCGCGCACATCTCGGCCGGTCTGAATCACTTCGAAGAAAAGCTGGGGATCCAGCACCCGAACCACCTGGTCCCCCATGATATCCGACGGGCGGGACAGGCGCAGAATATCACAGGCAGCGCCGTTGATCTGCTGCACCTCCAGCGATTCGTTGAGTACAATGATGCCGTTGGGGGAATTGCGGATGATGGTATCGGAGAAGGTTTCGGCCTTTTCTTTTAAAAACGGCAGGCACATGGTCAAATCCGCCTTGCCCCAATAGACCGCCACCGCTTTTTCCCGGCAGGTATCATAACCGCAGCTGCCGCAGTTGAGCTCATCCGCCGGGGAGGTCTTGCCCATTCGGCGCAGAATTTCCTCAATTGCACGGCTGCCAGGCATCTGCCGGTTCAGTCCCAGGTAAGGGATCTCTTTTTTCAGCGATCCTTTTGGCGCTTCCACCGCAAAATCCTCTTTGCCGGCGTACCGGTCCACAGCCAAAAAGTCGCCGACCGGAGAACGATGAAGTCTTTCCATCGCCGGCCCGCCAACGCAGCTGCCCGCGCAGGCGCTCATCTCAATAAAGCAGTTGGACAAGGTACCGTCCATGATCTCCTTGAGGGCATGGATGCAGTTTTCCGTCCCGTCAATGGTCAGGCGGCTATAACCGCCGTCCTCATCCCAATCCATGGTGCGCAGAATTCCGCCGGAAGTCGGGAACAGACGGGCGCGGCTCTCGTCGTTTTTCTCCTGCTCTTTCACCGGCACGATCTGCTCGCCCGCCATCCATTCGCTTAATTCCTCAAAGGTCAGGACACAGTCCACGATACCTTCGTAGGCTTCCGCCTCCGCTTTTTTGGAAATACACGGGCCAATGAACACAGTTTTTGCCCCGGGGTGCTGTTCTTTGATCAAACGGCAATGGGCCAGCATCGGCGACTCTACCTTTGCAAGGTAAGGCAGGGCCTCGGGATAGTATTTTTGAATCAACAGGTTTACCGAATGGCAGCAGGAGGAAATGATCACTTCCTGCTTACCCTCCCGCACCAGCCGCTCATACTCCCGCTTGACCAGCGTGGCGCCGATGGCGGTTTCTTCCGCCGCGGCAAAGCCCAGTTTCTGCAATGCCGCTTCCATCGCGCCGATGCCCACATCCGGGTAATTGGCCACAAAGGAAGGCGCCAGGCTCACATACACCGGCGCGCCGGACGCGATCAGCGCCCGAGCGGCTTCGACATCATTGCGGATTTCTTTCGCATTCTGCGGACAGTTGACAAAACACTGCCCGCACAGGATACACTCATCCTCCACAATATTGGCCTGATGGTTGGAAAATTTAATGGATTTGACCGGGCAGTGCCGGATACATTTATAGCAGTTCTTACAGTTGGATTTTTTTAATTTCAGGTATCTGGTCATGCCCGCTTTACCCCTTTATCGGCGTCAGTACATATTTTTGGAAAATCTCCGGGAAGGTCTCCGGCGAAACGCCGGTGATGATCTCATCGTCCACTTTGATGGTTACGCCATGGGTGCATTTGCCCAGGCAGAAAGCGGCGCTCAGATTCACCTGATCGGTAAGCCCATTGTCTTCCAGCGCCTTTTTCATCAACTCAATGATCTGATAGGAACCTTTCAGATGGCAGGAACTGCCTACACAGACATAGATGTTCATTGCAACGTCTCCTTATTCTCCGTAGTATGCTTGACGATAGATTTCCGCCAGCTCGCTGACCAACGGGTACCGGGGATTGGCGGTCGTGCACTGGTCTTCGAACGCCCGCTCGGACAGGCCAGGAAGCGCCTCCAGGAAAGTCTTTTCGTCCACGCCGCATTCGCGGATGCTCATGGGAACATTCAGCTCTTTCATCAGGTTGCGGATAGCGGCAATCAGGTTCGCGATCTGCTCCTCCTGGGTTTTGCCGCCCAGGCCCAGATACCGGGCGATCTGCGCATAGCGTTTATCTGCTACAAATTTATCATATTTCGGGAAAATTGTAAACTTCGAAGGTTTCTTGGCGTTATAGGCGATGACATAAGGCAGCAAAACTGCATTGGCGCGGCCATGCGGGATATGGAATTCGCCGCCCAGTTTATGCGCCAGCGAGTGGTTGATGCCCAAAAACGCGTTGGAAAATGCCATTCCGGCGATGCAGGAAGCATTGTGGACTTTCTCCCGGGCCTCGGTATCGTTGGCGTCACGCCAGCTGCGGGGCAGATAGTCGAAAATCAGCTCGATGGCTTTGATGGCAAGGCCGTCGGTATAATCGGTAGCCATAACCGAGACATACGCCTCAATGGCGTGGGTCAGCACATCCATACCGGTATCCGCCGTGATGGATTTGGGCATGGTGGAAACAAACTGCGGGTCGATGATGGCAACGTCCGGGGTCAGCTCGTAATCCGCCAGCGGATATTTGATGTTGCCGTTTTTCTTGTCGGTGATGACCGAGAAAGAGGTCACCTCACTGCCGGTACCGGAAGTGGTGGGAATGGCGACCATTTGAGTCTTTTTGCCCAGGTTCGGGAAGTGGAACGCGCGTTTGCGGATATCCATGAATTTTAAGCGCAGTCCGTCAAAGCTGGTTTCGGGATTCTCATAGAACAGCCACATGCCTTTGGCCGCGTCGATGGCAGAGCCGCCGCCCAGAGCGATGATCACGTCCGGCTGGAACGCGTTCATGGCGCGCACGCCGTTCTGAATGGTTTCGACCGACGGGTCGGGCTCTACTTCGGAGAAAATCTCACAATGGCAGTAGCTCTCGCGCTTTCTCAGGTAGTAAAGGACCTTATCCACATAGCCCAGTTTGACCATCATGGGGTCGGAGACGATAAACGCCCGGGAAATGTTGGGCATAGCCTGCAGATACTGAACCGAATCTCTTTCAAAATAAATTTTCGGCGGAATTTTGAACCACTGCATATTGACCCTCCTCTGCGCGATACGCTTTTTGTTGATCAGGTTGACCGAAGACACGTTAGAGGTGGTGGAGTTGCGGCCGAAAGATCCGCATCCCAGAGTCAGAGACGGGGTGTTGGTGTTGTAAATATCGCCGATGGCGCCCTGCGAAGAGGGAGAGTTCGCGATTACGCGGCCGACTTTCATTTCCTCTCCGTATTTGACGCACAGGTCATGGTCGTCGGAATGGATGACGGCCGAGTGGCCCAGACCACCCAGTTCCAGCATGGCTTTGGCGTACTGGAAGCCTTGCTTTTCATCCTCGCAGACAAAGTAAGCCAGCACCGGAGACAGCTTTTCCAGGCTCAGCGGGTATTCGCGGGAAGGCTCCGGCAGAGGGGCCAGCAGAATTTTGGTGCCGGCAGGTACTTCCACCCCGGCGTTTTTGGCAATTTCCTCCGCCGGATGTCCGACGATTGCCGGGTTGACCGCCATCTTATCCAGATTGATGACGTATTTTGTAACCAGTTCCGTTTCTTTGGGATCGAGGAAGTAGCAGTTATTCTCTTTCATGATCTTCTCAAAGCGGTCCTTGATCTCCTTGTCCACGATGACCGCCTGCTCAGAAGCGCAGATCATGCCGTTATCAAAGGTTTTGGAGATAATCAGGTCGGTGCAGGCCCGCTCCAGATCCACGTTTTTATTGATGTAGCAGGGCACGTTGCCGGGACCTACGCCCAACGCGGGCTTACCGGCGCTGTAAGCGGATTTGACCATACCGGAACCTCCGGTGGCCAGAATCAGCGATACGCCCCGATGGTTCATCAAAGCGGAAGTCGCTTCCAGCGAGGGGGTCTCGATCCACTGAATGCAGTGTTCCGGCGCGCCGGCCTTGATGGCTGCGTCACGCAGAACGCGCGCCGCTTCTGCCGAACATTTCTGCGCCGACGGGTGAAACCCGAAAATGATGGGGTTGCGGGTTTTGGCGCAGATCAGGGATTTGAACATGGTGGTGGAGGTCGGATTGGTCACCGGCGTAACACCGGCAACCACTCCCACCGGCTCGGCCACTTCCACATAGCCTTCCATCTCGTTTTCGTCGATGACGCCGACGGTTTTCTGTTTTTTGATGCTGTGCCAGATATATTCGGTGGAGAAAATATTTTTGATGACCTTATCTTCCATTACGCCGCGTCCGGTCTCTTCATAGGCCATCTTTGCCAGCACCATATGTTTATCCAGGCCGGCCAGGGTCATGGCGTGGACGATTTTATCCACCTGCTCCTGATTTAATTCCATGTACTCTTTCAAGGCCTGCTGCGCATTTTCCACCAGCCGGTCTACCATTTCGAAAGTATCCATTGGAACGACTTTTTCAGATTTTTTCTCAAATTTTTCCTCTTTCTTTTGCATGTAAAAAATCCTCCTTCGCGTTTGTACTTGTCCTTTGTTGTCTGCAGCGGATTAAAATTTATGCCAAACTCGCTCATCCCCTGCCTTTTGGTTTGGCAAAGCCCCTTGAAAAGAGGATTTTTCCCTTTTTTATGCGGGTTCCTCTTTCTTTGTTATTATTTTAACAAATAGTTTTTTCCCTGTGTAATATATAATTTATATAGTCCTATGTTATTTTTTACATGGATCAGCTTTTCCCGTTTACCGCCGCTTTCGGCAGAAACTTTTCCAAAATAAAAAAGCACGCTCTTAAAAGCGTGCTTTTTTATCGCTTACGGAGGCTTTTCCTGTGCGCCGGCAGCCAAGCTGCCGGGCCGGATTTCTTTTCGGAGCCAAGGGGCTGGCTCATGCTTTTATTCTAACCCGATTTTTTGGAAAGGCAAATATAAAAAAGGCATGGCGTTATGCTTTTCCCTGGTTTTGAACGATTTCATCCCTTACCTGCTCTACTTTTTGGACAAAAGATTTATCCAGCGCGCTCAGCTGATATCCCTCCGGATAAATCAAAACATCCCGCATGCGCAAATCGATCACATCGCATCTGCGCTGCCGCAGGCCATGCCGGTCCAGCACGGCCTGCGGCATGGGGGACACCCACATGAACGTATCCGGCACCTGGCATAAAAGATCAAACTGGCTGCCTCGCTCGTAAATCCGGATTTTCTTTTTGGCATGCCGGTCCTCCTGCGGGTGAGCTTTTCCCATTACCGAAAGGCTGGGGACCGTTACATCGCCGTGGAGAATCTCCACATATTTTTGCAAATCATCCGGCGTGATCGATTCTGCGCCGGCCAAAGGATGGTTTTTGGAAAACAGCAGCTGATAGGTAAACTCCCACAAAGGGTGGGAACAAATCGCCTTATCTTCCAGCAGATTCTGAAAATACCCTTCGTGAATGGCCTGGTAACGAATCACGCCCAGTTTGCTCTCCCGCTCAGCCACGCTATGGATGGCTTCTGTCGCGTTGGTCTCTTTGAAATTGACATCTAACTGCTGGGACTGATCCAATTCCGCAAGGAACTTGGCGAACGCATGCGCAATATAGCTGGCACGGGGAACCGCCGCGGAAAAGTGCAGCCTCCCTTCCCCGCCGGAGCGGTAAAGGTCTTCCATTCGTTCCACCTGGTCCAGGATGCTTTTGGCATAGCGCAGAAATTCTTTTCCCTGCTCGGTGGGCAGCACGCCTTTAGAGGTTCGCTTAAAAATAACAACACCCAGTGTTCCTTCCAGTTCTTTGATAGCTTTACTCAGATTCGGCTGGCCCATATAAAGATTTTCAGCCGCTTGGGTAATTGAACCGGTTTTTTCCACTTCTACCGCGTATTTTAAATGCTGCAGGTTCATGCTGCTCCCCCTTTTTTTAAAATAACCACTTTTTATTATATCCATCCGGCTGGCGCCGGACAATCTTTTTCGGAATTTTTTGTCGTAAAAATTTGCAATTTTTACGCCTGTTCTCTGTTATCTGGCCTGCAAAAGAAAAGCAGGCACCTGTCTTGTGGGACAAAGAGCCTGCCTGGCAAGTATTCCGATCAAAATTTACAGCGTCTGCGCCCGCTGCGCCACCGCACTTTTAAAATCGACCACCTCATGGTCGTATTCCACTTTCATCAATGCGGATGTAATCAGAAAATCCGCCGTCGCTTTGTTGTTGGCAATGGGGATATCATAAACCTGTGCGATACGCAACAGCGCCTTGACATCCGGGTCGTGGGGCTGCGCTGTCAGCGGATCGGAAAAAAAGATGACGAAATCAATCTTTCCCTCCACGATTTTAGCGCCGATCTGCAGGTCTCCCCCCAAAGGGCCGCTGTTGTATCCCCGTACCGGCAGGCCGGTGCGGTCGGTGATCATCCGGGCGGTCGTTCCGGTACCGTAAAGGAAATGCTCCTTTAGAATATCCTTGTGCTCTTCACACCATTGGATAATAACCGGCTTTTGACTATCGTGGGCGATCAACGCAATATTCTTCTGTTTTCCAATGGTCCAGGTAACGCTTTTCTGCTGCATGCCGCTTCCTCCTTTTCATGTTGTTTTCCACCCGCATCATAGCATAATTTTCACCCCAGTGCAACCAAACCGATTCCACCCTGCCCTGCCCAAAGAGGATTCTCTCTTTTCGTCAGCGTACTGCTTTTTTGCTTGGTCCGCCTTTTTTCAAAAGATGGCAAAGCGTTCGGTTTCTTTTTCCTGAAAGGGGTAAGCCGGCGCAAAACAGCGTTGCGGCAGGGGCAAAACCCTGCTATAATAAAGCAAAAATCAAAGAGCTTCTCCCTTTCTGCCAAGGAGCCGGGGGCAGCCCGTTTTTACAAAGGAGCGATTCCATGAACTGGCAGCCATCTACCATCGCCGCCATTGCTACACCATTAGGTGTCGGGGGCATCGGTGTGATCCGCATCTCGGGTCCGGACGCAGTCCAAACCGCCGAGGCAATTTTCTCCCCCGCCGGCGGAAAGGCGCTGTCCTCTTCCCGTGGCTACACTGCTCATTATGGCCGTCTGCATGACCAGGACGGTGATTTTGACGAGGTGGTGGCAACTGTGTTCCGCGCGCCCCGCAGCTATACCGGTGAGGACGTAGTGGAGTTATCCTGCCATGGCGGAATGTATCTGGTGCAGCGGGCGCTGCGGGCGGCGCTGGATCATGGCGCCGTACTCGCGCAGCCGGGAGAATTTACCAAGCGCGCCTATTTAAACGGTAAAGTTTCCCTTGCCCAGGCTGAATCCGTCATGGATCTTATCGGTGCTTCCGGCCGCCAGGCGGCCCGGGCGGCGCTGGCCGGACGGGACGGTGTGCTTTCCCGAAAAATCGACGGCATTGCCGAGACGCTCATTGATCTGGCCGCGCATCTGGCCGCGTGGAATGATTATCCGGATGAGGACATGGAATCGGTAGAACCGGCGTCTTTGGCGGCGGCCTTGCGCCGCAGCCTGTCGGAATGCCGGGCGCTGCTGGGCAGCTATGACGCCGGGCGCATCCTGCGCGAGGGGGTGGACACCGCCATCATCGGACGGCCCAACGTGGGCAAATCCACCCTGATGAACCTGCTGGCCGGCACGCAGAAAAGCATCGTTACCGCTATTCCCGGAACGACCCGGGACGTGGTGGAGGAGACGGTACGGGCCGGCGAAATTGTTTTGCGGCTGGCGGACACCGCCGGCATCCGGGACACCGATGATCCGGTGGAGCAGGCCGGCGTTGCTCTGGCCCGCCGCCGTCTGGAATCCGCACAACTGGTACTGGCTGTGCTGGACCGTTCCGAGCCTTTGGGCGAAGGGGATCTGTCGCTTTTGTCCGAACTGGACGGACGTCCGGCCATCGCGGTACTCAACAAATCCGATCTGCCTGCGCAATTGGATGAAAACAGACTTCGCGGCCTTGTCAGCCGCACAGTGGAAATCTCTGCCCGCACCGGCGAAGGGGCTGAATCCCTGGTCCGGGCGATTGCCGATCTGCTCCATCTATCCGATGTGGACCCGGCGGCACCCCTTTTGGCCAACGAACGGCAGCGGGGCTGCCTGCAGAAAGCGGCGGCGGCATTGGAAGAAGCGCTGCGGGCGGTGGAATCGGGCGTTACGCTGGACGCGGTGACCGTCTGTCTGGATGAAGCCATCGGGCCGCTGTTGGAACTCACCGGCCGAAAGGCCTCCGACGCAGTGGTAGACGCGGTGTTCGCCCAATTTTGCGTGGGAAAATAAGAAATCGCAAATCTCTGACAGGAGGGATTTTATTTGGAAACCTATGAGGCCCAAAGCTATGATCTGGCAGTTATCGGCGCGGGGCATGCCGGAGTGGAAGCGGCGCTGGCTGCCGCCCGGCTGGGTGTATCGACCGCGCTGTTTACCATTTCTCTGGACGGTCTTGCCAACATGCCCTGCAACCCGTCTATCGGCGGTACAGCCAAGGGACATCTGGTGCGGGAGATCGACGCATTGGGCGGACAAATGGGCAAGGCGGCGGACGCTACCTTTATCCAAAGCCGGATGCTCAACCGCGGGAAAGGTCCCGCCGTTCACTCCTTGCGGGTGCAGGCGGACCGGCAGCGCTACCATGTTTATATGAAGCGTGTCGTCGAACAGCAGGAAAATCTCGACCTGAAACAGGCCGAAATTATCGAAATACGCGCAAAAAACGGCAGAATCGAATCGGTGGTCACCCATCTGGGCGCGGTGCACAAGGTGAAAGCGGCGATTCTCTGCACCGGCACTTTTTTGCGGGGCCGTATCTTTGTGGGAGATGTATCCTATGAAAGCGGACCCGACGGGCTGCATGCCGCCAGCCGCTTGAGCGAATCGCTGCTGGCGCTCGGTATCCCTCTGCGGCGCTTTAAAACCGGCACACCTGCGCGGGTCCACCGTTCCAGCATAGATTTTTCCCAGCTGGAACCGCAGGAGGGCGACGATCCCATCACTCCTTTCTCTTTTGAAACAAAAGAGAAATTGCAGAATCAGGCCATTTGCCACATTGCCTATACCAACGAGCAAACGCACCAGGTCATTCGGCAGAACATCCACCGTTCCCCCTTGTACGGCGGCAAGATCGAAGGCATCGGCCCCCGCTATTGTCCCAGTATCGAGGATAAAGTGGTGCGCTTTGCCGACAAGCCGCGGCACCAAATCTTCGTGGAGCCCATGGGGCTGGATACCGAGGAAATTTACCTGCAGGGCATGAGTTCTTCTTTACCGGAAGATGTACAGCTGGCTTTTTACCGCACCATCAAAGGATTTGAAAAAGTAAAGGTCATGCGAAACGCCTATGCCATCGAATACGATTCGGTGGATCCGCTGGCGTTAAAGCCATCGCTGGAATTTAAAACAGTGGCGGGATTGTATGGCGCCGGGCAGTTTAACGGCACCTCCGGCTACGAGGAGG
>DFDW01000003.1:20482-48061 GCA_002369315.1 Ruminococcaceae bacterium UBA3818 | reverse complement strand
TACATGGTGCGGAACCGGGGCATTGCGCTGACAAGGGAAAAGCTGATCAACGAAGTGTGGGGATATGACTATTATGGCGACGCGAGAACGCTGGATACGCATATCAAGCTTTTGCGGAAAAGTTTGGGGCCATACAGTTCCAGCATCGTAACGCTGCGAGGGGTAGGGTATCGTTTTGCGATGGAGCAAGATTAGTGTAAAAGGGAAAATATTTTCCTGTCTGGCAGTCTTTTCTGTTTGTATCCTGATCGTTTTATGGCTGCTTCAGACGGTGTTTCTGGATGAATTTTATCAAATGATCAAGGAAAACGAGGTCCGAAGCTGCAGCCAGACCATCGCGGACAATATTGACAGCGAAGATTTGACAGACCTTTTAGGCAGCGTAACGGAATCAGGAGATATCTGCGTGCATCTGATCGGTTCGGACGGAGCGCAGCTGCAGGAAAGCGGGAAGTTCCGCTATTGTTCTTTGCAGGAATTGGACGAACAGGCCAAAGCCGCGTTGTTCCAAAAAGTGCAGGAAAAAGGCGGCACAAAAATGATATATTTTAACGAAAGCAGCAAGGAGACCCCGTCTGAACTTCCGGAAGAGCCACGCACAGATGATTCCTACGCAAAGAACAAAAAGCGCCCCTGGCAGGAAAAACCGATTTTTTCTTCCAATCAGGTTCAGCAAAGCCTTTCTTACTTCCAGATTGTTTTCAAACAAGACGGAACGCCTGTTATGATCGGTATCAGCGTCAGAATTACGCCGCTGAGCGCCACTGAAAAAATCCTTCGGGTACAGATCATTTTCGTCGGCGTGCTGTTTTTCGCACTGTCGGCCCTTTTGGCGGCTTGGATGTCCCACTTTATTGCCAAGCCGATTGAGGATATCAACCGCTCTTCCAAAGAACTGGCGAAAGGCAATTATGAAGTGTCATTTGGCGGGCGCGGCTACCGGGAAATCATCGAACTGAGCGATACGCTCAACGTAACTGCCCAGGCTTTGGGAAGAGTAGACCAGCTTCGAAAAGACTTGGTGGCGAACGTTTCACATGACCTGCGCACACCGTTGACGATGATCATCGGATATGGAGAAGTGATGCGGGATATCCCGGGGGAAAATACACCGGAAAACATCCAGATCATCGTAGACGAAGCGCAGCGTCTGAGCTTACTGGTGGACGATCTTCTGGATCTTTCGCAGGTGGAAGCCGGTGTTCGGAGGATGGAAAAAACGAGGTTCAATCTGACAGAAGAGGTCCGGAAAATGCTGTCCCGTTATCAGAAGCTGGTGGAACAACAGGGATATACGGTGGAGTTTGAGGCCCAACAGGATGCCTGGGTCTGGGCGGATCAGGTCAAAATCGGCCAGGTGATATACAATCTGATCAATAACGCCATTTCCTTTACCGGAGAAGGAAAGAAAGTTACCGTTCGCCAGCATGTTACCGAATCCCAGGTGCGCATAGATGTGGTGGATTATGGTATCGGTATCCCTCCGGAGGAGATGGACGGCATATGGGAGCGTTATTACAGTAAAAAAACACCCCATCGGCGTGCAGTCATCGGCACAGGATTGGGCCTTTCCATCGTCAAAGAAATCCTGAAGCTGCATGGAGCTGCTTTCGGAGTGGAAAGCGAGCAGGAAAAGGGCAGCGATTTTTGGTTTATTTTACCATTGGACGAGGAAGAAGCCTTGTAAATTTAGGGAAAAGTGCTATAATAAAAATAGAAAAGAACTTGAAAATCTTTTTAGAAGGAGGCATAAGCTATGAGTAATCCTTTTGTGGTAACCATCAACAGGCAGTTTGGCAGCGGCGGTCGTGAAATTGGAAAGCGGCTGGCGGCAATACTGGATATCGCTTATTTGGACAAAGAGCTGCTGTCTCTGGCGGCTCAAAAAAGCGGAATCAGTGAAAAGACTTTTGAAAAAGCGGACGAAAAACCGGAAAAAAGCTATCTTTACGCGCTTTCTACGGCGGCTTACGGAAATTATTCAGCCCCGTTCAGCTATCCGAACGTGCTGACCAATGACAGGCTGTTTGCCATCCAGGCAGACGTCATTCGGAAAGAAGCGGCAGAGAAAAACTGCGTTATCATTGGCCGATGCGCGGACGATATCCTGTCGGACCATCCCTGCCATGTCAATCTGTTCGTGCATGCTCCGTTTGAAGTGCGTCAGAAACGGATTATGGAGCTGTATCATCTGGATGTGAAACAAGCGAAAGATCTGATTGCAAAAACGGATAAAACCAGGGCAAGCTATTACTATTTTTACACCAACCAGAAGTGGGACGATCTGCTGAACTATGATCTTTCGGTGGATTCCTCCATTTTGGGTTACGACGATACGGCACAACTGCTGGCAGAATTTATCCGCAAAAAAGCGAAGATCAAATAAACAAAAGCAACAGGATGATAAAACAAGGGGCTTGTGAGCGATTGCAAGCCCTGTTTTTCGGTTTGGAGGAAACGCCATGGTCCGATGGATTCTGGGTACGGCCGGTACGGGGAAAACCTCCCGCGTGTTGGAGGAAGCTGGGAAAGCTGCTTTGGCCGGGCAGAAAGTATTGCTGCTGGTGCCGGAACAATATTCTCTTGAAATGGAAAAGGCGGTGCGCAGAGCGCTGGATGTTTCGTCGGCGCTTCGGGTGGAGGTCTATAGCTTTACCCGCCTTTGCGACCGGATTTTCCGGGAACTGGGCGGTACCGCCCGGCAGGCGCCGGAAGAGGCGGCCCACTATCTGATGATGCATCTGGCCCTGGAGCAGCTCAAAGGCTCTTTGCGGCGATATCAAAAAAGCAGCCGCAGCGGAGCGGCCATCGCGGCTCTGACCCGGCAGATGGAAGAGTTCCGTACAGTGGGCATCGCTCCGCAGGCGCTGCGGGATGCCAAAAGCCGGCTTGCCAAGGACGCGTTTGCTGAAAAAATAGAGGAACTTCTCTTAATCTACGAAACTTACGACAATCTGCTGGCTACCTCTTTCGGAGAGCAGAAAAATCAGCTCGACTACGCGCTGGAACAGCTGAAAGGACATCCGATTTTCGAAGGATACGCCGTATTTGTGGATTCGTTTAAGGGCTTCATGGCAGGGGAGTTCGCCTTGCTGGAAGAATTGATGAAAACCGCCTCGTCGGTGACCTTTTCCCTTTGTACTGACAGTTTGTTCGACCGGTCAGAGGGATATGGACTTTTTACCCCCTCCTGCCGGACGGCGGCCCGCCTGATGGAACTGGCAAGGAAAAACGGGGTCCCGGTGGAAACGCCGGTGATTTTGCGGGAACCGATGCGTTTTCATACGCTTGCTTTGACCCGGCTGGAAGAGAATCTGTTCCGGGAAAACGGAAAGACGGAGTCGGAATCGGACGGTATCCGGCTGACGCCCTGCCGGACCCCCTACGAAGAAATGGAATGGGTGGCGGCCCGCATTTCCCATCTGGTGCGGGAAGAGGGGTGCCGATACCGTGATATCGCGGTGATCGGGCGGGATTTGGAGGCGTATTTGCAGCCGATCCATGCAAGCTTTGCCGATTATGAAATCCCGTATTTTATGGATGAACGCTTTGATGTGGCGGCACAGCCGTTGACCGCCGCGGTGCTGTCGGCCATGGAGGCGGCCAAAAGCCGTTTTCACAGTGATGATCTGTTTACCCTTTTGAAAACAGGGCTGTTGGATTTTTCGCTGGAGCAAATCGGAGAGCTGGAACAATACGCCTATGTCTGGGATATCAGCGGCGCTCGCTGGGAAGAGCCGTTTTTGTGGAATCCGTCCGGCTTCGGAAAGATGCGGGAAGAGGACGCCTTAAAGTTGGAACGGATTGAGTCCCTGCGGCAAAAGCTGATGAACCCTTTGCGCTCTCTGCGGGAAAAGATTCGCATCTGCAGCGGACGGGAACTGGTCGTGGCGCTGTATGAATATCTGCGAGAAGCCAAAATTCTGGAGCAGCTCAAAAAACAGGACATCCAGGAGGACAGAGCAGAACGGGACAGTGTGAGAGGCCTTTTTGACGGTATGATGGATTTGTGGGATCAGTATGCGCTGGTGCTGGGAGATCAGGCGTATGCGCTGGCAAAACACTGCGAACTGATGCGCCTGACGCTGCTTACCGCCGACCTGGGACAGATTCCACAAGCACTGGATGTGGTTACTATCGGCACTGCTGATCGAATTCGCCCCAATGCGCCTCGCTATGTCTTTGTGATTGGGGCCAACGACGGTTTTTTCCCCGCTTTGGTGAGCCGGGTTGGCATTTTGTCCGAACGAGAGCGGGAACAGCTTCTTTGCGCGGGATTGACCGTGTCGGAGCCTTTTGAGATACGGGTGTTAGAGGAGCGGTATTTTGCCTATACGGCCATGACCTGCGCCAGTGACGGGTTGTTTTTGTCCTGGTCACAGGAGTCTGCCGAGGGGAATCCGATGGCTCCTTCGGTAATCGTGCGGGAGGTTTTGTCCATTTTCCCGCAGGCGGACTGCCGGAAGGCTTCGGCAGAGCCGATGGATTTTTACGCGCTGAACGAAAAAACGGCGCTGCGCGTGTTCGGCGGGGCGGCAGATAAACAATCGGCCCAGGCGGCGGCGCTGGGGGCTTTCCTGGAAGGCGGGGCCTATGCTGACAGGTACCGGAGGATCTGTTCGCCTGTCCGGCCGGAAACATTCGCCATGCAATCGAGCGAAACGGCACGGGCGCTGTTTGGCCGCCAGATGCGTCTTTCCCCGTCTAAACTCGACCGGTACCATCAATGCCGGTTTGCTTATTTCTGCGAGCGGGGATTAGGAGTCAAAAAACCGCACAAAGCGCAGTTGTCCCCGATGGAGTCGGGCACCGTGATCCATTATGTATTGCAGCAGGTAACGTCGCAATATCCCGGGAAAGCGCTGTGCAATTTATCCGAGGAGGAGTGCCGCCGGTTGGTGCGCCGGGCGCTGGACGATTATCTGCAGGAATCCATGGGCGGCGAACCGGATAAAACCGCCCGCTTTAAATACCTGTTTACGCGGATGGCGAATACGCTGGTCCGGCTGATTCGCCATCTTGCTATGGAATTCGCCGTCTGTGACTTTGAACCAGTAGCGTTTGAACTGGCCATCGCGAAAGATTCAACCGTTACGCCGATGGAACTGGCGACCCCTGACGGCGGCAGAATCTGGGTAGAGGGAATCGTAGACCGGGTTGACGTGATGGAAAAGCGCGGGAAACGGTATGTGCGGGTGGTCGACTATAAAACCGGAACGAAAAATTTTGATTTTACCGATATTTATTACGGCATCAATTTACAAATGCTGGTTTATCTATTTTCCATCTGCCAAAACGGAAGAGGCCAGCTGGAAAATATGGTCCCGGCAGGGGTTTTGTATATGCCGGGAAAAACAGGATTTTTGCCTGCTGACCGGCACGCGGGAGAAGATCAAATGCAGGCGCAGCAGAAAAAGGCGCTGAAAATGAATGGCCTGCTGCTTTCTGATCCTGCGGTGCTGGAAGGAATGGAATCAGACGGCGAAGGCGTTTTTATTCCCGCAAAGCTCAAAGACGGGCAGATAGACGCAAAGTCCTCAGTGGCGTCTTTGGAGGAGCTGGGAAAACTCAAGCGGCATATTGAGTCTTTGCTGCGGCAGATGGCCCAAACGCTTTGGTCGGGTGATATCCCGGCGCTGCCGTTGGAGGAAAAGCAGTTCGATCTGTGCGCCTGGTGCGATTATCGCGGCATTTGCGGTCGGGAAGAGGATGGACCAAAACGCTCACGGGAAGATTTCTCCCGGGAAGAATTTTTCCAAAAGATCGGAGGTGAAGAAGATGAGTGAAAGAAGCTGGACACCACAACAGGCCCAGGCCATCCAAAGCCGGGGCGGGACGCTGCTGGTATCGGCTGCGGCAGGCAGTGGAAAAACTGCCGTTTTGGTGGAGCGGGTTGTCTCCATGCTGCTGGATGAAGAGCATCCGGTGGATGCGGACCGCCTGCTGGTGGTCACCTTTTCCAATGCTGCGGCTCAGGAAATGCGCCAGCGGATCGACGCGCGTCTGGCGCAGGAACAGGCGGCACAGCCTCATAGCCAGAATCTTCGGCACCAGCGTTTTTTGATGGAGCGGGCCCACATCAGCACCATCCATTCTTTCTGCCTGGATTTGGTCAGCCAACACACGGAAGAACTGGATTTACCGGCGGACTTTATCCTGGGGGAGGAAAACAGGCTGTCTTTGTTGCGGCAGGAGGCGGCGGCCCAGGCGATAGAGGCGTTTTACGCTTCGGATGAAGACGGCAGTTTTTCCGATTTGGTGGAATTGCTCTCCGGTGGCCGGGACGACAATCGGGTAACAGATACCATTTTTAAATTATACGAATTTGTCCGCTCTCATCCTTTTTATGAAGATTGGCTGGCCGAGAAGGAGAAGATGTACGATCCGGATGTCCCGGTGGAAAAGACGGTCTGGGGGCAAACAATCCTTTCCTATGGAATGGAAGCGGTGGAATACTGCCTGCAGATCAATAAAGAGCTGCTGGAACAAATGGAAGGCATCCCGGAGCTGGAAAAGGCATACGGCGCGCCGTTTTACGAAGACGGACAGCACCTGGGCACGCTTTTGGACGCCATGCGCTCCGGCCAGTGGAACAGCTGCTGCGAACAGCTGCAAACGTTTTCCTTTGGCCGGCTGGGAGCGCTTCGCGGATTTGAGGATGATACGCTCAAGCAGCGGATGCAGTCCGGGCGCGACCAGATCAAAAAAATTATCAAGGGGTTATCGCAGCGTCAGTTTTGCGCCAATGCACAGGAGTTTCAAGAGGACATCGCGGACCTGCGGCCGAAAGTGAAGACGCTTTTTTCTCTGGTCCTTGCTTACGACCGTCAATATGCCCAACTGAAAAAAGAGCAGAAGCTTTTGGATTTTTCTGATTTGGAACATATGGCGCTGCGCCTTTTGATGGAAAAGGCAGATGGCGCATACCGGCCCACCGCTTTGGCGCGGCAGGCGGCGCAGGATTACGAAGAGGTGCTGGTGGACGAATATCAGGATACCAACGGCGCTCAGGATATGATTTTCTTTGCCGTTTCCCAAAACGGCGGCAATCTTTTTATGGTCGGAGATGTAAAGCAGAGCATCTACCGGTTCCGGCAGGCCATGCCGGAGATCTTTATGGAAAAGCTGGACAGCTACAGCCCGTTCGACGGCAAAAATTATCCTGCGAAAATCGTATTGGGGAAAAACTTTCGCAGCCGTCCGGAAGTGGCTGGATTTGTCAATTTTGTTTTCCGGCAGCTGATGAGCCGGAAAATGGGCGAAATGGATTACGGCCCGGAGCAGGAGTTGATTGCCGCCGCGTCCTATCCGCCGGATGAGAAGATGCAGGCGGAATTGCATCTGGTTGAAATTCAGGATTCGCCGGAAAGCACCGTGCAGCAGGAAGCGGCCTATGTGGCAAGCCAGATCTCCAGTCTGATTTCCGGCGGCGCCAGCGTGTGGGAAAACGGCGTGCCGCGTCCGGTGCGGTTCGCAGATATCTGCATTCTTCTGCGCTCTGTGAAAAATAAGGCCAAAGCTTACCGGGAAGCGTTTTTACAAGAGGGCATCAACAGCTGGACAGACAGCAGAAACGGTTTTTTGCAGTCTAGGGAAATTCAGGTGATGACAGCTTTTTTGCAGATGCTGGACAACCCCTATCGGGACATCCCGCTTTTGACGGTGCTGATGTCCGACCTGTTTGGCTTTTCACCGGAACAGATCGCGGCAATCCGGATTCTGGACCGCCGGGGCTCCTTTTATGCGGCTTTGCAAAAAAGTGCTGAGCAGGGGGACGAAGCCAGCGCCGGCTTTCTGCGCCAGACGCAGCAATTGCGCCGGTTGGCAGTCAGTATTCCGGTGGCGGATCTGCTGACGGAGATATATGCGAGAACGGATTATCCGGCCATCGTGTCCGCTTATCCCATGGGAGAAGCACGCAAGGCAAACCTGCAGCAGCTTTGCAGTTATGCGGCGGCTTTTGAAAAAAGCGGCAGCCGGGGTTTGTACGCATTTGTCCGTTTTCTGGACCGGCTGTCCGAACAGAAAGCGGATTTTGCGTCCGCTTCGTCCGGCGGGAGCGCAGACGCAGTGCAGATCCTCAGCATCCACCGCTCCAAAGGGTTGGAATTCCCATATGTTTTTCTCTGCGATACAGCCAAAGCCTTTAACAAGCAGGACCTGCGTGACCGGATCGCTTTGCATCCGCAGATGGGCTTCGCCTGTGTAAGGCGGGAACAGGCGCTGCTGAAAGAATTTACCACCATTCCCTTGGAAGCGCTGCGCCTGGAAAACGAGCGGGCAAGCTTAAGCGAGGAATTGCGGGTGCTGTATGTGGCGCTGACCCGCGCAAAGGAAAAACTGTTTATCACCATGGCAGGCGATCCGGATAAAATGCTGCGCAAGGCGTCCGCAGCGGCGCAAGGACCGCTGCAGCCGTTTGTTGTGCGCTCCGCCGATTCGATGGGAACCTGGCTTTTGATGTGCGCGCTCCGCCATCCGGACTGCCGCAGCCTGCGGGAATCCGCCGGCCTGGAATTGGCATCGCCGGCGCAGGAGCAAACGGCTCTCAAGGTCGTTTTGGCGCAGTCCGGGCAGCAGCGGAAAGAAGCTGCTTTTCGGGAGGAAAAAGCAGCCTGTCCGGACGAGGGTTTTTTATCGATACTCCGAAAAAACAGTGACTGGCGATATCCTTATGAAGAAGCGACCCATATTCCGCAAAAGCTTGGCGTTTCAGCCGTGGCGAAAAAAGAAACGTCAGACCGCTACGCCTTTACCAAAACACCGCGCTTTTTGTCCGGGGAAAAGCTTTCCGGCGCGCAGAAAGGCGACGCACTCCATCATTTTATGCAGTATGCCGACTATGAGCGATGTTCTGCCGCCCCCGACGAAGAATTGGAACGACTGCTGCGCCTGGAATTTCTGACACCGGCGCAGGCCCAGGTGATCCCCCTGGAGCGAATCCGGCACTTTTTTACTTCCGGGCTGTACCGGCGGATGAGGGAAGCGCGCCGCCTGGAACGGGAGCTGCGCTTTCTCTGGGAGATCGACAGCAGCTTGATGGGATACGAAAACGCCGGTTCGGATAAGATTACGGTGCAAGGTGTGGCGGACTGCGTGTTCTGGGAAGACGACGGGGCGGTAATCGTCGATTACAAAACCGATCGGGTGTCCAGCGCAGAAGAACTGGCGGATAAGTATCGGGAACAGCTTCGTATGTACCGGCTTATTTTACAGAAGAGCTTGCAAACGCCGGTAAAATCATGTATTATATACTCGTTCCATTTGGAAAAAGAAATTACGCTTCATTTTTAAGCGGCTTTTAGAGGATATTCTCTTGACAAATGGAAGCGGTGCTGTTATACTATTTGCGAAAACAAAGCAGAACCAATTCGTTCTCACCTGCTCGCAGCGGCGATGTCGGGTCAATACTCAAAAAGCAAAGGCTTTTGTATGTGTATTGAGCGCGGGCGAATTTCGTTCCGCGCTTTGTTATTGAGAAATTCGGGCTTTTACAATGGAGGTGCTTTCACATTAGCAACAAGGAACTGCAGATCAACGAAGAGATCAGAGACAAGGAAATCCGCGTCATCGATGCAGATGGCAGTCAGTTGGGTATTATTTCCACAAAAGACGCAATGAAAATCGCGATCGACAAAAATCTCGATCTGGTGAAGATTGCGCCGCAGGCTGCTCCGCCGGTTTGCCGCATTATGGACTACGGCAAATATCGTTTTGAACAGGCAAAGCGGGAAAAAGAAGCGAAAAAGAATCAAAAGGTCATTGAGATCAAGGAAGTTCGCCTCTCTTTAAACATCGATACCAATGATTTCAACACCAAAGTGAATCATGCGATCAAATTTTTGAAAGACGGAAACAAGGTCAAAGTGTCGGTTCGATTCCGGGGGCGCGAAATGGCGCATTCTCAGATGGGTACCGTTTTGATGCAGCGGTTCACGGATGCGGTTGCCGAGGTCGGCACTGTTGAGAAGCAGCCGAAAATGGAAGGCAGAAGCATGACCATGTTCATCTCTGCAAAGCCCGTTAAGTAAATCGAACAGGAGGAAAACCAAAATGCCTAAATTGAAAACTCATTCCGGCGCAAAAAAACGCTTTAAACTGACCAAAAACGGGAAGGTAAAACGTGCGCATGCTTACAAATCCCATATTCTGAACAAGAAATCCACCAAGCGCAAGAGAAGTCTGCGCAAAGCCGCTTATGCGGATCAGACCAACATGAAAGCAATCAAGCTGTTGATGGCGAATCACTAATTAACATCTGGATGGAGGATTAAGAATATGGCTCGTGTAAAAGGGGCAATGATGACCCGTAAAAGAAGAAAAAAAGTTCTGAAGCTGGCAAAAGGCTATTTTGGTGCGAAGAGTACTCATTTTAAAATGGCCAAACAGGCTGTCATGAAATCCGGCAACTATGCCTATGCGGGCAGAAAGCAGAGAAAAAGAGATTTCAGAAGCCTGTGGATTACCAGAATTTCTGCCGCTTGCCGCATCAACGGTATCAACTATTCCACTTTCATGAACGGCCTGAAAAAAGCCGGCGTGGAACTCAACAGAAAAATGCTCTCCGAAATCGCGATCAACGATCCGGCAGCGTTTACCTCTCTGGTGGAAAAAGCGAAAGCGGCTCTTTAATAGAAGTTTTACAAGCCCGTGTTTACTGACACGGGCTTGTTTTGCAAATGGATGGAGTTTTGAATGGAACGGATAACCAGTAAGGATAACGAAAAAATCAAATGGCTGATAAAACTGCGGGAGAACCGTAAATCCAGAGAAGAAAGCGCTTCTTTTTTAACAGAAGGGACGAGGATGGCGCAGGAAGTCCTGCGTTGCGGTCTTTCCCTGCAGCAGGTCTTTGCCAGTGAGGACGGTGCGGCGCGCCATGTTCTACTGTGGGATGCGCTGTGCCGAAAAGCGCAGGCGGCGTATCTGGTTTCCGGCAGTTTGGAAGCAAAAATCAGCAGCGTGAAGACCCCCCAGGGAATTTACTGTGTCTGCAAAATACCGCAGCGCCCGCCCCGGCAGATTGCCGGATCCGGCGACAAATTCCTTGCGCTGGACCATCTGCAGGACCCCGGCAATCTGGGAACGATCATCCGGACGGCAGACGCGTTCGGCGCGGATGGCATTATTTTAAGTGAAGGCTGCGCGGATTGCTATAGCCCTAAGGTGCTCAGGAGCACGATGGGAAGCGTATTCCGTCTACCTGTCTGGACGGTGCCGGATCTGGCGCAGACGCTGGAGGATTTGAAAAAAGAGGGATTTGCCAGCTTTGGGGCAGCGCTGGATGATACTGCGGTCCGGTTGGGAGAATTCCGCTTCCCCCAAAAGGCGGTAACGGTAGTTGGAAACGAAGGAAACGGAATTTCCCAGTCGGTATTGAACGCCTGTGAGAAAACACTTTATATCCCTATGAAAGGGGAGGCGGAGTCGCTGAACGCGGGAGTGGCCGCTTCGCTGATTTTGTGGGAGATGTGCCGGTAAAGGAGGATAGGAATGGAATTTTGGATTTGGCTTTCCAATGCGTTGGGAGCGGGCAGTCCCCGGATCAATGATATTGTCGCTTGTTTTGAAACAGCGGAGCATTTCTATGCAGAAAAGAAAACTGGTTTTCGCCATGTCGAATTTCTGACGGCGCCAGAGAAACAGAAACTGATTGACGCGTCTTTGTCCGATGCGCTGCGCCTAAAAGAAAGAACGTTGGATAAAGGATACCGGATCTTGACGCCGGACCAGAAAGAATATCCCAACCGGCTGCGCAATATTTATGCGATGCCTGCTGTTTTGTATATCGACGGTACGCTGGCCGGACTGGATGACAATGTGGCCATCACGCTGGTGGGCGCCAGAAAGTGTTCCGATTATGGCCGGACGGTTGCGGCTGACCTGGGACGCGGCCTGGCACGCATGGGAGCGGTGGTCATTACGGGCATGGCCCGCGGCATCGACGGCGCGGCACACGAGGCAGCTTTACTCGCCGGCGGCAGTACCGTTGCCGTGCTGGGCTGCGGATTGGATATCGTCTATCCGCCGGAACATATGACTCTGCGCCGGGAAACGCCGAAGCGGGGTGCCGTGATTTCCGAGTTTCCGTTGGGCGCGAAACCGGAGGGCTTTCATTTTCCCATCCGGAACCGCCTGATGTCCGCTTTGTCGTTGGGCGTTGTCGTAGTAGAGGGCGAATTGAGCAGCGGATCGCTGATCACCGCCAATTATGCGCTGGAACAAGGGAAAGATGTGTTTGCGGTTCCGGGCAGCGTGTTGAGCGGATTGTCCAAAGGCCCGTTTCGCCTGCTGCAGGCAGGAGCGATACCGGTTTCCTGCGCCGGCGATATTTTAGAAGAATATCGATACCGATATGCCGCCAAAATAGATTGGAGGGTCCCGGTTGAGCAAAACAAAAGGGAGAAGCCTTCCGCTGAGAGCCGACTGAAAAAGGCGGATTTGGCGCAGCCTGTGGTGCCGATTCGGAAAAAACGGGATCTTCCGCCGGAATGCGATGAAAATATTCGCGAAATTTATGAAGTTTTGTCGGAGATTCCGATCAACGCGGATGAAATCGCGGCGCGTACGCAAAAAAATCCCGCGGAAGTCTTGACAGCGCTTTCAGAACTTGAAATAATGGGATATATATCGGCAAATGCAGGGAAGAGATTTTGTATTTGCTGACAAAATAAGATGGAATACACACAAGATATAGTGTTTTCAGCAGAGTTTTTCCAAAACGCCCTTTTCGCGGCGGTTCAAGATTACAGAAATAAAGGCGGGATTGAATGTCAAAACTTGTTATTGTGGAGTCCCCCGCAAAAGCAAAGACCATCCAGAAATATCTCGGGGAGGGCTACGATGTAGTCGCCTCCATGGGGCATATTCGGGATTTGCCTAAAAGTAAGCTGGGAATCGACATTGAACACGGTTTTCAGCCAGACTATGTGGAGATCAAAGGAAAAGAGGAACTGGTACAAAACCTGAAAAAAAAGGGGAAGAAAAGCGACGCGGTCTATCTGGCTACCGACCCGGACCGGGAGGGCGAGGCCATTTCGTGGCATCTTGCTTACCTGCTGGGACTGGATTTGAACCAGGCCAACCGCGTCACTTTCAATGAAATCACCAAATCAGGCGTCCAGTCCGGCATGGCCGCGCCCCGGCAGGTGGATATGGATCTGGTCAACGCGCAGCAGACGCGCCGGATTCTGGACCGGATCGTCGGTTACAAGCTGAGCCCATTTTTGTGGAAAAAAGTGCGCCGCGGACTTTCCGCCGGTAGGGTACAGTCGGTAGCGGTACGCATTATCGTAGACCGTGAAGAGGAAATCCGGAAATTTAAGCCGGAAGAATATTGGTCTGTTGACGCCAAGCTGCTGGGCAAGGCCAGCCGAAAGGCGTTTGGGGCGAAGCTATATGGCAAGGACAAAAAAATCTCAATCAAAACCCAAGCGGAAGCCGACGCCATTTTAAAAGAGCTGGAAGGCTGCAGTTATGCAGTGGAAAACGTGAAAAAGAGCGTCCGGAAAAAATCGCCCGCGCCGCCGTTTACCACCAGTACCCTTCAGCAGGAAGCGTCCCGCCGGTTGGGGTTCCAGGCGCGTCGCACTATGAAAGCGGCGCAGGAGCTGTATGAAGGAGTCGAGGTCGGGTCTATGGGCGCCGTGGGCTTGATCACCTATATGCGTACCGACTCGCTGCGCATCTCGGATGAAGCTGCGCAGCAGGCGGCCGGCTTTATTGAGCAGCGCTACGGCAAAAATTATCTGCCGCCCAAGCGGCGGATCTATAAATCCAAAAACAACGCACAGGATGCCCATGAGGCGATCCGCCCCACCATGCCGGAAATGACGCCGGATCAGGTGAAGAGCAGCCTTTCCGGTGACCAGTATAAGCTTTATAAGCTGGTGTGGGAGCGGTTTATTGCCAGCCAGATGGCCACCGCTTTGCTGGACACGGTTTCGGTGGACATCCGGGCGGGAGAGTACCTGTTTAAAGCATCCGGCTATACGGTGAAGTTTGATGGGTATACCATTTTGTACGAGGAAAGCAAAGAAGAATCCGCCGGCGCGGAAGAAGAGGGAGCGGGTGCGCTTCCGGAAATGGAAAAAGGCGATTTGCTGAAATTAAAGAGCCTGGAAAGTTCGCAGCATTTTACGCAGCCACCGCCCCGTTTTACCGAGGCTTCGCTGATTAAAACGCTGGAGGAAAACGGCATTGGACGCCCCAGCACCTACGCGCCTACCATCACGACGATTCTCTCCCGGGGATACGTGGAACGGGAGGCGAAAGCGCTGAAACCCACAGCGCTGGGCGAGGTAGTGACCCAGCTGATGAAAGACCAGTTCAAAAAAATTGTGGATGTGGATTTTACCGCGCAGATGGAAAAAAATCTAGATGAAGTGGAGGAAGGCTCGGTCGACTGGGTGGATACCTTGGCGGTGTTCTATGAGGATTTTTCTGCCATGCTCAGCCAGGCGGAAAAGAATATGGACGGTACGAGGGTAAAGGTGCCGGACGAAGAAACAGACGAGATTTGTGAGTTGTGCGGCCGGAAGATGGTTATCAAAACCGGGCGTTTCGGCAAGTTTTTAGCGTGCCCCGGCTTTCCTGAATGTAAAAATACCCGCAAAATCGTGCAGGATACCGGCGGCGTTTGCCCTCTTTGCGGCGGTAAGGTGCTGGCGAAAAAATCCAAAAAAGGAAAGGTTTATTACGGATGTGAGCACAACCCCAAATGCGGCTTTATGACTTGGGATACGCCATTAAAAGAAACCTGCCCCAAATGCGGCGCGACATTGTTTAAAAAGACCGGGAAAATGGGCCGGATCTACTGCGCCAAGGATGGCTGCGATTATGAAAGGGGACTCAAAGATTGATGACGGTTTCGGTGATCGGCGCCGGCCTGGCAGGATGTGAGGCGGCCTGGCAGCTGGCCTGCCGCGGCATTCCGGTGACGCTGTATGAAATGAAGCCGGTCAAATTTTCCCCCGCACATCACTATGAGGGCTTTGCGGAATTGGTCTGTTCCAATTCGCTGAAGGCCAGCAGGGTTGGTTCGGCGGCGGGACTTTTGAAGGAAGAAATGTATCGACTGGGTTCCATTGTGGTGCGCTGTGCCCGCGAAACGGCGGTACCTGCCGGCGGGGCATTGGCGGTGGATCGGTATCTGTTTTCCGACCGGATGACCAAAACGGTAACGGAGCACCCGATGATTACGGTGCGCCATGAAGAGGTGACCAAAATTCCGGAAGGACCGGTGATCATCGCATCCGGTCCGCTGACCAGCGATGGGCTTTCCCAGGCAATCAAAGAACTGCTGGGAGAAGCGTATCTGAGCTTTTACGATGCGGCGTCTCCCATTGTATCTTTCGACAGCGTCGATATGGACAAGGCGTTTTTCGCCGCCAGATATGGCAACGGAGAAGACGATTATATCAATTGTCCGATGAATCGGGAAGAATATGAGGCGTTCCACGAGGCGTTGGTCTCAGCCCAGTCGGTGGAGCTGAAAGAATTTGAACAGGACCGCCTAAAGGTTTATGAAGGCTGCATGCCGGTGGAGGTTTTGGCCAAACGGGGGAGCGATTCCATCCGGTACGGCCCTTTGAAACCGGTGGGCCTGCGGGATCCCCGCACCGGGCACCGCCCCTGGGCCGTAGTGCAGCTTCGGGCGGAAAACGCCCAGAAAACGCTGTATAATCTGGTTGGATTCCAGACAAATTTGCGTTTTCCGGAACAAAAACGGGTTTTTTCCATGATTCCGGGGCTGGAAAACGCGGAGTTTGTTCGTTACGGCGTCATGCATCGCAACACCTTTTTAAACAGTCCAAAACTTTTGGATGCTTCCTACTGTTTGCGAAAGGAACGGCGCATCTATTTCGCCGGGCAGATGACCGGCGTAGAAGGGTATATCGAATCGGCGGCGTCCGGGATCCTGGCGGGAATCAATATGGCGATGGCGCTTCGGCAAAAGCCGGCGCTTCTGTTGCCGCGGGACACTATGATGGGTGCGCTTGCCGCCTACATCAGCGACCCGACGGTTGTGGATTTCCAGCCTATGGGCAGTAATATGGGCTTGCTTCCCCCAAATCCGGAGCGGATTAAGGACAAATCGCTTCGCTATCAGGCCCTGGCGCAGCGCGCGCTGGACAGCCAGAAACGGTGCCTGCATGATTTTTGTGCCGCGGCAGGGGATCTGCTGCCGGTGTAGCCCGGCATTTTGTCAGAATAAAAGGTCAATCAACAGAAAGGATGGTGTGCTATGAAAATAATTGTAGATGCGTTTGGCGGGGACAATGCTCCGCTGGAAATCGTGAAAGGTTCCGCTATGGCGGTGGCGGAATATGGGGTTGATATCGTTCTCACCGGCGATGAAGCCATTATCCGAAAAACAGCCGAAGACAACGGGATTTCGCTGGAGCGGATGGAAATTGTTCATGCGCCGCAGGTCATGGACATGAACGCGGAGCCGACCGAAATCTTAAAAAGTTACAAAGATTCTTCCATGGCTGTAGGCTTAAAGCTTTTATCCGAGGGCAAAGGCGACGCTTTTGTCAGCGCGGGCAGTACCGGCGCATTTGTCGTTGGTGCCAGCCTGATTGTCAAGCGGATCAAAGGGATTAAGCGTGCAGCGCTGGCACCGGTTATCCCGACGGTGGAGGGGCGATATATGCTGATCGACTGCGGCGCCAATGCAGAGTGCCGCCCGGAAATGCTGGTGCAGTTTGGCCTGATGGGTTCCGCTTATATGAACAAAATCATGGATGTGGAGTCTCCCCGGGTAGCTCTGATCAACAACGGCGTGGAGGAACATAAAGGCGCGCCGCTGCAGCAGCAGGCCTACCAACAGCTGAAAGAGTCTCCTTTGCATTTTGTCGGCAATATGGAAGCACGCCAGCTTCCCCAGGGCGGATGCGACGTTGCGGTGTGCGATGGATTTACAGGTAACATCGTGCTGAAATTGACCGAGGGACTCAGTAAGGCGCTGATTGGCCAGATCAAGGATATCCTGATGAAAAATACGTTGACCAAGCTTGCCGCTCTGACGCTGAAAGGCGGCCTCGGGGAATTTAAAAAGAAGATGGATTACAAAGAGTATGGCGGTGCTGCGCTGCTGGGTATTTCCAAGCCCACGATCAAAGCCCATGGCAGTTCCGACGCCAAGGCCTTTAAAAACGCCATCGGCCAGGCAATGCGCTTTACCAGCCAGGATGTGATTGGAGCGATTGAGGGGTATCTGGCTGAGATGAAGGCCAAAGAGCAAGGAGCCGAAAACGAATGAACTGTCAAACGGATTTGAAATTGTGCCAGGAAAAGCTGGGCTACCATTTTCATAACCAAAAATATCTTACCATCGCCCTTACCCATTCCTCCTATGCCAACGAAGGGAAAAAAGAAGATCCCTGCAATGAGCGACAGGAGTTTTTGGGCGATGCGGTGCTGTCGATCATCGTGTCCGATTATCTGTTCCGGCATTATTCCCATTTGCCGGAAGGGGAGTTGACCAAACTGCGGGCGGCACTGGTCTGCGAAAAAGCGCTTTGCCAGTACGCCGTTCAGCTGGGATTGGGTGATTTTCTGCTCTTGGGCAAAGGGGAAGAAGCCACCGGCGGCCGGCAGCGTCCATCGATTTTGGCTGATGCTTTTGAAGCGGTGATTGCCGCGATTTATTTGGATGGCGGTATGGAACCGGCGTTGAAATTTGTGCTTTATTATGTAGTTCCCGCTGTTGAAAACCACACGCCCTCGGCGTTTAAAGACTATAAAACCATCCTCCAGGAGATCATTCAGAAAAATCCGGAAGAGCGGGTAACCTATGAATTGGTGGAAGAGTCGGGACCGGATCATAACAAACGGTTTGTGGTCGAAGTACACTTGAACAGCAACGTCATCGGGCGGGGAGAAGGCCGCTCCAAAAAGAGCGCCGAACAGGCTGCGGCTAAGGTGGCGCTGGAATTGATGGGGCAATGAAGCACGCCAACGTAGCGTTTTTTGTCCCGCATTTGGGCTGCCTGCATCGATGCAGCTTCTGCGATCAGAGAAATATCAGCGGCAGTATTGGCCCGCCGTCGCCGGATGAGGTTGCCAAAACCTGCCGTGCCGCGGCGCAAAAGCTGAACGGGAGGGATTTTCCGGCGGAAATTGCCTTTTTCGGCGGCAGTTTTACTGCCATTGAACCGGAACAGATGCGGTCGCTTTTACAGGCGGCTTACCCGTTTGTAAAAGATGGATCGTTTGACGGCCTTCGCGTTTCTACCCGGCCGGACGCCATTGACCTGCAGATTTTGGCGCTGTTACAAGCGTATGGCGTCACGACGGTCGAACTGGGCGCGCAGAGTATGGATGATGAGGTGCTTTCCCGAAATGGGCGCGGCCATACGGCAAAAGATGTAGAACACGCGTCCGGCCTGATTCGGCAGGCGGGGTTTTCTTTGGGGTTACAGATGATGGTCGGCCTTCCGGGGGAAACGCGGGTTTCCTGCTGTGAAACAGCAAAAAAGATCGCCGCGCTGCAGCCGGATTGTGTGCGGCTGTATCCCACGCTGGTGGTAGAAGGCACCGATTTGGCGCGATGGTACCGGCAGGGCAGTTATACACCGTTGACGGTGGAAGAGGCTGCGGATTTGACCGCTTGGCTGCTGCGCTTTTTCGAGGACAGGAATATCACCGTGATCCGCATTGGGCTGCATGCGGAACAATCACTGGAACAAAGTTGCATCGCGGGGCCGTTTCACCCTGCGTTTGGAGAAATGGTCTATTCCCGGGTATGGAGAAACCGCCTGCTGGAAGAACTGGAAAAGGGCAACTTTTCGGGGGAAAAGCTGGAAATACTGGTTCGTCCCCAAATGCTTTCCAAGGCAGTGGGCCAAAAGCGGGAGAATATTCGCTGGCTGGCGGCCAAAGGATATGCGGTGAAGATCTTTCCGGATGAAAATCTGCCCGAAAAAGAGCCTTTTTGGATAAAGGAAGTGAAACATTGTATTTAAAATATTTGGAAATCAACGGGTTTAAGTCTTTTCCGGACCGTGTAAAGCTGGAATTCGGAAAAGGACTTACGGCAGTAGTAGGCCCAAACGGCAGCGGAAAGAGCAATATTTCCGACGCGGTGCGTTGGGTCCTGGGCGAACAGTCTTCCAAAACGCTGCGCGGCGATAAAATGGAGGACGTGATTTTCGGCGGAACACAGCTTCGCCGTCCCATGGGGTTTGCCCAGGTCACACTGACCATCGGCAATGAAGGGCGGGATTTGCCCATCGATGCCGATGAAATTTCCGTGTCCCGTAAACTGTACCGCAGCGGGGACAGTGAATACCGGATCAACGATAACGCGGTTCGGCTCAAGGACATCCATGAGCTTTTCATGGATACCGGATTGGGACGGGACGGATACTCGATGATCGGGCAGGGGAAAATCGCCGAGATCATCGGGGCAAAGAGTACTCAACGCCGGGAGATTTTTGAAGAAGCAGCCGGGATTTCCAAATATCGCTATCGAAAAACCGAAGCGGAGCGAAAACTGGCGCAGACGCAGGAAAACCTGCTGCGCTTAAAAGATATTATGACCGAATTGGAAGACCGTATCGGCCCGCTGAAAGTCCAGTCAGAAAAGGCAAAGCGTTTTCTGGAATTGGCCGAGCAGCGCAAGCAAATCGAGTTTTCTTTGTGGACGGCACAGCTTGCCAAAATAACGGTTCAGCTGCGGGAACTGGATGATCAGCAGACAGTCGGCCGCCTGGAACACAAACGGGTCGAAGAGCAATTGGAACAACTGAGCCGCCAGATGGAACAGCTTTTTTCCGATATGCAGAAAGCTGGAGCGCAGATTGAGCAGATTCGCGCCGAAATTGGCGGGCTGGAAGAAGAAATCGCCTCGTCCGATTCCCGTGTTGCGGTACTGCATAATGATATTTCGCACAATGAGCGGTCCGCGCAGATGCTGGCCGAAGAACAGAAATCCGCAGCGGATTCCCAGGAAGCTTTTGCCCTGTACATAGCGCAGAAAGAAGCGGAGAAATCCGTCCTTTTGCAAAAACAAGCGCAGGCCGAAGAGAAAATCAGAGCCGCAGAGGAGCAGAACGGGCAGTTTCAAGAGCAGATTTTGCAAATCAGCCGGCAGCTTGCGGAGAAAAAAGAAGAGGAATCCCGCATGGCGCTCGCACTTTCGGAGCAAAAGGTATTGGCAGTTACGCGGCAGAACGCATTGACGGACGCAAAGGAGCGAATTTCCCTTTTAGAAGAGGGGAAAGATGAAAAAGAACAAAAGCGCCGTTTGATGAAAAAGGAACTGGATGAGTGCCGGGAATTTTTGCAGACGCTGGAGGAAACGCTGGAAAGCCTGTCGAATTCCGCCAAAGGCGTGCAGATGAAATTATCTTCCCGGCAGGAAAAAGAGCGGGCGCTCCAGGAGGAAAAAGAGCGACTGGAATTGAAAATCAAGGAGCAGAGCCAGCGGGCGGCTTTGTTGGAAGAGCTGGAACGGAACATGGAGGGCTTTGCCCACAGTGTAAAGTATGTGCTGAACCAAAGCCGCAGCGGTGCGATCCGCGGCGTCCATGGGGCGCTGTCAAGCCTTTTGCGGGTGGATGCCAAGTATCTGGTCGCGGTGGAAACGGCGGTAGGCGGCGCTTTGCAGAATATTGTGGTAGATGACGAAACGGTAGCAAAACGCGCCATCGGGATGTTAAAAAACAGCGGAGCGGGCCGCGCAACCTTCTTGCCGCTGACTTCGGTAAAAGGAAAACGGCTGAATGTCAGCGGATTGGAACGGTTTGAAGGCTTTGTCGGAATCGGCTCCGAACTGGTTGATTTTGATGAGACTTACCGGGGCGTTGTGGAATCCGTTTTGGGGCGGATCGCGGTTGTCAGCGATTTGGACGAGGGCGTTCGGATGGCAAAACAATACGGCTATCAGTTTCGCATCGTCACGCTGGACGGGCAGTTGATTAACGCCGGCGGTTCCATGACCGGTGGCTCTGCGGGAAGAAGCACCGGCCTTTTAAGCCGAAAAGGCGAAATCGATGGGCTGAAAAAACAGGCGGAGGACTATCAGAAAAAATCCGACAGCCTGGACGAGGGGCTGGAAGCGATACGCCGGGAAATCTCCCAGCTGGAAGCGCAGTTCATGGGAATCGAGGCGGAGAGAAAAACCGCGTCGGAGGATCAAATCCGATATGGCGCGGAAGAAAAGCGCCTGCGTACCATGCTGGAGGATTTGCAGGAGGATCAGGAGCGGTCGGATGAGCAGAGGCGCCGGCTGGCCGGACAAATCGAGTCTTTGACCGGGCAATGCGAAGAGGATGCGGGAAAGCTGGCTGAAACGGAAGCGGCGCTGTTCGATTTTCGCAGCAAGCTGGCGGAACTGGAACAAAGGGAACGGCAAATCCGGCAGCAGCGGGAGCTGAGCGCCGATGCTTTAAACGGACTGCAGATGGAAAAAATGGCCGTCGGACAGGAAATCGCGCTTTTGGATCAGGCAATGGAGGAACAGAGAAGACGCCGGGATGACCAGCAGAAACAGATCTCTTCGGTCAAAGAGCAGATCGAGAGTCTTTCAGAGCAGAACTGCCGGATTCGGGAAGAAATCGCAGTGATTGAGCGCGAAAATGCGCAAAAGCGCCAGCAAATCGGGCAGCTGCGGGAACAAATTACAACGCAGTCTGCTTTGCGCCTTCAGGTGGAACAGCAGACCAATGCCCTTCGCCAAAGCGAAAAAGATATCCTGATACAGAAGGAAAAATATGCCGGCGAACTTCTGCGGCTGGAGGACAAGAAGGCCGCGGTGCAGAAAGAATACGATACCATCATCTCCAAAATGTGGGATGAATACGAAACCACCCGGTCGCAGGCAGAGGCGATTGCCCAGCCGGCGCAAGACATCAACCAGGCCAATCGCGCGTTGGGAGAGGTCAAAGGAAAAATCCGCGCACTCGGCACTGTCAATCTGGAAGCGATTGAAGAGTACGAGCAGGTGGCCCAGCGATACGAATTTATGAGCGAGCAGATCGGGGATGTGGAGCGTTCCAAGGCAAAATTACAGCAGTTGATCCGGGATTTAACAACCCAGATGCGGGAACTGTTTACCGATAGCTTTGAAAAAATCAACCGGCATTTTTCCCAGATCTTTGTGGAATTGTTCGGAGGCGGCAAGGCGCAGCTGAAGCTGACCGAAGGCGAAGATGTACTGGAATCCGGAATTGAGATTTATGTGCAGCCGCCTGGGAAAATCATCAAGAATCTTGCCGCTCTTTCCGGCGGGGAACAGGCTTTTGTAGCCATTGCCATCTATTTTGCGATTTTGAAAGTGCGGCCCGCGCCGTTCTGCCTTCTGGATGAGATTGAGGCGGCGTTGGATGATGTGAACGTCAACAAATTTGCGGAATATCTGCAGCGGTTGAATCAGCAGACGCAGTTTATCGCCATTACTCACCGGCGCGGGACCATGGAACACGCGGATGTTCTGTATGGCGTGACCATGCAGGAGGAGGGCGTATCCAAAATTTTGACTCTGGAGGTTTCGGAGATCGAGAATAAATTGGGCATGAAAAATATCTAAAGGGGAAAACCATATGAGCTTTTTTCAAAAACTGAAGGCGGGACTGAGCAAGACGAAAGAGGGAATGCTCAAAAATCTGGACGGGCTGTTCGGCGGTCATAAAATCGAGGAAGAATTTTATGAGGAACTGGAAGAAATCCTGATCATGAGCGATGTGGGCGCGTCTGTCAGCGATAAGATTGTTTCGCAGCTGCGGGCAAAGGTAAAGGAAACCGGCTGCCGGGATACGGACGAGGCGAAGGAGCTTTTAAAAGAGATTATCGTCCGGCTGATGCAGGGCGGCGAGGAACTGAATTTATCCACCCAGCCATCGGTGATTCTGGTGATTGGCGTCAATGGCGTGGGCAAAACCACGACGATCGGCAAAATGGCCCACGACCTGACGCAAAAGGGGAAAAAAGTGCTGTTGGGCGCTGCGGACACTTTCCGCGCGGCGGCCATTGATCAGCTGCAGATCTGGGCGGACAGGGCCGGCGTGGATATGGTCAAGCATACCGAGGGAGCGGATCCCGCTGCGGTGGTGTTTGATACCATCACCGCGGGGAAGGCCCGGCATGCGGATGTGATTATCTGCGATACGGCCGGGCGGCTGCATAATAAGAAAAATTTGATGGACGAGCTGTCCAAAATCACCCGGGTGATTGGGCGGGAGGCGCCCGGCTGCGCAACGGAGTTTTTGCTGGTGCTGGATGCCACTACCGGGCAAAACGCTTTAAATCAGGCCAAAGAGTTTAAAAATGCCGCAGGTCTTACCGGCATCGTGCTGACCAAGCTGGATGGCACTGCCCGGGGCGGCGTGGTCATCGCCATCAAAGAAGAATTGGGCGTGCCGATTAAATATATCGGCGTGGGCGAGGGAATCGACGATCTGCAGCCCTTTAACGCCCAGGAATTTGTAGATGCGCTGTTTGAAAAGGATCAAGGCGGGGTGGAAGCGTGAAATTTGTAATTGCCACCGGAAACGAAGGAAAAGTGCGGGAATTCAAGCGAATTTTGGAGCCGATGGGATTTGAGGTATCCAGCTTAAAAGAAATGGGCCTGTCTTTGGATGTGGAGGAAACAGGCGCCACCTTTGCCGAAAACGCCCGCATCAAAGCAAAAGAAGCTTGCCGCCTGACCGGCCTGGCGGCGATTGCGGATGATTCCGGCCTTTGCGTGGATGCGCTGGGCGGCGCGCCGGGCGTCTATTCCGCCCGATACAGCGGCGAAGGGGATGACGGCAACAACCAAAAGCTTCTGCGGGAGCTGGCCGGTGTTCCGGCAGAAGAAAGGACCGGCCGCTATGTTTGCGCGATCAGTTGTATTTTCCCGGATCAGACGGAATTGACCGCGGAGGGAACCTGCGAGGGCATGATCGGGTATGCGCTGTCCGGAAATCACGGATTTGGATATGATCCGCTGTTTTATGTGGGAGATCGCAGCTTTGGCCAATACGGCGATGAGGAAAAAGACGCCATCAGCCATCGGGGAAAAGCCCTTCGGGCATTCTGTGAAAAATTAAAAGAACGTCAGGCAAAAACGATGGATGAACGGAGGAAGAAAATTGATTACAAGTAAGCAGCGAGCAAAACTGCGTTCCCAGTCCAACGGTCTGGAAACGATTTTTCAAATTGGCAAAGGCGGCATCAGCGACATGCTGGTACAGCAGGTGAACGACGCGCTCAAAGCCAGAGAGATGATCAAGCTGCGGGTGCTGGAAAACGCCCCGGTTTTCGCGCGGGAAGCGGCGCAGGAATTGTCGGAGAAATGTGGTGCGGAGGTCGTACAGGTGATCGGTACCCGGTTTATTCTGTTTAAGCGCAATCCGCAAAAACCAATCTACGAAATGTAAGGAGCGGCAGGCATGGAAAAGCTGGGCGTTTTCGGCGGAACCTTCAATCCGATACACAATGGGCATCTTTCCTTATGCACCCAACTTTCCAACGCGCTGCAGATTCCCAGGGTGCTGCTGATTCCCACTGCCGTTCCGCCGCATAAACAGGCGCCTGATTTGGCAGACGGCGCGCACCGCCTTGCCATGTGTAGCCTGGCGGCCCAGGCGGACCCGCGTTTTTTAGCTTGCGATTTGGAGCTGCGCCGATCCGGCAGCAGCTACACAGTGGAGACGCTGCGGGAACTGGAAACGCTTTATCCGGATACGAAAATCTATCTTTTTATGGGAACGGATATGTTTTTAACAGTGCAGAACTGGTACTGTGCGCAAGAGATTTTCCGCCGGGCGGTTCTGGTTGCCGGCGCACGGCAAAAGGGAGAGGAAGAAAAACTGAGAGATCATCTTTCCTATTTGCAAAAAAAAGGCGCCGAGGGCAGAGTTGTCTGCTGCGATGTTGTGGAAATTTCCTCCACGCAGATTCGTGCCGCCCGCCGGCAGGGGCTGCCTTTGGCTGGAATGGTGCCTTTAGCCGTGGAAGAGTATATCGAAGAAAAGAAATTGTATCTGCCGAAGGAGGAGCATGCGGATGGAATCGGTTGAGCAGGTGAAAATAAGAATAGAACGGCTGCTCAAGCCGGACCGTCTGGCTCATTCCTACGGTGTTGCCGGGGAAGCGCGCCGGTTGGCTGCCCAATATGGGGCAGATCCGGACAAAGCGTATTACGCGGGACTTTGCCATGATATTTGCAAAAATATGACGCCGGAAGAACAGTTGCAATGGATAAAAAGGTCTGCTATAATCTTGGATGATACTTTTTACCGTCAGCCTCCGATTTGGCATGGTTTTGCCGCGGCCCAGTATCTGCGGGAAGAAGTGGGCGTGGAGGACGAAGAGATTTTGCAGGCAGTCCGGTATCATACGACCGGAAGAGCCGGTATGTCTTTATTGGAAAAGATTATATTCACCGCTGATTTGACCGAGCCGGGACGGGACTATCCGGATGTGGAAACGGTCCGTACCCTGGCCGGACGGTCGCTGGAGCAGGCGGTTCTTTATATTTTGCGGTACACCATGGGAAAATTGCTGGTGAACGGCGGACCGATTTGCCGGGACGCGTGGGAAGCGTATAACCAGCTGGTGACGGCGCAGAAAAAGGAAAAAACCTCTGAAAAGGAGTAACAATATGAACTCTTTAGAGTTGACTTATGAAATCGCAAAACTTTTAGACAGCAAAAAAGGCGAGGATATCAAGGCAATCAAAGTAAAGGAATTGACTTCGATCAGCGATTATTTTATCATTGCCAGCGGCGCTAACGTACCGCAGGTCAAAGCCATGTCCGACGAAGTGGAGGAAAAACTCTCCAAGCTGGGCCTGGAGCCGAAGCGGATCGAAGGGTATCAAACCGCCTCTTGGATTTTGCTGGACTATTATGATGTTATCGTGCACATTTTTCTCAAAGAAACACGGGATTTTTACTCGCTGGAGCGCCTTTGGTCCGACGCGCAGCAGGTGGATCTCTCCGGTGTTTTGACAGACTGATTTTGATCGACACTGTCAGGAGGGTTTACAGTGAATTATAATTTTGCGCAAATCGAAAAAAAATGGCAGGATATCTGGGACGCCAAAAACGTCTTTGCCGCCACAAATGACTACACCAAGCCCAAGTATTATGCGCTGGTGGAGTTTCCGTATCCGTCCGGCAAAGGCTTGCATGTAGGGCATCCCCGCTCCTATACGGCGCTGGATATTGTTGCCAGAAAACGGCGGATGGAGGGCTACAATGTTCTGTATCCCATGGGATGGGACGCATTCGGCCTTCCGACTGAGAATTTTGCCATTAAAAATCATATTCATCCGGAGATCGTGACCAAGCAGAATATCGATCGGTTCAAAAGCCAGCTGAAAAGCTTGGGCCTTTCTTTTGACTGGAACCGGGAAGTCAACACGACCGATCCCAACTATTACAAATGGACCCAGTGGATCTTCCTGCAGCTGTTTAAAAAGGGCCTGGCCTATAAAAAAGAGATGTCCGTTAACTGGTGTACATCCTGCAAATGTGTACTGGCCAATGAAGAGGTGGTCGGCGGCGTGTGCGAACGCTGTGGATCGGAAGTTATCCATAAGGTCAAGAGCCAGTGGATGCTGAAGATTACCGCCTATGCGCAGCGGCTGATCGATGATTTGGAAAAAGTCGATTATATCGACCGGGTCAAGACCTCTCAGATCAACTGGATTGGACGTTCCACCGGTGCGGAGGTGGATTTTGGCACCACTGCCGGCGATACGCTGACCGTTTATACCACCCGGCCGGACACTTTGTTTGGCGCTACCTATATGGTTATTTCTCCGGAGCATCCCTATATTGAGAAATGGGCGGACAAGATTTCCAATTTAGACAAAATCAAAGAGTACCAGGCGGAAGCGGCAAAGAAATCCGACTTTGAACGTACTGAACTGGTAAAAGACAAAACCGGTGTAAAAATCGAAGGCGTGATGGGCATCAATCCGGTGAACGACAAGGAAATTCCGATTTTTATTTCCGACTATGTGCTGATGACCTACGGTACCGGCGCTATCATGGCCGTACCGGCACACGATACCCGTGACTGGGATTTTGCCAAAAAGTTCAATCTGCCGATCATCGAAGTGGTCAAGGGCGGTCATGTACAGGAAGAAGCTTTCACCGATTGCGAAACCGGTGTGATGGTCAACTCTGATTTCCTTAATGGGCTGACAGTGGAAGAAGCCAAAGAAAAGATCAAGTCCTGGTTGGAGGAAAAAGGAAAGGGCCACGCCAAGGTCAACTATAAGCTGCGCGACTGGGTATTCTCCCGCCAGCGCTATTGGGGCGAGCCGATCCCTGTTGTATACTGCGAGAAATGCGGCTATGTTCCGCTGCCGGAAAGCGAGCTGCCTCTGACCTTGCCGGAGGTGGACTCCTATGAGCCCACGGAGTCAGGAGAATCCCCGCTGGCTAAAATGACCGATTGGGTCAATACCACCTGCCCACACTGCGGCGGTCCCGCCAAGCGGGAAACCGATACCATGCCCCAGTGGGCCGGATCGTCCTGGTATTTCATGCGGTATTGCGATCCGCACAATGATGACGCATTGGCTTCGAAAGAGGCGCTGGATTACTGGCTGCCGGTTGACTGGTACAACGGCGG
>DFDW01000003.1:0-20430 GCA_002369315.1 Ruminococcaceae bacterium UBA3818 | reverse complement strand
TGGTACAACGGCGGTATGGAACATACGACCCTGCATTTGCTGTATTCCCGGTTCTGGCATAAGTTTTTGTATGATATCGGCGTTGTTTCTACGCCGGAGCCTTATGCAAAACGCACCAGCCATGGTATGATCCTGGGCGAGAACGGCGAAAAGATGAGTAAATCCCGTGGAAACGTGGTCAATCCCGACGATATTGTAAAAGAATACGGGGCTGACACCATGCGCCTGTACGAAATGTTCATCGGCGATTTTGAAAAGAGCGCGCCCTGGAGTTCTTCTTCTATCAAAGGCTGCAAACGGTTTTTGGATCGGGTTTGGAATCTGCAGGAGCATTTGATCGAAGGGGAGTCTTATCGTCCGGAACTGGAGATCTCCATGAACAAAACGATCAAAAAAGTAACTGAGGACATCGAGCAGCTCAAATTCAATACGGCAATCGCGGCGATGATGGCTCTGTTGAATGATATTGCGGATACCGGAAGCGTGAACCATGCGGAATACAAGGCGCTGCTGATCCTGCTCAATCCGTTTGCGCCGCATATGACGGAGGAAATTTGGGAACAGCAGGGCTTCGGCGGTATGCTCAACCAGCAGAAATGGGTTGGCTTTGATCCGGAAAAATGCGTGGAAGCAACAGTGGAGATCGTCGTTCAGCTGGCTGGTAAGATTAAAGCGCGGCTGCATCTGCCGGCGGACAGCAGCAAAGAGGCTGTACTGGCTGCGGCGAAAGCGGATCCTGCGGTTGCCGCACTGATCGACGGAAAGACCATTGTAAAAGAAATCTATGTCCCGGGAAAACTGGTCAATCTGGTTGTAAAATAATGCAATATTTTGCTTGCACTTTTTCTCTGTTTAGGGTATACTGATTAAGTACTTTTCTTTTTTGAAAGTTGCAAGCGGTCCTCTCTTGACAGAGTGGACCTGGGCATAGTATAATTTTTCTTGTGGCTTTTGGTGCCAAATTCGGCTGCTTGCAAACAACAGCTGGTTTTATAGATCAATAGATGGGGAGTAAGCAGCAGGCTTTGCCTGAGAATTTGGTAGATTACTCCTGCCCTGTGGTGAAGGAGGGATTTAGAGATGGCAGAAATTCGTATCAAAGAGAATGAATCTCTTGACAGCGCGTTAAGACGCTTTAAGAGATCCTGCGCGAAATCAGGCGTTCTTGCTGAAGTACGGAAGAGAGAGCATTATGAAAAGCCTTCCGTAAAGCGCAAGAAAAAATCTGAGGCTGCTCGTAAGCGCAAATTCAAATAATGAAAAGAAAAGCGAGCGTTTGCTCGCTTTTTCTTTATCAAAGTGAGGATTGTTATGGCTTTGCTTTTTCCAACGACGGCGGTGCCGAAAGCCTATGATATCACGGCTGATGGCCTGCGGAAGATGGGTGTAGAGGGGTTGATCCTGGATATCGACAATACCCTGACGACGCACGACCACCCGGTGCCGGACAGCAGAATCCTTCAATGGCTGGATCAAATGCGGGCAGCGGATATCCGCCTGATTCTTCTGTCCAACAACCATCCGCCGCGTGTTGCTCCCTTTGCCCAAAAGCTGGGCCTTGCGTTTGAGGCGGACGCCAAAAAGCCGCTTCCGGGCGGATACCGGCGTGCTGCGTCCGCCATGGGCCTTTCTCCGCGGCAAACGGCGGTCGTGGGAGACCAGATTTTCACGGATGTCCTGGGGGCCAATTTGGCGGGGATGCCGTCCATTCTGGTGGAACCGTTCCAAATGGAACCGTTTTTTCGGTTTCGCCTGAAACGTTTTTTGGAAAAAGGGATTTTAAGGCGATACTGGAAAAAACAAAGGAGGCGGGAACTTTGAGCGCAAGATTTGGCCCTGCGGGCAGCGCGGACAGCTTTCATGCCATGGGGTATCGAAAAACCGCCCAAATGCCGGAATATTTGGAAAAAATGGGCCTGAACGCTTTTGAATATCAGTGTGGGCGCGGCGTTCGTATCAGCCAGGAGGCGGCGAAAGAACTGGGAATCCTATCCCGGGAAAAAGGAATTGCGCTTTCTCTGCATGCCCCTTATTTTATCTCACTTTCCAGTTTGGAACAGGAAAAACGAGATAAAAGTATTGAATATATTCTGCAAAGCGCTGCCGCTGCGGACGCGATGGGGGCGGACCGGATCGTCGTACATTCGGGGTCCTGCTCAAAAATGACACGGCAGCAGGCCTTGGAACTAGCCAAAGATACGTTGAAACGGGCGGCGGCAGTGCTGGATCAAAATGGCTTGGGCCATGTGCATATCTGCCCGGAAACAATGGGGAAAATCAATCAGTTGGGCGATTTGGAAGAGGTTATGGCGCTGTGCCAGGTGGATGAGCGATTTTTGCCCTGTATCGATTTTGGACATCTCAACGCCCGAACGCTGGGCAGCCTGAAAACATCGGCGGATTTCAAAAAGGTTTTTGAAGTGATGGAAAATGCTCTGGGAGAAAATCGGATGCGCTGTTTCCATTCCCATTTTTCCAAAATCGAGTACACGGAAAAAGGCGGGGAAAAACGGCATCTGACCTTTGCGGATACGGTTTTTGGCCCGGATTTTGAGCCTTTGGCCGAGTGGATCGTCCGAAAAAACTGCAGCCCAACGGTCATCTGCGAATCCGCGGGAACGCAGGCGGAGGATGCGCTGGCGATTCGGCGGTATTATGAGAGCATACAGAAGCAGACAGGAGAGGAAGAAAAATGAAAAAGCAACTGTTGGTCATTCACGGACCGAACATCAATCTGACCGGAATCCGGGAGCCTGGCGTTTATGGATCGGAATCGTTGGAGCAGATTAACGAGGAAATCCGGGCATACTGTGAAAAAGAGGGCTTTGGCTGCGAGATCTGCCAGTCCAACCACGAAGGGCAGATTATCGACTGGCTGCACGGGGCAATGGGCCGATTCGACGGAATTATCCTGAACGCCGGCGCCTATACCCATTACAGCTACGCGATTCACGATGCGATTGCAGCGGTGAAGATTCCCTGTATCGAGGTTCACTTCTCCAATATCCAGGCAAGAAGCGATTTCCGTCATCTTTCGGTGATCGCACCGGTCTGCGCCGGGTCGATTGCGGGCTTCGGAAAACACAGTTATTTGCTCGCTGTGGACGCTTTTAAAAAAATCCTTGCATAATTTTTGCAGAATCCCTTGCAAAAGGTGGAAATATAATATAGAATTATAATGTTAAAAATGCGCTCAATATTCGATTATGAGTATGGCGATGGAGGTATAATATATGGTATCTGCAGGAGATTTCAGAAATGGCGTGACTTTTGAGATGGACGGAAACGTCGTTCAGATCATCGAGTTCCAGCATGTAAAACCCGGAAAGGGCGCGGCGTTTGTCCGCACTAAAATCCGCAATGTGATCACCGGCGCTGTTGTTGAAAAAACGTTCAGCCCCACTGACAAATTCCCGACCGCATACGTAGAGCGCAAAGATATGCAGTATCTGTACAATGACGGAGATCTGTATTACTTTATGGACAATGAGACCTACGAAAACATCCCGATCAACGCAAGCATCCTCGGCGACAATTTTAAATTTGTCAAAGAAAATACCGATGTAAAAGTCCTGTCTTACAAAGGGTCTATTTTTGGTGTGGAGCCGCCTTTCTTTATGGAGCTGCAGGTCACCCAGACGGATCCTGGATTCAAAGGCAATACGGCGACTAACACCACCAAACCCGCTACGCTGGAAACCGGCGCGCAGATCAACGTTCCGCTGTTCATTGAGGAAGGCGACATGATCCGCGTTGACACCAGAACCGGCGAGTATATGGAGCGTGCTTAATGGGATCATTTGTCAGGCAGCATGGCCTGGCGAGCCGGGTACATTTCCGGCGCCAACTGATAAAAATAGCAGCGGCTATTTTTCTATTTCAATTATAAGGAGGATTTACTGATGACGATTCTTGAAAAGGTTGCATACCTCAGAGGCTTGAGCGAAGGCCTTGGGATAGACGAAACAAGCAAAGAGGGCAGGGTTTTCAAAGCGATCATCGACGTTTTGGACGATATCTCTTTGACCGTAACCGATTTGGAAGACGATGTTGCTGAGCTGTCTGATGGCTTGGATGAGATCGATGAGGACCTGGGTGCGCTGGAAGAGGAATTCTACGGCGACGAATGCGACGATGAGTGTGGCTGCGATTGCGGCTGTGAGGATGAAGAGTGCGATGACGACGAGCTGTACGAGGTAACTTGTCCGGCTTGCGGCGACAGCATTTATGTCAATGAGGAAATGCTGGACGAAGGCTTCATCAATTGCCCGAATTGCCATGAGAAACTGGAGTTCGACTTTGAGTGTGACGACTGCGACGACTGTGGCTGTGACGACTGCTGCGATCATGAATAAACAACACTGAAAAGAAAAAGCCCCGCACGTTACACGGGCGCTCATAAGAAAGTAATTCCAGAAATTACGATTATGGCATCTGTCAGACGGGGTTGGTAAACGAGATAACGGGTATTCGGTGAAAGCCGAGTACCCGTTATTTTTTTGCCCATGCGTGGAAGCAATAGATTTATTCACATTTTTCGAGTAAAATTAACTCATATCTTTTCTATTATTTCCATTCCGAGATTTTTTCAAAAAATCTCAAAAAATTTTGGAAACATTGGAACAATTCAGCCTTTCTCATGCCATATATAGTAGAGGGCTATTTCAAAACGATTGGAGGTGACGCTTATGGAAAAACGGAAAAGCCCGAAAGGTTTCATTGTGGTATTGCCCGGTGAGATCATCGAGATACCGCAGAACGGCGATAAATCATGGCTGACCCTGTTTTACAGCTTGCCAAGGGAGCTTGCAGAAAAATGGAAACCAGCCTACGATCTGCCCCGCTGTCCCTACGAGGTTTTACGGACGGATAAGTATGACCACATTGTGTGTGACGATATGTTCAAGCTGCTAGTGTGGGACTGCTACGCATGGAGCGCATGGCAGTCTTTCCAAGTAAAAGACCGCAAGGGCAATTATCGTGACATCCCCGGTAACTGGACGCAGTACGCAGGATATTTCCCTTTGTGGCGTTTGTCGTACAGCATTATCCCATACATCCGAATGAAGTTTGAGCAGAGCGGGCTTGGATTCCAAAACCTTTACAATATCCCGCAGGGCGTGGACGTGCCGTGGCTGACCTATCAGCAGTTCAGCAATCTGATCGGCAATGTCACCGATATGGTGATTGCAGAGCAGGAATGGCAGCCTGTGATTGATGCGATATGGGAAAATCGCACCGTAGAGGACTACGAAATCACAAGCAGCACCGTCAAGACCGACTTTATGCGGAAGTGGCATCATAACCGTTCCGGCAAGCCGATCTCTCTGGATGAACTGATGGAGAGTGAGGATGGGGACATTTTCGATGTAGCAGACCCCCGCAGCAATTTTGAGAACTCCGTCATTTCCGAAATGCAGATTGCTACTTTTGCGGAAAGTACCATTACAGAGAAAGACCGGGAGATATTGAAGCTGCGAATGGAGGACTACACCGAGCAGGAGATCGCAGACAAGGTTGGCTACAAGACCGCCAGCGCAGTCCATAAGCGGATCGCCAAGATCGCAGCCGCTTATGAGGACTTTGTGACAGCGGAATATCAGAAGTATTTGGACAAGTAAACAGAGACAGAAGCGGCAGCAGTTACCAAAATGGTGACTGCTGCTTTTTCATGCCCGAAAGGAGGTTTTTTATGAGCAAAGAGCCGTTTGAAACCATGCCCGATGTGATGGACGCAAAGCAGCTTGCGGAAGCGTTGCAGATTTCCAAAGCGGGGGCATACAACCTTTTGAATAGCCCGGATTTTCCAACCTTGCGGATCGGCGGGTGAAAATTGGTGATGAAAAATGAGCTTGTGGAATGGCTGAAAAGCCGCACAAACAGGAAAGCGTAAAAACATGGTCAAGAGCCGGAAAAGTGGCAAATCAGCCAGTAGCGAGAGCCGAAACATACTCCACATCGTTTGGGGCGTTTCCATCAAAAAATCGTAGCACTTTTCCAATTCAAGAGCTGGGAAAAATCTATGAAAAACAGGAGGTTTTATGAGAACAGGGCTTACCAAGAAGCAAAAGACAACTACCATTTATTTTGACGAGTTTGGCGATCTGATCGAGGTACAGACCCACAACACCGATTTGAAAAAGCGGCTGACGGCATTTTCAAAGAAGTATCCGCAATCTGCCGTCAGATTGACGATGACGAGCAAGGCGGGCTGACCTTTGAGGTTGCAAAAGGCAGATTGAGCTTCCGGCTTACTGCGCCGTATAGCGAGGAACGGAAACGAGCGGCGAGCGAGTGGGCGAAGCAGAACGGCATAGCAATTCCCAAGTAAAGCACATCAAAAGACACCCACTTGCTTCTTGCAATTTACAAGACTTTCTTGAATTTTCAAGTTGGTTGTGCTGTAATATTTCCAGTACATTTCTTTGCAGCAGTTAAACCGGAACGGAGGTTGTGTATGGCAGTCAACTACAACAAACTTTGGGAAATGATGATAGACAAGAAGATGAGTAAAACAGAGCTGACACATCTTGCGGGAATCAGTACAAATTCTGAGGAAGATGCTGCCGATAAATTTCCCAAGGACATTGCAGCCATGGAGCAGAGTCTGAAACGGTTGGAAGAACAGGAACAAAAATATTCCGCCGAACTGGACGCTGCCCTGAACGAGTATGCCGGACTTCGGGAGCAGGCGCAAGGCTTCGATCCAGTGCAGCTCTACGAAACAAAACAGGCAATCCGCCCCGGCAAGAAGCAGGAAGCGGAGAATCGGGTACAGCAGGTTTACGGCGAGAAGTACAGCCCGCTTTTGATGTTTGACAGTAAAAAGGCGGTTTCCCGGATGCTGCATGAAGATATGGAGCGGCAAGCTGTGCGGAGGATGGTGCGGCAGGCGCAGAAGGAACAGATGATTCCCAGCAAGGAAAAGCGTAAGGAACAAGAGCGCTAATTGATGTTATAAAATATATTGAAGTTTTACTAATAAGAATTTTTATCGTCTGTTAGTTGCTTGACAAATATGCATTACTATGATATTTTATTCTAAGTAAATATGATATCTGAGTGCCATCAATTTCGTATAGTGTTGATGGAGAATAGTGAATCCGGTTGGAATCCGGAACGGTACCGCCACTGTATGCGCGGAGGCACCGCACATGACGAAAGTCGGTCATTGGGAGTTGATTCTGAGAAGACTGTGCGGAATGCTTATGAAACGCAAGTCAGGAGACCTGCTCAGATTGTTAAAGTCTATTTGCTCTCGAGTTATGGAGAAATGGGCTATTTTGTTGCGAAAAAACGGCAGCAGCAGTCATGTATGACTGCTGCTTTCTTTTTTGGCATATCTTTAGCATACTTTTCTCCATTTTACTACTGCTTTTTCGTGGCTTAAACCACAAAAAGATATAAATCAATGGAGGAAAGTAAAATGAAGAACATGAAAAAATTTGTAGCACTCCTGCTTGCGATGTGCATTGCAACATCTCTTGCTGCCTGCGGTTCTCAGGAAAGTGAGACATCAGACAACTTAGGAGAGGTGTCTTCTACCAATCCAGTCTCTGACGATCAAGCTGCTGCTGATGAGGTGGCCAAGCTGATTGACGCAATCTATGTGCAAGAACGAAACGAAAACACGGATGAACAATGTGAGGCTGCAAAGGCTGCTTGGGATGCCCTGACGGATGCCCAAAAGGAATTGGTTTCCGGCGAATTTGCAGATCCAGACTATTTTGGACGGGATACTGGAGATGCTTCTAAAGATGATCCCCGCAACGGTGATGAAATCGGCGAAAATGAACTGCTCGTAGTCAGCTTCGGAACCTCTTTTAATGACAGCCGTGTTGCTGACATCAAGAGCATTGAGGACGCTTTGCAGGAAGCCTATCCGGACTGGTCGGTCAGAAGAGCATTTACCGCCCAGATCATTATCAATCATGTGCAGGCTCGTGACGGAGAAAAGATCGATAACGTCCAGCAGGCGCTTGACCGTGCGGTAGAAAATGGTGTTAAGAATCTGGTGATTCAGCCTACCCATCTGATGTATGGTGCTGAGTATGATGAGCTGGCAGAAACCGTAGGAGCTTATCAGGATAAATTTGAATCGGTTCAGATCGCTGCTCCTCTTCTGGGCGATGTCGGTACCGATGCAACTGTCATCAATGAAGATAAAAAAGCTGTTGCAGAGGCTGTTACCGCAGAAGCGGTTAAGACAGCTGGATACCAGACTCTGGATGAAGCAAAGGCAGACGGCGTTGCATTCGTATTTATGGGTCACGGTACTTCCCACACAGCAAAGGTATCTTACAGCCAGATGCAGGCTCAGATGGAGGCTCTGGGATACAACAATGTATTCATCGGTACCGTTGAGGGTGAACCGGAAGAAACCGCCTGCGAAGCTGTTATTGAAAGCGTCAAAGAAGCTGGTTATAAGAAAGTCATCCTTCGTCCTCTGATGGTCGTTGCAGGTGACCATGCAAACAATGATATGGCAGGCGATGATGCTGATTCCTGGAAGAGTATGTTCAACACATCCGGCGCTTTTGAGAGCGTTGATACTCAGATTGCAGGCCTCGGTCAGATTCCAGCCATTCAGGAGCTATATGTTGCACATACTGGTGCTGTAATCAATCAATAAAGGAAGCGATCGAGCATGAAAAAAAGAACGATACTCCTGTGTATGGCTGCTTTGGTCGCTGTTTTCGCCGTTGGATGCAGCAATCAGACGGATACATCTGCTCAGGACGGCTCCAGCCCTCCAGCTGTTTCGCAGGAACAACAAACAACTCTGGAAGATGGCATCTATTCTGCTGATTTTGAAACGGACAGCAGCATGTTCCGTGTCAACGAGACATGCGATGGTAAAGGAAAGCTGACGGTTCAGGACGGTAAAATGACCATTCACATTTCGCTTACCTCTCAGAATATTGTCAATCTTTTCCCAGGCACCGCAGAGGATGCCCAGAAAGATGGGGCAGAACTTTTGCAGCCTACTGTGGATACCGTAACTTATGAGGATGGAATAAGCGAAGAGGTCAACGGTTTTGATGTTCCAGTTCCGGTTCTGGACGAGCCGTTTAACCTTGCGCTAATCGGTACAAAGGGAAAGTGGTACGATCATGAGGTAATTGTATCGAACCCAGAAAAACTTGGATAAACCATGCTCTGTCCCTGCTCTTAACGGCAGGGACAGATTTGTATCTGGAGAGGAGGACGAATATGAGGAGAAGCATATTTCCCTATCTGGTGAAAAAATTTTGTCTTGGGCTATTGATGGTGATGTGTATCACATCCATTATGGTATTTCCTGCCTCAGCATCTGCGGAAGCAGCAACGGTTGATCTGGAGGATGGTGAATATTCCATAGAAGTCATACTGGAGGGTGGAAGCGGACGGGCGATTATTACATCTCCGGCAATTATGACTGTACGGGGTGGAAAGGGTTATGTTCAGATTGAATGGAGCAGCCCGAACTATGACTACATGAAGGTAGAAAATAAAACTTTTAAACCACTCCAGGAGGCTGGAAATTCCACTTTTGAACTTCCGATTATAGATTTTGATATGCCAATAGCGGTCGTTGCGAATACCACAGCAATGAGCACACCACATGAAATCGAATATACATTAACCTTCCTCCAAGACACCATAAAACAAGACACATCTTTTGAAATGATGGCTATGGTTGCAGGAACGGTAATTGTAATTGCTATAGTCGTAATTATCTCCTTTTTTGGGATTCATAAGAAACGGAGGAGCAAATAAAATGAGAAAAATGGCAGTAGTTTTATTGTGTTTTATCCTCATATTTACTGTATCCTCCTGTGGTTCACCTTCTGAAGCTGATTTGCTGGAAACACGTAATACTGATATCAGCCCGGATTTAACCTTCGATCACAGTATGCCTCTCGATTATGCTGAGGAATTTGCAGTGGACTATTACAATGATGGATATGCGCTTATTACCATCTCCAATGGTACGCAGTATCTGGTAATCCCAGAGGGAAAACCAGAGCCATCCGGTTTGGATGAAAACATTGTGCAGCTGCACCAACCGATCCAAAACATTTATTTAGTTGCCTCGGCTGTGATGGATATGTTTGTTTCGATGGATGCGTTGGATACGATCCGTTTCAGTGCGCTGAAAAGCGATGGCTGGTATATTGAACCAGTGCATGCGGCAATGGAATCTGGAAATATTCTATATGCTGGCAAATATTCCGCTCCGGATTATGAGCACCTCATTGATGAGAATTGCAGCTTGGCGATTGAGAACACTATGATTTTTCATACGCCCGAAGTGAAGGAACAGCTGGAGAAGTTTGGAATCCCGGTTTTGGTGGATTATTCCAGTTATGAGTCTCACCCTCTCGGCAGAACAGAATGGGTAAAACTCTATGGATTGCTGACCGGACAGCAGGAAGCTGCTGAGTCAGCGTTCAATGCAGAAAAACAGGCGTTTGAGCCTGTCAGCGGAGCACAGCCTACCGGAAAAACAGTTGCATTTTTTTATATCACAACCAATGGCGAGGCTAACGTACGCAGACCGTCCGATTATCTGGCGAAAATGATTGAAATGGCTGGTGGAACCTATATTTTGGAACAAGATCCCGATGATGAAAGTAAATCTTCCACCATGAGCATGGAGATGGAAGCTTTTTATGCACAGGCAAAGGATGCCGATTATATCATCTATAACAGCACCGTAGACGGGGAACTCAAATCTCGGGATGAATTATTAACGAAAAGTCAGCTTTTAGAGAACTTCAAGGCTGTGCAGAATGGAAATGTTTATTGTACAACCCAGAACATTTACCAGTCCACTATGGAACTTGGCACCATCATCGCAGATATCCATAACATGCTGCAAGGAGATGATCAGAGCCTTACCTATATTTACAAGTTGGAGTGATACAAACAGATGAAGAAAAAACGATATTTTGCTGCATTTGTTGTTTTATTTGTGCTTCTGCTTTTGTTTCTGGTCATGAACCTATGTATCGGAAGCGTTAATATTCCATTTTCTGAGATTCCTAGAATCCTTCAAGGAATCGGAACGGATGAAACCTACACAGAAATTGTTACGCAGGTCCGAGCGCCAAGAGCATTTGCAGCGGTGATTTTGGGAGGTGCCCTCGCATTATCCGGATATCTGCTGCAAACCTTTTTCCACAATCCAATCGCAACCCCGTTTACGCTGGGCGTTTCATCTGGTGCAAAGCTGATTGTCGCATTGGTGATGGTAGCGTCCCTGCAATTTTCAGTACAGCTCGGTTCATGGCTGATGATTCTTGCGGCCTTTGCCGGTTCCATGTTATGCATGGGTTTTGTTATTCTAATGTCCAAAGTCATCAATCAGATGGCAATGCTCATTGTCAGCGGCGTCATGATCGGCTATATCTGTTCTGCTGTGACTGACTTTGTTGTTACATTTGCGGATGATGCGGATATTGTAAATCTGCACAATTGGTCTCTGGGCAGCTTTTCGGGGATTAACTGGGACAATGTAAAAGTTATGGCAATCGTAGTGCTTATTACGATGTTTTTTGTGTTTCTGTTATCCAAACCAATTAGCGCCTATCAGATGGGTGAAGCCTATGCGCAGAATATGGGGCTTAATGTATCACGTTTCCGTATTGTGCTGGTAATCCTGTCCAGTATCCTTTCGGCCTGTGTAACTGCATTTGCCGGACCGGTATCCTTCGTCGGAATCGCCGTTCCTCACCTTGTCAAAGGCTTGTTTGGTACAACACAGCCGATTTTAATGATTCCAGCTTGCTTCTTAGGAGGTGCGTCATTCTGCCTGTCCTGCGATTTGCTGGCAAGAACAGTATTTACGCCCACCGAGTTGTCGATCAGCACGGTAACTGCAATTTTGGGCGCTCCGGTGGTTATCTACATTATGCTACGCCGGAAAAGAGAAAAGATGGGGTAATCGGGAATGAATCATGGCTATCTATATACAAAAGATTTAACTGTTGGTTATAATGGTATACCGCTCATCCGCAATATTCAGCTTGAAATAAATAAAGGCGAAATTGTTACATTGATAGGACCAAACGGTGCAGGAAAAACAACTATTTTGCGCAGTATTATCCAGCAGTTGCCACCCGTGTGTGGCGTTGTATGGTTAGATGGGCAACAGGCGGAGAAAATGCCGGGCAAAGAAATGGCGCAAAGACTGTCCGTTGTATTGACCGAACGGGTAAATCCTGAGATGATGAATTGCGAAGATGTTGTGGCAACTGGCCGATATCCTTATACGGGGAAATTCGGCATTCTATCCCAAGAAGATTGGAAGATCGTGCGTGAATCCATGGAGCTGGTGCGCATAACGGAGCTGGCCAACCGAGATTTCAATAAAATCAGTGACGGGCAAAAGCAGCGGGTTATGCTGGCAAGAGCACTATGCCAGCAGCCTGATGTGATCGTTTTGGATGAACCGACTTCTTTCCTGGATATCCGTTACAAACTGGAGTTCTTATCTATTTTGCAGGAGATGTCCAGAAAGCGGAATCTGACAGTGCTTATGTCGCTGCATGAACTTGACCTTGCCGGGCGTATCTCGGACAAGATTGCTTGTGTACAGGGGGATCGAATCGACCGGTTTGGGGTGCCCGAAGAAATCTTTACCCAAGGATATATTCCTCAGCTTTATCAGATGACAACCGGCTCTTATGATGAACTGACCGGCGATTTGGAACTGCCGTCGGTGCAGGAGAAACCTGAGATTTTTGTCATTGCAGGAAATGGCACCGGAACCAGCATATTTCGCAGATTGCAGCGTGAAAGAAAAGCGTTTGCAACTGGAATCCTGTGGGAAAACGATATAGACTTTGCTTCGGCTAAATCATTGGCGGCAGAAGTAATTTCTGTACCTGCCTTTCATTATATTTCAGATGAGCAAATAAAGCAGACAAAGAAATGGATCAATGAATGTGAATCCGTTATTTGTACATTAAAAGAATCAGATATGGTCGGTTTTGCGAAAGCTCTAAGCAATTTAGCAGAGTATGCAAAGATAAAGGGCAAACTGATAACGTATCCATAGATTGATGGATTGGCAGAAAGGTAAAGATTGTGAATTTTACGAAAAACACCCCGTGGAAAACCGGTTATGTGTTGTTTCCACGGGGATGAATGTGATTGTTTGGAGAAAACACCCTTGACAAATCTCTTTCCAGAAAAATATCCTGCTCCAATATGCCAAGGAAAATTGCTTTCCAAATCCAACTTTTTTCGTAGACGATGGCTACAGTGGCGCTACCTTTGACCGCCCCGGCTTCCAGCGCATGATCGCAGAGGTGGACGCAGGCAATGTGGCGACGATCATCGTCAAAGACATGTCCCGACTGGGACGAAATTCTTCGCTGACCGGGCTGTATATCAACTTCACATTCCCAAAGTACAATGTGCGCTATATTGCCATCAATGACCACTTTGACACCATCGACCCCAACAGCACAGACAGCGATATTGCCGGTATCAAAAACTGGTTTAACGAATTTTTCGCCAAAGATACCAGCCGCAAAATCCGGGCTGTGCAGAAAGCAAAGGGTGAGCGTGGCGTACCGCTGACAACCAATGTTCCCTTTGGCTATCGCAAAAACCCGGAGGACAAAACAAAATAGATCGTGGACGAAGCGGCGGCAATGGTAGTGAGGCGTATCTTCATGCTGTGCATGGAGGGCCGGGGGCCGATGCAGATCGCCAAGCTCTTGCAGGAGGAAAAGGTGCTGAATCCTACAGCATACAAGCGCAGGGCGGGCATCAAAACCCCAAGCCCCGAAACCGATGATCCCTACCATTGGAACACCAATACCGTTGTCCACATTCTGGAACGGCGGGAATACACAGGCTGTACGGTCAATTTCAAGACCTACACCAATTCCATCTGGGACAAGAAACAGAGGGAAACGCCCCTTGAAAAACAGGCGATTTTCTACAACACCCATCCGGCGATCATCGAGCAGGAAGTCTTTGACAAGGTACAGGAAATCCGGCAGCAGCGTCACCGCAGAACGAAAACAGGCAAGAGCAGTCTGTTTTCCGGCATGGTTTACTGTGCCGACTGCGGATCGAAAATGCGGTACTGTACCACCAATTACTTTGAAAAGCGGCAGGATCACTTTGTATGCGCCAACTACCGAAGCAACACGGGAAGCTGCTCGGCGCACTTTATCCGAGCCGTTGTTTTGGAAGATTTGGTCTGGATGCACATGAAAGCAGTCATCTTCTATGTGACACAGTATGAGAAGCACTTCCGGGCAGTTATGGAGCAAAAGCTCCGCCTGCCCAGCGAGGAAGCCATCCGTGGACACAGAAAGCGTTTGGCACAGGCCGAAAAACGGTTGACGGAACTTGACCGCCTGTTTATCCGCATCTATGAGGACAATGTGGCAGGGCGTATCACGGATGAACGGTTCTCTATGATGCGCAAGACTTATGAGAATGAGCAGACGCAGCTCAAAGTGGAAATTCAGAGCTTACAGCAGGAAATTGAAGTACAGGAACGACAGATTGAAAACTTGGAGCAGTTTATCCAGCGGGTACACAAATATGAGGATTTGCAGGAGCTTACCCCTTACTCTCTTCGGGAACTTGTCAAGGCGATCTACATTGAAGCCCCTGACAAGAGCAGCGGCAAGCGGCGGCAGAACATCCGCATTTCCTATGACCTTGTGGGCTTTATCCCGCTGAATGAACTTGTGAAAGAGGGAACGGCATGACCGAAGCCATGCCGTTTCTGCAAAAAACGATATTACTTTCTTGCGACCCCCGCCTTTTCGGCGGGGCTTTTTTATTGCGCATCCAAACAAATTTCGGTTTGTGACGTCTGTTAAACGAGAAAGAGCGTTTTTCCATGCGATTTGGTAACAATAGGAACGGTAATGCAGCATTTTGAAAAAAGCAGCGTTTGGAAAACGGGCGCTCCGGCGGCACGGTTATAAATCAAAATAGAGGATTTGTTTTTTGCGTGATTTTGAAAGAAAAACGCATTTTCTTCCCGTTTTACTTCAAAGGAATGATTTTGATACCCTCAGTTTGTTAAAAAGAAGTTGGAAGACTTGCAATCCGCATACAAATGAGCTAAAATATCATAAGAGCAGTATGCGATTATAAAACGGGGTTGAATTTTTTGCTGAATCATTCTGGAAAAAAAACAGTAATTACCGTGGTTGCAAGTTTGATACTGCTTCTTTTTTTGGCCTGTTTTGGCTTTTATTGGGACAGCAGGGAAAAGGAATGGACGACCAGTACTGGCAGCATTTTTGTAATGGACACCTTTGTGGATCAGAAACTTTCGGGTGCTGACAGCAAACGTGCTGTCGAAACAGTAAATCAGCTTCTACTGGATTTTGAAAACCGGATTTCCGTCTACCGTTCTTCGTCAGAAATTGCCGGGATCAACCAAAATGCCGGCGTTGCTTATGTAAAGGTCAGCCCGGAAACATTTCAGCTTTTAAAAACGGCGAAAGAATACTGTGCGCTTTCCAAGGGCCTTTTTGATATTACGATCGGACCTTTGACGGATTTGTGGAATATTACCGGCGCAAATCCACGCGTGCCGGACGAGCGGGAGATTGAGGCGGCGCTGGAACTTGTGAATTATGAGGACCTGCTTTTGCGGGAAGAAGATTGCTCGGTTATGCTGCGCCGGCAAGGACAGAGTTTAAATTTGGGAGGCATGGCCAAGGGCGCGGCCGGTGCTTTGGCAATTGAGGTGGCGAAGTCCTGCGGCGTTCATTCGGGTTACTTGTCGGTGGGCGGCAATATTTTCACCATCGGCAAAAAAGAGGACGGCTCTTCTTATCGTTTTGGCGTTCGCGATCCGCGCGGCGAGTCGAGCGATTATATTGGAATTGTGGAGCTTACGGATACCACGATGGCCACCTCCGGCGATTATGAGCGCTATTTTGAAGAAAATGGCGTTCGTTATCATCATATTTTGAATCCGGATACCGGCTACCCAGGCGACAGCGATCTGATTTCTGTCTCGGTGATTTGCGAGGATGGCGCAATGGCCGACTTTCTTTCTACGACCCTGTTTTTAGCGGGCAAAGAAAAAGCAATCGAATATGCAGAAGCAGAATTTTTTGATTTTATTTTGATTGATCGGGAGAAGAACGTTTACCTTTCCAAGGGGGCTTGCGCCTGCTTTACACCCAATGAACAAGCGAAAGGCTACCGTTTTATCAACATATCGTAACAGAATGGAGAAATGTTACTGCTGATGAGTAGAAACAGTAAAACAAAACGGATATGCTTTATGGGGCTGTTGTTTGCCGTGGCGGTGGTTCTTTCCTATGTCGAAGGGATGATTGTGATCCCTGGCTTGCCGCCGGGCGTTAAGCTGGGATTATCCAATATCGTAACAATGTATTGCGTGTTTTTTCTCGGCACTACCAATGCTTACACGCTAGCAGTGCTGAAAGCGCTTTCCGTATTGCTGATGCGGGGCCCTACCGGAGCGCTGCTGAGCTTGCTGGGCGGGGTGGTTTCCGTAACGGTAATGCTTTTGTTGCTGCGTCTGCGAAAACAGAAGCTTTCTTATCTGGTAATCAGTATTTTAGGAGCCATCGGCCATAATATGGGCCAGCTTTTGGGTGCTTCCATGCTGACTGGAACAACGCTCACGTTATATTATTTCCCGATTCTGATCCTCTCCGGGATTATGATGGGGTTTGTCACCGGTTTGGTTTTGAAAACGGTGCTTCCTGCCGTGGAAAAGCTGGATCGGCGGCTGCGTTAAGGGAAACCTATGGGTTACCATATTTTCTATAGAGATGCTTGCAGGGCAAATATGAGGATAGGAGGAAAATGAAGTTGAAAATGAACTTAAATGGAGTAAAAGTTCCACATCATAAAAATACTATGAATTGTGAAACTGTATCCATGCCGGTACCGGCCAGCGTTACCATTCCTCTTTTGCAGCACATGGGCGCGCCATGTACGCCTGTTGTGAAGGTGAAAGACGAGGTCAAGGTCGGCCAGCTGCTGGCGGATTCCGATGCGTTTATGAGCGTACCGATCCATTCCAGCGTGTCCGGCACGGTCACCGCCATTGAGGATTTTATCAATCCCAACGGGGTGCGTACGCAAACGATCGTGATTGCCTGCGATGGCGAGCAAACGGTGGATGAATCGATTGCACCGCCGGTTGTTGAAAATCGGGAGGATTTTATCGCGGCGATTCGCAAGTCCGGATTGGTTGGTTTGGGAGGAGCGGGATTCCCGACCTTTATCAAACTGAATCCGAAAAATCTGGACGAGGTGGACACGCTGATTATCAACGGCGCCGAATGTGAACCTTTCATTACGGCGGATAATCGTGAATTCCTGGAAAACGGCGAAAACGTGATTAAGGGAATTGAACTGGTGTGTAAATACCTGGGCCTCAAAAATGTGATCATCGGTATTGAGGATAACAAAAAAGAAGCCATTGGCAAAATGCAGCAGTTGGTTTCGGGCAAAGAAGGCTACCGGGTAGCAGTGCTCAAATCCAAATATCCGCAGGGCGCGGAAAAAGTGCTGATTTACGAGACCACCGGAAAAGTGGTCAAGGAAGGGCAGCTTCCGGCGGATCAGGGCGTTATCGTAATGAATGTATCCTCGGTGGCGTTTGTGGCTTCTTATATGGAAACCGGAATGCCTCTGATCCAAAAACGGGTAACGGTAGATGGGTCGGCGGTGGCAAAACCGCAGAACGTACTGGTTCCCATCGGCGCGAAATTTGAGGATATTATCGCTTTCTGCGGCGGATATGCAAAAGAACCCCGCATGATCCTCATGGGCGGCCCGATGATGGGAATCGCGGTTCCCAACGACCAATATCCGGTGATCAAGAACAACAATGCGATTCTTGCCTTTGCGGAAGAAGACGCGCTGGAGCGGCTGGAAACCCCGTGTATCCGCTGCGCGCGGTGTGTTGGCGCCTGCCCGGTTCATCTGATGCCGGCTGCCATTGATAAGGCGGTCCACGGCAAGAACAAGGAAGCGTTGGCTTCTTTGAAAGTAAATCTGTGCATCGAATGCGGATGCTGCGCTTATGTGTGCCCGGCGAACCGGTACCTGGTGCTTTACAACAGAATGGGCAAGCAGATGTTGCGAGAAAAAAAGTAAGAGGTGAATCACATTGAAAAATAAACTTTTGGTCGTTACCTCGCCGCATTTAAAGGACCCCGTGACAACCTCCAACATTATGCTGACCGTGGTTGTCGCATTGATCCCCACTGCGATCGCGGCGACTTTGCTGTTTGGCCTGCGGGCGCTGATGCTCATCTGCGTTTGCGTGGCTTCCTGCATTATCTTCGAGTATTTATATGATGTCCTGACCAAACAGCCCAACACGATTTCCGATTGCAGCGCTGTCGTAACCGGCATGCTGCTGGCGTTTAACCTGCCGTCCACCTTCCCATTCTGGATGGCGATGGTAGGGTGCTTTGTGGCAATCGTGATCGTCAAAATGCTGTTCGGTGGCATCGGCAAAAACTTCGCGAACCCGGCAATCACGGCCCGTGTGGTCCTGCTGGTGTCATTCTCCGCAGCGATGGGCGACGCAAGCGCATTTGTAACCCCCGCGTTTGCCGACGGAAAAATTTCTCACATTGCCGGCGCGACTCCTTTGAGCGCGATCAATACCACACAGGTTAGCGGCTTGGGCGAAATTGGCAATATGGCTTTGGGCTCAGTAGACGGCGTTCCAAATGTGTTTGAATTGCTGTTTGGCCTGCGGGGCGGCAGCTTGGGAGAGACCTGCATCATCACACTGCTGATCGGCGGAATCTATCTGATCTATAAAAAGGTTATCAGCCCGATCATTCCGCTGACTTATATCGGAACCGTGTTTGTCATGTCCTGGATTTTGGGCGTAAACCCCATTTCGCAGATTTTGGCCGGCGGATTGGTGCTGGGCGCGTTCTTTATGGCGACTGACTATTCCACCTCTCCCGTCACCAAAAAGGGCAAAGTGATTTTTGCAATCGGATGCGGCCTGCTGACGATTGTGATCCGTCTGTATGGCCAGTATGTAGAAGGCGTCTCTTTTGCGATTCTGCTGATGAACATTTTAACGCCCCTGATTGATAGATGGACGAAAACAAAACCGTTTGGAGGTCTTGCGAAATGAAATTTGTAAAAGATTTTCTCATCCCTGTTGTTGTACTGACTGTGATTTGCGCAGTTGTTTCTGCGGCTCTGGTATTTACTTATCAGGCGACCAAGCCGATTATTGATGAAGCGAAAAATGCTGAAGCCAATGCAGCCAGAGCAGTTGTGCTGCCCGGCGCTTCCGGCTTTGAAGAAGTAGAATTATCCGCCCAGATTGAAGGCGCGGTGGACGCTTATAAAGAAACCAGCGGCAAGGGTTATGTTGTGACCGCTTCTGCACAGGGTTACGGCGGCCCGGTAAATCTGATGGTTGGCTTTGACGCAAACGGCACGATCACTGGCGTGAAGATGCTGGAACATCAGGAAACTCCTGGTTTCGGCGCGAAACTGGCAGAAGACAGCTATGGCGCTGGATATGTAGGGAAGACGGCATCTGACTATACGGAAGTAGACGGAATCTCGGGCGCCAGCATTACCTCCAAAGCATACAAAAAAGCGCTGGGAACCGCATTTGAGCTGTACAGTGCGGCATCCGGCAATTCGGTAGAAATTTCCGAAGTGGTTGACGAGCCGACGGAAGATCTGGTTCTGTATACGGTAGACGATGCCAACGCGGCGCTGGTCCCCGGCGGCGTAACCAAATACGAGCAGGAAGTTGATAAGGTAAAAGAAGTGTATATCGCAAACGATAAATCCGCGGTTACCATGGTTGTTACAGCGCAGGGCTATCATGAAGAGCCGCTGATTCGCCTGGTTGTTGCGATGGATTCCACTGGCGCGATCACCGGCGTAAAACCGGTTGATTTCGCGGAGACCGAAGGCGTGGGAGACCGTGTGGGCAAAGCTTCTTATCTGGATCAGTATATCGGTCAGACTACCGCAGACGGTGTCGACGCGCTGTCTGGCGCGACGGTTTCTTCCAACGCTGTGAAAAAGGCGATTGGAAAAGCTGTTGACGCTTTTGAACTGGTGAAAGGGGAGCTTGCTGCATGAGTAAACAGAGCAATCTGAAAATCCTGCTCAACGGCATTATCAAAGAAAACCCCGTATTGGTCTTAATTTTGGGTACCTGCCCGACGCTGGCTGTCACCTCGATGGCAGTAAACGGATTGGGCATGGGCTTGGCTGCCACAGCGGTTCTACTGGGCTCCAATATTGTTATTTCGCTGTTGAGAAAAGTCATTCCGGATAAAGTTCGTATCCCTTGCTATATTGTTATCATTGCCGGTTTCGTAACGATCGTCGGATTTTTACTGGAAGCTTATGTGCCATCTATTTACGAAGCGCTTGGCCTGTATTTGCCGCTGATCGTTGTAAACTGCATCA
>DFDW01000008.1:3903-29236 GCA_002369315.1 Ruminococcaceae bacterium UBA3818 | reverse complement strand
TCGAATCCCTCCTTCTCCGCCAAAAGAAAAGCCTTTAAATTCACTGTTTAAGCGAGTTTATAGGCTTTCTTTTTTTGCTAATAACACACTGAATAAACGAGGGAGAATGAATGCTATTTGAAGACAGAAGATGGTATGACGATGTAGGAGGAAGGGTGCTGATGTGCAGTTATTGCATCCATCGGCGCATGGGATTAACCTGTGACGCCTTTCCGGATGGGATTCCATATGGCTTGCTGGAAAGAGAAGAGCACGACACGCCGTACCCTGGAGATAATGGAATTCGGTTTCAGCCCCAGAAAGAAAAGGCGTAACTGTCATTCACCTCTCAATTATCTAGGGCACACAGCTAAATTTAGCGGGTCTGGGGTGAAGCGTTTATGCTTTTGAGTCATTTGATTACGTTTTCCCAAAGAAGTGTTCTGTTGTTTCACATCTTTTTGCCAATTTCTTTATTTCTCGATGGGCAAGAATTGATTATTCTCCCTTGCCTTGCAGTATTGCGTGCCATGTAGGGCCGGGAAGCATGGGAATAGCGGCTTGGCAAAACCATTACGGAAAGAGTCTTGCGGTGAAAGGGAGGATACTGTGATCAGAAGATTTCGTCAATCAGATCTGAAGTTTGTAATGGGCATATGGCTGGATACGAATAAAAAGGCGCATCATTTTATTTCGCCGGGTTATTGGATGGAAAATTATGAATCGGTAAAAGAAGCCTTGCCAAAAGCAGAAGTATTTGTTTATGAAGAGGAAAAATCACGGAAAATAAAAGGATTCATCGGTCTGATCGATAATGATATCGCAGGTATTTTTGTAGAAGAGCGTTTTCAATCCAAAGGCATAGGAAAACAACTGTTAGATTATGTAAAACAAATCAAGCCCTATTTGACCTTGCACGTTTATCAAAAGAATGAGCGGGCAATCAACTTTTATCGCAGAGAGCATTTTATGGTTCGGTCTGAGACGATAGATAAAAGCACAAACGAAAAAGAATGGATAATGACTTGGGAAAAAAGGAAAGAATAAATTTGTTTCCCAATCATCTCACAGGAAACAAGGCAGCGGGTAATAGGCCAATCAGGCCATGTGACCGCTGCTTTTTCTTTTACCAAAATCATTTTATCGGTTCATTGAAAATAGAAAGGTGAAATCGTGATACAAGCTGGCGGATTTTTTCGAAAAACATATTACAGGGAGTTTTATCGGACACATCAACCAGTAAAATGATAATGGAAGGAAAAACAAGCTGCTTTTAGGAGGAATGGTTATGGCATTTCAAATTGGTTTTTCGGCGGTCAAATTCGACAATAGCGAGACAAACGACATTTATACTGCAGCTGAACATCCGGTACAGCCGCGCAAATCAGTGGTGCAGGTGTACTTCTCAAAGCGCAATATGACGCTGTCATACTACAATGACCGATTTGACCTGCATCAGAACGACATGGTTTACGTTGAAGGAAAGCTCGAGGGACTGCTCGGCCGCGTCGTGGAAGTAAACTATAATTTTAAAATCAAAGTTTCCGATTATAAGCGCGTCATCTCTGTGGTGAATACCGATGTAAATGGGCGATTTTTTATGGCGGGTTCTCATTTTGTCACTTTCGATTCGAAAGCTCTCCCGGCTGAAAAAGCAATCACATGGTTTCGCGCGCCTTACAAAGAAGAGGACGAATTTGTCAGCGGAAGCGATGATACCGCGTTTTGTTTGGACGATTTATCCGGTATGAAAGTAAGCAGCGTCATCGCGGAACACGGAGGGGCATATTATAGGGAAAACAAGGTGCGATATCTCAGCATCGACGGAACACGCGGTTATGCCATTGTAGAAGGGACACAGGCATACGAGGTGGAGTTTGTTTACCAGAACAACCAAATCAGTGGTCTTGTCTGCTCCTGCTTCTGCGCCTATAACTGTAAGCACGAATTTGCCGCCATCTTGCAGCTGAAAGAAACACTGGAGATCATCAGCAAAGATTATGCGGCGGAATATGAACGCTCCGGATACTTTGCGGCGGTAGACAAAGGCACTCTGTTTTCTTTTGCCGTGGACGGGCGCAAAAATGGAAGCTTTACGCTGTAAAGGATCTTTTATGGCTTGTCAAACAACCTTTTTGGAAGCGCTCATTTTCCAAACAGATGATAAAGAGAAAGGCCGTTAACATGAAAATAACATCTCATGTTTTAAAAATTGATTTGAAAATGGCGAAATGGTGCAACAAGCTAACAGCTTGATTTTATCAAGCGTCAGCTTTATGAAAAAGCGATAGATTTAGCGGTTCAGCAAGAAGAGGAAAAGAAATTTGCTTTTCCTATCTTTTCCCCACGAAAGAAAAAGCAGAGAGAAGAAAAGACAGCCGGACAATTCCGGCTGTTTTTTGTTTTATTCTAATTCCTGGTTTGCTTGAATGAGTTGAGCGATTCCATCTTCCGGGTAGGATAAGAGCCTTGCCAAACGGTAGGCGATTTCTGTTCTGGCTTCACCTGTATAGGCGTTTTGCCGAATAAGCTGTTCTTTATCAGACTTGATGCGGCAATATTCTCTCCAATCTTCTTCCTTTTTCCAATAGATGATGTGGTAAGTTCCCTTGTTCATCGAAACAGGGAACAAATCCGTTAGCAACGGATCATCTATCGGACAAAAACAGGTCCCGTATTGCCGGCATATTTCCCGGGAAAAGGGGAGCAGAGCGTCTCTTTCCTCCATCGAAGAGGTCGGATGGCTGAAAGCGACCTTTTTCAGGCCTGCCCGGATCATTTCATTAAAGCAATCAATTACACCGCATTGATAAGAATAAAAGTCGATCGGTTTCATTTTTTCTCCTTTCAAGGCTGCATTTGTATGGAGCTTCCGTTTCTGCCGGCTTTCACCTGAATTTGGCTGGGAATTTGCTCTTTCAGCTGCGGCACGTGAGAAATAATGCCCACCAATCTGCCATCGTTTCCCAGCGAAAGCAGGGCGTCGACCGCGCTGTCTAATGATTCTGCGTCTAATGAACCAAAGCCTTCGTCGATAAACATGGTGTCGATCACCACGCCCCCCGCATACATCTGAACGACATCCGCCAGGCTCAGTGCCAATGCCAAGGCGGTTTTAAAGGATTCCCCTCCGGAAAGGGTAGAGGTCGGGCGGATTTTTCCGCTGTACTGATCCAGAATTTCCAGGTCCAATCCGGAAGAACGGCCGAATTTTTCCCGGTCTTTCTTTCGGCACAGCAGGTACCTTCCGCCTGTCAAACTCTCCAGCCTGTGGTTGGCGAAAGAAACAATCGCGTCAAAATAAAACCCAAGGACATACCGCTCAAAAGATACACGCTGTTCGTTGCTTCCGCTTGCCACCCGAAACAAATCGTTTACCTGTCGGTAGTGCTGCTCGGATTTTTCAATCCTTTGATGGATGGCTTCTATTTGCTGCTGATGGGAAGTATCTTGAGAAATCCGCAGCTGAACAGAAGAAGATTGTTCGCGAAGCTCCTGAATTTTTTTACGCAGAGATGCTTCTTGTTCCGATAACTCTGTAATGTTAATAAACTTTACATTTATCAGCTGCTCTTTTAACTGGTGAATACGGCCATCCAAGGAGGTAACGGCTGTCTGATGTTGATGCAGAATCTCTTCAATCGAAGGAATCTGACCGATTTGGGAAAGAGACTGCAGAAAATCGGCTTCCCCATCGGGAAAGGAACGGTGCAGAAGAGAAAAAAATTCGTTTTTCGTTGAGGCAATTTTTTCTTGCAGGTCCTGCAGCCTTTTTTGATTTTCGTCTATCATCTGTTTTGTAAAACGAAGTTGAGAAGCGATTTCCTGGCTGTTTTTTTGTGCGGATTCCAGTTGAGTATCCAATTGCTTCATTTTGGTGTAAAGGCAATTGACTTTAATCGATAATTCTTCCTGAGATGAAATCCCTTCCGGAAATCTTTTCCTCAGTTCGGCCAGGCGCTCTTTCTGAAGCTGGATCATACTGCGATCGGCGTTCAATTGTTTCCGACAATTTTCCAAATGAGCGCGCATACCATTCTCGTCGGAGAATGCAGGCGGATGAAGCAAAGAGCGTTTCTCTTCCGCTAATTTTTCTCGCAGTTTAAACAGCTGTCTTTCTTCCTGCTGCAGTTCTGCCTCTTTTTTGTTTCGGATTTCTGTAACTTCATCTGCCGACATCGGCTGGCAATTTTCAAAAGCGTTTTTCTCTGAAAGAAAATTTTGGATTTCGGCGGATTGGGCGTTGATTTTTTCATTTAACCGGAAAATTTCCTGCGCCGTTTTTTCCGCCTCGTCGTGATAAGCACGAAGCTGCTCTTGCGTCGGCGGATTTGTTTTTAAAGGTGCGGGAGAAGGGTGTTTCAGGCTTCCACAGACCGGACAAGGCGTATTTTCCCGCATGGTAGAGGCGAGAATGCCGGCTTGCGCATCAAAAAAAAGGGAATAGTTTTTCAAATAGCGTTCTTTTTGCTGCTGATAGAAAGGTAAAAGCTGCTTTTTTTGTTCGGTCATTCCCAATAGCGAGCGGCAGGCTGCCACCTGCTTTTGGAGCGCGTCGATTGCTTGTTCCCGCTCACAGCAAGCTGTCAAAGTTTCGGCGTAAGCAGATTCCTTTTGTGCCTGGGCGATCTCTCTTTCCAGGTCGGCGACAGATTTTTTCAGGGAAGCCGACTCGTCAAACAAAGGGGACAAAGCCTGAAGAGAGGATACAGCGGACAAAAGGCGATCCTTTTGTGCAGCCTCTTTCTGTGCAGCCGTCAAGCGATTTTCGGCATCTTGTCCTCTTTGAAAAAGTGTTTCCTGTTCTTTTTGTTTTGCCATCAAAAGCGCTGTCAAATTCTGCTTTTCACGCGTCTGCTCAGATTGTTTTTGCCACAGCGGAAGCAAATCCTTTGCGCTGCGCAGCTTGTTCAGCCGGATGCGCAGCTCCTCTATTTTTGATGTTTTTTCCTCGAGACGAGATTTTTCTTTCTGCAAATTTTCCAAATCCTGCAGACGTTGATTATTTTGCCGGTGGGTTTCAATCTGCAGCGCGGCGATTTTCTTTTCCAGCTGAGAGATATCGTTTTGATATTTGTCATAACGGCCGCGATCCTCTTTCAGCAGTGTGTCGAGACGGTCCAGAATCGGGCGAACAACTGGGTATTCGGCAGCAAGAAGCTCAGACAGTTCGCCGTCCTCGCGCTGGGTAAGACTTTTTAAATGGAACGAAAGCATCTGCTGTTCCTTTTCGATACAAGCCATCGCATTTTTGGATTCTGTTTCCAAAAACGAGGTAAATTGGTCGAATTTTTCCGTATCGAAGATGTGCCGGAAGATCTCCTGCTTTTCTTTGCTGGACGCGTCTAAAAATTGCCGGAAATCTCCCTGTGCCAGCATGGTGATCTGTTTGAACTGTTTGGCGGAGAGCCCCAGAATTTCCTGGATTCTGGCATTTACAGCCGCCGGTCCGGTAATGACCGAACCATCCGGCAGGGTAAGTTCCGCTTTGGCGGCTATCACGGCCATGTCTTTGTTTTTCTTTTGCTTTTTCTGTTTTGGAGAGCGGTAAACTTCAAACTTTTTGTCCCGGACCAAAAAGGAATATCGGATAAAGCAAAGATCCGCAGGATCTGAAAAATCACTCTTAAAATCCTCATTTTGCCGCAGCGCACCGCTGGCTTCGCCATACAAAGCAAAGCAAATGCCGTCAAAAATCGTTGTTTTTCCGGCGCCGGTAGGGCCGCAAATCAAAAAAATACCAGATTCGGACAAGGCGGAAAAGTCGACAATTTCTTGCTTGGCAAAAGGGCCAAACGCGTTAAATTCCAGTCGGATTGGTTTCATTGGTATCATCTCCTGCCTGTAATTTCCTGCATATTTTTTGAATGACAGCATCCTGTCCCGCTTCGGTCTTTTCGCCGGTGACAGAGCGGTAAAACTCCTGAAACAGCAAATCAATCGGTTTGGCCGCCTTTTGCGACGGGACGGAAAGGTCTGTGCCGGCTCTGTATTTGGTAAAAAGGCCCAGCGCGTTGGGATAGACCGCGCGCAGGCGATTCATCGCATTGGGAATAAGCGTATGGTCCATCAAAGAAAAGAAAATGAAATCCTGAGACTCTTTTTTGTTCGGAGTGCTGTTTAATATTTGGTCGAAATACCCCTCAATCACCCGCATATCGCGCAAAACAGGCAGAGGCTGGCGCCGGATAGACAATGCCCCCTTCGCCTCGAGCTGCGCGATGACGACAGATTTTGGATAGGGAATTTCCGACTGCGAGTATTTTAACGCGGAGCCGCTGTAGCACAGATGTTCTTTTCCGGTGCTCTGCGGGCGGTGGATATGTCCCAATGCCGCGTAATCGAAGTTCTCCAAGTGCTTGGCGTCGATCAAATCGCTTCCGCCCAGGGAAACCTCCGATTCGCTTCTGGCAACGGAATCAGGGTTCTTGAGATAAGAGAAAAAGCCGTGCGCCAGGATCACATTTCGTTGGGAGAAGTCAATTTGAGCCATATTTTCCTCCAGTACAGCGGCAAAAGCGTCGTCAAAAGAATGCAGTTGCCGACCAGGAAAATCGGCCCGCACCAGCGCCGGTTCCAGATAAGGACACAAGTAAAAATGGACTGGCCCCAGATCATCCCAAAGGGTGACTTTATCCCAATGTTTTTGATAGCTGCCCGAAAGATACAAACCGGATGTCCGCAGCAGGCGGCTGCAAAAGTCCAGCCTTTGGGGGCTGTCATGATTGCCGGCGATAGCGAGAACCGGGATTTTTAAGGTGAGCGTGATGTAGCTTAAAAATTCGTCCAATACGCTCACCGCTTCAGCGGGAGGGACAGAACGATCATACAGATCCCCGGAAAGCAAAAGGGCGTCCGGCTGTTCTTTTTGGGCCAGTTCGGCCAATTGCCGCAGGAAAAAACGCTGGTCCTCCAAAAGAGAAAACTCATTGATCTGTTTGCCGATGTGCAGATCAGAAGTGTGAATCCATTTCATAAAAGCGCTCCTTTTTGTGTTGATTCCATTTTACACATTTTGCAGGCCTGCGTAAAGGAATAAATGGGACTGGCTTCGAATAGATATCAATGGACGAACTGTCAAACGCAGAAAAGATTGGGAGGATGACAATGGCAAGAGCAGGTCGGGATGATTCGCTTGTATCCGGACTTTCTTCTGCAGAAGCGGAAAAAAGGCTGGCAAAATATGGAGAAAACATTCTGTCGCATAAAAAGGCTGTCCATCCCGCAAGGATTTTTGCAGGCCAATTCAAGGACTTCATGGTTATGATTTTACTGGGAGCTACCGTGATATCCGTACTGATGGGAGAAGCGGTGGAAGCGCTTACCATCGTTTTGATTGTTTTGGTGAATGCTGTTTTAGGTTTTTTGCAGGAGTATAAGACCGAAAAGACCCTGGAAGCCTTGAAAAATATGGCTGCTCCGACGGCAAAAGTCATCCGGGACGGCCAGGAAATAGAAATCCCCGCTGCGGACGCGGTGCCAGGTGATCTGTTGGTGCTGGCAGCGGGCGACCGTGTGCCGGCGGACGCGCAGATTGTGGAAGCGACGCTTTTGCAAGCAGATGAAGCGATGCTGTCCGGCGAGTCCCATCCGGTAAACAAGACCGATCTTCCGCAGGATGGCACGCAGGAAACCTTTCGAAAAGACATGGTATATATGGGAACAATCATAACCAAAGGCAGGGGAAAGGCGGTGGTATCAGGCACTGGTATGACAACGCAGATGGGACAGATTGCCGGTATGCTGGACACCATCGAAACGGAACGTACTCCGCTGCAGGAAAAACTGGGTTCTCTGGGAAAGTATATCGGAATCGGCTGCCTTTTGATCTGCGCAATTGTTACGGTGACAGGAATTGCCCGGGGTGAACCGGTTTTCGACATGCTATTGACCGGGATTTCTCTGGCGGTGGCGGCAATACCGGAAGGATTGCCTGCAGTGGTGACAATCGCGTTGGCGCTTGCCGTATCCAGAATGGTGAAACGGGGTGCGCTGATCCGCAAACTGCATGCGGTGGAAACAATGGGCTGCGCTCAGGTCATCTGCACCGACAAAACAGGTACCCTCACGGAAAATAGGATGACTGTGCAGGAGATTGCAACGCCGAAATATTGCTTCTACCGGGCGGATGGCGAAAAAGGTTTTCTTGCAAAAAACGGCATGGCTGCGGCGGATTCGGAAGATATCCGTCGGATGATTGAAATCGCAGTACTATGCAACAACGCACAGTTGCCGCAGGAAAGGGATAAAAAAAGCCTGTTTCATCCGCAAAAAACAGAACACGCACAAGGCGATCCAACCGAAATATCTTTATTGGAAATGGCGGAAACGGCGCATTTTTCCACCGGAAAAATCTCGCGGGAATTTTCCCGCATTTTTGAAATTCCATTTGACTCACAGCGCAAAAGAATGAGCGTAGCGGTGCGAAACCGGCAGGGTGATCGTTGGCTTTTTTCAAAAGGGGCACCGGATTATTTGTTGGAACTTTGCAGCCATTATCTGGAAGATGGACAGATTAGGCTTTTGACGCCATCGGTTTGCAAGAAAATTCAGGCACAGAACGAAAAGATGGCGCATAAAGCCCTTCGCGTGCTGGGGTTTGCCTATAAAGCAGAGCCGGAGGAGCCGGAACAGGCAGAGTCCGATCTGATTTTTGTCGGCCTTGCGGGGATGATCGACCCACCCCGGCGGGAGGCTTACCAGGCGGTACAAACCTGTAAGCAAGCGGGAATCCAGACGGTTATGATTACCGGAGACCATGTAGACACGGCTTCGGCAATCGCCCGTGATTTGAAAATTCTGGATGCGAACGGCCGAGTTCTTACCGGAAGAGAGCTGGACCGGATGACCGACGATCAGCTGGAACGGGAATTGGATCAGATCTGCGTTTTTGCGAGAGTTGCCCCTGCCCATAAACTGCGGATTGTGAAAGCTTTTAAACGGAAAGGACGCGTTGTCGCCATGACGGGCGACGGGGTAAACGATGCCCCTGCGATCAAAGAGGCGGATATCGGCGTCGCTATGGGCAACGGAACAGACGTTACCAAAGAAGCGGCTTCGGTGGTATTGCTGGATAATTCTTTTGCCACATTGGTAAGCGCCATTGAGGAGGGGCGCGTCATCTATAAAAATATCCGCAAGTTTATCCGGTACCTGCTTTCCTGCAATATTGGAGAGATCGTTACGATGTTTTTTGGTATGCTGATGGGGATGCCTGTGGTTTTGCTGCCGATCCAGATTTTAATTGTTAATCTGGTCACCGATGGTCTGCCTGCCATTGCCTTGGGATTGGAACCGGCGGAAAAAGATATCATGCGAAAACCCCCGCGCAAAAAGAAAGAGGGTATTTTCTCAGACGGTTTACTGTCGACCATTGTGTTCCGGGGCGCATTGATTGGTCTGACGACCTTGTCCGTTTTTACCTCTTTTTATCACAGCACACAGAATCTGGTTGTCGCCCGGACCGGCGCGCTGGCAACGCTGGTCATCACGCAGCTGATTCATGTATTTGAGTGTAAACGGGAAGATGTTGGCATTTTTAAAATGAACCTGCTGAACAACTGGAAGTTGGTTGCCGCCGTCGCGTTTTCGGCTTTTATCCTGATGTTGAGCATCTATCTTCCGATTTGTAATCTGCTGTTCCAAACAGCGCCGCTGAGCGGGAGCCAAATGGGGGAGATCGCGGTGTATTGCGCCGCCGTGCCGATTTTATCCTCTGTTGTGATCCCGTTTAAACACCAAAGAAGGAAGCAAAAAGAAAGAGAAAAATTTTCTTTTCCGTTTCCCGATTCGGAGCAATAGCAATAAAAATGGATGAAAGGGTTGACAAATAGCAGAAATCATTATATATTAAGGACAATTTCATACAGAAAAAAGCGTTGAAGAGAAGAGTAAGCAATGAAAGGAGTCGCAGAGAGCCCCGATTGGTGGGAAGGGGTACAAACAGCATTGCCGAACATGGTCTTGGAGCTTCGCACCGACTGCGCTTTGGCGCATAGGCTGCGGCGGGCGCGCCCGTGACAGCGCCAGGGTATCGATTCCCCAAAAGGGGGGTCTGTACCTGCAAAGGCTTGTTCCCGTGAGGGGCAGGCGAATTCAGGTGGTAACACGAAGCGTTTGGCTCTCGTCCTTGAAAAAAGGACGAGAGCTTTTTGTTTCTTTATTTTTTAGGAAAGGAAAAGAAAAATGAGCGAAATCATTCAAATTCGAAATTTGAAAAAGACATTTGCCTCCGATAAAAGCACCGTAATCGCATTAGACGGCGTGGATCTTTCCATTGAGGAAGGGGAAATTTTTGGAATCATTGGGTTAAGCGGAGCTGGAAAAAGTACGCTGGTTCGATGTATGAATTATTTGGAAAAGCCAACCTCCGGAAGTGTTATTTTTGATGGACAGGACCTGGGGAGTATGAACGAAAAAGAACTGCGAAAGGCAAGGCGGTCCATCAGCATGATCTTTCAGGGATTTCATTTGCTGATGCAGCGAAACGCGCTGCAAAACGTCTGTTTTCCGCTGGAAATTGCCGGTGTTCCCAAAAAAGAGGCGCAGCGCAAAGCAAAGGAGATGCTGGAACTGGTGGGAATCGCAGATAAAGCACAGGCGTATCCGGCGCAGCTGTCCGGCGGGCAGAAACAGCGGGTTGCAATTGCACGGGCGCTGGCAACCGATCCAAAAGTTCTTTTGTGTGACGAGGCTACCAGCGCGCTGGATCCTACTACGACACAGTCAATCCTTTCACTTTTACAGCAAATCAATCAAAAACTTGGCGTTACCATCGTCGTCATCACCCACGAAATGGGGGTCATCGAGGCGATTTGCCGGCGGGTTGCAATTTTGGACCACAGCCGTGTGGCAGAGTGTGGCAGAGTGGAAGAGATTTTTGTCAATCCCCGCTCTGATATCGCCAAACAGCTGATTTATCCCCACGGAAAAAAGGAACCTGTTTTTCAAAAAGGCGAGTGCATACGCATTGTTTTTGACGGCAGTTCCTCTTTCGAACCGGTGGTGTCCAATATGGTTCTGGCCTGCGGCACGGCAGTCAATATCCTGTTTGCCGATACCAAGAACATCGACGGAAAGGCATATGGTCAAATGCTTTTGCAGTTACCGGAAGATGAAATGGCAAAGAGAAAAATATATACATACTTATCCGGCCAAAATCTTCACTTTAAGGAGGAATGTGCGAATGTTTAATCCGGATATGATACGCCTGCTGGCGCAGGGGATTTGGGAAACGCTGTACATGACAATCGTTTCGTCCCTGCTGTCTTATGTACTGGGGCTGCCGCTGGGTATTTTACTGATTGTGACCGATAAAAACGGCATACATCCAATGGGATTTTTAAACCGCCTGTTGGGATTTGTTGTAAACTTTGTCCGGTCAGTCCCGTTTTTGATTTTACTGATTGCGGTCATTCCTTTTACCCGTTTTCTGGTGGGCACGTCGGTAGGAAGCACGGCAACGATTGTCCCGCTGGTGCTGGCATCGGCGCCATTTGTGGCTCGGATGGTCGAATCTTCTTTAAAAGAGGTAGATCACGGTGTGGTGGAAGCGGCGCAGTCCATGGGGGCCGGAGTATGGCAGGTGGTGACGAAGGTCTTGCTGCCGGAAGCCAAGCCCTCCCTGATCCTCAATGCGGCGATTGCCACAACAACGATTTTGGGATATTCGGCAATGTCCGGATTCGTCGGCGGCGGAGGTCTGGGTACCATTTCGATCAACTATGGGTTTTATCGCTATCAAAGCGACGTGATGTTGGTCACCGTATTGTTGCTGGTGGTTATCGTCCAGGTTTTCCAGGAGATTGGTTTTCGTATCGCTACAAAGGGAGATAAACGCTCCCGGTAATTTTTGTTTCTTACCGCAAAGGCGGTTTGATTTATGATCTGTTTGAATGGAGGAGAAACCGTATGAAAAAAATTATTTCTATTTTGTTAAGCACCGTGTTGCTTTTGGCTTTGCTGCCGGGATGTAGCACAACCGCGCCATCCTCGTCCGGCGAAACGGGCAATGGGGCAAATTCTGCCGGGGAACCGGTCGTTATCCGGATTGGAGCCAGTATCACGCCGCATTCTGAAATCTTAAAGGCAGCAGATGAGCTGCTCCGGGAAAAAGGGTACCAGCTGGACATTGTGGAATTTGACGACTATATCCTGCCGAATCTGAATGTGGAAAGCGGCGAGCTGGACGCAAACTTTTTCCAGCACCGGCCTTATCTGAATAACTTCAATGAAGAAAACGACACCCATTTGGTTTCTGTCGCAGTGGTTCATTATGAGCCGTTTGGACTGTATCCCGGAAAGACCACGTCGCTGGACAGTCTGGCAGATGGCGCGCAGATCGCCATTCCCAATGACGGGACCAATGAAGCAAGAGCGCTGCTGTTGCTGGAATCCCTTGGGTTGATTACCTTAAAAGACGGCGTGGGAACGACCGCAACCATACTGGATATTGCGCAAAACCCGAAAAATCTCCAGATTACTGAGATGGCGGCCGCCCAGCTGGCCCGCTCACTGCAGGATGTGGATATGGCGGTGATCAACGGAAATTATGCGCTGCAGGCCGGATTGGACCTCAATAACGCGCTCGCAACAGAGGATAAGAATTCAGAAGTTGCGGATACATACGCCAATGTGCTGGTTGTCAAGGAAGGAAATGAGGACAGCGATGCCATCAAAGCTCTGGCAGAGGTTTTGACCAGCCCGGAGATCAAAAAATTTATCGATGACACCTATCATGGCATTTTCCTGCCCCTTTTCTGATCCTGCAGATGGATGCTGACAATGCTTCTAAAAAGGCCCTGGGCCATTTTCGGTCCAGGGCCTTTTACAGATTTGTACCAAGAACAATCACCGGAACGATGGCTGCATGAAATCATCGGGTTTTCATCAGCTCCAGCGCCAGTTTTGCTGTGTTTTCCAGATTCTCAACCGTGATATACTCGGATACGCCGTGGATTTTTTCCATGCCGGTTCCGATTACGACCGACCGAATGCCGTTGGCGTTAAAAATATTGGCATCGCTTCCGCCGCCAGTGGGGCAGACCGATACCGGGAATCCCAGATCGGCGCAGCAATCCCGGAGCAGAAGGATCAGGGGATCATCTTCCGGAATACGGTAAGAATCATAAGATGTTTCGGTCGTATACCGCAAATCTGCCTGATATTTCCGGCAGGCGTTTTGCAACGATTCGATGATCTGATGGCACTGCCGCTGAAGTTTCTGCGGGTCCAGGCTGCGGACCTCCGCCGCAAGGCGAACCGTTTTTGGCACAATATTGTTCGGCCCTTCCGCGTGAAATGTCCCAATGTTTGCGGTGGTTTCCTGGTCAATGCGCAGAAGCTGCATATGCGTTACCGCATCGGCTGCGACAACGATTGCGCTGATACCATCCTCCGGCGCAACACCGGCGTGCGCAGCTTTTCCGGTAATCGTCGCTTCAATCTCCATATGGCCGGGCGCCTGGTTAACGATCGTGCCCACATCGCCCTCATTGTCAAAAACAATTGCTTGACGGGATTGGAAGCGGGAGTAGTTCAAATATTTTGCTCCCAGCAGCCCCACTTCCTCGCTGATGGTAAAAGCCACCTCAATGGGCCGATGGGGAATTCTTTGTTCTACGATCAGCCGGATCGCTTCCACGATGGCGGCGATACCGGATTTGTCATCGGAGCCCAAAACCGTGTCGCCGGCGCTGTGGACGACGCCGTTTTCCACTATCGGACAAATATCTTTGCCAGGCGGAACCGTATCTAAATGCGCGCTGAACAGCAGCGGCTCAAAAGAAGGATCGCCTTCTAAAAAGGCGTAAACATTTCCTGTATTGGCATGGGCCTTTTCGGCAGCGTTATCGGTTTCGACCCGTAGTCCCAATTTTCGCAGATCGTTGGCCACCCGTTCGGCAAATGCTTTTTCCGAGCGGCTTTCACTGGCGATTTGGACATATTCCAGAAAGGTTTTCAAAACATGGCTTTGTTCCATTTCTCATTGCTCCTTCCTCTTTATTATACGAAGATGGCAAGCGGGAATCAAGCGGAAGCTGGGGCGATTCAAAGAAGAAGTCCGGCTCCGGGGCCAAGAGGAAGTCCCAGCAGCATCCAGATGATAAGCAGAACGGACCATCCCAATAAGAAGAAAAGACAGTAGGGAATCATGGTGGAAATAATCGTACCAATACCGGAAGCACCATCGTACTTTTTCGCAAACACAACGACCATGGAAAAATAGGCCATCAGCGGCGTGATCAAATTGGTGCAGGAATCCCCGATTCGATACGCTACCTGCGTAAGCTGCGGAGAGTATCCCAACAGCATAAACATAGGGACAAACACCGGCGCCAATATGGTCCATTTAGCCGAAGCAGATCCCATTACCAGGTTGATGAGAGCGGAAAAAAGAATAAACAGCACCATTAAAACAGGCCCTGGCAAACCGGCGGAACCAAGCCACTTTGCTCCTTTCAAAGCGAGGACAGTTCCCAGCTTGGTATAAGAAAAATAGCTGATAAATTGCGCCGCAAAAAAGGAAAGGGCAATATAGGACCCCATGGATGACATGTTTTCCGATAGTTGGGAACAGATATCTTTTTCATTTTTATATTTTTGCGTCACGCATCCAAATACGACGGAGGGAACCAAAAACAAAACAGCGATCAAAGGGATCAAACCATTTATCAGCGGTGCGTTTTCGGTCAGACTTCCCGTTTGCGGATTCCGCAAAAAGGAGTTGTCGGGAATACAGCAGGCCGCAATCAGAAAAAGAACCGCCAAAAGCGCTCCATTGGCCCATCGCAGTGCATTGCGTTCCAATGCGCTCATTTCCCGTGAAATGAAGCCGGATTCTGTTTCGTCAGGCGGCGACAGACGAGGCTCCACAATATGATCGGTGACGAATGTGCCGATCACGACGATCAGAACGGTAGAGACGATCATGAAAAACCAGTTATCGGTGGCCTGAACGGTATACATAGGATCAACCAGATGAGAGGCTTCTGTGCTGATGCCGGCCAGCATGGGATCGATAGTACCAATTAGTAAATTGGCGGAGAATCCGCCGGATACGCCGGCAAAGGCAGCTGCGAGTCCGGCGATGGGGTGCCGGCCATAGGCTTTGAAAAGAACGGCGCCAATGGGGATCAGAACCACATATCCCACATCCGACGCGATATTGGACATCACGCCCAGAAAAACAAGCATGGGTGCGATGATTTTCCGGGGTGTTGACAGAATTGCCCGACGGATCAATGCGGAAAGATATCCGCTTCCTTCGGCGCAGCCTACCCCGAGCATCGTGACGAGGACAACTCCCAGGGGGGCGAAAGAGGTGAAATTGCTTACCGCGCTGGTCAACATATAGGAAAGCCCTTCACGCGTCAGCAGGCTGACTGCCGATACCGTTTGCGTTTCCAGTTCCATGGTGGACGGGTTGACCGTTTCGCCTGTGGCGGAAACGCCAAAATAAGCGCAGACAGACGAAAGCAGTATCACTGCCAGGGCAAGAAGCGCAAATAAAGTGATTGGGTGGGGAAGCCCGTTTCCGATTTTTTCAATGCCGTTGAGAAAATGCTGAAAGAGATTTTTTTGAGGGTTTCTTTTTTGAATCCTTTTCATTAAAGTGTTCCTCCGTATTGCAAATTCGACCTGCCTTGAAAGGCGGTGGTGACTGTCTCTGGTCAAAACAGGTTTCTGAATGAAAAATTCCAGTTTTGCTTTTCTTTCCAATGCAGGAAATAAAGAACGGCAGCTGGCGCCAGCAAAAATCCCCCGATCCCCCAAAGCTGTGCGCCGGCGTACATGGCAGTAATGGTGGCCAATGGATGCAGGCCGAATTGTTTTCCGAGGATTTTAGGCTCTATCACTGTTCGGACCAGAGCGACAATGCCGTATAAAGCAAGCAGGCCGATCCCCCGAAAATAGCTGCCGCTGACAAAACAGGCGGCGGACCACGGTACCAGTACAATTCCCGGCCCGACAACAGGCAAGGCGTCTGCCGCTGCGATCAAAAGGGCCATAGACCAGAAATTCTCCACTTTTAATAAGAAAAGCCCCATCATGAGCTCCAAAAAGGTAATCAAAAACAAAATGGCATAGGCTTTCAGCATTTGCAAAAGAGTAGAAAAAATAAATTCTTTCAAATCCATTAGAATCCGGTGAACGCGGCGAGGCGTATTGCGCTGAATCCAAAGAGAGATATTCTGGTATTCCATTGAGATCATAAAAGAAGAAAGGACCGCAAAAAGAAACGCTGTAAAAACAGCCGGCGCTTTCGCAATCCATCCGCTGATGAGCGCAATGGCTTTGCTGGAATACTCCAGTATCGTTTTTTGTATTTGCCCCATCATCTGTCCGGCATTTTCTGCTGCCGCAGCCGCTTTCGCACCGGAAGGGTAAAAACGCTCGCAGATCAAAATCAAAAAAGGCTCAATATGCTCCTGATAGGCCCGAGGCAGAAATTCCATCAGGTTTTGAATGCTGGACAGAGCCAAACAACACACAAACCATAAAACGAGCCCAAACGCCAGATATACAAGCAGAAGAATCGCCACGGACCAAAAGCTTTTTTTGGCGGAAGAAAACCGGCTGATCCAATTGACTGCCGGATGAAGCAAAAAGGCAAGGAAGAGTCCGGACAAAAACGGCCAAAACAGTCTCAGCGCAAACTGAAATCCCCAATAGGCCAGCAAGAGGATCACCGACCAGAATGCGGCGGATAAAAGAAAATCTTTTTTTCGGTTTGCGTTCATAAATCCTCCTAGCTAATTGGCTGATGCAAAAGCGGGCGTTTCGCAGTGGCGGTCCCCGCGTGCTGAGCGTTTTCGGATTTTGCTGTGTCGAAGCTTTCGGGAAACATGGTTTTGATTTTAATTTGCGACTCTTTTTTCCATTTATGCCAGAAAAACTTTGACAGTGGGGTGATTTGTCCGGTATCTATCATGAAATAGCCCCTTATTTGTTGAAAAAACTATGGTAAAATGATAAATCAACGAAAAAAACAGAGAAAAAATGATTATTTGGGAGATATTTAAAAAAAATGATGGAATTTTCTCTTTTTGCTGGAAAAATCGTACTTTATTACGATTGAGTTGTCGAGGTGCTTTTGATATAGTGTATTTTATTCAAAGACAAATGTTTTTTTTAGGAGGACGATATGGGGGAACATCCTAAATATTTTTTGGTGGACTCTCAGATTCTGCCGGAAGTATATTTAAAAGTTACGCTGGCCAAAAAGCTGTTGGCGCAGGGAAAGGTAAAAAGTGCGTCGGAAGCGGCCAGGGCTGCCGGAATTTCACGCAGCGCTTTTTATAAGTACAAAGATTTTATCCACGAATATAATACGCGCATCAGCGACAGTATCATGACAATTTCCGCATTGCTGGCGGATGAATCAGGCGTTTTATCAGCTCTGATGGCAGAACTGTCATCCAGCGGCGGGAATATTCTTACGATTCATCAAAATATCCCGGTGGATTCGGTAGCACCGGTATCCATTTCGCTGCGTACTGATCAACTGAACTGTTCAGAAGAGGAGCTGCTGGAAAAAGCGAAAAAATTGCCGGGCGTGCTGGATGTTAAATTTATTTCCGGCCACTAACGGTTTTGAAGCGATGGAGGTAAAATAAAAATGATAAAAGTAGCATTGATGGGACACGGAGTGGTTGGGTCAGGTGTGGCGGAAATTTTGGAGGAAAAAGCCTCCAGTTTAAAGCAAAAGGCCGGAGATGATTTGTACTGCTCCAAAATTCTGGATCTTCGGGACTTCCCGGATACCGCCTATGCGGACCGGTTTACCAAAAATTTCGATGATATCGCTTCGGATGATTCCATTCAGATTGTCGTAGAGGCAATGGGAGGGCTTCATCCAGCTTATGAATTTGTAAAAACCTGCATGGAAAGGGGAAAGAGCGTCGTTACCTCCAATAAAGAACTGGTAGCGGAAAAAGGAGCAGAACTGCTGGCTTTGGCCAAGGAAAAAAATGTGAACTTCTTTTTTGAAGCCAGTGTCGGCGGCGGAATCCCCATTATCCGGCCGATGCATCTTTGCCTTGCGGCCAATCGGATCGATAAAGTTTACGGTATTTTAAACGGTACCACCAATTTTATTCTTACGAAAATGATCAAAGAACAGATGACCTTTCAGGATGCGCTTTCTTTGGCGCAGCAACTGGGATACGCGGAAAAAGACCCTTCCGCCGATGTGGATGGCGTTGATGCTTGCAGAAAAATCTGCATTTTGGCATCGCTTGCCTTTGGAAAACATGTTTACCCAAAAGAAGTATATACCGAAGGAATTTCTAAAATTACGCTGGAAGATGTGGCATATGCGCAGAGCGCCGGTTATGTTGTGAAACTGATTGGACAGGCAAAGCGGATTGCAGACGGCAAAAACGAAGTAATGGTAAGTCCGGCCTTTGTGCCTGTAGAAAACCAGCTGTCCGGCGTTGATGATGTGTTCAATGGCGTGCTGGTCAAAGGAGACGAGACCGGAGATGTGATGTTCTACGGAAAAGGGGCCGGAAAGCTGCCTACTGCTTCTGCCGTGGTAGCGGACGTGGTGCATATTGCAAAATCGTCGGGTACCAGCCAATCTTTGACCTGGGAAGATTCCAATGCTGACACGGTTGCGGATATTTCCGACTACGAAAACGCTTTTTATTACCGGTTGAACGGCCCTGTCGCCAAAGAGGAGATCGTTTCTTTGTTTGGAGCAGTGACCTATTTATCCCGTCAGGGGCAGCCTGATGACGAAACCGCTTTTTTGACCGGCCCAATGAAAGAATCACGGGCGCGGGAGGCGGAACAAAAGCTGAACGGCATCAAAATCCTGGGAAAAATCCGGCTCATCGGATAAACCGGAAAAGAGGAAAAAACATATGATAAAAGTGCAGATTCCCGCTACCAGCGCCAATATCGGTTCCGGCTTTGACTCGCTGGGGCTGGCGGTCACCATGTACAATACCATTGAGATGGAGGAATCCGACCGGCTGGACATTCAGTCTTTGGACGGGATGCCAATTCCACGGGATGATACCAATCTGGTATATCAAAGCGTAAAATATATTTACGACCTTTGCGGAAAACCACTGAAAGGTATGACGATCCGTCAGACCAACCACATTCCCATGGCCCGCGGACTGGGGAGTTCTTCCGCTTGTATTGTGGGCGGTATCGTTGGCGCCAATTACCTGTTGGGTAGTCCCTTGTGCCAGCGTGAACTGGTCAATATCGCCGCCACCATGGAAGGGCATCCTGATAATTCCACCCCTGCGCTGCTGGGAGGTCTGGTCACCGCCGTGCTGGAAAAAGGAAAGGTCTATTATGTCAAGCAGGCGATCGCCCAGGATCTTCGGTTTGTCGCCATCATTCCCAACTTTGAACTAAAAACCTCATTTGCGCGTCAGGCGCTTCCGCGGGATGTGTCTCATAAAGATGCGGTATTTAATCTTTCCCGGGCAGCATTGATGTCGGTTTCTCTGTATTCCGGCAATTACCATAACTTGAAAATCGCATGTGACGACCGTCTGCACCAGCCTTACCGTCTCTCGCTGATTGACGGCGCCCACGAAGTGTTTGATTTGGCTTATCAGTATGGTGCGTATGCTATGTATATCAGCGGAGCAGGCTCCACGCTGATGGCGATTGTCAATAGCGAAAGAACGGATTTTGCGCAGCAGATGCGCGAGGGATGTGATGCATTGGGCCTGAATCAATGGCAAATCCATGAGCTGTCTGTCACCAATGTAGGCGCTCGTGTATTAGAAGATTAGGGGGTACATAAGATGAGCTTGATTGTTCAAAAATTCGGCGGATCGTCGGTTGCCAACGCTCAGCGGGTATTCAACGTCGCGAACATCATTACAGAGACTTATGATAAAGGCAATGATGTGATCGTTGTTGTTTCCGCGCAGGGAGATACAACCGATGATTTGATCGCAAAAGCGGCGGAAATCAATCCGAACCCTTCCAAGAGGGAGATGGATATGCTTCTTTCCACCGGGGAACAGATTTCCATTGCGCTGTTGGCCATGGCTATCGAGAAATTGGGATACCCGGTCATTTCCCTTACCGGTCCACAGGCAGGTTTTGTAACCGATTCCAATTACAGCAAAGCACGGATCCGCCGTATTGAAAAAGAGCGGATCGAAAACGAGATCAATAAGCATAATATTATCATCGTCGCCGGATTCCAGGGAATCAACCGGTATGATAATATCACGACCTTGGGTCGTGGTGGTTCCGACACCAGCGCTGTCGCGTTGGCGGCGGCATTCCATGCGGATCTGTGCCAGATTTTCACGGACGTAGACGGCGTTTACACGGCCGATCCTCGAATTGTTCCCAATGCGAAGAAATTAGACGAAATCACTTATGATGAAATGCTGGAACTGGCCAGCCTGGGAGCGAATGTTCTTCATAACCGGTCGGTCGAAATGGCAAAGAAATATAATGTAAATCTTGAGGTAGTTTCCAGCCTGGAGCGGAAACCCGGTACCAAGGTCAAGGAGGTAACAGATGTGGAAAAGATGTTAATCAAAGGTGTGGCAAGAGATAATGATGTTGCCCGTATTTCTGTTGTAGGAGTGCCGGACAGCCCCGGTATCGCGTTCCGTTTGTTTTCCACGCTGGCTTCGAAGAAAATCGATGTCGATATCATTTTGCAGTCGATTGGACGAGATGGTACAAAAGATATCAGCTTTACTGTTTCCAAAAGCAACCTGGAAGAGGCTGTCAAAGCAGTGGACTCGTTAAAAGATGTACTTCATTTCCAGTCTATCGAGCGTTCTGAGAATATCTCGAAAGTATCTGTTGTAGGAGCGGGTATGCAGAGCAATCCCGGCGTTGCGGCAAAAATGTTCGAAGCGCTGATGGATGCGAATATCAATATCCAAATGATTTCGACCAGCGAGATAAAGATTTCGGTTTTGATTGATTTAAAAGATTCCGATCGCGCTGTTGCGGCAATTCACGATGCTTTTCTGGCAGATCTGCCCAGATAAAAGAAAGAGGTTAAAAAACGAGACGATTTTTCGTCTCGTTTTTTATTGCAAAAATTGACCGGTCCGACGTCGCAAAACTACGGGTGCACAGGGGAAACGACCCCGAGAACAAAGCGAAGCGCGGGAAAGAATCAGCATGGACAGGGAATTTTTGGAAACCCTTGGTCTGGAAAAGGAAACCATCGACAAGGTGCTGGACGAGGCTTCAAAAGACATCGGCAAGCAGAAAGCGGCGATTGACGCCAAAACCGAAGAACTGAAAACCGCAAACGCAACGATCGACCGGTTTCAAAGCGGATTCACAAATGAGAATGACCCTTTTCAAGGTTGAAATCGTCCCGACATTTGGTGTATACTGGAAAAGGAAAGGATGAGGTTCATGAACATTGCTGATTATAAACACGACTTATTTACTTACGCCAAACTTCTTTTGGGAACAGACAGTCCTACAGGCTACACTTCCCGCGTAGTTGAATCCATTGGTCAGGTGGCGGAAAGCCTGGAGTATGGTTTTGAAAAAACCATAAAAGGCTGCGGGATGATTTATGTACCCGGACGGGATAACAGCAAAAAAGTAGCGGTTTCCGCCCATGTAGATACGTTGGGGGCAATGGTTCGTTCTATCACAGGAGACGGTATGCTGAAATTTACCCCGGTTGGAGGCCCGATCCTTCCGACCCTAGATGGGGAATATTGCAAAATTCTCACGCGGGATGGGGTGGTTTATACCGGAACCATTTTGAGCCTGAGCCCGGCAGTGCATGTTTTCCCTGATGCGTCAACAAGAGTTCGTGACGATGCTAACATGGCGGTACGCATCGATGAACCGGTAAAATCCAAGGAGGATGTGGAAAATCTGGGAATCTGCCCCGGCGATTATATTTTTATTGATCCCAAAACAGAGGTTACGCCCAGCGGATTTTTAAAATCCCGTTTTATCGATGATAAGGGAAGCGCCGCCTGTCTGCTGACTGTTTTAAAAATTCTGCACGATCAAAACCTGCGGCCTCAGTATAATACCGTGTTTTTCTTTTCGGTTTACGAAGAGACGGGGCATGGTGCTTCTTATCTTCCTGCGGGGGTATCTGAATTGCTTGCCGTGGATATGGGCTGCATCGGCGACGACCTGAGCTGTACGGAATACGACGTTTCTATTTGCGCCAAGGATTCTCATGGGCCTTATGATTATGAGATGGTCAGCCGCCTTGTCCGTTTGGCTCAGGAAAGAGAATTGGATTATGCGGTGGACATTTATCCACGATACGGTTCGGATGTCGGCGCTGCCTGGTCCGCCGGCAACGATGTAAAAGGAGCCCTGATCGGACCTGGTGTTCATGCCTCCCATGGAATGGAACGCACCCACTACAAAGGGATGGAAAATACAATCAAGCTGATTTTGGCCTATTTAGGCTGCTGATTTTCCCAATTTCCCACGATAAAAAGTCGGTGAAGCAAAAAGCAAGCTTTACCGGCTTTTTTATTTTATTCCCTCGAATACCGCTTGACAAAAGGATTTTCAACAAATCATTTCATCAGTAACAATCGATCTTTCTTATGGATCTGTAAAATTGGGCGCTTTTTCTCTTTACAAAGATTTTTCTTACACACCGTTTTATATTTTACATGCGGCCAGTATGATGAGGATGCAATCAAAAGTAAGAATACAAAAGGAGAAATTAGCAATGAAAAAGATGATTTCCGTATGGATGGCGGCATTGATGCTTCTGGCCTTTGCCGGCTGCTCCAGTACAACAAATTCTTCCGAATCGTATGGCGGCGATGCACAGGAAGAGAATACCTCATCTTCCGCTCAGAGCAGCCAGGAAGAGGCGAACTTTGATACTTCCAAAGATATCGCGGTTATTTCCCGGGAAGATGGGTCCGGTACCAGAGGCGCTTTTATCGAACTGTTTGGCGTAGAAGAAAAAGATGAGAACGGTAACAAAGTAGACAGAACCAGCGACGAAGCTGATATCACCAACAGCACTTCCGTTATGATGACTTCTGTGGCAGGTAACCCCTACGCGATTGGATACATTTCTCTCGGGTCTTTAAATGATACCGTGAAAGCAATCAAGATTGACGGCGCTGAAGCTACCGTAGAAAATGTCAAGAGTGGCGCTTATGGGATTTCCAGACCCTTTAACATCGCAACAAAAGCAGAAATCAGCCAAGTCGCGCAGGATTTTATCGACTTTATCCTGAGTGCTGACGGACAAAAGATCGTGGAAGAAGCAGGCTGCATTCCGCAGGAAACTGCCGAAGCTTATGCGGGCAGCAAACCAGCCGGTAAGATTGTAGTCGCCGGTTCCTCCTCCGTAACCCCGGTGATGGAAAAACTCAAAGAAGCGTACCTTGCTGTGAATCCCAACGCTGAGATCGAGATTCAGGAGAGCGATTCCACCACCGGGATGAACTCCGCCATCGATGGTGTCTGCGATATCGGAATGGCGTCCAGAGAGCTCAAAGACACAGAGATTGAAAAGGGATTGACCTCGACCGTAATCGCTACCGATGGTATCGCGGTTATCGTAAACAACGAAAACCCGGTAGAGAATCTGACCAAGGATCAGGTAAAATCCATCTACGTCGGAGAAACCATCTCCTGGTCTGAAGTTGCCTAGTAGATCAATAACACATACACGCGTCAGGGGTTACGGTTTTATCAGCCGCAGCCCTTGCGCTGTATCGGCATCAGACTTTCTGCAGGATCTGTGTGGGCAGAAAGTCGCAACCCAGTTTTCCGGCCGGGCACACAGCGGCAGAACGGAGCGTATATGAAATATCGGTATTTGAATAAGGAAGCCATTATGAAAGGCGTTTTTTTGCTGGCGGCCTGTGCTTCTATTCTGGCAGTTGCCTTGATCTGCCTTTTCCTTTTTGCAAACGGGCTTCCTGCCATTGGAGAAATCGGTATATTCGATTTTTTGCTGGGGAAGGTTTGGAAGCCGGGGAATGACTTGTACGGGATCCTGCCCATGATTTTAGGCAGCATTTATGTTACGGCAGGCGCGATTGTTGTCGGTGTTCCAATCGGCATTTTAACGGCTGTGTTTATGGCGAAATTCTGCCCGAAAGGTCTCTATCGTTTTTTGAAGCCGGCAGTGGAACTGTTGGCAGGCATTCCGTCAGTCGTTTACGGCTTTTTCGGACTGGTGGTCATTGTTCCCCTGATTCGAAACTTATTCCCGGACAGCAAAGGTACCAGCATGCTGGCGGCTTCGCTGCTGTTGGGGATTATGATTCTGCCGACCATCATCGGCGTCAGCGAATCGGCCATACGGGCGGTGCCGGAAACCTATTATGAAGGAGGCCTGGCGCTGGGGGCCAGCCATGAGCGCAGTGTGTTTTTTGCCACACTGCCTGCGGCAAAATCCGGAATTCTCGCCGGCGTGATTTTGGGAATCGGACGCGCCATCGGTGAAACCATGGCTGTCATCATGGTGGCGGGAAACCAGCCTCGTATGCCTGCGGGACTGTTAAAAGGTGTACGCACCCTGACTTCCAACATCGTAATGGAGATGGGCTATGCGGCGGATCTGCATCGGGAAGCGCTGATTGCCACTGCGGTGGTACTGTTTGTGTTTATCCTGCTGATTAATCTGCTGTTTTCCGTGTTGAAAAGGAGGACAAATGAATAATGGAGCAAATCAATAAGCAGACGGTTCGGCAAAAGTTAAAAAGCTATCGAAGAAGCCCGCTTTCCCTGGTGTTGTTTTTGCTTGTGACCATTTCGGCTGTCATCACTGCTTTTGTTTTATTTTTTCTCATTGCCTATATCCTGGTTAATGGCGTACCGCATCTGACGCCGGAGTTGTTTTCCTGGACGTACAATTCTGAAAATGTCTCTATGCTGCCGTCTATTGTCAATACCTTTTTAATGACGCTGCTGTCCCTTATCATTGCCACGCCAATGGGAATTTTTTCCGCCATCTATCTGGTAGAGTATGCCAAGCGGGGAAGCAAAATTGTAAAGGTAGTTCGCATTACAGCGGAAACGCTTTCCGGTATTCCTTCTATTGTTTACGGTTTGTTCGGAATGTTGTTCTTTGTGGTTACGCTGCATTGGGGATATTCCATTTTATCCGGCGCATTTACACTGGCAATCATGATTTTGCCGCTGATTATGCGAACAACTGAAGAAGCGCTCAAATCTGTTCCGGATTCTTATCGGGAAGGCAGCTTTGGCCTTGGCGCGGGGAGGCTGCGCACGGTATTCCGTATTGTGCTGCCGTCGGCCGTACCGGGTATCTTGGCAGGGGTCATTCTGGCTATCGGGCGTATTGTCGGCGAAACAGCGGCGCTGATTTTTACGGCAGGCACAGTTCCCGAAATCCCAGAAAGTCTGTTCGATTCGGCAC
>DFDW01000008.1:0-3850 GCA_002369315.1 Ruminococcaceae bacterium UBA3818 | reverse complement strand
GCACGTACTCTTTCTGTACATATGTATAACCTTTCGCGAGAAGGTCTGTATGTCAATCAAGCCTATGCGACAGCGGTAGTCCTGCTGCTGGTGGTAATCATAATCAACAGTCTGTCAAACTTTGTGGCGAAAAAAATAGCGAAAGGGTAAGAATGCATATGGATAAATTTACAATTGAAAATCTGGATTTGTTTTATGGCGATTTTCAGGCGCTCAAGTCAATCCATCTTGCGCTGCCGGCCAATGAAATTACTGCTTTTATCGGACCGTCCGGCTGCGGAAAATCTACTTTTTTGAAAACGTTGAACCGGATGAACGATCTGGTGGAGGGATGCCGGATTACAGGAAAGGTTTTGCTGGATCAGGAAGATATCTACGGCGATATGGATGTAAACCTTTTGCGGAAACGGGTTGGAATGGTATTCCAAAAGCCCAACCCTTTTCCGATGAGCGTTTATGACAATATCGCTTTTGGCCCAAGAACCCACGGCGTCCATAAAAAGAAAGAATTGGATGAGATCGTGGAAAAATCTTTGAAAAGCGCCGCGATTTGGGATGAAGTAAAGGACCGTTTGAATAAGAGCGCTCTGGGCCTTTCCGGCGGACAACAGCAGCGCTTGTGCATCGCCCGCGCTCTCGCCGTCCAACCGGAAGTGCTTTTGATGGATGAACCGACATCCGCCCTGGATCCGATTTCGACTTCGAAGATTGAAGATTTGGCGCTAGAATTGAAAAAAGAATATACGATCATTATGGTAACGCATAATATGCAGCAGGCGGCGCGTATTTCGGATAAAACGGCGTTTTTCCTTTTGGGGGAAGTCATTGAGTATGGAAGTACCGAAAAACTGTTCTCGATTCCCTCTGATAAACGAACCGAGGACTATATCACTGGCAGATTTGGATAAGGGGGAAGCAAGATGCGGAATAAATTCGACGAACAATTAAAGCTTTTGAATGAAGAACTCAATGAAATGGGCGCATTGTGCGAAAGCGCCATCGCCAATTCCGCCAAAGCCCTCTTGACGGGGGACAGATCTTTGGCGGAATATGCCATTTCCATTGACAGCGAAATTGACCAGCAGGAAAGGGAAATCGAAACGCTCTGCCTTAAGCTTTTGCTCCAGCAACAGCCTGTGGCCCGGGATTTGCGGCAGATTTCTTCTGCGTTAAAAATGATTACCGATATGGAGCGCATCGGCGACCAGGCGGCGGATATTGCCGAAATTATCAGTTTGGCCAATTTGAAGGCATCGGATAAAACCATACACATTGGCGAAATGGCAAAAGCCACGATTAAAATGGTGATGGACAGTGTGGACGCCTTTGTAAAACGGGATCTGGACGCGGCACAGGCGGTAGTTGCTTATGATGATGTAGTGGACCAGCTGTTCGATACGGTTAAAAAAGAATTGATTGAACTGATTGCCTCCGGACATGCAGATGCGGAATATGCGGTGGATCTTTTGATGATTGCCAAATATTTTGAGCGGATCGGCGACCATGCTGCGAATATCGCAGAATGGGTAGAATTTTCCATTACGGGCGTTCACGAAAAATTGCGTCCGGAAGGATTCCAGCGTACAGAAGAACAGCGTGAGGAAAAATAAAGCATCGTCACAGAAAAAAATGCACCTCGGATTTTATTCCGGGGTGCATTTTTATAATATCTGCCGCATCAGGAAAAAGAGGCCTGCTCTTTTTTTTGCCGGATATCCTGTCCGACGAAGAATAGCGGGACATAGCTGCCAATGATGCGGGAAAAAACGCGCTCTCCATAAAGCTTTAGCAGTTCTTGAAGAGATAGGTTTGTGCTGATGATGGTGGGCAGATGTTTGTTTAACCGGGTATTCAGCAGCTGGTAAACCGTGGCACCGGTGAAAGCGGTGGGAAATTCGGCCCCCAAATCATCCAGAATCAGTAAATCACACTCCAGCATGAAATCCATGGTCTGTGAGTCATTCTCCGAATAGGAAAAGCGTTCTTTTTCTATTTGAGACAGAAGATCCGGCGTTGACCCATAGATAACGCCATATCCTCTTTCCATTGCCGCTTTTGCGATGGAAAGAGACAGATGGGTTTTTCCAAGACCGGTACGTCCGCTCATTAAAAGATTTGCGCAATCCGCAGAAAAGTTTTGGGCGTAACGCTTGCAAAACTGGAATATTTTCGACATCTGCTCCTGGGCGGACGGGCCGCTGTCCGATGCCGAAGAATAGTAAGAAAGGTCAAAATTGGAAAAATCACACAAAGAAAGGGGGGATTTGCTGTTTAGCCGGCGAAAAGCTTCGTCTTTTAAAATTTTTTCAAAACATTCACACCGTTTTCCGTCCCGATATCCCTCGTCGTGGCAATGAGGGCAGGTAAATGGCTCGGTCAGATAATCTTCCGGCAAACCGAGAGATGCGAGCAACTGGCGGCGCTCCTGCTGCAGGGAGAGGTTTTTTTCTTTTATGTCTTCCAATCGTTGCGGTCCCTGGCTGCCGGACATAGCGGCACGAATGGCAGCGTATCCCGTCATGCTCAGTTCATTTTCAATCTCTTCCAATCTGGGCAGGCAGGAATACAGCTCGCGTTTGCGCTCTTCCAACGCCTGGAAAGCTCGTTGGCGCCGGCGGTTTAAAACCTCTCTTCCGTATTCGAAAAGCTCTTTGGAATAAGCCATACAACATTCTCCTAATCTATTTTGGGAACATGCCACCGGTGAAGCTGTTCAAATTCTTCCAAATCAAACGAGTATTCTTTTTTCTCATCCTTAGCCTGTTTTGGAGGTGATAAAGACTCTGCCAGCGCTTCTTCCAGGGTTCGCAATCCCTTTTGGTGCCAAGCCGACAAAATTTTGTGAATATAAGGAAAGCTGACTTTTCCGGTATTGTCTACTGTTTTTTCATAAGCCAAACGAATCATGTCAATCGAAAAATGAAATTCGCCATACCATTGATCAATCCATTTTTGTTCTTTTGAAGTGAGACGCCTGTCATGTATACCAAAGGCGTTTTGCACTTCTTGCTGCTGTTTATAGCGTATGGTTTGGCTGTCCAGATATTTTTCAATGGCTTTATCGCTGTCAAGCCCCATTTCCTGCCACGAAAGAGCTGTTTTTTCAATGTATCGCAGATTGCGCTTATCAATGGAAACGCAATAGGCAACCGCCATTAAAATGATGTTGGCCGGAATACCTGCCCAATCATATAAGGAAATGATGGTAGAAATATCTGTAGAAGTAAGGGTTTTTCCCAAAAGGGCTTCTGTTTCATGCAGCAGCGAGCGAATAACGGGCTGGCGTTGGGTTAGTTCATGAATTTCGTTGGCTGTCATCCGCGCAGGAGACGGTCTCGACGCGGTGGATGAGCCGGTAGGCGGCGCTTTCTTTGTTTCGGAAGATAAAGCGGAGAGATTGTTTTCCAGGCTTTCATCCTCGGCAAGAGAAGCGGTATCTGATTCGGGAATCTTTTTTAATATCCCCGCCGACACCCAGTGATTCAGTGCATCGCGGATATCAGCCTGCGGGATAGAAAGAATATCCGACAGATCTGCGATGCTCAACGGAGAAGCAGAGTGGCGCAAAAGCAAAAGAAGCACTTTTAACTGAACCGCACCGCAGCCTGACAGATATTCATCGGTCACACAGCTGGGGACTGAGAAGGTATTTTTCCAATTTTCATAGCAAATTTGATATTCCATGTCTTCCTCATTCTATTTTCTTTTCAAGCCGTTAAAAAACGGCAGCATTTCTGTTTGCTTTCCGCTAACGCCGTGAAGTTATCATAGCGGGAATAAGAAGCGGGAACAGCATCCTCAAAGGGCTCCAATATTCGGAGAGATTACGCTTCAATGTTCTCTCAGGCGT
>DFDW01000021.1 GCA_002369315.1 Ruminococcaceae bacterium UBA3818 | reverse complement strand
ACCTCAGCTTGGGAAGCTGATGTTTTACCACTAAACTATGCCCGCAGCAGAATGCTTCATTATTATCCTACGAAATGGGAAAAAAGTCAAGTTTTTTTGCGGAAAACGGAGTTGCAATTCGATTTTATCAGGATGGAAGCCTGTTGGCAGAAACAAAGCAGAGGATAGGATCCTTTGTTTCCTGCAGACAATATCTGGGAAACGCATCGACTGTAATGGTATCGTTCTTTTCCAGCCGGCACCGCGCCTTTTCCCAAACCATCAAGCGGTATCCGCTTTTTTTCCGTATATGGCGGACGCTTGTTCCCAGAACCGCGGTGTTGCGGCGTAAAAAGAAATCTGCTTCCAATGCGCGAGAGGGTGGGATAGAAACCAGATAAATTACTTCATATGCTCCGCTTTTTTCCAGCGGAATCCCGCTGCCCTTCAGGTGGATAAATTTATTTTTTTCCATACAAAATCACTCCCATCTCCGCGATGTTTTCAGACCATTTCCCGCGCGCAGGGCAAAGAGGATCTTGCTTTATTTTATGCCAGGAAAGGCAGGATGCTACCGGTTTACTCCTTTTTGTAGGACCGGTAAGCCAAATCACCGATCAGTGCCGCGGTAAATCCGGCTGCAAAGCAAGCGGGTGCGGCTTCCATCGCGGTGCGGTGGATCAGCATTTGCTGGTGATAATCGAAATAAAACGCCATGCGGTAAGAAATCAGCGCGACGGAGAACAAAATGACCGCGCACCAGAAACTAAAAATAACAATCTGTCTGGAATAAACACAGATCTCGTCGAGCTCTTTGCTGATTTTTTTAACAAACTGCATCTTTCCTGCTCCTCTCCGGTAAGATCTGCTTTTATTTTACGGGATAAAGGAGAAAGAAAACAAGAATAAAACTCTGCCAGAAACGGAAAGATCTGACAGAGTTTTGCTTTTTCCAATTAGACGCTTTTTTCCATCCAGGCGTCTAACAGAGCCAAGGCAACTGCCGCTTCAACACAAGGGACCGCCCGCGGGACTACGCAGGGATCGTGCCGTCCCTGAATGGATAACTGCGTAGCTTCCATTGCTTTGAAATCGACTGTGTTTTGCGGACGGGAGATGGACGGGGTAGGTTTGAAAGCTACACGCAGGATAATCGGCATGCCGGAAGAGATACCTCCCAAAATTCCACCGTGATGATTGGTAGTTGTACGAATCTGTCCGTTTTCAACGCAGAAAGGGTCGTTCATTTGAGAAGCAAAATGACGGGCAGCATCAAATCCGGCGCCGAATTCCAATCCCTTTACGGCAGGAATCCCGAACATCAACGACGCGATCCGATTTTCCAGCCCGTCAAAGATGGGGGAACCGACTCCTGCCGGAAAGCCGACAACGCCGCATTCTACTACTCCGCCGACCGAATCCTGGGACATGCGGCAGCTTTCAATCAGCTCCTGCATTTTTTCTCCGGCCATATCGTCCACAACGGGAAAGAACTTTTTCCCTGGCGCCAAAAGCGATTCGGCATCCAGATTTACCGGATCAAAAGAAAGGTCATTCCGGTCGCCGACAGAGGCGATATGTGCGCCAACGAAAATTTGATTCTTCTGAAGAATTTGCAGAGCGATTCCTCCAGCGGCAACCAGCGGTGCGGTCAGACGTCCAGAAAAATGACCGCCTCCCCGGGGATCCTGCGCACCGTGATATCGAAGATATCCAGTGTAATCCGCGTGGGCAGGACGGGCTATATGTTCCATTTGCGCGTAGTCAGAACTGTGTGTATCCCCATTTTGAATGACAATAGCCAATGGGGTGCCGGTCGTTTGTCCCCGGTAATAGCCGGAGAGAATGTGAGGATGGTCCGTTTCTTTGCGGGATGTAGCAAAACGTGCTTTCCCCGGACGACGACGGTCCATAAAGGCAAGCAGAGCATCCATATCGATCGGCATTCCGGAGGGAAGGCCATCCAGCACAACGCCGATAGCGGTACCGTGTGATTCTCCAAAAATAGAAAGCTTAATCAAATTTCCCCAGCTAGATGACATGAACCATTCCTCCTAATGCTTTAAAATCCTCAAAAAATCCGGGGTAGGATTTTTCAACAGCCTGCGCCCCTTCGATGATAATGGGGGAATCGGCCAGACAGGCGGCGATTGCCATGGACATGACGATCCGATGGTCGCCGTATGAGGAAACAACCGCACCGTGCAAAGGGCGGCCGCCGTCAATGATAAGCGCGTCGCTTTCTTCACGGATGGTTCCGCCTAAGCGGGTCAGACAGTCGACCATGGCGGCAGCTCGGTCACTTTCTTTGATTTTCAACCGTTTTGTGCCGTGGATGATCGTTCTGCCCGGGACCGCGGCAGCTGCTACACATAAAATCGGAAGCAAATCCGGAATATCCCGTCCATCCATTTCAGCAGCGTGAGAAACAGAGCGGTCAATCGAGACGGAATTTTCTTTCCAAACCGGATTTGCACCCAAAAGCGAAAGTGCGTCCAGAATTCTTTGGTCTCCTTGCAGAGAACCACAAGACAAGCCGGATACCTTTACATCATTTCCGAGCGCTGCCGCTGTCAGGAAAAATGCGGCGTTGGAAAAATCCGACTCTACCTGGAATTGTTTCGGTTGGTATTGTTGATTCCCGGGAATGTAAAAGGTATCGTTTTCCCTAGAGACGAAAATGCCGAATTTTTTGAGGACATCGATGGTCAGATCTACATAAGGAGCAGATTCCAGCCGCGTAGACAGGCGAATTACGCTATCTTGCCCAAGAAGCGGCAGCGCAAAAAGCAGGCCTGTGATAAATTGCGAACTGATATCTCCGGGCAAGGTGTATACGCCGGGCAAAAGCTGACCGGAAAGATTCAAAGGAACGAAATTGCTGTCAAGGCATACACCTTTTCGGGAAAACTCATCGGAATAAGGTGCCAAAGGACGCTCCGGCAGACGGCCGGAACCGACAAAGCGGCAGGCAATTCCCTTTGCGGCGGCGATTGGAATCAAAAAACGCAGGGTGGAACCGGATTCGATGCAGTCGATGGTTGCGTGCTGCGGTACGCAGCTGATACCGGTGACGGTTACCTGCTTACCGTTCCGGCAGATGGAAGCGCCCATCGCCTGCAAAGCGCCGATAGTAGCCTCCATATCCTTTGATGTGTCGATGGGAAAAACCGTGCTGTTGCCATTGGCCAGCGCCGCGCAGATCAAAGCGCGGTGGGCAATGCTTTTAGATGGCGGCGCACAAATCTCGCCATGCAAACGGGCGGGCAAAATCTGCACATTCATTGTTGATCACCGCCTCGAAGAAACGTTTTGAATTCCTCAAAGGAAAAAGGCTGGATATAACTGTCTCCAATGCTGCGCAGCAAAATAGCCCTGATTCCCTTGGTGGTGCTTTTCTTATCCTGGCGGCAGATTTCAAACAGATCCTCCCAGCAAGCGGAGCAGGAGACGGGCAGGCAATACTTTTGGCATATCTGCAAAAGCTTTTCCAATACTGTGGGCGCAAGCATACCGGCGGCAACCTGCGCACGAACCATCATCACCATACCAACTGCCACACACTGGCCATGGCGTTGCTGGTACTGCATCCAGTTTTCCACTGCATGCCCCATGGTATGCCCGAAATTTAAAAGCATCCGGTCGCCGGTATCGTGTTCATCCTTTTCGACCACATCCCGTTTCACACAGATACAGCGGCTGATGATTTCTTCCAAATGAGTTTGGGGGTCCTGATGTGCCAGCAGATCGAAGAGCACGGCATCTTTGATCATGCCGCATTTGATCGCTTCTGCAACGCCGTCGGCGAATACATCTTCCGGCAAGGTAGACAAGGTATCAGGATCGCAAAGAACAAGAGATGGTTGCCAAAAAGTTCCCACAAGATTTTTTCCAGTTGGCAGATTGACGGCTGTTTTGCCTCCGACAGAGGAATCTACCTGCGCCAACAGTGTGGTAGGAATTTGGATGAAAGGAATACCTCTTAAATAGGTCGAAGCCACAAATCCGGTCAAATCCCCGATCACGCCTCCGCCTAAAGCAATCAGGCAGCAGTCCCGGGAAATTTTGGCTTGCGACAGAAGCTGATACAAAAGCCCTGCGTTTTCCAACGATTTGGTACTTTCCCCCGCGGGCATGGTAAAAGACGGAATATCCCGATATCCAGCCTGTTCCAGAGAATTCAAAAGAGTGTGCAGGTACAAAGGGGATACATTGGAATCTGTGATAACAGCCAGCCGCGTGTTGGGCTTTACTTTTTTGATTTCCGCTCCGGCGTCCCGCAGAATGCCGCGTCGAATCAGCACATCATAAGGGATTCCGGTATTGACTCGAATACAATTCATTGCAACTCCTCCATCTGATTGACTTCCTTTATCGAAAAAAGCCGATACGAATTTGTACCGGCCGCCATCGTTTTGCTCCTTTAAAGTAAGAATAATCGGGGGAAATATGTTTGTCAATATCTGTTGCTGAAAAAAAACGGATATGGTAAAATAAAAACAATATCTGGATAAAAGGGATATCAAGCTATGGTATTGTCAATTGAGCAAGTAAATAAAAGTTTCGGCGCCAATGTGGTGCTGCAGGATATTACAGCAAAAATCGAGGATAATGACCGCATCGGGCTGATTGGCGTTAACGGTGCAGGCAAATCCACCCTGTTAAATTTAATCGTAGGCGATTTGCAGCCGGATACTGGCGTAATTGCCATCGGCAACGGTGCCAGCATCGGATTTTTGCGTCAAAACAGCGGGCTTTCCAGTGAAAATACCATCTGGGAGGAGATGCGAAGCGTTTTTCGCCCTGTACTGGAAATGGAACAAAGACTGCGGTGGCTGGAGCGGGAAATGGCAAATCCGAGTCTGGATCATGAAGGACAGGACTATCATTTGCTGGCGGAAGAGTATGCGGTGCTGGATGAGCGGTTTAACAAGGCGGAAGGTTATCTGGTAGACGTCAAAATCCGCACCATTCTCAACGGAATGGGTTTTGCCGATAAACCGGTGGATACGATGATTCATACCCTGTCCGGCGGGGAAAAAACCCGTTTGGCGCTGGCAAAGCTTTTGCTTGAGCAGCCGACATTGCTGATTTTGGATGAACCGACCAACCATCTGGATTTTAAAACATTGACCTGGCTGGAAGAATATCTTTCCGGCTATCGAGGCGCGCTTTTGCTGGTGTCCCATGACCGGTATTTTCTGGATAAGCTGGTTTTGGGCATATGGGAAGTGGAGCGCCATAAACTGGAAACCTACAAAGGAAATTATTCCAAATATGTTTTGCTGAAAAAAGAACGGCGGGACCGTCAGCAAAAGGAGTATGAACTGCAGCAGCAGGAAATCGCGGCAATGGAAGATTTTGTGGCGCGCAACCTGGTCCGGGCCTCGACGACAAAGCGTGCGCAAAGCAGGATTGCCGCCCTGGAGCGGATGGAACGGGTGGAAAAACCGCAGGGGGATTTGAAAACAGCCCGCCTTTCTTTCCAGTATGACAGGGAACCGGTAAAAGACGTGTTGCTGGTGGAGAATATGTCCCTCTCGGTGGGAGAAGAGCCAAATCGAAAACATTTGGCCAGCGGTATTAATCTGCATGTGGAGCGGGGAAATAAAATCGCAATTATAGGCGCCAACGGCGTGGGAAAATCCAGCTTTTTAAAAGCCGTTTTAAAGCAGATACCCATCGATTCCGGGGCGTTTTACTGGGGAAAAAATGTAAAGATCGCTTATTATGAGCAGGAGTTAAAAGGCCTGAATCCAAACAACACCGCATTGGAAGAGGTGTGGGCCCGATATCCCCAGATGACGGAGCATGAAATTAGAAGCCTTTTGGGAAGTGTTCTGCTGACCGGTGAAGCAGTCTATAAAAAAGTGTCGGTGCTGTCCGGCGGAGAAAGGGCAAAACTTGCGTTTGCGATATTGATGCTGCAGCGAGGCAATGTCCTTTTATTGGATGAACCTACCAACCATTTGGACCTTCCGTCAAAAGAAGTGCTGGAAGAGGCGCTGCAGGAATATGAAGGAACTTTGCTGATGGTATCTCATGACCGGTACATGCTCAATAAAGTGCCTGATTTCATTATGGAATTCACCGGGACCGGCGTAGAAACGTACAAAGGCGGATATGACGACTACTTTGCCGAAAAAGACCGGCGCCGTGCAAAAGCGGCGGCCCGGCAGGAAAAGGAGCGTCCTGTCCCAGCAAAAACCGCTTCATCGGGTGGGTATCGGACCCGACAGCAAAAAAACGAAGAGATCAAAAGGCGGCAGCATGTCAAAGACCTGGAATCCAGGATCGCGGAAATAGAAGAGCAGATTCAGCAGTTGGAACAGGAGATTTCTCTGCCTGAGATCTATGAAAATTATGTGCTGATGGGTGAAAAATGCAATGAGCTTGATCAGGCAAAGCAGACGCTCGCTCTTGTGATGGAAGAATGGGTACAATGCAGCGAATAGGGGTGAAAGGTTTAAAATCGTGTTTTGGAAAAAGGCCAAAGCGGTTTTGCCTGCCTTGGCGGATTGATGCAGTCGAAAAGGGAAAGAGGCGGCTTTTTTGAAAATTGATTGGAACCGAAAATATACGACAATTGCGGTTTATGCAGTGCTGGTGGTCGTTGCGTCACTGGTGTGTTACAATATGCTGCATAATTTTACGTCCTATAAAGCGGCATTTCGTCGGATGATTGGCATTTTGCTGCCGGTGATCTATGGCTTTTCCATTGCGTTTGTACTAAATCCGGTAGAGTGCTTTTTTGAAAAAAAGGTATGGCCTCGCGTCAGCCGGGGAAAATTGTCGGCAAAATGGAATAGGGGAATCGCGGTCTTTTCGACCTATGTGGTGGCCATTTTGGTCATTGCTGTTTTCCTGTCTGTGGTAATTCCTCAGGTAACATCCAGCATCGCCGGTATCGTGTCGAATCTGTCCGCTTATTTTAACGGTGTAACAGGATGGCTGAACAGCTTGTCCAATATGCTGCCAAAAGAAGAAATTTTTCAGGAAACGCTTGAGAAAATCAATGAATCCGCCCAGACGATTTTGGAAGCTTTTTATAGCTGGCTGTCTGCTTTGCTGCCAATGGCATTAAACGCAACCAAAAATTTAACCACCGGTCTTACCAATTTGGTTCTCGGCATCATTATTTCGATTTATTTTCTTTTCGGCAAAGAACGCTTTTTTGCCCAGCTCAAAAAAGTGCTTTATGCACTGTTTCCGCAGGACTTTGTCAAACGTTTGATTGACGTGACCCATACGAGCAATCGAATTTTCAGCGGCTTTATTTCCGGAAAGCTGTTGGATTCTCTGATCATCGGCATCCTGTGCTTTGTGGGAATGTCATTGTTTCGGATGCCCATGGCGATGCTGGTCAGCGTCATCGTCGGCGTGACAAATGTCATTCCGTATTTCGGCCCGTTTATTGGGGCAATACCGTCTGCCTTAATCGTTTTTTTGGTCGATCCGATCAAAGCGCTGTGGTTTGTGCTCTTTGTGATTTTCCTGCAGCAGTTTGACGGCAACATCCTGGGCCCCCGCATTTTGGGAGATTCCATTGGCCTGCCGGCATTTTGGGTTATTTTTGCCATCCTTTTGTTTGGCGGCTATTTCGGCGTTTTTGGTATGTTTGTCGGCGTTCCCGCTTTCGCGGTCATTTATTCTGTCTTGAAAATCTGGATGGAGGGGCGGCTGAGCCGAAAGAATATGCCGACAGACACCAAGAGTTATGCGTCTGAGGATCATCCTCTTTTATGACAAACAGTGGGCCTTTTGAAGTTTTCTTTTTCGTTGACGATTTCCCAGCGATAAGGTATAATATTTTCGCGCCGCCGGTGAAAATCGTGCAAAGGCGTTTGCGAAAAAAATGAGGATGGCACGGCGAAAAAGACCGGCAATCTCGTTTTGGCTATTTTTAGATTCAGAAATGAAGCGGCGGATCGTGCGGGAATCACGGTACGATCTCTCCTCGGAGGAAGTCATGAGTGAAAGAATAGAATTGACAAAATCGGATTTGGCGCAGCAGGAAAAGTGCATGGAAGACGTGCGCAGAATGCTGTTGGAGCGATATCCCAACAGACAGCCGCTTGCCTTTACCCACAGCTATGGCTGCCAGCAAAACGTTTCTGACGGCGAAAAAATCCGGGGAATGCTGGCGGAAATGGGGTATGGTTTTACCAATCAGGAATCGGAAGCAGACTGCATTATTTTTAATACCTGCGCGGTTCGGGAAAACGCAGAATTTCGCATTTACGGCAATGTGGGAAACCTAAAACGTTATAAAAAACAAAATCCCAGTCTGATCATCGGGTTGTGCGGTTGTATGATGCAGCAGGAACATGTGGCAAAGAAAATACGGGAAAGTTACCCATACGTTGATTTGATTTTCGGTACCCACGCTGCCCATCTTCTTCCGTCCATGATGAAAAAGCGGCTGGAAGGTCAAAAGCATGTGGAAGAAATCACGCCGCAGGATGGGGTAATTGTGGAGGATATGCCGATTCGCCGGGATGGAACGGTAAAAGCCTGGCTGCCGATTATGTATGGCTGTGACAATTTCTGTACCTACTGTGTTGTCCCATATGTCCGGGGCAGGGAGAGAAGCCGCCGTCCGGAACGGATTTTAGATGAAGTCCGGCAGCTGGCATCACAGGGGTATAAAGAGATTATGCTGCTGGGGCAAAATGTTAATTCTTACGGAAAAGGGTTGGAAGAACCGGTCGATTTCACCCAGCTTCTGCGGCAGATAGATGAGGTAGAAGGCGATTTCCGCGTTCGATTTATGACCTCTCACCCCAAGGATTGTACCCGGGAAATGATTGATACGATCGCGCAGAGCAAAAAATTGTGCCACCATATCCATCTGCCAGTGCAAAGTGGTTCTGATCGGATTTTGCGATTGATGAATCGTCACTATGATACGGAAAAATATTTGGGCTTAATCGAATACGCGAAGGAAAAAATACCGGACCTGACCTTATCCAGCGATATCATCGTTGGATTTCCGGGAGAAACCTATGAAGATTTTTGTGCCACTTTAGACCTGGTTCGAAAGGTAGAGTACGACTTTTTATTTACCTTTATTTATTCCAAACGGGTCGGCACAAAAGCGGCGCAGATGGACGATCCGGTTCCGGCAAGCGAAAAGTCCAAGTGGTTTCGCGAACTTTTGTCCGTGCAAAGTGAGATCAGCCAGAAGCGTTGCGAAAAGCTGATTGGCTCTGTGCAGCAAGTGCTGGTAGACGGCCCTGCGAGAGAGGGAACCGGGCGCGTAGGGGGCAAAAGCGGCGGTAACATTACTGTGGAATTCCCTGGCGATGCTTCTCTCACTGGGCAGATGGTCCATGTTCGGATTACCGAAGCGCATAACTGGGGCGTGATTGGAGAAAGACAGGAGTAGGGAAATCAATTTTTGCAAAGGATTAGGCTTTGTGAGAATGTTAAACCCTATCAGATAAAAACGGCAAATGCCGTAAAAGGACGGAATAGTTTAGGAGGAAAAGCAAATGGATATTATTAAAATGGCAAGAGAATTGGGAAAAGCAATTCAGGAAGATGATCGTTATCTGGCGCTTCGCTTGGCAACGCAGTCCAACGATGAGGACCAGGCTTTGCAGGATATGATCGGAGAATTTAATTTAAAGCGCGTTGCGCTGAATCAGGAAGTGCAGAAAGCGGAGAAAGACCAGGAGAAAATGAATCAACTGGATCGTGAGATCAAAGAGTTGTATCAAAAAATCATGTCCTATCCCAAAATGATCGTCTACAATGGGGCGAAAAAAGAAGTGGACGCGATGATGAATTATATTAACCGCATTCTGGTAATGAGCGTGAACGGAGAGGACCCGGATTCTGTTGAAATGTCCGATGTTTCCTGTACCGGAAGCTGCTCAACCTGCGGCGGCTGCAATTAAAATCGTGCTTTAAGCCGCGCCGGTTTCCCGGTGCGGCTTCTCACATAAAAGATGGGGGTACATGGATGGCAAAGCTATCTCCGATGATGGAGCAGTATTTCGCAATCAAAAAAAAGCATCAGGATCAAATTCTCTTTTTCCGTCTGGGAGACTTTTACGAAATGTTTTTTGAAGATGCAAAGCTGGCATCCAAAGAACTGGAATTGACCTTGACCGGACGGGATTGCGGCCAGGAAGAACGGGCACCTATGTGCGGAATACCGTATCACAGCTGCGAAGCGTATATCCAGCGGTTGATCAAAAAAGGATATAAGGTTGCAATCTGCGAGCAGATGGAAGATCCGGCATTGGCCAAAGGATTGGTAAAGCGCGAGGTCATCCGCGTTATCACCCCAGGTACCATTATTGAAACCAGCATGCTGGACGAAGGCTCCAACAACTATATCGGCAGTGTATTTTGCCGCCAGGATGGATATGGCCTGTGCTTTTCCGATATTTCAACCGGAGAAATCCATGCGACCCAATTAAACGAAAAGAACTATGGGGAAAAACTGATCAACGATTTGGCTCGATTTTCCCCATCGGAACTGATTTTCAATGGAGATTTTCTGAATCAGAAGAGCGCATGCAGTTTTGTAAAGGACAAGCTGAACTGCTCAGTGAATCTGCTTGATGACAAGGATTTGGGATATCAGGACAGTGAAAACGTGATCCTGCGGCATTTCGGCGTATCGGACCTTGCAAAGATCTCCCTTGATGATAAACCGTACTGCCAAATGGCAGTTTCCGCTATGCTTTATTATTTGTCGCAAACGCAAAAAACCGGCCTGGAACGACTGTTATCCATTCAGTTCTATCATGAAAACCAGTATATGAATCTGGACTTGATTGCCCGGCGGAACCTGGAGCTGACCCAAACCATGCGAACAGGAGAAAAACGTGGTTCGCTCCTGTGGGTGCTAGATCGGACACGCACTGCAATGGGAAAGAGGATGATCAAAAGCTTTATTGAGCAGCCGCTGAACAATCCGACCATTATCAATAAAAGGCTCAACGCGGTGGAAGAATTGTATCGGGAGGGAATTCTCCGTCAGGAGATTATTTACTCGTTGGGCGGCATTTTTGATTTGGACCGGCTGATGACCAAAGTTGTTTACGGAAATGCTACCCCCAGGGATTTGAAAGCGCTGCAAAGCACAGCGGAGAAGATTCCCGCCCTTCGCAGTCTGATGGAACCGGTAAAGAGCCAGTATCTGCGGGAAATTTACGAAAACCTCGACCCGCTTGAAGATGTGGCGCAGCGTTTGCAAAAAGCGATTTGCGATGATCCTCCGGTTGCGGTAAAAGACGGCGGTGTGATCAAAGAAGGGTACCATGCCGAATTGGATGAACTGCGAAACCTGGTCGGCCACACGAAAGAGTATATCACCCAAATTGAGGCCAGGGAGAAAGAAAAAACCGGGATTCGAACCTTGAAAATCGGGTATAACCGCGTGTTCGGTTATTATCTGGAAGTGTCGAAATCCTTTATCAACGAAGTACCGGATACTTATATCCGCAAACAAACGCTGGCTAACTGTGAGCGTTATATCACCCAGGAGTTAAAAGAACTGGAAGATAAAATTATGACAGCGGGGGATAAAATCCTCCGTCTGGAAGCGGCTTTGTTCGAAGAAACGCGTCGTTATGTTGCCGACCAGCTGGTGCGGACCCAGCAGACTTCCAATGCGATTGCCCGGCTGGATGTATTTTGTTCTCTGGCGGCGGTGGCGGTAAGCAACCGCTATGTCAGACCGGTGGTCGATCTTTCGGATGAGATTAAAATCCAAGATGGACGGCATCCTGTGGTGGAGGAGATTTTAAGCGACGTGCCGTTTGTGGCCAATGATACATACCTAAACCGCAGCGACCGGCAGATCGCGATTATTACAGGCCCGAACATGGCAGGAAAATCCACCTATATGCGACAGACCGCGCTGATTGTGCTGATGGCCCAGCTGGGGTCTTTTGTGCCGGCGTCTTCGGCGTCTATCGGCGTGGTGGACGGTATTTTCACACGGGTCGGCGCATCGGATGATCTGACATCCGGCCAGTCCACTTTTATGGTGGAGATGAATGAGGTGGCGCACATTCTGAAAAACGCCACCAGCAAAAGCCTGCTGATCTTGGATGAGATTGGGCGGGGAACCTCGACTTTTGACGGGATGAGCATTGCCCGCTCGGTGCTTGAATACATTGCCGATAAACGCCGCCTGGGAGCAAAAACGTTATTTGCTACCCACTATCATGAATTGACCGATTTGGAATCGGTTCTGAGTTCGGTAAAAAACTATAATGTCGCGGTAAAAAAACACGGCGATGAGATCACCTTTTTAAGGCGGATTGTGCCGGGCGGTGCAGACGATAGCTACGGCATTGAGGTTTCCAAATTGGCGGGGATTCCCGAGTCGGTGATTGAACGGGCGCATGAGATTCTTTCTCAACTGGAAAGCGGTGAGTTGATTTCCTTGCCAAAAAGTGAGAAACGAAAAAAGGCTTCGGCAGAGGAAACCGCGCAGTTGACTTTTGGTTCGCCAAAAGACGATGCGCTGAGGGAACGCCTGTCAAGAGTGGATTTGAATGCGCTGACGCCGATTGAAGCGCTGAATATCCTATTTGAGTTAAAAGGAATGATGAAATAGCAAAAAGGAGGGCCGTAACTTGGGAATCATCCATGTGCTGGATAAAAGTATTGCTGAGCTGATTGCCGCTGGCGAGGTAGTGGAACGTCCGTCATCCGCCATCAAAGAATTGGTGGAAAACGCCATCGACGCTGGCGCAACTGCCATTACGATTGAAATCCAAAAGGGCGGCATGTCCTTTATGCGGGTAACTGATAACGGCTGCGGTTTTTATCCGGAAGATGTGAAAAACGCTTTTTTGCGCCATGCGACCAGCAAGGTGCAGAAAGCAGAAGACTTGGATGCCATCTCTACCATGGGTTTCCGGGGAGAAGCGCTGGCGTCTATTGCGGCAGTATCACGCGTGGAATTGCTTTCCCGCCGGGAAGACGCAGTGGAAGGGGTTCGCTATGTAATTGACGCCTCTGAAGAGGTTTCGTGTGAGCCTGCCGGATGTCCGGTCGGTACGACCCTTGTTATTCGGGATTTGTTCTATAATACACCCGCCCGTCTGAAATTTTTGAAAAAAGATAGTTCAGAAGCAAACGCCGTAACAGGAATCGTGGAAAAGATCGCGCTGGTTTATCCTCATATTTCTTTTCGCCTGATCCGGGATGGAGAGGAAAAGCTGCATACACCGGGGGATGGTCAGCAGCTTTCGGCTATTTATGCGGTGTTTGGGCGCGACTTTGCAGCGGGATTGTTACCGGTGGATTATACCATGAACGGTATATCGGTCAAAGGATTTGTTTCTAAGCCGCATAAAGCCAGGGCAAACAGGTCTATGCAGAATTTTTATGTCAATCATCGGTATGTAAAGTCTAGGACCTGTGCAGTTGCATTGGAGGAAGGATTTAAACACGCTGTGATGGTTGGACGTTTTCCTGCCTGCGTACTGGACGTGTGCATTCCTGCGCAGTCGGTGGATGTCAATGTCCATCCTGCGAAAATTGAAGTACGCTTTGAAAATGAAAAGCCGATTTTTGATTTGGTGTATTTTGCAGTCAAAAACGCACTGCGCACCGGGGATGTCACGGTAGAGGGAAAAATCGAAAAATCCGTGGCACCTGTCCGTAAAAAAGACAGCGTCAAAGAACGGATGAGCGCACAAGAATTTCAAAGAATATTTGGCGAAAAAACGGCAGAGTCCATAGGAAAAAAGGCGGGGGAATCTTCCTCTTTCAAGGCAGCCGGTGCTCAAAAGCCGGAGAAAAAGGATTCCTCTTTTCTTTTGAGTGCCCTGGAAGACGGTTCCTCAAAATGGATTTCCTTTGATGTATCACCGAGCCATTCTGAAAATGGAAACCCAGCGCAGGAAAAAGGAAAGGTTTATTCACCGAATCATTGGACGAAAGGCCGTTTACTGGACGTAGAGGTAGAAGACGATTTGCTGCCGCAGCGCCTCTCAAAAGAGAATACGTCTTTGGATGAGATGCCGGCAGTTTCTCCCCAAAAGTCTGTGTCCAACTCGGTACCGGAGGAAAAGGAAGAAGCGGGATCTTTGGAGCAGCAGACGATTGATTCCGTCGCCGAACCTTATGAAAATCTGCGTTACATAGGCGAGATTTTTCACACCTATATCCTTTTTGAGGGCGAAAACCGTTTGGTTCTGGTAGACAAGCATGCAGCCCATGAGCGCATTTTATATAACCGGCTAAAGCAGGGAAAACCGGAGCAGTTTATGCAGAATTTGCTTTCTCCGGTATCTGTACTTCTTTCCAAAGAAGAATATTCCGCCGCTCTGGAACACCTGAATATCCTGTGGGAATGTGGGTTTGAGGCGGAGGATTTTGGAGGCGGGTCCATTTTGGTAAGAAGTGCGCCTATGTGGCTGGAAAGTGCCCATATCGAGCAGACTGTCTCAGAAATTTGCGGCTATTTGTCGCAGGGCAAGCAGGATGTTTCACCGGAACATCTAGACTGGTTGTATCACAATATCTCCTGCCGCGCAGCGGTGAAAGGAGGAGATCGCAGTACGCCGGAAGAGCTGAAAGAAATTCTGAGGCTGATGCAAGAGGATGGAACGGTGTTTCATTGTCCTCACGGTCGTCCTGTAGCAGTATTTCTCACGAAAAAAGAAATCGAAAAACAATTTGGGAGGATTTAATATGTCGGAACCGGCACCGCTGATTCCGGTGGTGGCAGTGGTAGGCCCTACTGCCTCTGGAAAAAGCGCCTTGGCTGTGGAATTGGCCCGCCTTTTAAACGGGGAAATTGTCTCGGCGGACTCCAAACAAATTTACCGTTATATGTCGGTGGGAACAGCTGTTCCTACTGAAGAAGAGATGGCCGGAATTCCGCACCATCTTCTTCAATTTTTAAATCCCGATCAGAATTTCAGCGTGGCAGAATATGTGGAATTGGCACAAAAGGCGATTTTAGAGATCCATGCCAGGAAAAAGCTGCCGGTTGTAGCCGGAGGCACAGGGTTGTATGTGAGCTCCCTGCTGGACAATATTACTTTTTTCGATACCAAAAGCGATCCGGCGCTGCGGCAGGAACTGGAACAAACGGCGGCAGAAAAGGGGAATCAATATCTGTTGGATTTGCTGAATACGTTTGATCCTCAGCTGGCGCAAAAGCTTCACCCCAACAATCTCGGGCGGATTATCCGCGGAATCGAAGCATACCGTCTTACAGGCATCCCGATGTCCGAACACCAAAAAGCGTCCCGGCAAAAAGAATCTCCTTACCGGTGCTGCATAATCGGTCTGAATTACCGGAACAGAGACTTGCTTTACCAAAGAATTGACCGTCGGGTAGAAAAGATGATGGAGAACGGTTTATTGGAAGAAATCAAAGAGCTGATCCGGATGGGATATTCCCAGACAGCGGCACAGGCGATCGGGTATAAAGAATTTTTCGGCTATTTACAGGGAAAAAGCGCGCTGGAAGAGTCGGTGGCTCGCGTCCAGCAGGAATCAAGGCGGTATGCCAAACGGCAACTGACCTGGTTCCGGCGGGATGAAAGAGTGAATTGGCTTTACATTGATGATTATGAAGACTATAATAGTCTTGTAAAACAAGCGCTTGCACTGGCGGAAAATCAGCTTGGTGTTTCTGCTTGATTTTCTGGTTCCATTTATTTTATCTGATTTTTAGAATTTGAAAGGACCGAGAGACATGAATAAAAGTATGAATCTTCAGGATGTTTTTCTGAACCAGGCGAGAAGAGAGAAAATTGCCGTGACGATTTTTCTGACCAACGGGTTTCAGTTTAAGGGAACGGTGAAAGGCTTTGATTCCTATGTTGTCATCCTGGATTCCGACGGAAAGCAGAATCTGGTTTATAAACATGCGATTTCCACCATCATCCCGGCTAAGAGCATTAGTATATTAGACGCTTCCGATCGAGACGAGGAAGGGGACCAATAAAAAGATATGAATAATATAAGCGGAAAGATTTTGGCTGTCATCTTATCGCTTTTTTTAGTGGTATATGTAGGGTACCAGGTTTTTCGCTATCTGTACTCCCCAATCAAAACAGAGTCTGTACAGCAATATACAATAGAAGAGACCGTATACGCTAAGGGAATCGCCATCCGTGATGAAGTGCCGGTAGAAGGGGTTTCGTCCGGCATCGTCAGCTATTTTTACGATGATGGTGTTCGTGTGATCACCGGTACACCGGTCGCGGAAGTGCACAGCAGTTGGCAAAGTGTTCAGAATAAACACCGGATAGAAGAGATCGATGAGGAAATTGAAAGGCTCAGTAAAATTCAAAAAAGTACTTCCGGCGTGGCGAATGTATCTGCCATATCTGAGGAGATAGAAGAGCAAATCGGCAATTTGATTTCGATTAACGGTTCCGGTCATTTACAAAATGCGCAGCAGGTCTGTAACGATTTACAGGATGCTTTGAACAAAAAAGCCATTGCCATTCGTAATGTGAGTGATTTTTCTGATAAAATCAGCCAACTGGAAAATGAAAAAGCCACTCTGCAAAATCAGTTGTCAACGCAGGTGAACCAGCTTTTCTCTCCAGCTTATGGCTATTTCAGCAGTTACTGTGATACCGCTTGTGAAATGGTCACGACAGATTTATTGTTGGATGCAACAGTGTCGCAGCTGGAAGAAATGGCAGAAATCCAATATGAGCAAAACCGCTCCTATTCCGGCAAAGTGATTCTGGGTTACAACTGGTATTATGCTGCTCTGGTCAGCGCAGAGGACGCGAAAAAATTCTCGATTGGTACGACGGCTTCGCTTTATTTCGGATCTTCTTCTTTTGACGCGACTCCCGGAACCGTTACGCAGATGATACAGGATGACAGTTCTGAAAAAATCGCCGTTATTTTTTCCTGTGACTACATGTCTCAGGAAATTTCCCGTTTGCGAAATTCTTCGGTCCAGATAGAGCTGGGGACCTATAAAGGCCTTAAAATTCCCTATAAGGCGCTGCGGTTCCAGGACGGACTGCAAGGAGTTTATGTCGTGGCAAATCAGGTTTTGGAATTTAAAAAAGTGGACATCGTTTATGATGATGTAGGCTTTTTCATCAGTAAAATTGATGGCAATAACAGCGATTTAGTCCAGCTTTATGATGATATCGTAACGGAAGGAACCGAGCTATATGAGGGAAAATCAGTTAATTCCTGATGCTGATTTGGCAGAGAACATCCGGGATATTCGGCAGCGCGTTGCGCTGGCAGCACAAAAAAGCGGTCGGAAGGAAAGCGATATTTCCATTATGGCCGTGACAAAAACAGTCCCGGCGCAGCGTGTCAACCAGGCAATTGCGTGCGGCCTGACCCTTTTGGGGGAAAATAGGGTGCAGGAATTTTTGGAAAAATACCCGCTTTATCCCCCAAAAGAATGTTCTGTTCATTTTATTGGCGGATTGCAGACCAATAAGGTAAAATACATTGTCGATAAAGTAGACATGATAGAATCCGTTGACCGCTTGTCCCTAGCGGAAGAAATTGAGAAGCGCTGTAGGGCCATCGGCAAAAAATGGATGTTCTTCTGGAGGTAAATATTGGGGCGGAACCGGGAAAATCAGGTGTTTTGCCGGAAAATCTGCCGGAATTGGTGAACGCTGTAACCGCCTCTCCTCACTTGCGTTTGTCGGGGCTGATGGCAATTCCTCCGGCCGGCAAAAGGGAAGAAGAAAATATCTATTATTTTTCCAAGATGCGATACATGTTTCTTGACATGCAAGCTAAAAAATTGGATAATAGTAATGTGCAGTTTTTATCAATGGGGATGTCGGGAGACTTTGAGACCGCAATTACATGCGGGGCCAATATCATTCGTCTTGGCACAGCCTTATTTGGAAAACGAAAATAAACGGGAGGAACCAACATGAGTTTAATGGATAGTATCAGAAGACTGTTTGATTATCCGGAGGAAGACGAATATGAGGAGGAAGAAGAGTTCCTTTCTCGCGAAGGCTCTTCCAGCGATAGTACAGCGGTGCCGGAACAGAGTTCCAGAAGAAATAAAGTTGTAAATATCCATGCGACGACCCAGTTGGCGGTAGTGCTGGTAAAACCGGAAAGATTTGACGACGCACGTTCCATTGCCGATCATTTGAACGCAAAGCGTACGGTTGTTTTAAATCTGGAGCAGACCAGTAAAGATATTTCCCGCCGTTTGATTGACTTTCTCAGCGGCGTTGCTTATGCGAATAACGGACAGATTCAGCGAGTTGCAAACAGCACTTATATTATTACGCCTTACAATGTAGATATCATGGGCGATTTGTTGGACGAACTGGAAAACAGTGGTGTATTTTTTTAAATGATACTTTTATCGCAGTTAGCGGGGGAGGAAAAAATCCTGTATTCCCGCTTTCGGGATGCGATTAACGCAGCCCGTTTGAAAAATCAAATGAAGTTCATCGGTTTCCTGGACATCCGTCAGCAGGAAATTTTAAAAACAACCGCTCTTTCAGAAAAGTTTTCTTCCTGGCGGCTTTTTGGCGGGTTTCCAGAAGCGGAGCGTAAAGTGGCAGGATTTTTTCCGGACTATATTGATTGGGAAGAATCATCGTCATCCTTGTTTCCGGTCGTACCGATCACCGCTCGCTTTCGCGAACAGGACAAGCTTTCTCACAGAGATTTTTTGGGCTCTTTGATGAGTCTGCGCATTTCCCGGGAAATGATAGGGGATATCCTGGTGGGAAATGGAATTGCGGTGTTTTTCGTTTTAAACCAAGCAGTTTCGCCCATTCTGAGCGAAATAAAAAAAGTTGGACAGGTGGGCGTCCACTTCGAAGAAGGCGCAAAAAACCTGGAATTGGTTCGCCCCGTTATCACACCTTTATCCGGAACGGTTCACAGCCAGCGTTTGGATGCGGTCGTTTCTTTTTTGACCCGCCTTTCCAGAGAGAAAGCCCAGGAACTGATCCGGCAGGAATGGGTCAAAGTTGATGGGCAAATTCGAACCGATTTAGCTGGTATGGTGGAAGAAAAGCGTCATTTATCCATCCGTGGATATGGAAAATATGTAATTTATTCTTTTGATGGCATTACCAAAAAAGGTCGGCTGCGTATTGCGGCGGGACATTATCAGTAAGGAGTGGGGAATATGCTGAACGCGCAGGAGATATTAGAGAAAAAATTTGAGAAATCCGCTTTCGGATATCGGACCGATGAAGTGGACGATTATCTTCAAGAAGTTTCGGCAGCCGTCGATAAACTCCAGAATGAAAAAATTCAGATGGAGCGAAAATTAGAAGTGCTGGCGGAAAAAATAGAAGAATACCGTGCGGATGAGGACAGTATGCGTGCCGCCATTCTTGACGCGCGAAAATTGGGTTCTTCGATCGTGAAAGATGCGCAGCAGCAGGCAGATGGTATTATCGCCGATGCGAATGCACAGTCTGCCAAGGTGATTGATAGTATTCAGATGCGAGCAGAACGTGAAAAAATGAACCTTTCTCGTTTGCAAAAAGAAGTAGCAACGTTTAAAAATCAGCTGCTCGCCTTGTATAAAAATCATTTGGAGCTGATTAGTTCTTTGCCGGAAAATACGAAAGCAGAAAGCCCGGCTTCCTCGGTTCAGAAAGAAGAAATGCCTGTGGAACAGGAAGCTGTATCGACTGCATCGGCAGAAGAAACACCTGCTGTATCGGAGGAGACCGCTTCCAAACCGGAGGAGGCAGCAGCTGCCGAAGAGTCGATAGCGGAAGAGCGTGAATCCCGTTTCGGTCCATTGAAATTTGGTGCGGGATACGATTTAAAAAGGGATCGTTAACCTGCAAAAATGGATCAATGATGAAATGGGGGAAGGCAAAATGAAATTACAACCAAAAAAACGGCTTTCCCTCTTTTTGTGTCGAAAAAACAATAGAGAATTATCTTGTTTTGATATTTCTTCTTTAAAAATTGCGCCTTATACAGGTTGAAAATGACCTCTAAAATTTTTGCAGATAGCCGTATATGATAGGTTTACCGAAGAAAATTGTGTATTGGTCATAGCCTTTACAACCTATAGGGCGTTTTATTTTTCTGTTATTGGGGGAAAAGGACTTGATTATTGGAATCCTTGCTATGATTGCCATATTGATCGGGTTGGACCAGCTTTTTAAATATTGGGCCGTTCTTTATTTGCAGCCGATTGGGACGATACCTCTGATTAACGGGAAGTTTCATTTGACTTATGTGGAGAACTTTGGCGCTGCCGGCGGAATCCTCCAGGGTAAACAATTTCTATTGATCCTGGTTACCTCTGTCGTTTTGGCAGGACTTTTCATTTTATTGATCTTGAAAAAATTTCCTGGTCGATTTTTGCCTTGGATGGTAGGGTTGGTTATCGCCGGTGGAATCGGCAATCTCCTGGATCGGATTTTCCGTGGTTTTGTAGTAGATTATTTGGACGTTTGCTGGATTCATTATCCTGTATTTAATTTTGCGGATTGCTGCGTCGTTGTGGGAATCTGCGTGATTGCGGTGTATGTGCTGTGGAGTGAGAGAAAGCAGGAAAAGTCCAAAGCAGAGCCTTCGGAAGGGGAAGGCGAATGAGTACAGGAGAAGAATTGTATTTTTCTGTTTCTCCGGAACAGGATAGCTTTCGAATCGATCGTTTTTTGCAGATAGAGATGCCGGATCATACTCGCTCTTTCTTGCAAAAATGTATTGAAAAAGGCGATGTCCTTCTCAACAATCAGCCGGTTACAAAAAATACAAAGGTGAAATCCGGAGATTCTGTTTTCCTTCACCTGTCCCAACCGGAAGACGATACGGCAAAACCCGAAAACATTCCATTAAACATTGTATATGAGGACTCTTCTCTTTTAGTTGTAAACAAGCCGAAGGGGATGGTAGTACATCCGGCTCCGGGAAATTACACCGGAACATTGGTCAATGGCCTATTGTATCATTGCCAAGGGCGACTTTCCGGAATCAATGGTGTGATTCGGCCTGGGATTGTCCATCGAATCGATAAAGATACCAGCGGCCTTTTGATGGTTGCCAAAAACGACTACGCGCATCAATGCTTGGCAGCGCAAATTCAGGAGCACAGTTTTACAAGGGAATACGAGGCGGTCGTTTACGGCCATTTGAAACAGGCGGAAGGTACGATAGATGCCCCCATTGGCCGCAGCAAAAATGATCGCAAAAAAATGGCTGTTACAACAGAGCATTCCAAAAGAGCAGTGACGTACTATGAGGTAATCGAGGAATACCGGGATTTTTCCCACATTCGATGCCGGTTGGAAACCGGACGTACCCATCAGATACGTGTTCACATGGCGTATATTGGACATCCTTTGGCTGGGGATCCGGTGTATGGTCCTAAAAAAGTCATTGAATCGCTGCAAGGCCAATGCCTGCATGCAAAAAAAATTGGCTTTGTCCATCCGGAAACATCCGCATATCTGGAGTTTGACAGCGAACTGCCGGACTATTTTCTTCGTTTTTTGGCGGGTTTACCGCAAAAATAGATTTTTCTAGGAGGAACGGCTTTGGAGAAATCCCTGTCCCGTTACTTGATTGTAACAGATATTGACGACACCTTGCTTCCCCACGAAGGGGAAATCCCGAAGCGGAATTTGGAGGCAATCCACAGATTTCAACAAAAAGGCGGCAAATTTACATTTGCCACCGGGCGCTCCCATTATCATTGTGAGGATTTATACCGCACTCTTGGGATTAATGTTCCATCTGCTCAAAATAATGGCGCCTACCTTTATGATTGTACGACCCAAACGATAATGGAACGAACTTTTGTCCCCCGCACGGCAAACGCCTATATTAAAGAAGCGTGTAAGGTTTTTCCCGATATGGCTGTTGCGGTATCGATGGAGGATGATTTCCGGGCGATTTCCTCACCGGAGAGCATGGAGGCGCAAAAAGATTATCTGCGCAGCCGGCAGGTATATCATATAGATGAAATTGGCCAGGATTGGTTTAAAATTTTGTTTGTAAGAGCGCCTGAAAAAATGGACGAGCTTCATCGGTGGTTGGATCAGCATCCGTTGGAGGGAACTTATTACATCAATTCCAGCGCTGTGTTTTGTGAAATGATGGCCAAAGGCGTCGATAAAGGTGAGGGGCTTCGAAAACTCGCCCGCGTGATGGGAGTGGATATCCAAAATACGTATGCGATTGGAGACTTCTATAACGATATTGATATGCTGAAAGCTGCGGGCACTTCAGTAGCGGTAGGTGATGGTGCGAAAGAAATCATCGATATGTGTGATATGGTAGTTGGTCCCTGCGCACAGGGTGCGGTTGCGGACTTGATCGAATATATTGAACGTTTATAATTTGGAGGAGGCATTTATCATGGAAGCGTCTTTAAAATATCAGCTGCAAAAAACTGCCTGTAAGGTGCGTTTGGGCGCGTTGGAAGCGGTTTATTCCGGCAAATCGGGCCATCCGGGCGGATCGCTGTCGGTAGCGGATATTTTGACCTATTTGTATTTCGAAGAATTGCGGGTAGACCCCCAAAATCCTCAATGGCCGGACCGGGATCGTTTTGTGCTTTCCAAGGGACATACCTGCCCGGCACTGTATGCCGCATTGGCGCTGAAAGGTTTCTTCTCTTGGGATGAGCTGAAGACGTTTCGTCACCCCGGCGCAATGCTGCAGGGACATCCGGATATGAAACATATTCCCGGTGTGGATATGTCCACCGGTTCGTTGGGGCAGGGATTTTCTGCGGCCTGCGGAATGGCTCTGGCTGCAAAGTTGGAAAAAAAGGATTATCGTGTTTACGCGGTTTGCGGCGACGGTGAAATTCAGGAAGGCCAGATTTGGGAGGCTGCTATGTTTGCGGGGCACCGCAAATTGGATAATCTTTGTCTGGTCGTGGATAACAATGGACTGCAAATAGACGGACGGGTTGGCGAAATTTGTTCCCCGTATCCCATTGCGGAAAAGTTTGCCGCGTTTGGATTCCATACGATTGAAATCGACGGGCATGATTTTGACGCCTTGTCTGCCGCTTTTAACGAAGCGAAACAGACCAAAGGCATGCCTACGGTGATCGTTGCCAAAACAATTAAAGGAAAAGATGTTTCCTTTATGTCAGATAATGTAGCATGGCATGGAGCCGCTCCGAATGACGATCAGTATAAAACAGCGGTAGCAGATATTGAAAAGGTTCTTGCTGGTCTTGAATAGCGCCAAAAAGATTTTTGAAAATTTTGGGGAAAGAAAGGATGTTCCAAATGGCCAATAAAAAAGCCACCCGGGAAAGCTACGGAGAAGCCTTAGCTCTTTTGGCAGATGAAAACAAAGATGTTGTCGTTTTAGATGCGGACCTTTCCAAATCCACGAAAACAGAATTATTCCAGAAAAAAGCACCGGAACGTTTTTTCGACTGTGGGATCGCAGAAGGAAATATGATTGGAATCGCCGCCGGTCTTGCGGCTGCGGGGAAAATTCCGTTTGCGTCTTCTTTCGCAATGTTTGCGGCGGGACGCGCTTTTGAGCAGATTCGCAATTCCGTGGGATATCCTCACTTGAATGTTAAAATCTGCGCAACCCACGCAGGCATTTCGGTAGGGGAGGACGGAGCGACGCACCAGTGCTGCGAGGATATCGGATTGATGCGGACGATTCCGGGAATGGTCGTTATCAGCCCGGCGGATGATTTGGAAACCCGTGAGGCGGTCAAAGCGGCTGCTGCGTACAAAGGCCCGGTTTATATGCGATTGGGACGGTTGGCAGTTGAAGATGTGAACGACCCTCAGAATTACCATTTTGAAATTGGAAAAGGTGTTCTGCTGCGCGATGGAACCGATTTGACGATTATTGCAACTGGTCTGATGGTTGCCAAAGCATTGGCGGCTGCCAAAGAATTGGAAGCCCAGGGAATTTCCGCCCGGGTATTGAATATTCACACAATTAAACCTTTGGATCGGGAGCTGGTTCTTCAGGCTGCTAAAGAAACAGGGCTGATCATTACAGCTGAGGAACACAGCATTATTGGCGGATTGGGCGAAGCGGTCTGCGCCGCTGTTTGCGAAGAGTGTCCGGTTCCGGTTGTACGCATCGGTGTAAAGGACGAGTTCGGCAGTTCCGGCCCTGCTGAAAAAATGCTGGAAATTTACGGACTCAGTGCGGAAAATATCCTTCAAACGGCAAAAGAAGCGTATCAGAAAAAGAAATAGCAGATAAAAACAGCAGATATTCCGAATGTCGGGTATCTGCTGCTTTTTATGTTTATGAATTTGTCTAATTTCCAAAACTGCATATGATGAAAAAGAAGCATCCGCTCGATGATAATCGTGCGGATGCTTCTCTGTTTTCTTTCATGCGGCTTTTTGTTCTTACATCGTGCCGGAAAGTGCTCTCTCCAGCCAGATACTGCCAATATCCAGCGCGTTGTATAGCCCCACTTTTTCGCTTTTACGGACGATTCGTTCTTTGGGACGCAGGTTCGTATCGGTGGCCAACAGCTGAATGGAAATTTTTTCGGCCATATCCATGTCATATCCCGGGTGCGTCGATGAAATTTGCATTAGAATAACATAAGGATCACTCATATCTCCATAATACAAAGTGTTGCCGGAACGAACCAGCGGTTTTCCTTTATACATCAAATATTTTTCTTTTTTATCGCTCACAGGTCAAAACCTCCTTATAACAAGAAATGGAGCGAAAAGCCCCATATCACAGATATAGAATTCTAATAAAAGTATATCACAAATTTTATGACAAGTAAACAGCAATTTAAAAATAGGGAAATACGAGATTTTTATGAAAAAAGAGCCGCCGAAATTTATATTCAGCGGCTCTTTTTTAATCATTTAAATAGGATTTTACCAGAATCTGAAGCAGTTCATCGCGGTCAATGCGGCGGATGAGACTGCGTGCATTGTTGTGGGTCGTAATGTATGTCGGATCTTCCGACAAAATATATCCCACAATCTGATTGATCGGGTTATATCCTTTTTGGCGGAGTGCATCATACACTTCCGTCAAGATTTCTTTCATCTCCTGCTCTTTATCTTCGTGAATCGAGAAGGAAATGGTAGGCTCATGCATAAAACACCCTCCATTCTTTCATATTTCTAATTTTTGTAAGCTATGTCCTTAGCATACACCAAATAGAATAAAATAGCAAGAGAGAGAATCGGCAAACATTTTATTCTATATTTGTGAAGATGGTCAAATTCCGATTAACCGCGGATGGAAACATTTAAATCCGACAAATTTTTCAGAATTTTATTCATGGCTTTCCCTACATCTTCGTCCGTAAGCGTCCGGTCAGGAGAACGCATGGTAATATTATAGGCAACACTCTTTTTTCCTTCTGGAATTTGTTTGCCTTTGTAGATATCGAACAGCTCCACCTGCTCCAGAATTTTTCCTGCGCCGGAACGAATGGCTTTTTCGATGGACTGTACCGGCAGTTCATCGTCACACAGCAAAGCCAAATCCCGCGTAGTAGCAGGGAATTTAGGCAGCGGATGGTATTCTTTTTCGCTGTGCTCAGAGGCGAACAGTGCGCTGCAGTCGAGCCGTGCTACATACACCCGCGTATCTATGCCGTAATTTTCAGCCACTTGCGGATGAATTTCGCCGAGCGTTCCCAATTCGGTTTCACCGGTAAAGATTCTTGCGCAGCGTCCGGGATGATAGTAGGGGATACTGCTGTCAGCCTGAACGGAGATATCGGTGATGCCCAGTACAGAAAGCAGATTTTCGATGGTTCCTTTGAGGGTGAAGAAGTCATGCGCTTCACCGTATTGACCAATGGTGATGATGGGGTTCTCATCCGGAAGTTCCTGTCCTTCTACCGGAATGTATTCATTGGCCAATTCAAACAAGCTGGCAGAAGCATTGCGGTTGTTATAGTTTCTAGACAGCGTCTCCATCATAGACGGTACCACAATCGTCCGCATAACGCTGGTATCTTCTCCAAGCGGATTCAGAATAACCACCGAATTACGAAGGGGACTGTCAGACGGCAGGCAAATCTTATCGTAATATTTCGGGCTGATGAAAGAATAGGTGGAAATTTCATAGCATCCTTGTGCCAAAAGGGTGTTGGTAACGGTACGTTCAAACTTCTGGTATTCAGTCAAAGCGCCTTGTGCCGTTCCTCTGATAGCGGTAGAAGGAATTTTATCATAACCGTGGAACCGGGCAATTTCCTCTGCAATATCCGCCTTGTGTTCCAGGTCCTGACGGAAAGAGGGAACGGTAATCGTGTCGCCTTCCATATGGCAGCCCAGCTGTTCCAAGATAGAAACCATCTCGTCCCGGCTCACATCAATACCGATAAATTCGTTGATCCACTGCGGATTCAAAAGGATTTCTGTCGGCTGATAACCAGCATTGTCCACGTCGATCATTCCGCCGACAACTTCTCCGGCACCCAGCATTTCCACCAGTTCGCAAGCGCGCATAACGGCGGGGATACAGGTTTCGCTGTCCAAGCCTTTTTCAAAGCGGGCCGAGCTTTCCGTACGCATGCCGAGTTTTCTCGCGGTCGTTCTGACAGAAGATCCCAGGAAGCAGGCAGATTCAAATACGATGGTACTGGTGTCGTCCATGATGCCGCTGTACTCGCCACCCATTACGCCGGCTACGGCGGACGGTTTTTCCTCGTCGCAGATTACCAGCATATCGGGGGACAGTTTGCGGTCTATTCCATCAAGCGTCATGATGGATTCGCCTTCCTGCGCGTTTCGGACGACGATTTTTCCGCCTTTGACATACTTGTAGTCAAACGCATGCATCGGCTGACCGTATTCCAGCATAACATAGTTGGTAATATCAACAATATTGTTGATCGGGCGAACGCCGCTGGCGCGGAGACGTTCACGCAGCCAACGGGGAGAAGGCTCGATTTTGATGTTTTTAACCATTTTCGCGACATAGCGCCGGCACAGCTGCGGATTTTTTACATCAACAGACAACATTTCGTGGATATCTCCGGTCTCATGCTGTACTTTCGGTTTATGAAGCGTCAGCTCTTTGCCGAACGTAACCGCAACTTCCCGCGCCAATCCCATGACCGAAAGGCAGTCGGGACGATTGGGGGTAATTTCAAATTCCACACAGGTATCATCCAAGCCAATGGCAGAGCGGATGTCCTGGCCAACCTGGCAGTCCTCTTCGATGATGAAGATACCGTCTTCAATGGCATAGGGGAAATCGTGAGCAGTCAATCCCAGTTCGCCCAAAGAGCAAAGCATTCCGTTGGATACGACGCCACGCAGTTTTCCTTTCCGGATTTCCTTACCGCCGGGCAGAATGGATTTATCTTTGGCAACCGGTACAACAGCACCAGGAAATACGTTGGTCGCTCCGGTTACGATCTGGATAGGCTCGGCTTCTCCTACATCTACCTGGCAAACGACCAGCTTGTCCGCATCGGGATGCGGATCAATCGAAAGGATTTTACCGATAACAACGTTCTTTATTTCTTCGCCTTCGATTTCCCAACCTTCTACCTTTGAACCGGACAAAGACATTCTTTCGGAGAATTCCCTGGGTTCTACTTTCAGCTTTACGAAATCAGAAAGCCATTTCATGGATAAATTCATGGTTCTTCCTCCTTAGAATTGATTCAAAAACCGTAAATCGTTTTCATACAGCAAACGCATATCGTCGATATTGAAGCGCCTCATAACCAGACGCTCCAGTCCCATGCCAAACGCAAATCCGCTGTAGACTTCCGGATCAATGCCGCAGTTGGACAAAACTTTTGGATGTACCATACCGCATCCGAGAATTTCGATCCAGCCTTCTCCTTTGCACAAGCGGCAGCCTTCACCGTGGCAGTTAAAGCACATGCAGTCCAGCTCGGCAGAAGGTTCGGTGAAAGGGAAATGATGAGGACGGAACCGAACAACAGAATCTTCACCGTACAAGCGCTTTACAAAAATCTCCAGCGTTCCTTTTAAATCCGCCATGGTAATGCCTTTGTCAACGACCAGTCCCTCAATCTGATGGAACAAGGGGGAGTGGGTCGCGTCAACCGCATCGGAGCGATAAACCCGTCCCGGCGCGATGATGCGGATCGGGGGCTTTTGCTTTTCCATTACCCGAACCTGCATAGGAGAAGTTTGGGTGCGAAGCACCACATTATCAGAAACATAAAAAGTGTCCTGCGTATCTCTGGCAGGGTGGTCTTTGGGCATATTCAGTGCTTCAAAATTATAATAGTCCAGCTCAACTTCCGGGCCGGTTGCGATACTAAAGCCCATTCCGAGGAAGATCTCTTCAATTTCATCCAGCACAATATTCAACGGATGCTTTTTGCCCAGCGGATTTTTTTTACCGGGCAGCGTAACGTCGAGCTTTTCGGATTTGAGCTTTTGTTGGGTCAATTCATTTTTTAGCTGTGCCGTGCGGGTGGCGATATGATCCTCCATAAACGCCCGGATTTCATTGGCCAACTGGCCGATGACAGGCCGTTCCTCAGCGGAGAGTTTGCCCATTTGTTTTAAAATGGCGGTTAGCTCACCCTTTTTTCCAAGAAACTTAACTCGGATGTTTTCCAGCGTCTGCATATCGTGAGCTTCTTGCAGCTCAACGACAATTTTTTGCCGGATTGCTTCCAATGCAGCTTTCATTTTATTCACCTCAGTTTAATTTTAGACAAAGATAGACAGGACTTTGCCACAAAGACACCAAACCAGGCAGATTGCAAATGAAAAAGCTTTCATCCCACAAAAGGGACGAAAGCTCTCAGAACATTCCGCGGTACCACCCAGATTTTTGCCTTTTGGCAAACACTTGACGCTTGATAACGGTAGCAACCGTCGACGCCTACTATAGTTCAGCGCCGCCGCTCGTGGGCGAACTTCGAAATCAATGGCGCAGGATTGCTTACAGCCGGTGACAACCCCTCTCTGATGCGCTTTTTTGATTTTTACTTTCCCAGTCTTAGCGTTATTTCATTTCAATTAACCATATCACATATATGTCAAAAAAGCAAGAAAAATTTTGTTTGCCGCGGAATGCACCATTCTTGCTGTTTTGTTTCAAGAGAGACAAGATTGTTTTTTTCCTATTTTTATGATACAATCATTGTAATTGAAAATCGGATGGTTTCATAAGGAGAAGAATAGAAATGGTTCGGGATATTTTTATTGAAGAAATTGTAAAAAAGAAAAAACAACCATTGGATTGGCTGAAAATCGCGGCAATTCTTTTGCTGTGTTTGGGCTTAGCGGCAGGGTTTTTGTTTTTAGGAATGTTTTTCCCATTTTGCTGGGTTCTTTCCGGTCTTTCCCTTTATTTTGCCTATTTTTTTATTTCCCGCCGCTCGATTGAATTTGAATACTCATTGACGAACGATACGTTCGATGTGGATCAAATTATTGCAAAACGGACCAGAAAGCGTTTGATTTCCGCTTCCTGCAAAAATTTTGATGATTTTGGGCGCTACTGTCCGGAGGAGCACACCCAAAAAAGGTATGAAAAAAAGTATTTCGCCTGTGACAGCCCCAAATCGGAAAACCTGTGGTACTTTGTTGTCAAAGGGTCCAGTGAAGGAAATAGCCTGGTGGTGTTCAACGGATCGGATCGCCTGCTGGAGGGAATCAAAGAGCAAATTCCGCGGCACATGCATCAGGAGTTTTTTGGTACCACGCAGAAATAAAGACGAAAACAGAAGCGAAATAAACCGGACCCTCGTTTTATGAACGAGGGTCTCTTTGTACAAAACAGAAAGGGTGGCATCGCATGACAGGTATTGTGACCGTGCAGCGAATGAAAGAAATTGAAAAAGCCAGCAATGACGCGGGAATCGATTATCTGCGGCTGATGGAAAACGCAGGGAGCGCGGCAGCAGCATTCATCTGCAAAAAGGCGGATATCCGGGGCAGAAATTGCGTAATAGTAGCCGGAAAGGGGAATAATGGCGGCGATGCGTTTGTGGTGGCCCGCAAATTACTTGAGCGGGAAGGAAATGTCTCGATCCTTCTTGCAGATGGTCTTCCAACAACAGATCAAAGTAAAGAAATGCTGGACCAACTGTTTCGTTTAGGCATGGAAGTTATACCGTTTGGGCCGGATAAAGAGGAAATGTCTGCACAAAAAATAGCCTCGGCCGATCTGATTGTGGACGGTATTTTTGGAACGGGTTTTCATGGGGAAATTCCGCAGGAACAAAAGCCGCTGTTCGCGCAAATAAACCAGGCTGTGGCGGCTGTTTTCTGCCTGGATATCCCCAGCGGCGTTTGCGCAAAAGACGGATCAGCCGCTGCAGGCGCCATCCACGGCGATTTTACGATTACTTTTCACCGCGTTAAAGCAGGTATGCTGTTTTATCCGGCCAGAAACTTTTTGGGAAAACTGCAGGTAGTTTCCATCGGAATTCCGGAGGAATTGGGATTGGATGTGTTGGAAGACGGCATTCTGGCAGAGGAAGAAGACGTTTTTGCCGTTCTTCCCAAAAGGGAGGCGGATTCTCACAAAGGAAATTATGGACGCTTGCTGCATGTTTGCGGGAGTGTTGGATTCTCTGGTGCGGCAGTGCTTTCTGCAATGGGAGCAGCCCGGGTAGGCACTGGCCTTTTGACAGTAGCTGCCCCTTCTTCGGCGCTTCTTCCTCTCATGGTACGTCTGCCTGAGGCAATGACACTTCCGCTGGAAGAGGATGCGCAGGGACGTCTGTCAGAAAGCGCTGCCCCGCGTATTCTGCAGGCGCTGCAGAATGCAAGCGCTTGTTTGATAGGATGCGGAATTGGGAAAGGAGACAATCTCTCTCATCTTCTGGAACAAATGCTTTGGAGCGCTTCCTGTCCCATTGTTTTAGACGCAGACGGCATAAACAATCTGTGTGGGCGCATAGATATATTGCAGCAGGCGAAATGCCCGGTTATTTTAACTCCACATATGGGAGAAATGGCGAGATTGCTGGGCGTTACGGTGGATGAATTGCGTCGTAACAGATTTGAAAAGCTAAAAAACTTTATAGAAAAATATCAAGTGATTGTTGTACTCAAAGACAGTGTAACAACGATTTTTGAACCGGGTGGAACTTTCTTCATCAGCCAAACAGGGAATGCAGGACTGGCGAAAGGAGGAAGCGGCGATTTGCTCGCCGGTATGATAGCGGGATTTTGCGCCCAGGGGATCGCGCCGGTAAAAAGCGCTGTTTGCGGGGTTTATCTTCACGGGTTGGCGGCGGATGGGTGTGCAGCCAGAATGTCGCAGTACAGCATGCTGCCAAGCGATATACTAGAAGACTTGTCGCAGATTTTCACCAGACGTGGCCTGTAGAACATGTAGAAGAGGGTGCATTTATGAGGTTTCGCCTGTTCCTGTGTGTTTGTGCGGAAATCTTGCTTATGTTTCTGCCGGGATGTCAAAACCGTACACAGGAGGCTCCTTCTGTACCAATCCCTTTGAAGCCGTCTTTTTCATCGAATGCAAAGATCCGATGCGGGAATCTGGAGATAAAAAGTATTTTTTCCAAGGAAGAAAATGGGCGGTTCCTTCTGGAGTTTCAATCTCCGGAAGTTTTACAGGGCATGTCCATGCAGTACACCTCAGACCAGATTACGATCGAATATCGTGGCCTGACAGGAAATTATCCTCCAGATGGGGTTTCGCAAAAGGCCGTTGGAAAAATACTGATAGATGCGATATCATCTTTTTGCCAAGGCGGAACCCTGGAAATGCGTTCAAACGGTACACAGTTGGAAGCGCGGGGAAAACTACAGGAAAGCGGAAACGATTTTTTGCTGATTCTGGAAGAATCATCTGGCAAACTTCTTTCTTTACAGGTTCCCGACGCGGACCTGATTGTATCCTTTTCTGAAATTTTATCATCATAAATGACAAACAGCTGTTTTTGCCTGATTGATACAAAAGCAGCTGCTTTTTTGTCAAAACACTTCGTTGGAAAATATAATATAGCAAAGCCTTTTGCAGCCTGATTGGATTAACGGTTCCCTTTTCGGTGCATACTAAAATTACCCGAAAGGCTTTTCAGGAGAAACGAAAACATACGGAGTGTGATTTTTTTGACCATAAAACGTGGAGATATTTATTATGCAGATTTGAGCCCGGTAGTCGGCTCGGAACAGGGAGGAGTCCGTCCTGTTTTGATCGTGCAAAATGATATTGGCAATAAATATAGCCCTACCGTAATAGCGGCTGCGATTACCAGCCAAAAAGACAAATCGAAATTACCGACTCACATTGCGCTTCATTCGCAGGAATGCGGCTTATCAAAGGATTCCGTGGTGCTTTTGGAGCAAGTACGCACGATTGATAAAAAAAGACTGAAAGAAAAAATGGGGAAATTGGACACTGCTTCCATGTCACAGATTGACCAGGCTCTTTCCATCAGCTTTGGCTTGCATGGAGAAGATGCCGCTCCTATGAGGTTTACATAGGAGCGGTGAAATCAAAAAAGCCGAGAGACCGCAATAGAAACCATCTGCGGACTCCCGGCTTTTTCTTGTGAATGAAAATCAAATAAAGTGATTTTTAAAAGTGAAAACAGATCATGCCGTTTACGCCTTTATCATGATCTTTGCACATTTGTTGATATCGCCGCATCCAAGTGTCAGAATCAGATCCCCCGGATTTGCATGGGACAACGCATATCCTGCAATACTCTCGAAAGAGGGAAGACAAACCGCACCGGGAATTTTGGCAGCCAGATCCTCAGATGAGATTCCGTACTCATTGGTTTCCCGGCCTCCCATGATCGGCGCCAGGATAACATGGTCCGCAATTGGCAGCACCCGGGCAAATTCATCTAAAAGAATTTTGGTGCGGGAAAAGGTGAAAGGCTGAAAAATAGCCCACACTTGGCCGAAATGCATTTCCTTGGCAGCTTTCAGCGTAGCCTCCAGCTCTGTGGGGTGATGAGCGTAATCGTCAGCGATTGTGATTTCGTTTTTGAGCCCCAAAATTTCAAATCGCCGGCCAGCTCCATGAAAATCCTGAAGAGGAAGAGCAATATCTTCCGGGTCCACACCAACTTCCAGACAGGCGGCACAAGCTGCAACAGCATTCAGGATGTTATGCTTTCCCGGAATCGATAATATAATATCGGCGATTTTTTTCCCTTTGTGCATCAGCGTAAAAGTTGTTTTGGATTCCGGGTGATAGCAAACAGAAAGCGGATAGTAATCACAATGATCGCTATGGCCAAAAGTAATGATTTTCTTTCCGGTGATCCCCGCAATCGCTTTTCTGGTGTTTTCATCATCCCCATTTACAATCAGCGTGCGGCTGGTCTGCTCGGCAAATTGACGAAAAGAACGAATAATATTTTCCAAGGTACCGAAATATTCCAGATGATCTGCGTCAACATTTAAAATAACAGATACATCAGAAGACAATTCCAAGAAATGATCCTTGAATTCGCAGGCTTCGCAGACCATCAAATCGCTTTTGCCAACCCGTCCGCTGCCGTGCAGCAAAGGAAGCTTTCCGCCGATGACAACAGAAGGGTCCATATCAGCTTCCAGCAGAATCTGTGTAATCATTGCGGAGGTTGTTGTTTTTCCATGCGTTCCGGAAACGCAAATGGCATTATGATATCCCTGGGTGATCAGTCCGAGCATTTTCGCACGTTCCAGCACAAGGATGCCAGAATCCATAGCCGCCTTTAATTCGGGATTTTCCGGTGGAATGGCAGCCGTATAAATAACACAATCGGCCCCGTTTAAATGAGAGGGATCATGTCCGATTTGAACCGGGATTCCCAATACGCTGCGCTCATATTCTACGGTATCCGTATCATTATTATCCGAACCGGTGATGTAACAGCCTTTTTGATGCAGAATCTGTACCAACGGGAACATGCCCGATCCGCCAATCCCGATAAAATGGAAGTGTTTTTTATTTTTTAAGATTTCTTCATAGCTACAGCACACAAACAATCCCTCCAAAGCCTATCCTTTTTATTCCTATTATATTGCTTTGCCGCGGCAAAATAAACACCCTATGAAAAAATAGAAGAGATTTTGCAAAATTGTATAAGTTTTTTTCTGTGTTCCATACTAAAACCATCAACAAGGAGGGGAAATCAAGATGAATGTAACGGATATTCGAATCAGAAGAACGTATGAAGAGGGGAAACTCAAAGCCCTGGTTTCTGTGACGATCGATCATGATCTTGCCGTGCACGATATCAAAGTCATAGAAGGAAGCGAACGGCTGTTTGTGGCTATGCCAAGCCGAAAGGATGACAACGGGGTGTTTCGCGATATTGTGCATCCCATTACGATGGATGGCCGCAGAACGTTGGAAGGGCTTATTTTAGAGGAGTATCATAAATATTTATCCCAGCAGCAAGCATATTCTGAAGATACGGAAAAGTTAAAATGGTAAAATAAAAACAAAAAAACGAGAGAAAACCGCCGTTTTCTCTCGTTTTTCTATGCACAAAGGCATTTTGAGGGGGATTGATGAAATTCCTGCAAAATCTCTTGCATTTTTGCAGGATGAAAGATAAAATAATATCGAAACCAACGCGCCGGAAAGGGTGAAAATATGAGCAGAGATTTGATTCATTCCATTACACAGCAAATGCCTGGATTTTCGAAAGGGCAGAAGTTGATTGCACAGTATATTCTGGCACATTATGACAAGGCGGCTTTCATGACGGCGGCAAAGCTGGGAATGACCGTTGGGGTAAGCGAATCAACGGTCGTTCGTTTTGCGTCTGAATTGGGGTTTGACGGATATCCTCAGCTGCAGCGCGCATTGCAGGAGTTAATCCGCAACCGGTTGACCTCTGTGCAGCGCATGGAAGTAACCAGCGACCAATTGGGCGACGGAAATATCCTGCACAAGGTGCTGAATCTGGATATTGAAAAAATCCGACGCACCATGGAAAAAGCCTCGGTAGAGGATTTTGAGCAGGCGGTGGATGCGATTGTCAGTGCGAAAAACATCTACATCTTAGGTGTTCGAAGCGCTTCCGCTTTGTCTGGTTTTATGAGCTTTTATTTTAATCAAATTTTTGAAAATGTCCGTCCGATCAATACCACCAGCGCCAGTGAAATGTTTGAGCAGATCATGCGGATCAAAGAAGGCGATGTGTTTATCGGGATCACTTTCCCGCGTTATTCCAAACGGACCACCAATGCGGCGAAATTTGCCAAACAAAATGGTGCCAAGGTCATTGCCATTACAGACTCCGACCTTTCTCCTATTGCCGAAGCGGCGGATCATTTGTTGCTTGCCCGCAGCGATATGGCGTCCTTTGTCGATTCACTGGTGGCGCCGCTGAGCATGATCAACGCCCTGATCGTGGCCATTGGTATTCGCAAAAAAGACGAGATTTCAAGCACATATGAACGTTTGGAGCAGATCTGGGATGAGTATAATGTTTATGAAAAGGTAGAGGAACCTCGCCGATGAAACAATGTGACTTGATTGTGATTGGAGGCGGAGCTGCCGGTCTGCTTGCCGCCGGAACAGCAGCAAGACATGGCGCTCAGGTGATGCTGCTTGAGAAAAATCCCCGCATGGCCCGCAAGGTAATGATTACCGGAAAAGGCCGCTGCAATGTGACAAACGACTGCACAGAAGAAGTTTTTCTGCAGCATGTCTGCAGCAACAGCAAGTTTTTGTTTGGCCCTATTCATCAATTTCCGCCGCAGCGCATGATGTCTCTTTTGGAGGAGTTGGGTGTCCCGCTGAAGGTGGAAAGAGGCAATCGCGTGTTCCCGCTTTCGGACAAAGCGGTGGATATCGTAGATGCTCTTGTTGCTTTTGCCAAAAATGCCGGCGTTTGTTTTGAACAAAAACAGGTCGACAGGCTTTTGATATCCGACCAGACCATCCAAGGCGTTCACTGCGATGACGATACGGTGTTTTTCGCTCCGAAAGTACTCATCGCAACTGGCGGAAAAAGCTATCCGTTGACCGGCTCCACAGGAGACGGCTATCAGCTCGCCCAGCAAGCGGGCCACACCATCATCCCGCCGCGTCCCTCTCTGATACCGGTGGAAACACAAGAGGAATGGTGCCGGGAATGTATGGGACTTTCCCTAAAAAATGTTACCCTTACCCTGTGGGAAAAGGGCAAAAAAAAGCCTGTTTATACCGAACTGGGCGAAATGCTTTTTACCCATTTTGGCATATCCGGTCCGCTGGTCCTTACCGCCAGCACCTATTTGAAAAAGGACCTGTCTGTTTATCATATGGAAATTGACTTGAAACCCGCTTTGGATGCCCAGCAGCTGGAACAGCGTATTTTGCGGGATTTTGAGAAAAATCAAAACCGGGACTTTTTTAACTCACTGTCTGAATTACTTCCTCGAAAACTGATACCGGTAATGGTCCGCTTATCCTCCATTCCGCCGACTCAAAAGGTTCACCAGATAACCAAAGGACAGCGGGAAAATCTTTGCCGTCTCATCAAACATCTTCCCTTGACACCGAAAAAACTTTTGCCGATAGAAGAAGCAATCGTTACAGCCGGTGGAGTCTGTGTCAAAGAAATTTCACCGCAGACGATGGAATCCAAATTTTGCTGCGGGCTGTATTTTGCTGGTGAAGTAATGGACTTGGATGCGAGAACCGGCGGCTTTAATTTGCAAATTGCGTTTTCTACCGGATTTGTTGCGGGAGAAAATGCAGGAAAGGAAGTCTAGTGATGTACGCAGTTGCAATCGATGGTCCGGCCGGCGCCGGCAAAAGTACGATTTCCCGTGCTGTCGCGCAAAAAATCGGGTTTTTATATGTAGATACCGGCGCGTTATACCGCGCGGTGGCCTACGATATGCTGGAAAATGAGATTGACCCGGCTGATATTTCGGCTGTTTGCGAACGGCTTGGAAGCATTACGGTTCGCTTTGGCTACGAAAATGGGGAACAGCAGATTTATCTGAACGGAAATAACATTACTGGGAAGATCCGGACGCCGCAGATTTCTGCAGCCGCCTCTGCTGTTTCCGCAATCCGCGAAGTGCGGCAGTTTCTGTTTGCTCAGCAGCAGGATATTGCCCGGGAAAACCATATTATCATGGACGGGCGGGATATTGGAACAGTCGTTCTGCCCAATGCGCAAGTTAAAATTTACTTAACAGCCGCTGTAGAGGAAAGGGCGCGGCGCCGTTTTGCCGAACTGCAGGAAAAGGGGATTCCAGCTGATTTCAACGAAGTTTTGGCCGATGTAAAAACGCGGGATGAAAATGATATGAACCGTCCTGTCGCACCGCTGCGGCGGGCTCCGGACGCTGTATTGGTCGATACCTCCTGTTTGGATTTTGACCAGTCGGTACAGGCCGTTTTATCGGTAATCAAAGAAAAGATAGGGCAGGGAATAAAATGACAAATTGGTTTTATTACTTTGGAAAAGCTGTGACAGGTTTAATTTTTCGGTTTTGGTTTCATATCGAGTTTTACGGCCAGGAAAATCAGCCGCAGGATCGGGGATATATTCTGTGCTGCAATCACCGCTCGGCTTTGGATCCTGTACTGATTGCGCAAAAGATCAAAAAACCCATTCGATATATGGCAAAAATGGAGCTGTTTCAAAACAAGTTTGTCAGCTTTATCATTCGTCATTTGGGTGCTTTTCCGGTGGCTCGGGGAAAAGGAGATACAAGCGCGATTGAAACAGCAGTGGAAACAGTCAAAAGCGGACGGGTATTGGGATTGTTTCCGGAAGGGACGCGATCCCATGATGACCAGTTGCTGCGGTTTAAATCCGGCGCTGCGGTAATTGCTTCGCAAAGCGGGGGTGATCTTCTTCCGGCAGCGATTTGGTATGGGGGAAAAGGCTTCCGGTCAAAAGTTGTCATCCGGTATGGAAAACCAATCGCCAACAGCCGGATCTTAATTGAAGAAAATTCCGCCAAGCAGGTCAAGGCTGCGGTAGCCTTGCTGCGCGATGAGGTGGAAAAGCTTTTGGAGGAGACTAGATTGTGCGAATCAAAATAGCGAAAACAGCAGGATTTTGCTTTGGGGTGGACAGAGCTGTTAAAATGGCATTTGATACGGCAGAAAACTCGCCTAACGCGGTTACGCTCGGACCGATTATCCATAATCCGCAGATTGTGTCCCAGCTGGAGTCGATGGGGGTGCGGTCGGTCAGCTCGCCGGAAGAAATTCTTCCGGATACGACAGTTGTCATCCGCTCCCATGGTGTCGGTCAGCCGGTGTACGATTATCTGTGCGAACATCATATTCCCTTTGTAGACGCCACCTGTCCTTTTGTTGCAAAAATTCATCAAATCGTGAAAGAATACAGCGAAAAAGGTTATTTGATTCTCATTGCGGGGGACAAAACGCACCCGGAAGTGGAAGGAATCGTAGGTTTCTGCCGCTCTGGCGCGGTAGCCTTTAACAGGGAAGAAGAATTGCGAAAAATGACGGAAAAGAATCCCGAATGGACAAGTCGGCCCGCCATTTTAGTGGCTCAAACCACATTTAATATCCAAGAATGGAGAAAATCTGCATTTTTCGCAAAAAAAGTCTATACAAACTTAATTATTTTTGATACAATATGTAATGCTACGGAAATGCGGCAGCAGGAAGCGATCGTGCTGGCGAAAGAATCGGATGTCATGGTGGTGATCGGGGGCAAAAACAGCTCCAACACCATGAAGTTGGCTGAAATATGTAGTCAATACTGTCAAACATTTCACATTGAAAAGGCCAGTGAATTGCCGCGACTCGATCTTTCTACGAGCTCTGTGATTGGTGTTACTGCCGGCGCTTCGACTCCGGCTTGCATAATTAAGGAGGTACAAGAAACCATGAGTGAATTTATTACAAACGACGAATTAAGCTTTGGAGAGATGTTGGATCAGTCTTTCAAAAGTACATATAACGGTAAGAAGGAGACAGGCGTCGTTGTCGGTATTACCCCGACCGAGGTTCAGGTAGATATCGGCACGAAGCATACCGGTTATGTGCCGCTGAGCGAATTGACGGATGATCCCAATGCTAAAATTGAAGATCTGGTTAAAGTCGGCGACGAAATTGAACTTCTGGTCGTTCGCGTTAACGACGTGGAAGGAACTGTTGTCCTCTCCAAAAAACGTCTGGATGCGATTGCTGGCATGATGAAAGTACAGGAAGCGGCTGAGTCCGGTGAAATTTTGGAAGGCAACGTGATCGAAGCTGTAAAAGGCGGTGTGATCGTTTCCACCAACGGCGTGCGGGTATTTGTTCCCGCTTCTCAGGCGAGCCTGTCCAGAGTGGAAAATCTGGAAGAACTGGTCAAACAACATGTTTCCTTGAAAATTCTCGAGTGCAAAGAAATTGGCCGCGGCCGCAAGCGTATTATCGGTTCTATGAAAGCGGTTTTGAAAGAGCAGAGAAAGGTACAGGAAGAAGAATTCTGGAAAACCGTTGAAGTCGGTAAAAAATACACCGGCGCTGTCAAATCCCTCACTTCTTATGGCGCTTTTGTAGACTTGGGCGGCGTTGACGGCATGATCCATATTTCCGAGTTGTCTTGGAACCGCATCAAACATCCGTCTGAGGTTGTAAACGTGGGCGATGTTCTGGAAGTATATGTGAAAGACATTGACACCGAAAAACATAAAATTTCTCTGGGATATAAAAATGAAAAGGACAATCCGTGGGAAATTTTGAAGAATGAGTATCCTGTTGGTACCGTTACCAAGGTGAAAATTGTATCTATCACTACTTTTGGTGCATTCGCGCAGATCATTCCGGGTATTGACGGTTTGATTCATATCTCTCAAATCTCTTCTGAAAGAGTGAACAAGGTTTCCGATGTTCTGAATGTTGGAGACGAAGTGGACGCGAAGATCACAGAAATCGATTTTGAGAAAAAACGTGTCAGCTTGTCCATGCGTGCGGTAAACGAGAACGCGCCGGAGCCTGAGGAAGCGGAATAAGAATAAAAGCAGGCGTAATGAAGCGATAACGCGCCTGTCAATGAAAGCTGGTTTAAAAGATACGGGCGCGGCTGTGTCCGTATCTTTTTTCTGCTTGGAATTCTCTGCATAATTTCGGATCAGATGAAGCATACTTGTTCTGGATTATGCCGTGTGTAACAAAGTATGGTTTTATAATGTTTATTTTATGGAATGATTTGCGCTTAAAAGCAGAAATTCGGTATTGAACAGCCGAAAAATCGTTTCTACTTTCGAAAATTCTGGGGATGGCGTTGTTCTGCGGTGGATTTGCCGTACTCTAAAGGAGCATGACATGGTATTCAGTAGCATTATTTTTCTATTTCGATTTTTGCCGATTACACTTTTTGTCTATTATCTGGCCCCCAAAAAAATGAAAAATGCCGTATTGGTTGTTTGCAGCCTATTTTTCTATTCGTGGGGAGAGGTCAAGTATTTTCCAATCATGATCGCTTCTGTCCTTGTAGACTATATTGTCTCTTTGACAATTGAGAAAAACAGAGAAAAAAAGGGAATCTGTAAAATATGTATGGGCATTTCTGTACTCTTTAATTTGGGAATGCTGTTCTTTTTCAAATATACAAACTTTTTTGTCGAAAACATCAATGCGCTCACGGGCGCGCATCTCAGCGGCATTCATTTGACGCTTCCGTTGGGTATTAGTTTTTACACGTTCCAGACACTGTCCTATACCATTGACGTATATCGTGGAAAAACAAAGGCAGAACGGAATATTGTGAACTTTGCTGCGTTTGTTACCTTGTTTCCTCAGTTAATTGCTGGCCCGATTGTCAAATACACTGATATCAGCCGGGAATTGCGGGAACGGAAAATCAACTTTTCACAAATCAACGAAGGAATCACCCTTTTTATTTTTGGCCTTGGAAAAAAAGTATTAATTGCCAACAACATAGGGAGCCTTTGGGATCAAGTGCAGGAACTGGGTTTTTCCAATATATCCACGCCTTTGGCTTGGCTGGGCATTCTTGCTTATTCTTTTCAGATTTATTTTGACTTCAGCGGTTATTCCTTGATGGCAATCGGCATGGGAAAAATGCTTGGATTTGAATTCCCTCAAAACTTTAATTACCCTTACATCGCTAAAAGCATGACAGAGTTCTGGCGACGCTGGCATATAACGCTCAGTTCCTGGTTCCGGGAATATGTCTATATTCCTTTGGGAGGGAATCGGGTTTCCAAACCCCGTATGTACTTTAACATTTTCATTGTTTGGGCGGCCACGGGTTTTTGGCATGGCGCCAGCTGGAATTTTGTATTGTGGGGACTGTTTTTCTTTGTCTTTTTGGTAATCGAAAAAACGTTCTTACTGAAATATTTGGAAAAAAGCCATGTGCTTTCTCATGTCTATGTTTGTTTCTTCCTGGTACTCAGCTGGGCGCTTTTCGCTATCACAGACTTTTCGCAGTTGGGCATTTTCCTGCAGAAATTATTTTCTTTCACATCCGGTACAGATTGGCTTTATTATCTGAGAAATTATTTTATCACTTTCCTGATTGCGATTTTTTGCTCCGTCCCACTGGTGGAAAAATGGTATGGTAAAGTGAAGAAGAAGACAGCTGTCAATCTTTTGATTCTGGCCGTGATTCTGATTGTTTCTGTTGCTTATTTGGTAGACGCCACTTACAATCCATTTTTGTACTTTAGATTTTGAGAGGGAAAACATGAAAAAGATTTTGAAATTCCCGTTAATTTGGCTTTTTTTCCTGTTTTTATTTGGCTACATGATTTTTGATGTTTCACAGTACAACAAAACTTTTTCCGAATTGGAAAACAGGGAATTGGCCCAAAGGCCCACTTTTACATTGTCGTCCTTTTATAACAATAAATTTTCTCCAAAATACGAAAGCTATATCAACGATCAATTTGTTCTGCGGGATCAGTGGATCACTTTGAAATCTTTATCGGAAAGCCTGCTGGGAAAAATTGAGAACAATGGCATTATGTACGGGGAAAACGGATATATGTTTCAGCATTATACCAGTGCAGATATGGAACGCATTGAAACCAATACAAGATTTGTCAACGAATTTATAGAAATGTATCCGGATTTGAATGTTTGCATGGGCATTATCCCGAATTCTTATATGGTTTACCCGGAAAAGGTTCCCCTGGGAGCCGGCCAGGTGGATCAAGCGGCGTTGACTCAGCAGATTTACAGCAATCTGCACCCCTCTGTTCAGACCCTGGATTTTTTAGCGCCGCTGCAAGAGAAAAAAGATGAATATATTTTTTATCGAACAGACCATCACTGGACAACATTGGGCGCCTATTATGGATATTCTTTCTTTTGCAGCAGCAAAGGCTGGGGTCCTGTTTCTCTCGACGCAATTGACAAAACGGTTGTTTCGGATTTTTACGGGACGTATTTTTCCAAAACCAAAGCCCATAATGCCGTTGCGGATACCTTGACCTATTATCACATTCCTGTAACACAGGTTTTGGTCGACGGAACGGAAAAAAATGGCCTTTATGATTTGGAAAAATTCCAACAGCGAGATAAGTATGCTGCCTTTTTGTGGGGTAACAATGGTATAACGGTGATAAAAAGCGAAAACAACCTTCGAAAAGAAGAAGGGAAGACCAGCCGGATTCTGGTGATAAAAGACTCTTACGGAAACTCATTTTCCCCTTTTTTAACCTACCAATATGACGAGGTTTATGTTGTGGATCTGCGGTCTATACCGGTAAAAATGAGCGAATTTTTAGCGGAAAATTCATTTGACGATGTATTGATTCTTTATAATTTTATGAATTTTTCATCGGATACAAACCTTGCAAAACTGCGATATTAGATAAAAACAAAAGCCCTTGGCATTGCCAAGGGCTTTTTCAATATAAAATTTTATTTATCCAACGTGGAGAAAACGACTTTGCCGTCACAGATGGTCAGGCATACTTTAATATCCCGCATTTCTTCCATCGAGGCGGTGAAGACATCTCCGTCCAGAACGGCGATATCAGCCCATTTTCCGGCCTCCAGAGTTCCTACGCGATCTTCACGGGCCATGCCGATCTGATTGTTGATGGTCCAGGCCTGCATCACTTCGCCTACTGTCATCGTATGTTTGCCGTCATAAGCAGGGGAGTTATCTTTTCCCAAACGGCCGCTGACGCAATGATAAATCGACTGCGCGACATCCGGGATAAATAAAGGCAAATCCGTCTGCGCACCAATTTTTACGCCGGCGTCAACCATGGCACGATAGTTGTTATGGCGATCCATACGCCATTCTCCATACTTTTTAGACATTTCACCCAGTCTTTCCTGACTGCCAAAAGCGCCCATCTGCAGACAAACTTCAGCAGGCGTGTCCATTTTAGCCATTCTCTTCAAGTCATCCGGATGGATAACAGAAGTGAAGAAAACAAATCCCTGACGGTTAATCAAACGACCGTTTTCATCCTTTTGGCACTTATCATACATATCCAGGATGCGACGGACAGAAGCATCGCCGCCGGCAGTCAAGGTGCTGCGCAGGCCGACGCGATCAATTTCCAAAACCCATTTTTCCAGCGATTCGTAATCGAAATCATGGAAGACGCCAATCTTTTCTTTACCAAAGTCTTCCGGATATTCACCGTCTTCGGTCAGCAGTTCACTGGCAGGATAATACAGATTATAGCCGTCAAAGAACAGCTTATCGCTATTGAAGTTGTTCTTGGCCCAAACGCCGTAAGGAACATTCGGAAGATCAGCTACAGCCTGAGACATAAAAGCGATACGAAGGGTGAGACGGTCTTCGTCTTCCAGTTTGCGCAAAACGTTGGTAAAACCATAGAACTCGTCGAATCCCATCTCCATGGTAGTGGTAATGCCGCGGCTGTTCAGCAGCTTCATGTATTCCACAAAGTCATCTACCACGAAATCCTCATCAGAAAGATATGCGTTCATCGCGCGCCAGTTGCCTTCAGCGAACACATGTTCCGGATCAATACGATAAAATTCCAGCGCCATGGTATTCAGCCAAGCCTGACGTCTGTTTGCGTGAACGATAATCACCGGGCGGTCCGAAATAATCCGATCCAGCGCTTCAGGGCCAGGAATTTTTCCGCCTACGTTGTCCCAATCGACTCCATGGCCAAATACGATTTTCTTTAGCGGATGTTTATCGGCATAATCCTTGATGATATCAAGCGCTTCATCCAGAGATTTAACATTTGTCAAATCGGCGCCCAAAAATCCAAATTCATATCCGGTAAAAAATGAATGGGTGTCGGTAAAGCCGGGAGAAATCACACGGTCTCCCAAATCATAAACTTTGGTATGACTGTCAATCCATTGATCTTTCTCCGAAATCGGACCAACACCGGCAATTAGGCCGCCTTTGACCGCAACATACAATGGAGCTGGCTCCAAAGTTTTAGCAGTAAAAACATTTTTGGAATACAGCAAAATATCTGCCGCCATCATTAACAACTCCTTTAAAATTCTTTATTGGGACAAATTAATGATAGCACACAAGACGACTTAAGACAAGATAAACAAAAGTTTTTTCAGAAGCTTTCTATTGGATAATTTGTTGTTTTGCCCTCGCCTTAATTTCGCTAAATTTTGATTTAGCGAAATTAAGTATTTCGTTTTCATCTTTTCCCTTTTATCTTGTTTATTTGCCAAAATCCTTTTGTCGTTTTATAATAAGTGTAATATTGAACCCAATGGAGGTTTTGGATTTTATGAACGCCGCTGTTTTAAAAAATTGCCCGCAATTGCTGCGAGACTTTCTTTTTTACATGGAAACGATTCGTGGTCGTTCCTCCAGAACAGTCGAAGCATATTATACGGACCTTCACACTTTTTTCTGCTTTATGAAAATTTACAAAGGATTTTCTGACCCGAAACTTCCGTTAAAAGAAATTGATATTTCAGATATCGATTTGGAATTTATCCAATCGATTACCCTTTCCGATGTATATGAATATTTAAATTATACCATGACGGAACGGGATAATAACGCAAAAACCAGAGCAAGAAAAGTATCTTCGCTCCGGTCGTTTTACAAATATTTAACAACAAAAGCCAATGTTTTGGAGGAAAATCCCATCCAGGAACTGGAAATTCCTGCCTTAAAAAAGTCACTGCCCAAATACCTTTCGCTGGAACAGAGCTTGGAGCTTCTTTCTCATATAGACTCTTCCTCTCCCCAACGGGATTACTGTATGGTAACCCTCTTTTTGAATTGCGGGATACGGCTTTCTGAATTGGTCGGTCTGAACCTTTCCAGTATTCATTTTACCACAAAAACAATGACGGTTCTGGGAAAAGGCAACAAAGAACGTCTTCTTTATTTGAACGATGCCTGTATTCACGCTCTGGAAGATTATTTAACGGAGCGTTCTCAGATAAAAAGCATAAAAGATAAAAACGCCCTGTTTCTTTCAAGCCGCGGAACCCGCATTACCGCACGAAGAGTGCAGCAAATCATCCAACGCTCACTGGAGCAGGCCGGATTATCCGGTCAAGGTTTTTCTACGCATAAGCTGCGGCACACCGCGGCCACCTTGCTTTATCAGCAAGGCGGCGTAGATATCCGAGTGCTGCAGCAAATGTTAGGTCATGTCAATCTCGGAACAACAGAGATTTATACCCATACGTCCAGCCAGCAGCTGAAAGACGCCGCGGAAAGTTCCCCGCTGAAAAACGTCCGTCCGCCTAAGGGAAAAAAGGAAAAATAATCTGTGTCAGCCATCATAACGTAAAGCATCAACCGGTTTCAGATTTGCCGCCTTGAAGGATGGATAGGCTCCAAAAATCAATCCGTTGGCAATAGAAAAGCAAACAGCAAATAAAACGGAACTTCTTTCAAAGGAAAAATCTGCATGCAGTAAAAAACAGCCCAACCAGGAAATACCAAGTCCAATGGATGTGCCTATCAGACTTCCAAATAATGAAAGCGCCAAGGACTCCATTAAAAATTCCAGGACAATGGCATATTTGGTCGCGCCAATTGATTTTTTGACGCCAATCTCTCGGGTCCTTTCATTTACAGAAACCATCATGACTGTCATGATACCTAGGCCTGCTACTACCAAGGAAATACCAGCGATGATCGACAAAATCCGGGAAACAACCTGAAGGATATGATTGAGTTTTTCTTTTTGCCGTGCAATGTTCTGTGCTGTAAAAGCGTTGCCGACCCCTTCCCTTTCTTCCAACCGCCGTATGATCTGCTCACCAAACAAATCGATATCGGTTCCCTCTGTTACCTTTAAAGCAATCTGGTCAAAGCTTTCTTTTCCGACCGCTTTTTGCATGGACGAATAAGGAATATAGACAAAAGAAGGGACATACTCGCCTATAACACTTTGCAAAATATTTCCACCGGAAGAAACAACTCCGATGATATCGAAGGCTTCATAGTGCCCGTTGAAAAGAACTTTCATGCTCTTTCCAACGATATTTTTTCTTCCGTAAAAAGTTTCTGCCATTGTTTCGTCAATGACGCAAACCTTTGTTGCGGAAAAAATATCTTCTTTCCGAAAAAGTCTTCCATACAACAAATCCAGGCTGAAAACTTGTTTAGCGCCGGAATCGATCCCCCATGCCATTCCGTCGGCAGAAAGCCCCCGCATTTCGATTTTTACTTTTTCTGTCACAATAGGAACGGCTTCCTTTATTTGGGATTGATTTTGTAAAAAATCCAGCTGTTCTTCTCCCAAAAAAGCTTTTGTTCCAGACAAGCGATTGACAGATACCGTCAGCGCCCCAATACCCAAGCTGTCGATTTCACTGTTGACTGCCTGCACTCCAATCGCTCCCACAGAAGAAATCAAGACGACAGATGCCACCGCTACCGAAATGGAAAGGATCGTCATCCAAGTTCGAAATTTTTTTCGGCTCAGATTTAAAAGAGGGTATCGGATCGCGTCAATCATAAAAAGCCTCCTGCTGCACAAGGACTAACTGACCGGCCCGAATCTGTTTGGGAGACAGGATGACCTGATCGGAGGAAGAAAGTCCGCTTATAATTTCTACCGCATTGGGCAGCTCATTTCCGGTGACCACGTTTTTCTGAACCGCCCTTCCCCCTTGAACCACCCATACATATTCGACATTGTTCTCGTCTTGACAGATAGCTTCATAAGGCAGCGTAAAATATTCTTTTTCTTCTTCCGGCATCAAGATTACTTCTACGGAATAACCGCTTTTTAAATCTTCGTCCGCGTTGAGAACAGACAATTCTGTTTGCACAACAGTTTCGCTCTGCAGGCCGCTGTATATCTTTTCCGCCGCCGGAAAAATTTTTCGTACTACCGCCTGATAGGTTTTTCCACTCAGTCCATCGCCTTGGATGATTGCAGGGGTCCCTGGATGAATACCGTCAATATCACTTTGCTTGATGTGAATGGTTATTTTACTGTTTTGAACTGAACTGACAACAATCGCGGCGTTATTAGAAGTGCAAAGTACGCCGGAGGACAAATGCACTTGTGTGACCACGCCATCGATCGGTGAAAAAATTTCAGCGGGCACAAAGGCATTTCCATCCGTTTGCTGCTGCGCTCCTTCGGAATAGGAACGAAAAACCTGGGCCGCTTCCTGCTGTGTTAAGCTATACGCCTTTGCATATTCTTCATAAAGAAGCTTTTCCGACGCTTGGACATCATCGGCAACAGAAATCCCCTGTGATAAAACAGATTTCGTTGTCTTGGTATCAATTGTGGCCAGAAGAGCTCCTTTTTTTACGGAATCGCCCGGTTCTACCAGAACTTCACTGGGGATGACCGCCGTTTCCAGATAAATTTCACGTTCATCCAAAGCATGGACTTCACCTGTATAGGATATCGTTTTTTGATAAGTAAAGGTAAATGGATTTACAGTGCTGACACTTACAGCAGATTGATAAATCAGATTCGGCAACATCGAAACAGCAACGCCGCATATCATCGGACAAAACAGCAGGATCAATCTTTTTTTCATATGATTCCCCTTTCAACTGGAAACTGAATGCAAATCTAGTATCTCAGAGAATGGGAAAAACATGCGTCAAAGAATATTTAAATTTCCAGGGCACATAATAAGCGCTGAGGTGATTTGATTTTGAACTTAATCCCGTGTGATGAGGACTGTATCAATCAAGTGGAAGGCTACTGTAATTTGGCGGGCATTACTGGTGTGACAACGACAATAGAAAAGGACTGCCTTTACTATCAGAAAGGCAGCCCCCATCAAAACGAAGAGTGTTTACCGGCTCACATATTGGAAAGCTTCGGAAATCGAACGAAGCCCAACTAACTCGATTTCATATTGTTCCTGGCGCAAATGTTTCATAGAGGCTTGGGGCAGCAGGCATTTTTGAAAGCCCATGCGCTGTGCCTCATGAACCCTCGCCTCCACATTGGAGATTGCCCGAATTTCTCCAGCCAGCCCGATTTCGCCAAAGGCAATCACATGATCATCAATCGGCTTATCCAACAAGCTGGAGATTAACGCCAGAGAAACCGGAAGATCCGCGGCGGGTTCATCTAAACGAAGCCCTCCGACAATGTTGATATAAGTATCCAGATTCCCGAAAAAATAGCCAGCTCTTTTTTCCAACACCGCAATCAAAAGAGCGGTACGGTTATAATCGAATCCGGTGGACATTCTTCGCGGCGTACCAAAGCTGGTTTTGGAAACCAACGCCTGCACTTCCGCCATAATGGGTCTGGAGCCTTCCATGACACAGGCAACACAGGTACCGGAAACATTGTTCGGACGCCCAGATAGCAGCATCATAGAAGGATTTTCCTCCTGGCGGAGACCTTCTGTCGTCATTTCAAAAACGCCGATCTCATTTGTAGAGCCATAACGGTTTTTGACCGCACGCAAAATACGGTAAGATAAGTGCCTCTCACCCTCAAAGTATAAAACAGCGTCGACAATATGTTCCAGCACTTTTGGACCCGCAATCGCACCGTCTTTGTTGACGTGCCCCACCAAAAAAATAGAGATTTCTTCGCTTTTTGCCACACGTGCCAGAATCTGCGTGCATTCTCTAACCTGTGTCACGCTTCCAGAGGAGGAGCTGATGGCGGCAAAATTCATGGTTTGTATGGAGTCCACCATCACAATATCCGGTTTCGTTTGAACAATGGCATGCACAACGTTTTCAATATCAGTCATAGAAGCAAGCATCAGGTTCTCCGTCGCCACTCCCAATCGGTTTGCGCGAAGTTTTACCTGCGCCCGGCTTTCTTCTCCCGATACATAAAGAATTTTCTGATCTTTTCCTAAATATTCGCAGATCTGAAGCAGAAGGGTGGATTTCCCGATGCCAGGGTCTCCTCCAAGCAAAATCAGAGAACCTCTTACGATTCCCCCACCCAACACGCGGTCCAGTTCGCTGATGCCTGTATGGTAGCGTACTTCTCCATTCGAGTCAACATCCTGAAGCTTCATAATATCGTTAGGATTATATCCCGCCGGAGCAGCAGTTCCCAAAGAAACGGCAGCAGATGGCGCTTTCGCAGGCGATTGCCGCACTTCTTCAGAAAAGGTATTCCATTCGCCGCACTCCGGGCACCGGCCATACCATTTGGGAGATTCATACCCACACTGGGAGCACACATAAATTGTTTTCGCAGCTTTTGCCATCCCATCTACCATCCTTTACGACCGATCTGCCAGACAATTCATGAGTGCCATACAGATCGAAAATGCAATTTGGTCTTGGTATTCTTCGTCAGTCAGTCGGGCCGCCTCTTCTCGATTGGATAGAAATCCGCATTCAACCATGACCGCTGGCTTTGTTGCCTGATACAAAATGTAAATATCTTTTGTAGCCTGTTTGATCTCACGGGTATTATCCGGTTGGAGATAACCGGTAATTGTTTTTTGCAGCATTTCAGCCAATTCCTTACTTTGCGCGCAGTTTCTTCCATAAAACACCTGCGTACCGTGGGCGCTGCTTTTGGAATATTGATTTTGATGAATGCTGATCAAAATTCCCGACTCGGTATCTTCCAACAATTTTAATCGATTCTTTAAATCGGAAGTTTTTTGTTGACGTACCGTTTTAGCGTCAGCACTGTGAATAGATACGTCGCTGTTTCTGGTGAGTATGGTCTGAAACCCATAAGCCTGCAGCATGGTATCCAGCTTCAGAGCAATGGATAGATTGATTTCTTTTTCAATCTGCCCGTCGATACCGATGGCTCCGCCGTCCATTCCCCCGTGGCCCGCATCGATAATCACTACCGGCTCAGCAGAATACTCGGCAAGAGTGGGCGTGGTTTGCTGTATTCGAAAAAAAATACCGGTTAAGCTGACAAAGCATAAAGCGGAACAGGAAAAAAGAATCCAAAAAACACTTGTTTTTCTTTTCATCCCAACCTCACCTCATAAAAACTTATGAAGTATGTGTGCCGGATTATGCTTTAAAAAATTATTTCTTTTTGGAAGAGTCTTTTTTGTACAGAATATTGTATACCACCGGAATTTCCCGGAACGTTGTATAATACCCAAAATGGCTGACCAAAGGCAGAATAAACTGATATGCTACCAGAAAGATCATTCCCAGCCAAGTACCGTTGGTTCCTGTGGGAACAGCAAAATCAATCAATTCCCGCAGGTGGATATTGAGAAGATGATAAATCGAATTGATATTTTCTGTCACACCCCAAAAAGTCAAAAAAGGAATAATCGTTGTCAGCATGTGCGGAATCATAACAATCAATCCCGCTTTTAATCCTTTCCGCGGCTTTTGCAGCGATGCGATGCTGTAAGGAATTTCCTCAGGGTAATGTTCCTTGTAACGCAATATTTTCCGGTCCTGATCCGCTTGGCGGGAAGCCACATAATACGGAAAAATACTGTACATAAAAAGATACACAACCGCCATAAAAAGGCTCTGCCAAAAATTCGCTTGCTGAATATTTAAAATGCGGTCTATGCAAAAACAAACAAAAATCCCGAATACCGATCCCATAAACAATTTGACACAAAATACGCTAAATGATGTTTGTTTCATAAAATTCCGTTTCCTCTCCCTCATCGATTTGATAGCCCCAATCATTTTGGCTTTATACGATCCGGATGTTAAGCGTATCGGTACTGCTGGTAGGATTTGCTTTATTGGAAGAAATGATAATGACCGGATCTCCTTTTTTGACAATCCCGGTCTCCTCGGCCTTTTTCAAAGCTTGCCGGGTAATTTCGTCAGAGGAACATTTTTCTTCCCCGCTGATTGCGGTAATCCCCCAGTTAAGCGCCAAGCGGCTGCACACCGTTTCAGAGGTCACAACGGCGATAACCGGACAGTTTGGCCGATATCCGGCCATGGTTCGGGCAGCTTTTCCTGTTTTGCTTTCTACAATAATCGCTTTTGCGCCGATATGGATAGCAGCGCTCTTTGCGCTCATGCAGATGGTGTTGCGAAAAGAGGGATCGCTGCGCTGCGGTTGAAGAACAATTTCCTGTTTGGTCAGATATTCTTCGTTGGATTCCGCTTCTCTGCAAATAGATGCCAGCGCCTTGACGCTTTCCACTGGATACTGTCCAGCCGCAGATTCGCCGGATAGCATGACAGCGCTTGTCCCATCATACACGGCATTGGCTACATCGCTGATTTCGGCTCGGGTCGGGCGTGGAGAATAGGTCATGGATTCCAACATCTGTGTTGCGGTGATGACATATTTTCCATTGGCAATACACTTGCTGATCAGCATTTTCTGAATGGCAGGCAGCTTGATAAATGGAATTTCCACTCCCATATCCCCTCTGGCTACCATGATGCCATCACTTTTTTGGATAATACCGTCGATATGGCTGACGCCGCTTTGGTTTTCGATTTTTGAGATAATCTCCACATCTTCATAGCCAAGGCTGTCCATATAATCACGCAGCATCATGACGTCATCCTCTGAACGGACAAAAGAGGCAGCCACATACTGAACTCCCAGGGAGAGGCCAAACTCCAAGTCATCCCGGTCGGCTTTGCTCATATAGGGCATAGTAATATCAAAGCCGGGAATGTTGATGCTTTTTCGGTTGGAAAGTTTTCCGCCTTTTACAACAGTACATACAATTCGGTCATCCAGCACTTTCTGAACGGAAAGGGAGAGTTTTCCGTCGTCAATCAAAATTTCCATTCCGGATAATTCTGCATCTGTTTTTTTCGCCAGCAGCTCGACCAATTTAGGATAAGAAATACTTACTTTTTCCTCATTGCCAAATCCGGGATTTTTCATCAGAGAAAATATTTGGCCTTCTGACAGCGTAACAGAACCGTTTTCAAACGTCCCGATTCGAACCTCCGGACCTTTGGTATCAATTAAGATGGCAACCGCCTTTCCGCTTTCCCGAATCGCCTCTTTTACCAAGCTCATCCTGTTTTTCAGTTCTTCATGGGTGCCATGGGACATGTTGAACCGGGCGACATTCATCCCCGCATCGATCATTTGCAGAAGTGTCTCCTTGTTATCGCAGGCAGGCCCGACAGTACAAACAATTTTGGTTTTTCTCATGTTCTATTTTCCCTCTTATCTTATTGCGTTTTATTAAACCATTCCAGTTTGGATTATACATGGCAAATGGATTCTGCGCAAGCAAATCAGATGTTTCTTAACAGAAAATTTCCCATGTATTCTCCCGGACACCTTTCTGCTAAGAAAAAAGGATTCAGAAATCGTTTTTCGACTTCTGAATCCTTTTATGCGAAAGAGTAACCAAACGGAGCGGAATCGAGGTAAGGGTAAACAAAAGTAGTGTGTCGGCTCTGTTCAACAAATTGGAATTTTATAAGTAATTGGATGAACGGTAAGAAATTTTTTGAGAAGTGGTTCGGAACAAGCTGGTGCTACAGAAGTGCTACCAGTGAAAGTATCAGTATATGCACCGGATAAAAGGCATAAAAGCAAGTTTGGATGATTTTGTTATGTGGTCCCTGCTTACCCGTGTACAGCCAGATGGGGACGAGTGCCAGACATGCCATTGATTGTTGCACAATAAATATTTCGTGTCCAAGGATTTGTACCGGAACGGACAGACCTCCGATTAACATCACGTTAATCCAGAACAATCCAACGAATTGTCCCAGAAGGCACCACCATTTTCTGCCACGGAACAGGTAAAAAACCAGTATTATCAAAACACCGTATCCGAAGTAATCTACCATAGCAATGAAACCAAGTAAATATCCTACTACTGCTAACAGCAAAAAGACAATCATAGTCAGCAGTGGCTTTCCTTTATTGCGTGTTTTTTCAATGGCTGTAATGCATAAAAGTCCCAGTATGAATGTCCACAATACATTCTGATGGAAGGGATAAATCAAGCCACCTCCGTACATCAGATTGAAGGGTATCTCAGAGAGAATTGCCCAGAATAGCAAACGCCCCATATATTTTTTTAAGTTGTGGGTGTGGAAATAACCCTCCACCAGCATAAAGGCAAAGATAGGATAAGCAAGCCTGCCCACCCAAGTGAGCCAGTCGTATTGGAAAAGGATAGTCGCCCAAAGATGGTCACACAGCATAAGAAGCATAGCAATGATATGAAGTGTAAAGGAACTAATACCTTGAAAAACTCTATTTTTTTGTTCCGGTGTTTGGTTTTGGTGAAATATACAGATTAACTTCATAATAAAGATTTCCTTCTTGAACTAAATGATCTGCGATCATTGTGAAATTTTCCGCTTGCGCGGAACGTGAAATGAAATAAATCCCCTCACGCCGCAGGGCTTTTCACACACCGCAGACGTATTTCACTTGCGAAGCAAATTTCACAAATCCCGCAAGGGATTTATTTCATTAAAAAGAAACAACCTTTGTCCGGTAGACAAAGGTTGTTTCTTTTCTGGAGCGGGTTACGAGGCT
>DFDW01000001.1:18378-147386 GCA_002369315.1 Ruminococcaceae bacterium UBA3818 | reverse complement strand
AGTCTGCCGCGATCAAGAGGTTCGAACCGCTAAAATAAGGTGCGTTCACCGGAACGAGTTTTATTTGAACAGGCCATTGGGAGAGCTGGCTCATGCTGGACGCAGATGCCGGCGCAGCACAGGCCTGCGGTTCGATGCGCTTTGAAGCTGTGCCGGGGCAGCCGCAGGGCAGCGGCGGCGCCTTTTTCTCTTTTGAAGCAAGCACCGCTGCTTCATCATAAGAGGGGGCTTCTCGTTCTTCAAAAGAAATCGCATTCACGGGGCAGGCGGGCAGACAATCCCCCAGCCCATCGCAGTAATCCTCACGGGTGAGTTTGGCTTTGCCATTTATCATTTCAATCGCGCCTTCGTGACAAGCAGCGGCACACGCACCGCAGCCATTGCATTTTTCTTCATCGATTTTGATGATTTTCCGAATCATATATCTACTCCTTTTCCATTTTGAAACTATTTTTTACATTACGGGTTTTTCGTTTCCACATTTGCGATTTTCATTGATGTTATGACAGAATAATATTATAATCATTCAAACGAATCAGTTGTTTTTACAACAGAAAGAGATGGTCTATGAAAAAATACATTCCCGTTCTCAAAAGGACGAAGATGTTCGCCGGAGTTGGCGATGATGAAATCGCGTCGATGCTGTCCTGCCTCAATGCCCGGCTCTCTACCTATCAAAAGGGGGAGTATGTTTTGCGGCAAGGGGAGCATCTAAGCAATATCACCGTTTTGGTCCATGGAAATTTGCACATCCAAAAGGATGATTATTGGGGCAACCGCAGTATTCTCGGCCATATTTCTGTTGGCGAAATGTTTGGAGAAGCCTATATGGCCCCTGACAGCGGCGCTTTGCTGAATGATGTTGTCGCGGTAGAAGACAGCGCTGTGATTTTCTTTGATGTGAAACGCGTCATTACCACCTGCCCGTCAGCTTGCCGCTTTCACGCATTGGTGGTGCAGAATCTGTTTTTTGCCATTTCTGAAAAGAACAGAAAACTCGTACAGAAACTCGGACATATGTCAAAGCGTTCCACACGAGAGAAGTTAATTTCTTATTTGTCGGAAGAGGCCAAACGGCAAAATTGCGCCAGTTTCGAAATCCCTTTTAATCGCCAGCAGCTTGCGGATTTTTTGTCTGTTGACCGAAGCGCGATGTCCAACGAACTGTGTAAAATGCGAGATGAGGGACGGTTGAAATTTGAAAAAAATCGGTTTCAGCTGTTATAAAAAGGCCCTGCTGTTCACGGACAAAGGGGTGCTGCACCTTTTTGCTGAAAAAATCGTCAAAAAGGACGGGATTTTTCCCGTCCTTTTTTCTTTATACTGAAACTTTTCGCCGGGGAAGATGAATCAAATCCGTTTCGACGATCAAAATCGCGAGCGTCATAATGCCGCCGCCGACCACCAGCCGAACCGAAAATGGGTCATATCCGGCCAGGACCGAAAAGACAGCGCCGAAAAGCGCCTCGGAACTGAGAATCAGCGAAACGCGTGTTGGCGGCAGGCTTTTTTGCGCGACCATTTGAATCAGATAGCAAAGCCCCGTATTGAACAGTCCCAAAAAGATGACGGCGCCCAGTGACAGCCAGTTTTGCCCGATGACCGAAAAATCGGCGCCGCTGACAGGTAGGGTAACGGTGGACCAGATAGCGGTCGTTAGCAGCTGGACAAAGGTAAAAAGAGAAGCGTCCAGTCCGCCAGCGATTTTTGCAACGGTACAGGTGTAAAACGAGAAAAAGATGGCGCTGAGCAGCGTGAGACTATCCCCCGTTGTAAAATGGATGCCGCCGCTCAATTGCAGGGAAAGGACGCCGACGCCGATCAGACACAGAAAGCAACCGAAAAACACCTTGCGCTCCGGCCGGATTTTGAGCATGATCCAGCTGATAAAAGGAACAAGCATAATCGAGCTGGAAGAAAGAAAAGCGCTGTTGGCGGGAGTGGTGAACTCCAGCCCCAAAGTCAAAATAAAAAAGGAAAAGAACAGCAGGGTCCCGCAGAGCAATCCGCATACCCAAAGTCGCCGGTTCATCTGGCGAAGTTTTTGGCGGGACAGCACCCCAAGGCAGAAAGCGCCGATCCAAAACCGGAAAAACATTTGCAGCCCGGTTTCAATTCCGCCGTCGATACACACCTGCATCAGCACTGTACCGGAACCCCAAATCAGCGAGGCCAACAATAAGGCGCCGGTCATGGATGCCTTGCTTTTCGTCATATCAAACTTCATAAGAACCTCTCTTTCCAATCCTTGGGTTTAAAACGGGCGGATGGAATGAATCAATACAATGGATAAAATAACGCTGAAGCCGCCGCAGAGAACCATATAGACCCGTCGTGTTGTTTTTTCGCCCATTTTTCCCGCCAGTACACCAAACAAAACGCAGGCGCAGACCAAAGCAACCAGCGTGAGAGACATGCGGAACAAATCGGAACTGATAGAGGGGAAAAAGCCATCCAGCCAGCGGGATATGGGGCCTGCAATCAGATATCCGAAAGGAACAAGCGCCAAAGGCAAAACCGCTACTCCCTGCCGAAGCGTGCCACGCCGGGTAATGATAACAGCCATCGCCAGAATCAAAACAATGATGACCCAACACTCAATGAACATAAAAAACCTCTTTCGTTTATTTCAGCAGTTCGTCTACCTGGTCAGAGACGGAAGCTGTATCGTCGGCCAAAACAAGCACAACGGTATTTCCCTTGGTGACCAGTACCGGGTCGTTGATTTTGGTCATTTCACCGGGAACATAATTCTCAAATGCCAGTTTTAAATCTTCCAGACGGATATCGATTGCTTTTTTGATTTTTTCGACAGCGTCGGAAGAAGACGCCTGAAAGACAGCGATTTCTTCGGCTGTTGAGAAAGACCCGCTGACATAGACTTTGGCGTCGGAAAGGTCGGCAGAGTCGATGCGGTAATAGTCCCCGATCATATCCGTGTCAATGGCATGAAGCGTGTCTTGAAACGTCTGGGAGCTATAAATCGCGTCGGCGATCTCAGCCGCGGATTTCTGCGCCTGGCTGCCGGTCCCGCCGCACGCGGTTAAAGCCAGCAGCAGAGCAAATACACACACGATGGATATTAGTTTTGTTTTCATTTTTTTACTCCTCCGTTATCATTGTTTTTTTCGGTTTGGCCGAATCAGGCGGCAGAAAAGGATACATCCGCTCCTGACGTGTCATTGTCGGAAATACTGTCCGGATTGGCCACATGGTTTTTCAGATACTCGAACCAAACTTCGTAATATTTTGGCCCGAAATGCATGCCGTCGGTGGGGCTGGCCTCTTCGGGCAGACAGCCGTTCTCATCGGCGAACGCTTCTGCCACATTGAGATAATAATATTTTTTCTCCTGTGCCATGTCTTGCAAAGCGGCGTTGTACTCCCTGATCTTGCTGTTGGCGAACCGGGGGTCGCTCTGTTCCTTGCTTGCCGTGACAGGCAGGATGGACTGCACATAAATATCGGCATCCGGATGCTGCTGCCGGATGGTGTCGAGAAAAACGCCGTAATTTTTGACAAAGCTTTCTTTGCCGATCCAGGCAACCCCGTTGGCGCCCAGCATAACATATACTTTCTTCACATTCTGGCAGCGGCTGATGGCCTGAGGCATGGTTTCCAATTCTCCGGCATCGTTGCGGATGACTTCCCTGGTCATGATGGTATCGGTGTTGATACCGGTAAACGCCACCACCGAAGCGTTTTTCATCAGCGCATAGGACTGAATCCCCGCGGTGATCGAATCACCGACGAAAAGAGCGTCGTCAAAATAGGAGGAAGTGACCCGCTGGCTTTCCGGTACCGGCAGGGAGTATTCGTATTCTGCAGGCACTTCATCCTCAGCGTCTGCACTGGAAGAAGAGTCGGCCAAAGAGGATTCTGCTTCGCTTTGCTGCTGGGAAGAAGAGGGCTGCTCTTCTGCGGAAGATTTGATTTCAGAAGAAGCAGTCAAATTTTTATCGTGATTCTGCCAAAGGGCTGCCAGCCCGAGCGAGAGGCCAACGCAAAACAAGATTGTAAAAAAAACGGTCGCCAGAGGATAGCTTTTTTTCCTTCGGTATTTCCGACGCCGGTTGATTTTTTGGTAAGCCATGATTTTCTGTCTCCTTTCATGCTCTTTTCCTATTCTACTACAAAGCATATAGAAATGCACGACTTTTTTCCCGATAAAACAAGCTCGGTGTTTTGTCTTCTTTTTTTGCGGTTCGACTTGACGAAGTGCAACAGAACGGATATAATAATAATGCTTCGGCCGTGGCAAGAAAAAAACCAGCCCTTTCTTTGTTTTATATCAAAGAAGAGTTTGGAATTTATTGTAGGTAGATTGAGATTTTTTATGCCGGGATGGTTTTGGCATTTGAAAATCACTGAAAAGAGCGGCAAAAGCAAAATCATATTGCGCTAGTGTAGCACAGCCGGTAGTGCAGCTGATTCGTAATCAGCAGGTCGCGTGTTCGAGTCACGTCACTAGCTCCAAAGCAGGGCGGTATAACCGCCCTGCTTTTTGTATTTGTAAAGCGCAAAGATGGTATAGGCATCAAAATCCCCTCCAATTTTCGGTTGGAGGGGGGTTAACAGGTGAATGATTGAAATGCATGCCCCAAGAAGATGATTCGCCGCCGCTTTTCGAAACATCCGGTCGAATTCAGGCGAGTTTTTCCCCGGACAGGGCCGAAACGGGAATGGATGCTGCCGCTTCCCGGTAAAAAATACCCAGGGAGCCGACATAGTTTTCTTTCCAGGGTTTATTGCGTCCACAGTAATGGATAATAACAGAATGCTCCCGTACCCATTCGAGGTTTCGCCAAGCCTCGGCATGGGGCCGCAGCGTGAACAGTTTTTCTGTCATGTTATACACAAATGGGTCAAGGGGGAGGATCTCCCCTGCATAAAGGGCGCTGATGATATCCTGATCCGGTAGCAGGAGTTTTTCCTTATGTGTTTGGATATACCGGAAAACGGCTGCTTCGTCCTGTTCACGGCGCAGCCGCTCCAAATTGAGAAGCATTACGCCGGAATTGATGTAAAGGCTGCCCTTTTCCATATCCAGCCGTCCCCAATTGACCGCAGAGAAAAAGCGGCCGGTATGGGAGGCCGCAGCAAAAAGCCAGCCGTCCAACGGTATTTTGTACAATTCATCCAGCGGGCCATTGATAATCGTATCCGGATCGAGGTAAAGGACCCTTGTTAAATGCGCGGGCAGATATTTCGCCGCAAAAATACGATAATACATCTCCTGCGGATAACGGTCGGTAATGGGCGCGTCTTTCAGCAAAGAACGGTCCGCCTGTATGGGATACAGGGTACATCCGCCAGCCAGTACGGAGCGGACAGAGGCAAGATCTTCTTCTGTCAGCGAAGAATGGAGCAGGTATAAATCAATCTGTTTGCCGGGATTGGTGCGAAAAAGAGAAGAGAGCATCACTTTCAAAGGCGGGATATACGCGGCGTTCAGCGTGATAAGCAGATTGACCGGTTCTGTTTTCTGGGCAAAGACGGCTTCCTTTCCGCCGGGGGAAGGGGCATGCGTAGACATAGCGGATTCCTCTTTTCTGTTGCCGCCGATTGGATTCTCTTTTGGAAAAAGGCGGGATATCATAATAAAACTTGTAATTTATCTTAAAAATAACTATTATTTTATCACATTTTTTGTGAAATACAATAGTAGTTTGCCGTTTTGAGAAGATTTTCCCACGCAAATCCGATTCGGAAAAACAAGCATAAAAAACACAGCAGCGATGAAGAATCCCATCACTGCTGTGTTTTTATATCGTTGGTATTTTGCGCGAAGGCTGGCGCTATTTTGCCAGAGACTGCGCAAACTGCCGGCCGAAATCTTTGGCTTTTTGCAGCTCTTCTTCCGACGGGACAAAAATGGTGCGGAAGCCCTCTTCGAATACGTTGGATTTCAGCCCTTTCAGACGCGCGATCAGGTTGGGAACAGCCTCGCCGCTCCAGCCGTAAGAACCGAATACCAGCACCGGGCGTTTGCGGTTGTTGATGGCGTCTACATGGCTTAACAGATTCCACACAGGCGCGACCGCGTCGGCGTTGATGGTGGGAGAGCCGATGCAGAACGCGTCGGACCGGTTCAAAAGTCCCTGCAGGAAGCCCATATCGTAACCGTTGATATCGTAAACCTGGCAATCAGCCTGCGGGATTTCTTCCAAAATGCCGTCGCGCAGCATGCCGGCGACCTTACCGGTATTGCCGTAAGCGGAGCAGTAGAAAACCGGGATCAGCGGGACCTCGTTTTTATGAGGCTTGCTCCACTCGTCGTAGCGCTCCATCGCCCATTCCAGACGGCATCCGCTGGTCAGCACCGGGCCGTGGCTGCTGCAGACAGTTTTCACATCCAGCGCTTTTATCTTTGCCAGACCGCTCTGTACATAAGAGGGGAATGGCCCGAAAATCGCGTCGTAATAGCCTTTGAAAGCCTCTTCGTATTTTTGGGGATAAGCCATGTTGGTGTCAAACGTATACGGTTCGCAATAGTGGGAGCCCAATACGTCGCAGGAGAAAAGAACCTTTTCCTCGGGACACCAGGTGAACATGGAGTCGGGCCAGTGCAAAAACGGCGCGGAAATAAACTGCAGGGTCTTTCCGCCCAGATCCAGCTTCTCTCCGTCTTTGGCCACGGTGACAGGAAGCGCGGGATTGTTGGTAATGTTTTTCAGATACAGAGACCCTGCCTGGCTGACTAGGATTTTTGCCTTGGGGCATAATTCGACCAGCCGCCCCAGCACGCCGGAATGGTCCGGTTCGCAGTGGTTGAGAATAATATAATCGATTTGGGCGGGATCGCAAACCTGGCGGATATTGTCCAGATACTGGTCAAAAAAAGTCAGATGGCAGGTTTCGATCAACGCTGTTTTTTCGCCGCCCTTTACGAGATAAGAATTGTAGCTGGTACCGTATTCGGTTTTCATTACGACATCGAAAATACGCATGGCAGGATTGAGAATTCCGACCGCGTAGATATCTTTGGTAACGCTGCTGGCAGACAATGGAAAAACCTCCTTTGTTTTTCAAACCGCAGTTTTTTGTTTTACGCAAAAGTGCCGCGGGCCTGTTTTGCTGCCCGGCGGGACAGCAGAATCAAAAACCGGCGGCATTCGAGCTGTGAAGCTCTTTTGCTTATTCTTCTTCGAACATGTCTTTGCCTACGCCGCACAGCGGGCAGACGAAATCGTCCGGGACATCTTCCCATTTAGTGCCGGCCGCAACGCCGTTGTCCGGCGCGCCCTGCGCCTCATCATAGATATAACCGCATACGCTGCAAACATACTTTTTCATGCTTTTTACTCCTTTTTTATGTTTTAAGATAAGTGTTCCATATTTGAGGCCATATCATGCTTCACACGATCGGCTTCTTCTGCTTTTTTCGCATTGTTCCAACGATCCATGGTGCCGACCAGATAACCGGTGATCCGGCGAATCCGCTCAAAGGGAGTCGGCTCGAAGCGATAATGCAGGTCGACATAGTCTCCGTCTACAGTGATATCAATGCCGGCGAGCTGTTTGTCCGGATATTTTTCTCGGGCGCGGTCGATATAAGCTTTTCTTTCCTCGGCGGAAATTTCTCCTCCGCTCACATGTACGGGAATCATAAAATGCCTCCTTACGCTCTTTACTTTTCGTTGTCTTTATTATATCATAAAAAAAACAGTATACATGTTGCAAATGCAACTTTATAGGAGCTTTTATGGATTTTTTTAACATGATGCTTTTTGAGGGAATCGCAGAGCAGGAATGCCGGGCGATGATGGATTGCTTTGGTGTGCAGATGCGTCAGTTCGACGCGGGCCAGACAATCTTTGAATATGGTAGCGGAAACGATCAGGTTGGAATTCTGCAGCAGGGAAGGGCAAGCATTGTCCGAATTGACTCAGATGGCGGCAGAACGGTGCTGGAACGTTTGGAACCTGGCGGCGTATTCGGCGAAATGATGTCGTTTCCCTGCGTGGGCGCAGACAGCATATGGGTTCAATGCGATGAAATGTGCATCGTCGCATTGATCCGATATGACCAGATTACGAAGCGCTGCGAAAAGGCCTGCAGGCATCACAGCCGCCTGGTGGAGAACATGTTTGGGCTGATGAGGCAAAAGGCCATAGCTCTCAGCGAACGGGTTGAAATACTCAGCCGCCGGACAATCCGGGACAAGCTGTCTGCCTATTTTTTGCTGCAGAGTTTAAAAAACGGCGAGGAAAAATTCAATCTGCCGTTTTCTTACAGCGCTCTGGGTGAATACATTTGCGCGGATCGTAGCGCCATGATGCGGGAACTGCGGAAAATGAAAGAAGAAGGCCTGCTGCAAACAAAAGGCAGGCAGATCTTTTTGGGAAAATCCTTTTTGGAAGCGGCGGGAGTAGTTGACAAACTTTGACGATTCAGATACACTTAACTGCGGTAAAGGTTTTCGGCTTCATCTGCCGGAACGAAAGAGGGAAGACGGGTGAAAATCCCGCGCAGTCCCGCTGCTGTAAATGGGGAATGAACCTTTATAATGCCACTGGCCGCACGGCTGGGAAGGGAAAGGCTCATCTTGATCCATAAGCCAGAACACCTGCCTTTACCTTTATATCACATTTCTGCGCGGAAACAGAGGATGATTGATAAAAGGAAGGGCAAATTCGTGCACAATGCCGTTGCGCCAAAATCTTTCCTGAAAACAGACTGCTGTATGCCGATGCGCATACAGCTTTTTTCATGCCCGTATGCGAAAAAAGAAAAAGGAGCCGATTTTATGACGAAGTGGAAAGTATTATCCGTATTAATGGCTGTCTGCCTATTGCTGTCCGCCTGCGGGAACACCGTGGCCTCTTCCGGGCAGGAAAGCTCCGCGGTAGAAGAAGTTTCCTCTTCCGCCGCCATTCTGCCAGGAGAACTGGTGGAAACTTATGTGCCGGAATACGCAAAAGGATTTTCCATTGAATATTATGAGGGCGGCGCGAAGATCATTGATACCCATATTGAGGCGACCGCCAGCACTGCGGCTGCCGCACAGAGAATTCTTCTGCTGCCGGATGGGGCGGCAGAACCGTTAGAAGCCAAATGGGATGCCAAAATCGAAGGGCCAGTGACCTCGGTTGTTACGCTGGCAAGCTCCCACGCGGGGCACTTTGCAAATCTGGACGCGGTAGATGTGGTGAAAGGATGTTCTATCAAGCCGGAAAGCTGCTATGTAGACTCCTTGAAAAACGCGCTGGAAAACGGTTCCACCGTTTATGTGGGTACCAGTTCCAGCCTGGATCAGGAGCTGATCGCTTCGCTGGCGCCGCAGGTGATCTTTGTCGGCGGAATGTCCAGCGATGTGGAGGTTGCCCAGAAGCTGGAGGAAAGCGGGCTGCTGTGCGTTTACTTTGGGGATTTTGCCGAAGAGGATTATATGGGCCGTGCCCAATGGATTGAGCTGATCGGCGCTTTTGTGGACAAAGACCAACAGGCCAGGGATTTTATCCGGGATAACAAAACGCAGGTGGATGAGGTGCTGGCCAAAGTAGAATCGGCCGAAGAGCATCCGGCTGTTTTGTGGTACACTCACAGCTCCAGCGCGCCGCATTTCAATGTGCGCACCGATAAGGATTATGTCAATTCCATCGTTTCCGCCGTGGGCGGACAGCTTTTGTTCCCGGCAGAAAGCGAGGGCAACTCGGTGAAACTTTCCAACGAGGATTTCCTGCTTTTGATGAACGAAGCGGACAAGATCATACTGGGCGTTTCGCTTAACTCCTATAAAGAAGCGAAGGATATGACCTATTTTAACAAAGAGGACCAGGTCGATTTCTCCACGACGCCTGCCTTTGCCAGCCGCGATTGTTATGTCGTGGGCTATGACTGGGCGCAGGATACAGCTAACGCGGCGGAAATCATCCGCTCGATGGCAGCCTGCCTGTATCCGGATCTGTTCTCCGATGTACCGGATTCGGACAAAGATAAAATCATCGCTTTTTGGGTTGAATAGAAAATGAACAACGGAAATATCAGAAGAAAAACCAGAGTAACAGCAGCGGTTTCGCTGCTGTTACTGGCGGTTTTGGCGGTTTTTGCCATTGGTATCGGATCGGTGTACCTGCCGCCGGAGACAGTGCTGCGGGTGCTGTTTCGGCAGGTGGATCCTTCCGACCCGGCTTACATTATCGTTTGGAATATGCGCCTGTCCCGGGTGATTGCCAGCGTGTTTGGCGGGGCGGCGCTGTCTTTGTCAGGGCTGCTTTTGCAGATCCTGTTTCAAAATCCCATCGCGGACCCGTATATCCTGGGCATCTCGTCCGGCGCGCGGCTGGCGGTGGGCTTGATGCTGCTGGGCGGCGTGATGGCCGGCTTTCATGTGACCAATCCCTGGATTTTGTTCTTGGGCGCCCTGGCCGGCGCTTTGGCGGTCATGGTGCTGATGCTGCTGTTCTCTGCCCGGGTGCGAAGCGTGACGACCCTGTTGATTGTCGGCATTATGGTGGGATATCTGTGCTCGGCGCTGGTTGGGCTTTTGGTCGCGTTTTCGGATGACAGCAGCATCGCGGATTTTACCCGCTGGACAATGGGCAGCTTCGGTCTGATGACCTGGCCTAAAATTTATGTGCTGGTGCTGGTCTGTTCGGTGCTGTTTGTCCTGTCTTTTTTGCTGGGCAAAAACCTGAACGCTTTGCGGATGGGAGAATCCTACGCTGTGACCATGGGGGTCAATACAAAAGGACTTCGGGTGGCGATCATTTTGATTTCGGGACTGTTGACTGCGGTGGTCACTGCTTTTGCGGGACCGGTATCTTTTATCGGGATGAGCGTTCCGCACATCTGCCGGATGCTCTTAAAGACAGACGATTCCCGGGCGCTGATCCCATCCTGTGTTTTATGCGGCGGCATCTTTGGCGTGGGGTGCGATTTGATCTCCCGGACGATTATCGCTCCCAACGAATTGGCCATTGGCACGGTGACCGCTTACGTCGGGGTGCCGATCGTTTTATATCTCCTGATGAAAAAGAACAAACACGACTAAAAGGAGGCCCGTTGATGGAACAGCTGAAGCTGGAACAGGTGGATATCGGCTATGGCGGGCAGCCGCTGGTTTCCAAAATCGACCTTTCTTTCCTGCAAGGGAAAATGACCTGTATCCTGGGCTCTAACGGCGCGGGAAAGACCACGCTTTTAAAAACCATTGCCCGGATCATCAAGCCGCTGGGAGGTGTTATCCGCCTGGGCGGGGAGGATGTTCGGCAGTTAAGCGGAACCCGGTATGCCAAAGAGGTATCCGCCGTGCTTACCGACCGGGTCAGCCTGGAAAACTGTACCGTTTGGGATGTGACCGCTATGGGGCGCAATCCCCACACGGGCTTTTTCGGAGCGCTGGGCGAAGAGGACCGGCGTCGGGTGCGGGAAAGTTTGGAAGCCTGCGACGCCTGGGAATTGCGTGACCGGCCATTCAACCAACTCAGCGATGGACAAAAGCAGAAAGTGCTGATTGCACGGGGACTTTGCCAAAGTACGCCGGTTCTGCTGTTGGATGAACCCACCAGCCATCTGGATATCTTTTATAAGATGGAGGTGCTGCAGACGCTGCGGACCCAATGTGTCCGGGAGGGGAAAACGGTGATCTGCACCCTGCATGAGCCGGATCTCGCGGTCAAGTGCTGTGACCGGCTGGTACTGGTCAAGGGAGACCGGATCTTGGCCTGCGGCGACACAGGGAAGATCGTCCAAAGCAGCGCCATGGAGGAGCTTTACGGCTTTTCCGGCCGGCAGTTCGACCCGGTGCTGGGATTGGCGGAATTCCCCGCGGCAGAGGGGAAAGATGTGTTTTTTGCCGGTTCGGATGAAAACACCGTCCATCTGTTTCGGGCGCTGAATCGGATGCAAAAAGGGTTTGCCGCAGGGGTGCTGCATCAAAATGATCTGCTGTTTCATTTGGGAAAGGCCATGGGTGTGCCTATGGTGACCCAAAAGGCCTACCTGCCAATCACGCCGCAGCAGGCCGACCTGGCTTTTTTCCGGGCGGCGGATTACGAAGTGATCGTGGCGGCAGACCTGCCGGATGACCCTTTGGTGGCACAAAATCGTGCGCTGGCGCGGCGCCTGGCAGCGGTGGGGAAAAAAGTAATGTCCACCGCGGAATATAAGGCTTTGTTGGAACGGCAGATGTGAAAAGGAAGATCCGGCTGCACTGGGGCCGGCGGACGGGAAAGCCGCTTTTTTGTACGGATGCGGCATGATCAGCGGAGAAAAGAGGGGAAAAGAATGGGAGAAGTGACAAATCCGCCCAGAATCGCAGTGGTCGGAACCGGCAGCGGATGTGGGAAGACGACTGTTGTCTGTGCGCTGCTGCAGGCATTTTGCAACCGAAAAATGGCGGTGTCTTCTTTTAAATGCGGGCCGGATTACATCGATCCGATGTTTCATCAGAAAATCATCGGCACCCCTTCCCGCAATCTGGATTTGTTCTTCTGCGGTGAAGATATGGTCCGATACCTGTTTTGCCGCGCAGCGTCCGGCTCGGATCTTTCGGTGATCGAGGGAGTCATGGGGATGTACGACGGGATGGGTGCCGATACTCAAACGGCTTCCTCCAACCATTTGGCCATGACGGTCGAAGCACCGGAGATTTTGGTCGTAAACGTCCGCGGGATGAGCCTGTCGGCAGCGGCGGTGATGTCCGGTTTTGTACAATTTGCGCCCAATCGGCTGGCGGGGGTTATTTTTAACGGCGCGTCAAAGATGATGTATCCCGCATACGCAAAAATGGCCGAGAAAGTGGGGCTGCGGGCGTATGGATATTTCCCGCGTATACCGCAGGCGGCGGTAGAAAGCAGGCATCTCGGCCTGGTGACCGCCGGGGAAATTGAAAACTTAAAAGAAAAAATGAACCTTTTGGCAAAAACGGCCGAAGAAACGCTGGATTTGGACGGCATTTTGGCGCTGGCCCGGTCTGCCGTCCCGCTGACCTATGAAAAGCCTGTTTTACCGGCTCCTTTGCCGCATCGGGTACGGGTCGGCGTGGCGCAGGATGAGGCGTTTTGTTTTTACTACGCGGACAATCTCGAACTGCTGGCGGCCCTGGGCGCCGAGCTGATCCCCTTTTCACCGCTGCGGGATCCGTTGCTGCCGGAAAAGCTGGATGGTTTGTATCTGGGCGGAGGATATCCAGAACTGCATTTGCAGACGCTGGCAGAGAACAAAACCATGCGCCGGGCCGTGCAGCAAGCCGTGGAAAGCGGCATGCCAACGGTTGCCGAGTGCGGGGGATTTTTATATCTGCAGCAATCTCTGGCAGGAATCGACCAAAAGGCTTTCCCGATGGCGGGCGCATTACCCGGAGAGGGAAAAATGACGGACCGCCTGGTCCGGTTCGGCTATGTAGACCTCATGGCCCGCAGGGAACAGATGCTTTGCCAAAAAGGCGAGAGTATCAAGGGGCATTCCTTTCATTATTCGGACACATCCCACAACGGCGACGGCTTTCTGGCTCAAAAGCGAAAAGGAGAGTACCTTTGCGCCCATGTCGGGCCGCGTTTGTATGCGGGATACCCTCATTTGTATTTTTGGAGCAATCCGGACGCGGTGGCCCGTTTTCTGACCCAATGCGCCGGCTATCAAAAGGAGCGGGAAGTATGAATCTGCAACAGACCATTCAATCGATCCAGCCGTTGGACACGGATGCCATGGAAACTGCGGCAGGTCGCTGGGACAGCATTGCCAAGCCACTGCACAGTCTCGGATTGCTGGAAGAGGCGATTATCCGCATTGCCGGGATGCAGAAAACGGCGCAGGTATCGCTTTCCCCCAGGGCGCTGCTGGTTTTTTGCGCGGACAATGGTGTGGTCGCCCAAGGGGTGACCCAGACGGATCAGAGCGTAACGGCGATCGTCACTGAAAACTTTACTCTGGGGAAGACCAGTTCCTGTGTGATGGCAAAAAAAGCGGGGGTCGATTTGATTCCGGTGGACATCGGCGTGGCGAAAGAAATGAAAATACCTGGTCTTTTGCAGGAAAAAATCCGGATGGGAACCGATGATCTGACCCGGGGGCCTGCCATGCGCCGGGAAGAAGCGATTCAGGCGATGGAGACAGGTATTCGCTTGGCGCGCCGGCTGGCAGAAAAAGGATACCGTGCCATTGCTACCGGGGAGATGGGGATCGGTAATACGACCACCAGTGCGGCAGTGGCGGCGGTGTTGCTGGGCCGCGATCCCAGTGACGTAACCGGCGTAGGGGCGGGGCTTCCCACAAAAGGGCTGATCCGAAAAGTGGAGGCGATCCGCCGGGGAATCGCTGTGAACCGGCCGGACGCCGGCGATCCGCTGGACGTGTTGGCCAAAGTCGGCGGACTGGATCTGGCCGGAATCGCCGGCGCGTTTTTAGGCGGCGCGTCCGCCGGGGTGCCGGTGATCATCGACGGGTTTATCTCCGCGGCGGCGGCTCTGGTCGCTGTGCGCCTGTGCCCGGTCTGTGCGGACTATATGCTGGCATCCCATGTGTCGGCGGAACCGGCCGGGCAGATGCTTCTGGACGCACTGGGACACAGGGCAATCCTGCATGCGGGAATGTGCCTGGGCGAGGGGACCGGTGCGGTGGCGCTGTTCCCGGTTTTGGATATGGGCCTTGCGGTATATGAGCAGATGAGCTCTTTTTCAGATATCAAGGTGGAGCCTTATACCGATTTTAAAAAGGAGGAAGCGCTGTGCTCGCATTCGTAGCAGGCGCCGCCGCCAGCGGAAAATCCGCCTGGGCGGAATCGATAGCCGCTGCGCTGGGCGGTAAAAAATGTTATATCGCCACCATGGAACCTTTTGGACAAGAGGCCAAAGCGCGGATTCAAAAACATCGGGACGCGCGGCGGGAAAAGGGGTTCCAGACGGTGGAAATCTATACCGGCATGGCGGAAAAAGCCGCGTCACTTTCTTATGACACCGCTTTGCTGGAATGTATGACCAACTGGATGGCAAATGAAATGTACAGCCCATCCGGAGCGGGAAAAGCCGCGCTGGAAGCGGTTGAGAAAGGCCTGGATGCTTTAAGCGCGGCCGTCCCCAATCTGGTGGTCGTATCCGGAGATTTGTTTTGCGAGGGGCTGGATTACGGCCCTTATACCGGGGAGTATCTGGAAAATCTGGCGGCGGTAAACCGCTGGCTGGCATCTCAGGCCGATATTGCGGCAGAGATTTGCTGCGGCATACCGATCATCCATCGCCAAACCAAAGCAGGGAGGGATTTGCTTGAAAAAATGGCTTAGCGGGTTTTGCGCCGCATTTTCCATGTATTCTTCAGTACCCATGCCGCAGATCCAATGGAGGGAGGATACCATGCGGTATCTGTTCTGCTTTTTTCCCTGGGTCGGGCTGCTGACCGGCGGCCTCTGCCTGGGATGGGCCTGGCTTTGCGGATATTGGCGGGCTGGCGCGCTTTTGTTTGCGGGCGGCATGACGCTGCTTCCGCTGATCGTATCCGGCGGCATCCATCTCGACGGATTGGTGGACACAGCTGACGCGCTGTATTCCAGGCAGGAAACGCAAAAGAAGCTGGAGATTTTAAAGGATCCGCATGTGGGCGCTTTTGGCGTTATCGTCTGCTGCGGCTACTTGCTGGCGAACTTTGCTTTGTGGGGTCAAATGTATGAAACACCGCGGCTGACCGGCCTTTGCTGCGCCGGATTTTTCCTATCCCGGTGCTGTTCGGCGATGGCAGTGGTCAGCTTTCCCGCGGCAAAAAATTCCGGTTTGGCGCACCTGTTTTCCGGATATGCGGATAAAAAGACGGTGCGAATCTGCTGCGGCGGCTATCTTTTGCTGGCGGGAGGACTGCTGGTCTGGCAATTCGCGTGGGCGGGAGCCGCGGTACTGGTCGGAATGGGACTTGTTTTCTTGTGGTTTTGGCGCTTGTGCCGCAAGCAGTTTGGCGGAATCACAGGCGATTTGGCAGGCTTTTTTCTGCAGGCTGCCGAGCTGGCGGTTTTGGCGATCTGCACGTTTGGAGGAATGCTGGAATGGTAGAAAAGCTGATCGTGGGAGGCGCCCACAGCGGGAAAAAAGAGCGGCTGGCGGCATTGGGCTTTTTGGACGGCGATATGGCGGATGCGAAAACATGCAGCTTGGATAAAGCTTTTGGATATCCGGTTTTATATGGGCTGCATACGCTGGTCCGGCGGCTGATGCAGGAGGGGATGGACCCGGTACAGGCCGTTCGAAAAGGGTTGGATGAGAACAAAGTGAAGATCGTTGTCTGCGACGAGATCGGCTGCGGCGTGATCCCCATGGACCGGTTTGAGCGGGACTGGCGGGAACAGGTAGGCCGGATCCTTTGCGAAATCGCCGCGGCGTCACCGTCGGTGGAGCGGGTATTCTGCGGCATGGCCATGGAGATCAAGGCGAGATGAAAATATATGTGTACCTGATCCGGCACGGCAAAACCGCCGGGAATCGAAAAGGCGCCTACATCGGCTCGACCGACGAGCCGCTCAGCCCGGAAGGACGGGATCAGCTGAAAGCATTGGCCGGCAGCTTTCCTGTACCGGACGAGCTGTGGAGAAGCCCTCTTTGCCGCTGTGAACAAACGGCGGATATCCTTTATCCGGGCGTTCTGGCAAGGATTTGCGGAGATTTGCGAGAGTGCGATTTCGGTGCGTATGAAGGAAAAAACTATGAGCAGCTGAAGGATGAACCGGGCTATCAAAATTGGCTGAACAGCGGCGGAACCGTTCCGTTCCCTGGCGGGGAGAACCCTGTGGCATTTCGCGCCCGCAGCCAAAAAGCGTTTGCCGCCATTGCTGGTGAAGCGGCACGGCGGCATCCCGGCGGGACGCTGGCGGTTGTTTGCCATGGCGGCACCATCATGGCGATTCTGGACGCTTTTTCCAATCCGCATCGGGACTTTTACAGCTGGCAGGCGCCGAACGCAGGTGGTTATAGGTTTTGGTATGACCCCGAAGAAAAGCGGGCAGAGCAGATTGTTTTGTTGACAGACGGGAGGAAGTAAAATGGAAATATGTCTGGCGGTTCTGTGCGGCTATCTGCTGGATTTGATATTGGGCGACCCCCATTGGCTGCTGCACCCGGTGCAGGTGATGGGATGGTGCATTTCCGGCGCGGAGAAGTTTCTGCGGCGCGTATTCCCCAAAACGCCAAGGGGAGAATTGTGCGGCGGCGCAGTGCTTGCGGTCGGTATGGCCCTTTTGGGTTTTTTTGTGCCGTTTGGGATTTTGTATGCCGCAGGGCTGATCCATCCGGCTTTGCGATTTGGCCTGGAGGTGCTTTTCTGCTACCAGATTCCCGCGACCAAGAGCCTGAGGACAGAAAGCATGCGGGTTTACGAGCCGTTAAAAAACGCCGATTTGCCGCTGGCACGGCATTACCTTTCCTGGATCGTCGGCCGGGATACCCAGAACCTGGACGAAGAGCATGTGGCAAAAGCGGCGGTGGAAACGGTGGCGGAAAACACGTCCGACGGAATTGTGGCGCCGCTTTTTTATCTGGTGATCGGCGGCGCGCCGCTTGGCTTTTTGTACAAGGCAATCAATACCATGGACTCCATGATCGGGTACAAAAATGACCGGTACCTTTATTTTGGCAGAGTCGCAGCGAAACTGGACGATGCGGTGAATTTTATTCCGGCGATTTTATCCGCCTGGCTGATGATCGCAGCGTCCCATCTGCTGGGGCTGGACGGGAAAAACGCCTGCCGGATTTATAAAAGAGATCACAAAAACCATTCCAGCCCCAACAGCGCCCGAACCGAATCGGTTTGCGCAGGGGCGCTGGGCGTTCAGCTGGCGGGGGATGCGTTTTATTTCGGTAAGCTGGTGCATAAGCCGACCATCGGTGATCCGGGCCGTCCGGTGACGGCGCAGGATATCCCACTGGCCTGCCGGCTGATGACCCTGACTTCAATATTGAGTCTTTGCCTGTTTTTGGCGGTGCGTCTGGCGGGGGTGCTCTTATGGTGAAAAAAATACATGGCGGCGATATTTATACCGATCGAAAACTGCCCCCGGATGTGAAATTAGTGGATTTTTCGGCCAATCTCAATCCATTGGGAATGCCGCAGGCGGTAAAAGACGCGCTTTGCCGGGACGTTGACAGCTATCAAAACTATCCGGACCCGCAGTGCAGGCAGCTGCGGCGCGCCATCGGTGCTTACTATGGGGTGCCGGACGATTGGATCGTATGCGGAAACGGCGCGGCGGATGTGATCTGGCGGTTGGTCCTGGCCCGAAAACCACGCCGCGCGCTATTGCCGGCGCCTACTTTTTCGGAATACGCCGAAGCGCTGGAGAGTGTCGGGTGCGAGATATGTTATTATGATCTGCCGCAAAAAGCGGGTTTTGTGCCGGATGAAGGCTTTTTGGACGCTGTTTGCCCAGGGGTGGAGATCTGTTTTTTTTGCAACCCCAATAATCCCACCGGAATCGCGGCAAAAGCCGAATGGGTCCGCAGGCTGATGGAACGCTGTCAAAAAAATGGGACCCTGCTGGTGCTGGATGAATGCTTTGCGGATTTTCTGGAAGAGGAGCAGCGGTACACGGCTCTTCCGTTTTTGTCCGCGTTCCCGGGAACGGTTATTCTGAAAGCGTTTACCAAAATGTATGCCATGGCGGGAATCAGGCTGGGATATGCTTTATGCGCGGACCGGCAGCTGATTTTGCAAATAAGCCAGACGGGGCAGGCGTGGAGCGTGTCGTCTCCGGCGTCCAGCTGCGGAATCGCGGCGCTGACCCAGCGGGACTTTGTGCAAAAAACAAAACGGTTTATCGCAGAAGAACGGAACTTTTTGCAAAAGGAGCTGGAGAATCTCGGCTTGCAGGTGTATGCGGGAAAGGCAAATTACCTGCTTTTCCAAGCGCCGACAGACGATTTGCCGCGGCGGCTGGAGCGGTTTGGCATTCTGATTCGTTCCTGCGGCAATTACCGAGGGCTGGACAACCGGTATTGCCGTGTCGCAGTGAAAAACCGGGAGGATAATACTAGGCTGATCAACGGGATTCGTCAGGTTCTAAAAACAGAACCGGGAAACGCAGAAACAGAAAGGGGAAAATCGGGATGGCAAAGGCAATTATGATCCAGGGAACCACCTCCAACGCTGGAAAGAGCCTGATTGCGGCGGGCCTGTGCCGGATTTTTCGGCAGGACGGTTATCGGGTAGCGCCGTTTAAATCCCAGAACATGGCGCTGAATTCCTATATTACAAGGGATGGGCTGGAGATGGGCCGGGCCCAGGTCATGCAGGCGGAAGCCGCGGGCGTGGAGCCACAGGTGCAGATGAACCCGATTTTACTGAAACCCACCAGTGACCAGGGCTCGCAGGTGATCGTAAACGGAGAGGTGCGGGGCGTGATGCGGGCTGCGGACTATTACCGATACAAAACGCAGCTGATTCCTGATATTCTGGCAGCCTATAATCAACTGGCGGCGCAAAATGACATCATTGTTCTGGAAGGGGCCGGCAGCCCGGCGGAAATCAACCTCAAGGAAAACGATATTGTCAATATGGGTATGGCAAAGATGGTACAGGCACCGGTGCTGTTGGTGGGAGATATTGACCGGGGCGGTGTGTTTGCGGCTCTGGCCGGGACGATGCTGCTGCTGGAGGAAGAAGAGAAAAAAATGGTCAAAGGCACGATCATCAATAAATTCCGCGGGGATGTGAAGATTTTGGAGCCGGGCCTTGGCATGCTGGAAGATATCATTCACATTCCAACGCTCGGCGTGGTGCCTTACCTTCATCTGGATGTGGACGATGAAGACAGCCTGACCGAGCGGTTTTCCCGCCGAAACACGGCTGCCACCATTGATATAGCGGTGATTCGCCTGCCGCGCATCTCCAATTTTACCGATTTTAACCCACTGGAATATATGGAGCAGGTTTCGGTGCGGTATGTTTCCTCGCCGGGCCAGCTGGGCGACGCGGATCTGATTATCCTGCCCGGCACCAAGAACACCATGGATGATTTGCTGTGGATGCGGCAGAATGGGTTGGAGGCGGCCGTGCAGAAGCATGCGGCGAAAGGCAAGCCGGTATTGGGCATTTGCGGCGGATTCCAGATGCTCGGCAGGTCGATTCGGGACCCGCTTGGAGTGGAACATGGAGGCCAGATCAACGGTATGGGCCTTTTGCCGCTGGAAACAGAATTTGCCGGCGAAAAGACCCGCACCCGCACCCAGGGAGTGCTGGACCGGGTGGACGGGCCGTTGGCTTCCTTGTCCGGTCAGCCTTTTGACGGGTATGAAATCCATATGGGATTGACAGGAACCGACCGGAATCTGGTGAATTGGAAAAATGTATACGGCACCTACCTGCATGGGATATTCGACCGGCCGGAAACGGCACAGGCGCTGATTTCTGCGCTGATGCGGGAAAAAGGAATGGACCCCGAGGCGGTAAAGGCGCTGGATATCGCGGCGTACAAACAGCAGCAATATGATATTCTGGCCGATGGATTGCGCCGGTCTTTGGACATGGACGAGGTCTATCGGATTGTGGAAAGAGGGCTTTGATATGGCGCGGGAATTGGGATTGGTTCATTTGTATTACGGCGACGGCAAGGGAAAAACCACCGCTGCCATGGGCCTTGCACTGCGTGCGGCAGGCCGCGGGTACCCGGTTTTGGTCGTACAGTTCCTCAAGCGGGGAGACAGCGGCGAGATCAAAGCGCTGGAGCGGCTGGGAATCCGGACGCTGGCCTATCCGAAACTTTCCGGTTTCTCTTTTCAAATGGATGAAAGGCAGAAAAAGGATTGCCTGTGCGCCCACGAAGAAAATCTGAAAAAGGCGAAAGAATACTGCGCCCAAAAGCCAAATGGGGTGTTGGTGCTGGACGAAGCGATTGGCGCCTGCCGGAAAGGGCTTTTGAAGGAGGAAGAACTGCTGGCGTTTTTGCAGGACAGGCCGTCCGGATGGGAAATCGTGCTCACCGGCCGGCAGCCTTCCGCGGCCATGCTGGAAACGGCAGATTATGTGACCGAAATGAAAAAGGAGAAGCATCCTTTTGACAGAGGGATTCCAGCCAGAGACGGGATAGAAAAATAGGGGGAATTTGCATGAAAATCGAACAGATACAGCCGGAAGAAATTGAACGGCGCAGCTTTGAAATCATTACCGAATTGCTGGGGGATCGGCAGCCTCCCGCCGAAACGGCGCATATCGTCAAGAGGGTCATCCACACAACGGCGGATTTGGAATATGCCGACACCCTTTATTTCAGCGAAAACGCGGCGCAGATTCTTTCGCAGGCGCTTGCCGAAGGGGCGCATGTTGTGACCGACACCCAAATGGCCCTTTCCGGCATTAACAAAAAAGCGCTGGCGTCGTTCGGCGGGCAGGTCCATTGTTTTATGTCGGATGAAGACGTGGCCCGGCAGGCACGGGAACGCGGCGTCACCAGGGCTTGCGTATCAATGGAGAAAGCAGCTTCGCTTACCGTTCCGCTGATTTTTGCCATCGGAAACGCGCCGACGGCATTGCTGCGTCTGGATGAACTGATCCGGGAGGGCGCGGTTTCGCCCAGACTGGTTATCGGTGTGCCGGTGGGGTTTGTCAATGTCGTTTCTTCCAAAGAAAGGATTATGACCGCAGGCGTCCCCTGCATTGTGGCGCGAGGACGCAAAGGAGGCAGTAATGTGGCGGCGGCGATTGTCAACGCAGGGTTGTATCATTTGACCAGAAGAGAGTAAAAAAGGGCCGTTGGCCTTTTTTTATTTTCCTGAAAAAGGAAGTAAAGCCGCCGAAAAGTGTCTGCCCCAATTGCTTTTTTATCCTGCTTTTTTGTGCCGAAAAGGGATAATTATTGCGATTTCGTTCACGATAAGTTCACAATGAAAGCATATAATTTTTGTATATTTCATCGAAAAAAGGATGAAAAAAAGACGAATTCAGCAAGAATTTAAAGGAGAAACGTATGAAAGTTATCCTAAAATATATAAAACCGTTTGCTTTCATACTGTTGCTGTGTGTGCTGCTTCTGTTCGGACAGGCAATCAGCGATTTGAGTCTGCCGAATCTGATGAGCGATATCGTCAATGTGGGATTGCAGAAAAACGGAATTGATGAGCCAATGCCGGAGCAAATCAGCGAACAAGGGATGGAAATGATTTGCCTGTTTCTGAGCGAAGAGGAGAAAAATGTTTTCCAAAGCGCTTATGAGAAAAAAGATGGCGTTTATCTCCTGCCGGACGGCAAAGCGCCCGAAGAAGCGCAGAAAACGTATCGGCAGAGCGCACTGACGATTGTAAATGCTGCGAAAGCCGCCGCATCCCAAAACGGTCTGACCCAAAGCACAAGCGCCGATTTGTCCGGCATCGATGGAGAAGCGCTGTATCAGATGCTGCCCATGTTGAAAAACATGCCGGAGCAGATGGTACAACAGGCGTATCTTGCGGCTTCGCAGGCGGACGATTCACTCAAAGAGCAAGTCGCGACAGCCTTTACGGCGCTGCTTTATCAAGACGCGGGCGTGGATTTGCATCAGAAGCAGCAAAACTATATTCTGCTGACCGGCGGCAAAATGCTGCTGGTGGCGCTGGCCGGTGTGTTGGCGGCTGTCGGCGTGGGATTTTTTTCAGCCAGAATAGGCGCGGCAGTATCCCGCGACCTGCGCCATGATATCTTCCAAAAGGTGGAGAGCTTTTCCAGCGGGGAATTTGACCGATTTTCCACCGCGTCTCTGATCACCCGCACCACGAACGATGTACAGCAGGTGCAGATGCTGATTACCATGGGAATCCGGCTCATGTGCTACGCGCCGATCATGGGCATTGGCGGCATTGTCATGGCGGTGGGAAAAAGCGTTTCTCTCAGTTGGATCATCGCTTTGGCAGTTGTGGTGCTGATTGGATTGATCATGATCATCTTCGCCATTGCCATGCCGAAATTCCAGGCGCTGCAGAAGCTGATCGACCGGCTGAATCTGGTCAGCCGGGAAAATTTGTCCGGCCTGATGGTGATTCGGGCGTTCGGAAATGAAAAATATGAGGAAAACCGTTTTGAGAAAGCCAACCGGGACCTGCAGGACACCACCCGGTTTGTACAGCGGACGATGGCGTTTGCGATGCCTGCCATGAACCTGGTGATGAACCTGGTCACCTTGGTTATTATTTGGGTCGGCGGTCACGCAATCGCGGCTTCGACCATGCAGATCGGTGATATGATGGCTTTCATGCAGTACGGCATGCAGATCATGATGTCCTTTTTGATGATCGCTGCGATGTTTATTATGGTACCGCGGTCAGCGGTTTCCGCTGACCGTGTGGCTGAGGTCCTGAACACAGATCCCGGTATCCAGGACCCCAAAACGCCGGTGCAGGCCGCTGTTTCAGGCGGCACGGTGGAATTTCGAAAGGTATCTTTCCGTTACCAAAATGCGGAAAGCGATGTGCTGTCTGATTTGAATTTTACTGCGAAAGCAGGGGAGACCACCGCGTTTATCGGTTCTACCGGGGCGGGCAAATCAACTCTTCTCAACCTGATTCCCCGTTTTTATGATGTCACCGAAGGCAGCGTGTCCATCGGCGGGGTGGATGTAAGGCAAATGACACAGAAACAGCTGCGGCAGATCATTGGCTATGTGCCGCAGAAAAGCGTGCTCTTTTCCGGGAACATCGCGTCGAATATCCGATATGGAAAGGAAGACGCCTCGGACGAGGAAATTTGGGAGGCGCTCAGGATCGCTCAGGCGGAAGATTTTGTCCGGGACGAGGATGGAGATCTGTCCGCATCTATCGCACAGGGAGGACAAAATGTCAGCGGCGGGCAAAGACAGCGCCTGGCCATTGCCCGCGCACTGGCCAGAAAACCGTTGGTCTATCTGTTTGACGACAGCTTTTCCGCGCTGGACTTTAAGACCGATGCGGCTTTGCGGAGCGCTTTGCAGAAAAAACTGGACAAAAATGCCGCTGTGTTGATCGTAGCCCAGCGGGTCAGCACCATTATGCGGGCGGATCAGATCATCGTGTTGGACCACGGGCGGATTGTGGGAAAAGGGACCCATGGGCAGCTTTTGAAAAACTGTCCGGAATATTTGGAAATTGCCCAATCCCAGCTTTCAAAGGAGGAGTTGCAGTGAGCCGGGAACGAAGTGCCGCTCCCCGGGGGCCGATGCGCGGCCATGGACCGGGCGGGAAGATGATGGTGGGCGAAAAAGCGAAAAACTGGAAAGAAAGCACCGGAAAACTGCTTTTTTATCTCAAGCCTTTTCATTGGGCGATTCTCATGGTGCTTTTATGCGCCGCTGTTTCCACGGTATTTACAATCGTAGGACCAAAAGTTCTGGCGAAAGCGACGGATGAATTGGCAAAGGGGATCATGGCCGTGATTGCCGGTGGGGACGGCGCCATAGACTTCGGTTACATCGGCATGGTTTTGCTGACGCTGCTGGCCCTGTATTTGTTCAGCGCCCTGTTTTCCTATATCCAGGGCTTTACCATGGCGGGGATTTCGGCCAAGGTGTCCTATAACCTGCGGCAGCAGATTATCCAAAAAATCAACCGGCTGCCGCTGGGGTACTTCCATCGGATCAGCCAGGGGGAGATCCTCTCCCGTATCACCAACGATGTGGATACGCTAAGTCAAAGCCTGAACCAAAGCATTACCCAGCTGATTACTTCCATCACCTCCATGGTCGGTGTGCTGATTATGATGCTGAGTATCAGCTGGAAGCTGACATTGGTTGCTTTGTGCATTTTGCCGCTGTCCTTACTGCTGGTCACAGGGGTCATGAAAAAATCCCAGGGGTACTTCAGAGACCAGCAAAAATACCTCGGGACGGTAAACGGACATGTGGAAGAAATGTACGGTGGTCACCTGGTGGTCAAAGCTTTTAACGGAGAAGAAAAATCCGTGAAAGCGTTTGACGAGCAAAATAAAAAATTATACAATGCAGGATGGAAAGCGCAGTTTTTATCCGGATTGATGCAGCCTATTATGGGATTTGTGGGGAATCTGGGATACGTCGTCATCTGTATTATGGGCGCCTCCATGGCGGCAGGCGGGACCATGACCATCGGCGGCATTCAGGCATTTATCCAGTATGTACGCAATTTTACCCATCCCATCACCCAAATGGCCAACATCGCCAACCAGCTGCAGATGACGGTGGCGGCGGCAGAACGGGTCTTTGCGTTTTTGGAAGAGCCGGAAGAGGCGGCAATCGAGCCGCGTCTGTCGCTGGCCCATCGGGGTGAGGAACCGGCGGCAAATCAAATCCGGCTGAAAGGAGACGTGCGCTTTTCCCATGTCCGTTTTGGATACGGCCCGGACGAGGTGATCATCAAGGATTTTTCCGCCGACGTGAAAGCCGGACAGAAAGTGGCGATTGTCGGCCCAACCGGCGCCGGCAAGACAACGCTGGTCAAGCTTTTGATGCGCTTTCACGATATTGACGCCGGAGATATTTTTATCGATGGGCACAATATAGACCAATTTACCAAGGAAGATCTGCGCACAGAATTCGGTATGGTATTGCAGGATACCTGGCTTTTCAACGGCACAATCATGGAGAATATTCGCTATGGCCGGCTGGACGCCACCGATGAAGAAGTGATCGCGGCGGCAAAAGCAGCACAGGTGGACCACTTTATCCGCACTTTGCCCGGTGGCTACCAGATGCAGCTGAACGAAGAAGCAACCAACGTCTCCCAGGGGCAAAAACAGCTTTTGACGATTGCGCGGGCCATTTTATCCGACGCGAGGATCATGATTTTGGACGAGGCTACCAGTTCGGTGGATACCCGGACGGAAATTTCGATCCAGAAAGCGATGGATAACCTGATGGCCGGACGGACCAGTTTTGTCATTGCGCACCGGCTGTCCACCATCAAAAATGCCGATTTGATCTTATGCTTGAAAGATGGCGACATTGTGGAACAGGGGACGCACGATGAATTAATGAAAAAAAATGGCTTTTACGCCGATTTATATAATAGCCAATTTGAAAAAATTTCCGCATAATTGCTTGTACAGGGTTCAGGAAGGTGAGAAAAGTGAAAATTGGATTGGATGTCGGGTCCACAACGCTTAAATGTGTGGTGCTCGATGAGGAGGAAAACATTGTATATCAGGAGTATGAACGGCATTTTTCCCGCATAACGGAAAAAGCGTCCGGGATGCTTTGCCGCATTGCGGAAAAGTTCCCACAGTCGCCGCGCATGCAGATCGCTGTCTCCGGTTCCGCCGGCATGGGACTGGCGGAAAGTTTGGGACTGCCGTTTGTACAGGAGGTTTACGCCACTCGTGTGGCGGTTAACCGCCTGCTTCCGGGAACCGATGTCGTCATCGAACTGGGAGGAGAGGATGCGAAGATTCTGTTTCTGCAAGGGGGGCTGGAGGTTCGAATGAACGGTTCCTGTGCCGGCGGTACAGGTGCGTTCATCGACCAGATGGCCACCCTTTTGAATATTACGCCGGATCAGATGAACGAGATGGCAAAGGACTATGAAAAAATTTATACCATCGCGTCCAGGTGCGGCGTATTTGCCAAATCGGATATTCAGCCGCTTTTGAATCAGGGCGCCCGCAAAAATGATGTGTCCGCCAGTATTTTCGCGGCAGTCGTAAACCAGACCATCGCAGGGCTGGCTCAGGGCCGGGTGATCGAGGGAAAGGTTGTTTATTTAGGCGGGCCCCTGACTTTCCTGTCCGAGCTGCGGGCAGCTTTTGACCGGATTTTGGGGCTGACCGGCATCTGCCCGGATAACTCCCTTTATTATGTGGCCATGGGTGCTGCCATGACCCCCGGTTCCCAGACTTTCGATTTGCTGGAGGCGGCGGATCGAATCACCCAATACACCGCAAAAGAGAACTACAAAAGCTGCGAACCGCTTTTTCGAAGCCAGGCAGAATACGACGAGTTCTGTGCCCGCCACGCCAAAGACACGGTCCCGCAGGTGGATGGGGCCGACGCCCGGAAAGTTTATATCGGGATCGATGCCGGTTCCACTACGGTCAAGGCAGTGGTTATCGACCAGGATGAAAATATCATCTGCTCTCGCTATCTTCCCAATTCCGGAAATCCGGTGCCGCTGATCCGGGATTTCCTGACCGATTTTTACCGGGACTACCCGAATGCCAAAGTGCTCTCTTCCGCATCTACCGGCTACGGGGAGGAGATCATCAAAAACGCATTTGGTATCGATTTTGGGCTGGTTGAGACGATTGCACACTATACGGCGGCGGAAAAATTCCGGCCGGATGTGGACTTTATCATCGACATCGGCGGACAGGATATCAAGTGCTTTAAGATTCGAAATCATGTCATTGACAATATTTTTTTAAACGAGGCCTGTTCCTCCGGCTGCGGATCCTTTTTGCAGACTTTTGCCGGCGCGCTGGGAGATTCAATTGCCGATTTCGCGCAAAAAGGGATCTTTGCCGACCGCCCGGTCGATTTGGGCTCCCGCTGCACCGTATTTATGAACTCATCGGTCAAGCAGGCGCAGAAAGACGGCGCCAGCATAGAGAATATTTCGGCAGGGCTGTCGATCAGCGTGGTGAAAAACGCCCTTTATAAAGTGATTCGCGCCGCTTCGGCTGATGACTTGGGCAAGCATATCGTGGTGCAGGGCGGTACATTCCTCAACGACGCGGTCCTGCGGGCTTTCGAGCAGGAGATTGGGCGCGATGTAGTGCGTCCGAATATCTCCGGGTTGATGGGCGCATACGGCGCGGCACTGTTCGCCAAAAAACACGCAAGGGACCAGAGCAGTATCCTGACCCAGGAACAGCTGCAAACCTTTACCCACAAGGTCCAGGCGGTCACCTGCCGGGGCTGCTCCAACAACTGCCGGCTGACCATCAACACTTTCAATGACGGACGGCGCTTTATCGGCGGCAATCGGTGTGAAAAACCGCTGAACAACTACACACAGGCGGAACGGTATAGCCTGTATGACTACAAATGGAACCTGCTGGAGACTTACTGTCCTCAGGCGGGTTTCCGCGGCAAAATCGGCATCCCGATGGGACTGAATATGTTTGAACTGCTGCCTTTTTGGCACACCTTTTTTACCCGTTTGGGATTTGAGGTCGTTACTTCTCCGGCTTCCAACCGCAAGCTGTACTTAAAAGGGCAGGCCACCATTCCGTCGGACACAGTTTGCTTCCCGGCGAAGCTGATGCATGGGCACGTCCAGGCGCTGCTGGACGAGGGGATCGATACGATTTTTTATCCCTGCATGTCCTATAACCTGGATGAGCAGATGGGGGACAATCATTATAACTGCCCGGTGGTGGCTTATTATCCGGAGGTGATCGGCGCAAACGTTACGCAAATGCAGCGGGTGCGTTATATCAACGATTATGTGGGCCTGCACCGCCGGAAAGATTTCCCGTCCCACATGCATAAAATCTTGTGCAAATATTTTGTCGATATCGGCTTAAGGGATGTGAAAGAAGCGTCCGACGCCGCTTATGCGGAATATGGGGCATATATGGCGAAAATCCGTGCCAAAGGAGAGGAATACCTGGCGCTGGCAAAGGAAAAAAATATGCCGGTGATCGTGCTGTCAGGCCGTCCGTACCATCTGGACCCGGAAGTCAATCACGGAATCGATACGCTGATCTGTGATTTGGGCGCGGTGGTGGTGTCGGAAGATTCCATCAGCCATCTGGCGGAGAAATTCCCCGTAAAGGTGCTGAATCAATGGACCTATCATTCCCGCCTGTATGCCGCTGCCAAATTGGTGGGCGAGTGGAACGATCCGAGGATCAACCTTGTGCAGCTGGTGTCTTTCGGTTGCGGGGTCGACGCGATTACCACCGATGAGGTGCGGCGGATCCTGGAAGAAAAAGAACGGATTTACACCCAGATCAAAATCGATGAAATCACCAACCTGGGCGCGGTTAAGATTCGGCTGCGCAGCCTGTTCGCCGCTCTGGGACTTGGAAAGGAGGCGGCCCAATGAGCCAGGAAATGGAGCGGGTGGAATTTACCCGGGAGATGAAAAATGATTATACCATATTGGTGCCGAACATGCTGCCGGTTCATTTTGGATTCCTGCTGAAGGTATTTGAGGAATATGGCTACAAGCTGGAAATTCTGCAAAACGGCGGCCAGGCGGTGGTGGATGCAGGACTGAAATATGTACATAACGATACATGTTATCCGGCGCTGCTGGTCATCGGTCAGTTTATGGACGCGCTGCAAAGCGGAAAGTACGATTTGCATAAAACAGCGCTTTTAATCACCCAGACCGGCGGCGGATGCCGGGCTTCCAACTATATCCACCTTTTGCGTAAGGCGCTGAAAAAAGCGGGATTGGACTACATGCCGGTGATTTCTTTAAACCTGTCCGGTCTGGAGAAGAACAGCGGCTTTCAGCTGACGCTGCCTCTTTTGCGCAAAGCATTGGCAGTATTGGCATACGGAGATTTGCTGGTGCTTTTACACAATCAGACGATGCCTTATGAAACCGTACCGGGAAGCAGTCAGAAACTGCTGGACCGGTGGGTCGATCGGCTGACGAAACAGCTTTCGGCTGGAAAAGGGCTGAATCTGAAAGAGGTCAGGGAAAATCTGAACGCCATATCCGATGAATATGCCGCACTGCCGATCACGCCGCGGTGCGTGACCAAGGTAGGTGTGGTCGGAGAGATTTATGTCAAATACTCCCCCTTGGGAAACAATAACCTGGAAGCCTTCCTGCATGGGCAGGATTGCGAGGTAATGGTGCCGGGCGTTATTGGTTTTATGCTTTTTAAAGTGGATAACCGTCTGGAAGACATTAAACTGTACGGCGGCAGCCGCGCGAAATACATGGTGATCGATCTTTTGATGCAGTATTTGACCAGGATCGAGGCCGCGGTAATCGAGGCGGCAAAGAGACATTCCCGTTTTGTGGCGCCGTCGGCTTACCAGAAAGTGAAAAAGATGGTGGAGCCAATGATCGGATACGGATGCAAGATGGGCGAGGGCTGGCTTTTAACGGCGGAAATGGTCGAACTGGTGGAAAGCGGCTATCAAAACATCGTCTGCGCCCAGCCGTTCGGTTGTTTGCCCAATCATATTGTGGGTAAAGGCATGATCCGGAAAATCAAAAGCCTTTATCCGCAGGCCAATATTGTGCCCATCGACTATGACCCCGGCGCAACCCGCGTGAATCAGGAAAACCGCATCAAGCTGATGCTAGCGGTGGCAAGGGAAAATCTTCCGGAGCAAGAAAAAACGAAGGAACCGGCCGCTGTAACGAACGTTTAATTAAAATCCCCTGCGGATGGATTGTTCCGCAGGGGATTTTTGTTGAAATTCAGCCCGTTTTACGATATGATAAGGAAAACAAGAAAAAGGAGGATTGGCTATGTTTTGCAGCCGCTGCGGCCAGACTTTAGAAGAAAAAGACCTTTTTTGCCCCCGGTGCGGCCAGAAAATAGAATCGACCCAACCGCGGAAGCCTGACGATTTATCAGACGATGGATTTGCGCCAAAACTGCCGCAAAAAGCGGTGGACTTCAATCCGAATACAGATCAGCAGGAGCAGGCAGACGCCAACGGGGCTCCTGTGCCTTTTGGCAGCGGCCCCATCCCTCCGGCATCGGTGCCCGGCAGTCCGGCCACAGTTCCGCCACGCAAAAAGAATAAATGGATCGTTCCGGTGGTGATTGCCATCGCCTTGTTAGTGCTGGCGCTGTTTGTGGTCGGCGGTATTCTGGTGTATACGGTGGTCAACCAGATCATGGAGAAGGGATCCGGCGAAATCGAGGAGGTTTCCCTTGTTGAAGCGCCAGTAGTCGAAAAAGAATTGAGCCGTTGTCTTGGCTGGACCTTGGAGGATTTTAAGGCGGCGACCGGCGTGGTTTTAACCGGGGAGAACAGTACGTACACCAATCTGGATGGCTCTTTGCTGGTCACGGTAAGCGAAGAAACCGGCCGGATCGATATGCTGATAGCCAGTGACCGGGATGTGGGCTTTACTGTCTGTGGCGTATCTATCGGTATGAATCGGGAGGAAGCTTTGTCCGCCGCGCAGCTGTATCTGCCGGAAATAGAAATAGAAGATGTCGAAGACATGCTCATCGGGCAGGACGGCGAACAATATTTTGCCGCGTATTATGATGAAAACGACGGTATCGTCAATTACCTGATGTATTTTACCTATGAGGAAGACAACTCCACCGGCACCAACGCCAGCGTTGGAACCGGTATCTGGTATATCGGAGAAGCCCTGCAGCAAATGTGGGATTTTTTCGGCGAAGAGTATGAGCTGTATCCGCATGATTCGGGCACGGTTTTCTTCTATCCGGATTGGGGCCTGTACTTTGCGACCGACGATGTGGACTGTACCGGTCAAAGCCTGATTTCCTATGTGGAAATGACACAAGAGGCCTGGTTTTCCGATGAAATCTATATCGGGATGGGATATGAGGAGATCCTCCCGTATGTGGATTTGAGCGAAATTTACCTGGATGAAGAGAGCGGAATTTATCAAGCGGATTTTTCCATGACATTGTCAGGCCTGGAATGTTACGGTTCTTTCCAATTCGACGGACCGGACAGCGGTACGGCGGTTTCGATTGGCGCTTATATGGCATGTGACGATTTACTGTAAAATACCGGCTTTTCACAGAGAGCCTGTGAAAAGCCGGTTCCTTTTTCAATGCAGTCCGTTTTTTGGGACACAACTCCTGATAAAATAAAGCCAGAATCAAAGAAAGGCGGGTTTTATCATGGAGTATACGATGAAATGGGTCAACGGACATGTGGAAGTTTTTGACGCAAAAGGCCGGTTCGTTTTTTCGGCGGATACCGAACAGGAAGCCCGCCGGGATCTGCGTGACATAGCCTGAGCATAAAAGCAGATTCTTTTTTGGGCAATGCTCCATTTCTATTTTATATTGGGAGGCGTTTTTGATGCTGTTGATAGAATACCCAACCTGCACGACCTGTCAAAAAGCGGCCAAATGGCTGGAAGCAAACGGATTTTCCTTTGACCGGCGTCATATCAAGGAGGAAAACCCGACCGCGGCGGAACTGGCGCTTTGGCACCAAAAAAGCGGATTGCCGCTCAAGCGCTTTTTTAATACCAGCGGTCGCTTGTATAAAGAACTGGGAATCAAGGACAAGCTTTCCTCTTTGAGTGAGGAGGAGCAATATGCGCTGCTGGCACAAGACGGGATGCTGGTCAAGCGGCCGATCCTCCTGGCGGAAGACCGGGTTTTGGTCGGGTTCCGGGAGAAAGAGTGGGAGGCGGCTCTGAAAAAATGACCGGCTCCTCTTTGCTGGACATTCCGGGCGTGGGAAAAAATATGGCAGAGCATCTGGAATCGCTGGGGATTTTCCGGATAGAAGATCTGCGCGGTCAGGATCCGCAGGAGATGTACGACCGTGACTGCGCAATGCATGGCTATCAGGACAGGTGCGTATTGTATGTCTACTGCTGCGCCGTGTACTTTGCCCAAACGCCGAACCCGGATCCGGAAAAATGCAAATGGTGGAACTGGAAGGATGGGTGCGTTGAACCAAAAGAGTAACCGAAAAGGGATTTTCCGGCGGCTTTTGCCCGGGGTGCTTACCTTGTTATGGATGGGGCTTATCTTCGCGTTTTCGTCGCAGAACGCGGAGCAGTCTTCCCATCTCAGCGGACAGACTGCCTTTCATACGGCGTTTTGGTTCTGGCCGGGTTTTTCCGAACTTTCCGCCGAAGAGCAGGCGGTATGGGTGGAAAACGCGCAGTTTTTGGTGCGGAAAACGGCCCATTTTTTGGTTTATGCGGTATTGGGCGTGCTGCTGTACTGGAGCGCTTCTATCCAAAAACAAGGCCGGCGCAGAAAAGTAGTGCGCGCTTGGGTGGTGGGTACGGTTTACGCAATCAGCGATGAAATACATCAGCTTCTTGTGCCGGGCAGGAGCGGCCAGCTGCAGGACGTGCTGCTGGACAGCACCGGAACCGCAGCGGGGATTTTGTTGGCTTTCTTTGCCGGATTCCTATGGAAAAAGGCGGCCGATTACACGGCCGCCAGGCAAAATGCGAAAGGAAAAAGTCAGTTTTGAACAGCGTGGGTCGCCGGCAGGTTGGCCGGTACCGTCCCCGACGGGAGCCAGAAGGACAGGGCGGCGGGAATCAAACGGATCGTCAGTTCCTTTTTCTTCCGGATTTCCCCGTCCAGACAGACGATTAACGGATGTTTGCCGCGCAAAGTTACGCTGCTTCCTTTGCGATACACGATTTTGGGAGCCAACCGCTGATTTTCCAAGTGTTGGCCTTTTTGATAAATGCGGATAAACTGAGACATTTGAAAGCGGGACATTTTCCGGATTCCGCAAAATTCCATTGTGCCGTCGGCGGTGCAGGCGTCCGGCGCAGGGTAGTATCCGCCGCCATAGCAAAAGCCATTGGCGGCCACTGCCAGAATCAGGCTTTCATCCATTGGTTCCTGCCCTTCGCAGGATATGCTCATCCCGCTGCTGATCGGCCCGAGAATGCAAAACAGCAGCGAAAGAGTGTAGGCCAGTGGACCGGAAACAAACGGGATTCGCTTGAATTTGGACATGTGGTGCGCTACGCGGGCATCGAACCCGATGTTGCACAGGTTGACCGCGTATTCGCCGGAGCAGTCCAGCAAATCAACCGGATAAGGAGCGCCCCGGGTTATCCGGTCCAAATCGGTGAAAGCGTCGGCCCCGCCAAAATTTTTCACATAATCGTTCCCCGAACCGCAGGGAATGACTGACACTGCGCAATCCTGGCGCCCGGCGGCGCCATTTACCACTTCGTGAAGTGTTCCGTCTCCGCCGCAGGCGACGAAACAGATTTGAGTGCCGTCATTCTCCGTCGGATAGGACTGGACAAAACGAAAAGCATCCCGTGGGCCGCAGGTACGGTAAATTTCGTAATCCTGTGTCCGGCCGGCAAAGTGTTTTTCAATCCGGTCGCAGAGAGCGGCTGCGTGTTGGCCTTTTCCCGCCACCGGGTTTACAATAAAAACAAAACGAGGCATGATACAGCATTCCTTCCCGCCAAAAAATTGAAAAAACTCAAAACAGTTTGGCTGCGTCTTTGCCTATTCTAACATAAAACCAATAAAAAGCAAATTTGTTGAAAAAAGGGGGGCTGGGATTGGCTGGCTGGAATCCTTGGCACGGCTGTCATCGAATCAGCGAAGGGTGCCGCCATTGCTATGTGTTTCGGATGGACAGCAGATACGGCCGCATTCCGGATACAGTGCGAAAGAATCGGGAATTTACTCTTCCGATTCAAAAAAACCGGGACGGAAGCTATAAAATCCCCGCAGGGGAAGTGGTCTATACCTGCTTTACCTCCGATTTTTTTCTGGAGGATGCGGATGCTTGGCGGGAAGAGGCTTGGCGGATGATCGCCAGGCGGCAGGATCTGCATTTTTTTATGATTACCAAACGAATCCATCGCCTGAGCCAGTGTGTTCCGCAGGATTGGGGGGAAGGATATCCAAATGTCACCATTTGCTGCACGGTGGAAAACCAGGATCGGGCGGATTTCCGCCTGCCGATTTACCGGGAGGCGCCGATTTGCCACAAACAGCTGGTTTGCTCGCCTTTGCTGGGGCCGATCGATCTGTCCGATTATCTGGGCGACTGGGTAGAACAGCTTACTGTGGGCGGCGAATCCGGAAATGAGGCAAGGCTGTGCCGCTATGAGTGGGTGTTGGATTTACGCCGCCAGTGCATGCTGCGGGGAATCCCTTTCCGCTTCATGCAGACCGGTGCGCGGTTTGAGCGGGACGGCAGGATTTTTCGTGTCCCGAGAAAGTTTCAGCACAGCCAGGCAAAAAAAGCGGGCCTGGACTACTTATAAAGGGGAGACAGGTATGGAGTATATCCCTGCCAAAACCATTCTTTCCGGTTACCGGGAGCAGACCGAATGGTTTGGATGCCATTACAATATGAATCTGTACCGGGGATGCTGCCACGGCTGCATTTACTGCGACAGCCGCAGCGAATGTTATGGAATCGATGATTTTGACCATGTCCGCGCCAAAAAGGATGCGCTGGATACGCTGGAGAGAGAACTTCGCTCCAAGCGGCGGGTCGGTATCGTGCATACCGGTTCGATGAGCGATCCGTATAACCCTTTTGAAAAAACGGAGTTTTTGACAAGGCGGGTACTAGAGAAAATCGCGCGGTACGGTTTTGGAATCGTAATCGCGACCAAATCTGACTTGGTGGTGCGGGATATACCGGTTTTGCAGCGCATCCAAGCGTATCAGCCCGCGGCGGTCAACATCACGATCACCGCGGCACAGGACCAATTGAGCAGGCAGATCGAGCCATTTGCGCCGCTGTCCTCCCGGCGGTTTGACGCGCTTCAAAAACTATCGGGCGCGGGGATTACCGCCGGTGTTTTGCTGATGCCGTCTCTTCCCTGGATTACCGACAAGCCGGAAAATATCCGCGCCATTGTCGAAAAAGCGGCGCAGTCAGGGGCAAAATATATCTTCAATGGCGGCAGAAACATGTTTGGCCTGACGATGCGGGATCGGCAGAGGGACTATTTTTATGCCCGGCTGGATGAGCGCTTTCCCGGCCTGTCCGCCCGGTACCGGAAAACATATGGGGACGATTACAGCTGCAATTCCCCAATGGCCGGCAGGCTGTGGGAGGAGTATGTCAGGACGTGCCAGGCGTGCGGGTTGGAATACCGCATGCCGCAGATCATCTCCATCATCCGAAGTGGATATGAGGAAAACCAACTTTCTTTTTTATGAATACAAATTGTAATATTATGTGATAAAATATCAAAAAGGAGTGAAAAAGGTGGGAATCAGGCAGGCAAAAGCGGGTCAGTGGCGTGAAGCGGCGGCGATGGCGCTGCGATTATGGCCCTCGCACGAGCAGGAAGAGCTGGAGCGAGAGTTTCAGCAACTGCTTCAGAATCCCGATGCCGCTGTTTTTCTACTGTACGATCAGAATGTACCTGCAGGCTTTGCCCAATGCGGGATTCGGCGGGATTATGTGGAAGGCTCTTCCGGTTCGCCGGTGGGATATCTGGAGGGGATATTCGTAACGCCGGAATACAGAAGGCGAGGTTTTGCAAAAGCGCTGCTGAGAGAATGCGAAAGATGGTGCAGGCAGAAAGGATGTCTCGAAATGGGGTCCGATTGCGCGCTGGAAAACCGGGAAAGCCAACAGTTTCATTTGAGCGGCGGCTTTTCGGAGGCCGGCCGTATCATCTGCTTTATCAAAAATCTGGGGGAATAGCGATGGAGGAAAATCGGGTGATCCATCCGCTGCCGCCTGTCTGCGGCAAGGATTCCAGGGTGCTTCTTTTGGGGACGATGCCGTCTCCCAAATCCAGGGAGGCGGGATTTTATTATGCGCATCCTCGCAACCGGTTTTGGACGGTGCTGGCGCAGATTTTTGAGGAGCCAGCGCCGGAGGGCACAGACGCCCGGCGCGCATTTTGTTTGCGCCACCGCATTGCTTTGTGGGATGTGTTGGCCTCCTGCGTGATAGCAGGCGCTTCAGACAGCAGCATTCGGGAACCGAAAGCAAATCCCATTGCAGAAATATTGGAGTCCGCCCCTATTGCGGCGGTTTTTACGACGGGACGAAAAGCGTATGAGCTTTACAATCGGTTTTGCCTGCCGGAAACAGGGAAAAAGGCTTTTTTGCTTCCGTCTACCAGCCCGGCCAACTGCGCTTGCCCGATGTCCGATTTAACGCGGGCTTACCGCGCGATTTTGCCTTATTGTCAGGAGGAAAAAAGATGAATCAGCAGCAGATGGTGCTGGAAGCCAAAAAGCAGCTGGCGCTTGATCTTAACTGTTCGGCTTCGGATTTTGACCGGCCCGGGATCTGGTTCTGCCCATCTGCCGACCTGCCCGGACACAGGCCGTTTTCACGCCGGGGACCGGCTTTCGATATGGTCACTTTCGGAGCGGGAACGGTAATCAGCGCTTCCGCTTCGTTGCTCCCGGGGCTGCAGCGGCAGCTCGGCGCGCTGGAACGGGATGCTTTATGGTCCCAGCCGTTTTTGCGAAGCCTCGGACATTATTTTTTGCCTGACCCGAAGCGCCTGCGCTCCCTTTCGGCGCCGGATAAAATCCGATTGGAATGGAGCAAAAGAGAGCAGATGGAAGAGCTGTATCGGATACCGGGATTTTCCAACGCGCTGGGATATGATCCTGATGGACCAAGGCCGGATGTGCTGGCGGTTTCCGCCTGGGCCGGCGAGAGACTGGTGGGGATAGCAGGGGCCAGTGAAGACTGTGAGATGCTTTGGCAGGTGGGGGTGGACGTTTTGCCGGATTGGCGTGGAAAGGGCCTGGCAGCAGCTTTGATTTCTCAATTGTCTTTGGCAGTGCTCCAAGCGGGAAAAATCCCTTACTACGGAACATCCAGCAGCAACCTGGCTTCTCAGCGCACTGCCTGTCGCGTAGGATATTTTCCAGCGTGGGTATGCAGCTACGAAGTGCTGTTTGAAGAGGAATCGGGGAAAGGGTAAGGAAAAAGTTTGGTTTTACGGGGTCGTGCATAACAGGCCATGAAAAAGGAGCGGATTTTTCCCGCTCCTTTTTTGGGTGCAAAGAGAGCAAAATTTCAGCCTTGAAAAGACAGGATTTTTATCGTGGCTCGGATTGACAGAGGCGTGGGCGCACAGTATAATACAAATTATTGCAAAGCTAATAGTTGCAAAGCTAACTATTGGAAAGCAGGAGGGATTGTTTTGCAGATTCCATTTCATGTGATGATTGTCAAAGCGCTTTCCGCGCAGAAGGGAGCGGTTTCCCCCTATTTGGCGCGGGAAGGACTTTCGCCCGGTCAGCCTAAAATTTTGTCTTATCTGATCCAGCACGATCAGTGCAGGCAAAGGGACCTTGCGGCTTATTACAACATTGAGCCGGCTACCGTTTCACGGATTCTTTCCAACATGGAGGAAAAAGAACTGATCCGCAGGGAAGACCGGCAGGGAGACAAACGGTCGGCGACTGTGGCTATCACAGAGAAAGGCAGACGGGTATTTGCCCGGATGCAGGTCCATTTTTCAGAAATAGAGCAGCGGGAATTGGAAGGGTTTTCCGATGAGGAAACAGCTTTATTGAAGAATTTTTTGCGGCGGATGTACCGGAATCTGACAGGGGAAGAATTGGTATAAAATATGCAAATCAAGGAGAAGAAAGAATGAATCCAAAAGCAGCAGATCAAGCTCAATATGAGAAAATGACCCAAACACCGGTTTCCAAATTGATCGTTTCACTGGCAATTCCCACGACGATCAGCATGTTGGTAACATCGATTTACAACATGGCGGACACCTTTTTTGTTTCCCAGCTGGGGACCAGCGCCACCGGCGCTGTGGGAATCGTATTTTCGCTGATGGCAATTATCCAGGCGGTGGGATTCACGCTCGGCATGGGAGCGGGAAGCAACATCTCCCGGCTGCTGGGCCAGCAAAAACAAAAGGACGCCAACGTCATCGGCTCCACCGCTTTTTTCAGCGCACTGACTTTCGGATTGCTGCTGACGGTTTTCGGTCTGAGCTTTGTGGATGGACTGATGGACCTTTTAGGCACGACCCCGACCATACTGCCTTACGCCAGAGGCTATGCGCAGTATATTCTGTTCGGCGCACCGATTATGTGTGCGTCCTTTGTGCTCAATAATATTCTGCGCTCTGAAGGAAAGGCCGCTTTATCCATGATCGGCCTTACTTTAGGCGGCGTGCTGAATATCGCACTGGACCCGCTGTTTATTTTTGTACTGGATCTTGGCATTTCCGGCGCGGCGATTGCCACCCTGATCAGCCAATGCGTCAGCTTTTCCATTTTGCTTTCCTGTTTCTTAACCGGCAAAAGCATTACCAAACTGTCGATTCGAAGTGTTTCCCGCCGTTTCGGGCCTTACGCGCAGATTATTAAAATCGGATTTCCGTCTCTGTGCCGCCAGGGATTGGCCAGCATCGCCAATGTGGCGCTGAACGTAAACGCGGCGGTTTACGGGGATGCGGCAGTCGCGGCCATGTCCATCGTAGGACGGGTGTTTATGTTCATCCAATCGGTGATCCTGGGGATTGGCCAGGGCTTTCAGCCGGTGGCGGGATACAATTACGGAGCCGCCAAGTATGACAGGGTCAGAAAGTCGTATTGGTTTACCGTTAAAACCGGCTTTTTCCTGATGACCGCTCTGTGCATTGTTGGCTTCCTTTTTGCACCGCAGATCGTTTCGCTGTTCCGCAAGGATGATCTGGAGGTTATCTCTATCGGTGCGCTGGCTTTCCGGGCCCAATGTGTGGCGCTGCCGCTGATGTCGCTGTCCATCCCAACCAACATGCTGATGCAGTCCACCGGAAAATCGTTGGAGGCGACGATTTTGGCCTGCGCACGGCAGGGAATTTTCTATTTGCCGATCATTCTGATCCTGCCCCATGTGATTGACCTTTTGGGCGTACAGCTGGCGCAGCCGCTGTCTGACGCGCTAACGTTGGCGATCAGTTCCCTCTTTCTGGCTCGATTTATGAAAAAACTCAAAGCAGATGAAGCCGCGCAGCAGCAAAACACGTGATTTGAAAAGAGAAATTTTAATTTTGCAATAAAAAGGGACGGATAGGAATCCGTCCCTTTTTGATTGAAACTGTTAAAAGGAAAATCCGGCAAATCTTTTATTCACCTTTGCTGTATTCGGTATAATATTCTTTTGGCTCCATCAGCGTGATATCCTGGATATATTCCACTTTTGCGCCGGACACCCGTTCCTGGAACATAGCGCTGAACAGCTCCAATGCGTAAGATTCTTTGATTTCCTCCACAGCGGGAATCTCGCTGGGCAGACGCATGATGATATGATAGCCAAACTGGCTTTCCACCAGATCGCTGATCTCATACTCTTCCAGCGCTGCGGTGCCGTTGTAAAATTCGTCCACCATTTCCCCGGGGCCAAAGGTATAGCCGTCTTCCGGCTCGCCGGAATCCTCGTTGTATTCGGCCATCAACTGGCTAAACAGCGTTTGGGGATCGTCGCTGCCACGCAGCTGCGCCAACAGATTTTCCGCCTGTGCTTTCTTCTGGGCGATTTCATCCTCGGGCAATGCGGCCCCTGCGTCATCGACTGTTTTGAGAAGAATATGCTTGGCGGAATAATTGCCGTTTTCCGCACCGTAATTCTGGTCGATGTATTGCTGAACAGCGGCATCGGTTACCTCCAACGGACCGCCGGCAGCATAGAGTTTATCCTGCAGATCGCTGTAAAGGTACTGCGTTTTATACAGGTACAGGATGGTCTCCCGGCCTACACCGGCGTTGGCCAGACTTTTTTCAAACTCCTCTTCGCTGCCGAAATTGTCGATGTTGTTCGCAATCACCTCGTCCAGATAAGCCTGCACTTCTTCTTCGTCCTGCAGATGGTACTCTTTGTCCAAATCCGTGACAATCTGATACTGGATCAGCGTATTCAAGGTAGTGGACTTGATGTACTCGGAAACCGTTACGTCATCGTAAAGGACTTCATCCCACTGGATGCCGTCCGTAAAATAGGCGGCGGTATCCTCACAGACGATGGAAAGCCAATAGTAATACAGTTCGGCGGAAATATCCGAGCCGTTAATGGTCATGACTGTCGTTTCCGGATCGGTGCCGGTGATTTTTTTGACCAGCGCCTCATCCTTGCCTTTTCCGCATCCGGTCAGGGACACGGCTATCAGCACGGCGGCCAGAAACAGGGTTAAAACGGATCTGCGAATTTTCATGAGAAACTCCTATGGACTGTGGGAGAGCCCGCAGCCTTTCCTGCCCTTGCGGCGGACAGCAGCCGAAATCAAACGGTTATATTCTACCACAAGGGCAAAACAGGGAACAACCGGAAAAGATGAATGATCGGTAAACTTTTGCCGCTTTCGGTGAAAAGCAGGTGAACATTACCGCAGATCTTTCACCCAGCCGTAGACCTGGGCAATATCAGACGGGGTGGTGCGGCAGCATCCGCCGATCAGCCGCGCGCCGGCTTCATACCAGGCTTTGGAGGCGAGGGCAAATCCCCCTTCTTCCGAAGTGCCTTTCCAGGTTTTGGAAACCGGATCGTATATTTCGCCAGAGTTGGGGTATACAGCGACCGGCTTTTGAGAAGCAGAGCGAATTTCCCGAATCAGGGAAGGCAGGAGATGCGGCGGCGTGCAGTTGATGCCAATGGCTGCTACCTGGGGAAACACGTCCATCGCGGCGGCGCAGACGGAGAGGGAAGTGCCGTCGCAGATGGTGGTTTCGCTATTGCAGCTGAAGCTGGTCCAACACAGGGCGTTTTCAAATTCGCCGACAACCTTTGCCATGGCTTGCGCCTCGAACAGGCAGGGAATCGTTTCGCAGGCGAGGACATCGGCTCCTGCTTCCAGCAGAAGCTGCATGCGGCGCCGGTGGAAATCCATCAGATCCGGCTCGGAAATAGTGTAGTCGCCCCGGTATTCGCTGCCGTCGGCCAGATACGCGCCGTAAGGGCCAACCGCCGCGACAATCAGCGGATAGGGCCGGCCTTTCCGGTTTTCAGGATCCTGCCAGAACCGGTCCCGGGCCTTGGCGGCGATGGTCACCGAATCGATGATGAATTTTTCCGCCTGGGCAAGGGAGTAGCCTTTTTTGACAAATCCATCGATGGTAGCCTGATAGCTGGCGGTCATGGCGCAGTCCGCACCGGCTTTGAAATACTCGTAATGGACCTGCTCAATGATTTCCGGCCGTTCCGCCAGCACCTTGGCCGACCAGAGTGCATCGTTGAGATCCAGCCCTTTTCTTTCCAGCTCGGTAGCCATGGCACCATCGAGAATGAGCACTTTGTGGTCCTGCAAAAACTGTTCGATCCGATTCATAAAAAACTCCTTTTATTTTTGATAGGTTAAAACGGCAATTTGTTTGGAAAGCGAAGGCCCGACCGGCAAACGGTTGTCCGGATAGCGGCAGACAGGGTAGCTATCCGCGAGGGAAAGAAAATCCTCCACTTCGCCGATGACGGGAATCCCGTATTCGCCAAAACGATAGTGCATAGGGATCACGACATTGGCCGAAAGCTGTTCCGCGACATGGCGAGCCTGCGCAGCGTCGATGGTGTAAAATCCGCCAATCGGTACCATCAGGACATCGCAGGCCCCGATTTGCCCGATTTGCTCTTTGGTCAGAAGATGCCCCAGATCGCCGCAATGGACCAGTGTTTTGCCGAAAGCGCGGATGACGTGGATCAGATTTTCTCCCCGCTTGCTCCCATGGCAGTCGTCGTGCCAGGTGCGGACAATACGGACCTGAAAGGGTGAGGCGGCAGTTGTATCCTGCAGGGAAACGGCGGGCAGCCATGCGTGATCATGATGCCCGTGGCTGCAAAGGACCTCATTGGCGCTTAACTGCAGCGGAGCATACCCATCCAGACTGTTGTCATAAGGATCCAGAACAAGGGTGTATCCGCCGGCGGCCAGGGAAAAACAGGAATGACCATGCCAGGTAATGGTGATTTCCGAATTCATAAAAACCCTCCTTTTTTATCGGAACAGCAAAGAAGCCGATGTAAAACAAGAAAAGATATTTTTATTATAATAAAAAATTGCAAAAAAGAAAGATAAAGCTACCGAGGGACAAAAGATTTTTACAGGTAATCCACGCAAAATTCCCTCTTTTCCCCGGACGGGTGTGCTATAATAAAAGCAGCGAGAGCCAAGGGCTTTTGAGGAACTTTGGACGGCTGAGGGGCGTGGCCGGAATGTCGGCCGTGCCATTGGACATCCAAAACGTCAAACGCACCGGCAAGGCAAGTGGGCCTGACCATAACAGGTCTGACGAGATGACTGCGGAGGGAAAAGCAATGGATCAGAATTTGCGGAAAATTATGGACAAGCGAATAGAAAAAACCATCGAAAACCTGAAAAAGAACCGGATGGAAGCATATTACGCTCCGACCAAAGCGGAAGTGGTGTCCCTTGTGGATCAACTGTGCCGGCCGGGAGAAACCGTGGCGGCAGGCGGTTCCATGACATTATTTGAGGCAGGCGTTATCGATCATTTAAACAGCGGGAAATATCACCATCTGGACCGATACGCGAAAAACGCGGATGTTCAGCGGGTGATGCGGGAAGCTTTCTTTGCCGACACCTATTTTACCAGCACCAACGCGCTGACCGAAGAGGGGGAGCTTTATAATGTGGACGGCAACGGCAACCGGGTCGCGGCAATGCTGTTTGGCCCCAAGCAGGTGATTGTGGTGGCCGGATACAACAAGATCGTCGCCGACGGGGAAGAGGCAGTGAGGAGGGTCGAAAAAGTCGCGGCGCCGGCTAACGCGGTTCGCCTGGGCCTACCGGCGCCCTGCGCTACGGTAGGAGAGTGTGTGCATTGCCGGTCGGACGGGCGGATCTGCTGCGATTATGTCCGGATGGGAATGCAGCGCACACCGGGCCGGGTAAAGGTGATCATTGTAGGCGAAACGCTGGGGTATTAACCGGGATTTTTGGCGCCGCTCTGTGCTTTTTGCGCGGGGCGGCTTTTTATTGGACCGAAATCCCGGCGGCACGCGCAAGATCCGCTGCCTGTTCATAGGAAATCACACAGCCCCGCAGCTGAGAGAGCTCCCAGCGGACATCCCGGATATCGCAGGAGCGATAATCCGCTTTATCAAGCTTGGCGCGGGAAAAATCGGACCTTGTCAGCCGGGTTTCTTCCAGCGACAGGGAGGAAAAGACCGCTTCGGCAAAAAAAGCTTCGGAAAAATCGCTGTGCTGCAGCAGACAGTTTTTCCATTTGCTGTTCAAAAAATTGGTATAAGGTGCTACGACGTGCTGAAAAGCAGTGTCACGGAACGCCGCTTCGGAAAAGATCGAGCCGGATAATTTGCAGTTTTTGAATACCGTCCGGCGGAACGAGCAATTCGGCAGCTGCAGATTGGAAAGGTCGCAGGAATCGAATATCACATCACAAAACCGGCAGCTTTCCAGGCGGCATTGGATAAACCGGCAGTTGGAAAAGACGCATTGGTCCACGTCGCATCCCCGCAATTCCAGCGCCTGCATCTTTTGCCCGGAAAATTGCGATCCGCGGATTTCCTCTGCATCGGGACCCCAAAATTGCGCGAAATCCCCGGGCAGGAGCAGCTCCGGCAAAATCGGAAAAATAAGCTGCATGTTATCATCCCTTTCCCTTTTTGCCTTATTATATCCCCGTTGACCCATGGATGCAAATGAAGAAAAATCGTCATTTTTTAAACCGGTTATCGTATATTTTATGAAGTTTATAAATAATTTCAATAAAAAATATTAACAAATATATTGAATTTTAGTATATTTTCTGTTACTATGAACTTACAGTTCAGCACGCAAAGAATTTTGAGGTTTGCGTACATAAAAGGAGGAAACTGTATGGAACTATTTAAACTCGTCGGTGTTCTGTTTGTTGTGGTAGGATTTATCCTCAAATGGGACACGATTGCAACGGTTGTTGCAGCGGGCATCATTACAGGTTTGGTAGCAATGATGAACGGAACGATGACTTTTATGGGAATTTTTGAAACTCTTGGGTCTTCGTTTGTTTCTCAGCGTACCGCAACGCTGTTTGCTTTGACTGTTGGTATTATCGGTATCTGTGAGCGGTACGGACTGAAAGACAAAGCAACGGACTTCATCAAAAAACTCAGCAAACTCACCACCGGCGGCCTGCTTTCTGTATGGCTGATCATCCGTACTCTTTCCGCCGCATTTTCTCTGCGCCTGGGCGGTCATGTTCAGTTTATCCGTCCCATCATCCTGCCGATGGCGGAAGGTGCTGCTTATGTTAAATTCGGCGAGATCGACGAAAAGGGCGAAGACGAAATCAAAGGTGCTTCCGCAGCGACGGAGAACTACGGTAACTTCTTTGGCCAGAACTGCTTTATGGGCGCTTCCGGTACCCTGCTGATCGTATCTACTTTGGTCGCTCAGGGTTATGAAGTCGATGCGCTGCAGATCGCAATGGCTTCTTGGCCGATCGCAATCGTTATTATGGTCGTTGGTATCGTGATGAACTTCTTTGTGGACCGCAAACTGGTCGCCAGATATGCGAAGAAGTCTTCTGCCACCAAATAAGAGCAGGATACTGTAAGGAGGCGTATTTAGTATGATTCCAAGTGAAATCACCAGCATTTACAATCCTATTTTGGCTGAGGTTTTCTTCGCCATTATCGGTTTGGTATTTATCGCCAACGGTGTGAAGGCGTTTCGTGACACTACCACCGCCAAACATGTGACCACCGGTCTGTTCTGGGTCATCATGGGCGTATGCTTTATCGTCGGAAAATATATCCCGTCTTGGATCGTCGGCGTTCTGATCGTTGTCAGCGCGGTTCTCACCGCAATCGGCGGCGTGGTACAGACCAAAAACGACGTTCCGAGCAAAGAAGAAACCCGCGCCAATGCGGACCGCATTGGTTATAAGATCTTTATCCCGGCTTTAATGCTTGCTTTGGTATCCGTTATCGCCGCTGCGCTGGGACTGGTATCCGGCAACAACGCGATTGGTGTATCGGCTATCTTTGGCGCTATCGCAGTATTCGCCATCACCAAAGCACCGGCTAAGAGCATCGTAACAGAGGGTAACCGTCTGTTGGATAACATGGGTTCCGTGGCGTTCCTGCCGCAGCTTCTGGCAGCGCTGGGCGTTTTGTTCACCGCCTGCGGCGTTGGCGATGTTATTTCCAAGGGCGTAGCCAGCATCATTCCGGAAGGCAGCCGTTTCATCGCGGTAGCGGTATACTGCATCGGCATGGCGCTGTTCACCATCATCATGGGCAACGGTTTCGCTGCTTTCTCGGTAATCACTGTAGGTATCGGCATCCCGTTCCTGATCATGCAGGGAGCAGATCCTGTCGTGGTCGGCGCAATGGGCCTGACCGCTGGTTACTGCGGAACGCTGTTGACCCCCATGGCTGCGAACTTCAACATTATGCCCGCGGCTCTGTTGGAAACCAAGAGCAAATATGCGGTCATCAAGGCACAGGCTCCCACTGCTGTTGTCATGCTGATCATCCATATTTTCCTGATGTACTTCCTGGCGTTTTAATGTTGCGTTTTAACAAAAAGGCAGCTTGAAAACAGCTACAGAGATATCTGTTTGGAATAAGACAAATACCGCACGGTCCTTTCAGGGCCGTGCGGTGTTATAATCTCATTTTGATTTGAAAGGAGAAGTTATGAAAATTTTGATTACTGGCTTTGACCCGTTCGGAGGAGAATCGGTTAATCCTGCTTTGGAAGCGGTCAAGCTGATGAAGGACGAAATTGCAGGTGCTAAAATTGTAAAACTGGAAATCCCGACTGTTTTTCACAAATCGGTAGAAAAAATCCATGAGACCATGAAAGCGGAGAAACCGGATGTGGTTTTGAGTATCGGCCAGGCAGGCGGACGTTTCGGCGTAACCCCCGAGCGGGTAGCTATCAATGTGGATGACGCGCGCATCAAAGACAATGAGGGCAATCAGCCGGTCGATGTGCCGGTCTTCGCCGACGGCGCGCCGGCGTATTTTTCCAGCCTTCCGGTAAAGGCAATGGTGGAAGCGATTAAGGCAAAAGGATTGCCGGCTTCGCTGTCCAACTCGGCGGGGACTTTCGTGTGCAACCACGTAATGTATGGTGTGCTGTACTATATCGACAAGGAGTTCCCGGGGGTGCGCGGCGGATTCATCCATGTACCTTTTATCACCAATCAGGTTGTGACGAAGCCCAATATGCCGTCGATGGCGTTGGCGGATATCACCGAAGCGCTGGAAGCTGCGGTGGAGGCCATCGTGAAAAATGAAAAAGATATCCAAGCCGTAGGAGGCGAAATTCACTGATGATAGAACCGAAATCTCCCAGAAAAATGTTCGTATACGGAACATTGATGAAAGGCTTTTACAACTACGATAAAGCGCTGGTTGGGCAGGAGGCGTCAATGGTTCCCGCACGGACCCGAGGAAAAGTTTTCCATATGGTCAACCGGGGTTACCCTGCGATGAAACAGGGAGATGGCTGGGTCTACGGCGAACTGGTCGAACTGAAAGACTTTGCGGCCGTGATTGACATCATGGATGACATCGAAGGCTATCATGGCCCGGAAGATCCGCGCAACGAATATGCACGCTTGCTTTTGCCGGTCGAGAACCTGGAAAGCGGAGAGACAGAGGAGGCGTATGTTTACTATTACGTACCCGACGATCTGGGAACGCCGGACAATCCGGTGATCGAACTGGAGCATGGCAGTTGGCGCACCTTTATGGAAGAAAAGAAATAATCTCATATGATTTTCTAAAAGGCTTCCCGCTCGGAAAACAGGCGGGAAGCCTTTTACGATAGCTCCCAAACGGAGAAACCAAGAGGCTTTTGATTTGGAAAATTTCTGCCTGAAAAAAGCGGCGCTTTTTCCTTTACGGGCTGAAAGAAATGTGGTATCCTGTTATCAATCCAAATTTGTCGGTGAAAGGAGAAAATGCGTATGCGCAGGGTGTTCCAAGCTTTGGGTCGCAAAAATCTTCTTTTGATGGGCATTCAGGGCTTTTACTGGTGTGCTTATTGTACCTATTTTGGCTTTATCGTTTTATATTTGCAAAACCACGGTTACAGCAATGTACAATGCGCGCAGGCACAAGTGTTGATTGCGGTGGCAACTTTGGTGACTCAGCCGTTGATTGGCTATTTCATTGACTCGTTTATTACCTGCAAAAAATTTCTGCTTTTAACGACAGCAATGGCAATTCCGATGGCGTTTTTGCTGCAAGCGTCGTTTGCCAACCCTATTTTATGTTATGCGGCGATCGTCCTGCAGGCGATTTTGTTTTATCCATCGGCCTCGTTGATCGATTCCTGGACCATGGCGCTGCATGAGAAAGACCCGCAGGTTCAGTATCCCTTGACCCGCAGCGCCGGTTCGGTGTTGTATGCTCTGACGGCGCTGGCATTCGGTAATATGATTGCGATGCTGGGAGACGGAATTGTTGCGTCAAGTTTCCTTTTGTTTGCCGTGCTGATGCTTGTGTGCGTTGGACTTTTGGAGGAAACACCCTGCCGCAACAAGCAGCGGAAAGCGACCCAGGGTCAGGAGGAAGTCCAGAGAATTTCCGGGCTGGAGGCCACTAAAATTCTGCTGCGGAATAAACCTTATGTTTTTTTCGTACTCAGCTGCCTTTTATACAACATTGCCAATAAGTCCACCGGGTGCTTTATCAGCAACTACGTGTTCAACGTCGGAGGCGGCAGCGGCGAATTGGGGATGCTGATGTTTGTTTCCGCTGTGATGGAGTTTCCTTCCATGATGTTAATGGGACGGATCATGCGCCGGTATCCATTGGGCGGACTGCATCTGTTTGCCCTTTTTGGCGTCGTGCTGAAAGATTTCTTTTTCCTGATCGCCTCTTCTATGCCGCTTCTTGTCGCCGGACGAGTGGCAGAGGGAATCAGCTATGGCGCTTATGTGTATATCTTTGTAGAATATATCTGCCGCAATACCCCAAAACAGCTGAACGTAACGGCAATTGCTTTTGGAACGGCGATGACTTCGGCTTTGGGTGGGATTATCGGCAACTATACAGCGGGTCTGATTCTGGATTCCTGGGGCCTCATTCCTTTGTCCGCGTCAGCGATGGGGGTGGCGATCCTGTCGATACTGGTGTTTTTGCCGGTTGCTTTTTCCCAAAAAACAAAAGAAGCCTCCGCCGCTCAATAGCAACAAAGGCTTTCGAAGAAAAAAGGTTGGGAACAAGCATCGATCTTGTTTTGTCGTGAATTATTCCAATCAAAAAGCAGCCTGCAAAAAGGCTGCTTTTTTGATTGGCAGAAATTGCGGGAAAAGCGGAAAATTTCTCCGGGCAGGAAATTCCATCTTAGAAAAACGTTCCGGTATCCACAACGATATCAGCCTGATCCGGTATGGAAAACGTGTCAAAGTAAAGATCCTCTTTTGGAATCCACTCTTCCTGGAATTTTTGAAGCAGGAACTGCCCGCTTCGTTTTTCAATCCGACCCAGCCGGACCGGCAGGTCCGCGGAGAGGAAAATTTTCAAATCAAACAGACTGTTCCACTGGGGGTGCAGGCTGTAAACGCCTTCCACAATGCGGATCGGCGAATCGCCTACAGCCCGGACGCCAGACAGCTTGCCGCAGGTGCAATCAAAAATTTCATACGAAAAGGGCTTGCCGGCGCGAAGGGGACAGACAACCTGATCGGCGAACCGTTCGTAATCCAGATTGCCGCCCGGCTCAGCCAGCCGCTGCGGGGTGCGCTGAAAACCCTGCAGAAAAAAGTCGTCCATATAAATGACTGCGGCCGGGAAGATAGCGGATAAAAAGCTGGCGAGGCGGCTTTTTCCCGTTCCGCTTCCGCCATCGATGGCGATGATGCCACCGCCCTTTTTGCGCATCAGCTGGTCGACCGCTGCCAGAACCGGCCAATAGTCCCGGCAGATACGATGCAGCACCCGATAAGACGGATGATATGCCTGCCGGTAGGTGTCGCTGTGGCTGATGGCCGGGAATCCTGCGCTTTGGTACTGGGATAGGAAAGATTCCCAATGGGAAAGAGCGAAAGGGACCTCTTTGCTGCGGACCATTGTGTCAAACATAAGAAGATCCTCTTTCAAAGCGTTTTCCCCTGCGGACGGCTGCTGCGACGAATAGACAAAAAGATTTCCCAGTGTCTCCAGGGAAAGTTCAGAAGCGTCAAAGGCGGATAAATGCAGACGGCAATAATCATGACCCAGGGACTCAAACAGCAGCTGCCCGGTGTGGGGACAAGTTTGGTATTCCTTTTGCAGGCGCGCCTGCACCTGGGAAGAGCCGGACAGAAAATGGCCACATCCCATGCGGCTTTGATAGAATAGCTTCACGCAGTCCTGCGGCTGCATCAGCGGATATCTTTCAAGATGCTCAAGCAAAAGTTGTCTCATGGCAAGAGTCCTTTCCGGTGGATATTATTCCTCGACGTCGATCACCGATACAGGGCATTGCGTGCGGGCGTTTTGGACGCTTGCCAGCAATGCTTCCGGCACCGGCGTTTGGCTGACGGCGGCTTTCCCGTCATCAGCCATGAAGAACACTTCGGGGCAGACGGTGGCGCACAAAGTGCAGCCAATGCATCCGTCACGATGAATAGAAGCCTTCATGGCGAGAACCTCCTTTTCTTTTTTCTTAGTATGGGAGGATTTCGCCCAAATATCAGCTGATCGGTGATTTGGAAAAGCAAAGAAAACAGCGGATTCTTTTTCCATTTAGTGTATCACAGGAGCCTGAAAACGACAATCTGTTTTTTCGCAAGAAAAGAATATTTTAATTTACAAAAAAAGATTTTGAAAGATTTCTTGCAAAATAACAGAGAATCCATTATAGTAAGAACAGAAAAAGGGAAAGGGCGATTGGATTGAAAAAAATTCTGCTGTTGACAACCGGCGGTACCATTGCTTCTGTTCCGGGCGAGGACGGATTGGAGCCTTCGCTGCAAAGCGGTGGATTGGCGCACATGATTGAGGGAATCACTGCCAACTATCAAGTAGACTTTAAAGATATTTTAAATCTGGATAGTTCTAACATTCAGCCGGAAGAGTGGCAGTTCATCGCCGGTCAGATTGGGCAGCTGCAAAGCGGATATGACGGTATTGTCGTTACGCATGGGACAGATACGATGGCCTACACGGCGTCCGTTCTTTCTTTCATGCTGCGAAACATTCCCATTCCGGTGGTGCTGACAGGTTCCCAGCTGCCGATTTTGCATCCGCTGACCGACGGAGTGGAAAATTTACGCTGCGCTTTTGCCATGGCAGCCAGCGGGATACCCGGCGTGTTTGTGGCGTTTAATCGGAAGGTGATCCTGGGTACCAGAGCGGTAAAGGTCAGAACCACCGGCTTTGACGCGTTTGAAAGTGTCAACGGCCCTTATGCGGCAACGGTCGATTCCACTGGGCTGCGTTTGAACAAAGATGTTTTGCTTCCGCTGACCGGCCCCTTTCGCCTGGAAGACCGGTTATGCAGCGACGTGGTTTTGGTCAAGCTGACGCCAGGGCTGAATCCGGAAATTTTTGATATGCTGCTGCATATGAATTACAAAGGTATTGTAGTAGAAGCGTTTGGAGCGGGAGGCCTTCATTTTATCCGGCGGGATTTGGTTTCTCAGCTGCAAAACCTGGTGGAGCACGGAATCGCCGTGGTTGTTTGCAGTCAATGCTTATATGAGCGCAGCGATTTTTCCATTTATCAGACCGGGCGTCTGGCGTTAGAAAAAGGAGTGATTCAGGGATACGATATGACCAGCGAAGCGGCGGTGACCAAACTGATGTGGGCGCTGGGAAGAACCTCTGATTTGGATGAGGTCCGGAGCATCTTTTCTGAAAATATTGCGGGAGAGGTTTCTTTATAAGGACCGATCGCGAAGCGCTTGCCAAAACGGTGCTGATTTTTTTCCGCTGAAAAATTTATCAAAATCGAAAAACAAAAAGGAAAGGGCATCGCCCTTTCCTTTTTCAGTCTTTTTCCCACTTTTCCTCCGGACTTGTTTTTTTACCAAACGGAGGGTGAGGAGAACCTGCCGCCAACGGATCGTTTGTAATCGTCGGAAGCGGCGCATCTTTCAATTCGTTTTTTTGCACAGGCTGCTTCTCCATATCTTGTTTCCTCCCAAATGAGAAATGGAACATGCAAAACGGTTCCTTGATTAGTATGGGCAGCTCAGAGAGGAAAATGCGGTTTACGCAATGTAAAGAAGCACCAGCAAATAATGGAATAGGCTGCCTCCCAGCACAAACAGATGAAACAATTCGTGAAAGCCCAGCTTGGAAGACAGGTTCGGTTTTTTTAAGCCATAGATGACACCGCCGACGGTGTAAAAAACACCGCCCAGCACCAGCAGGCAGATGGCGCCGGCGCTCATCCGGGAAAAAATGGACATATCGGCGAGGATGGCCCATCCCATTAGCAGGTAAAGGAGAGTGGTCAGCCAGCGGGGCGCGTTGAACCAGCATAGCTTCATAGCGATGCCTGCGGCGGCAATGATCCACATGGCGGCTGTGAAAGCAGCGCCTTTCGGCGGTTCTAGATAGGCCAGTAAAATCGGCGTATAGGTCCCGGCAATTAAAACATAGATCATCGAATGGTCCAGTTTCCGCAGGTGGAAGATGACCTTTGGCTCTCGGTTGCAAAAATGGTAAATCGCGCTGGCGCTGTACAAGGCGGTAATGGAACAGCCGAAAGCCAATAAGGACAAAAGGGTGCGTTTATCAGTACTCCCGGTGGCGAAAGCTCTGAAGAAGAGCAAAATCGCACCTGCCCCAAAAAGAATGGCGCCGAGAAAGTGGGTATAACTGCTGATGGGATCTCTTGCTTTTTTCATAAAATAAGGCATAATATCACCTCTACAATTTTACAATATAGTTTTTAAAACTACATTATGCGATTATAATAACACTTCATAACGCATTTTGCAATAGCTGATTGTTTTTTTGGCTGCGATACGATATAATAAATCGTAATAAACCGTATTTTGTGCGTGTTGAGATGTGGACGGAGGTTCGCGTCTGATTTGGCTTATTCAAAAGAAAAAGGCACACCGGCTGGTATTTTGGCGAACGTCATCCGGCCGATGATTGCGGAAAGGAGTTTTCTGAGTGGAAGAACTGCTGCAAGTACTGCAAAAGCCGCTTGGGCAAAAAGAGGTAGAAGTGTCCGATCTGCCAAATCTGGATCTTTATATGGACCAGATCACAACGCTTTTTGCGGATAAAACGCAGGAGCCGGATGGCCTGTTAACCAAGACAATGATCAATAATTACAGCAAAGAAGGCTTAATCAAACCCATCAAAGGAAAAAAATATTCCAAAGAGCATATTTTGCAAATGCTTTTGATTTATCGGCTCAAGCAGACACTGTCAATTCATCAGATCAAGGGTGTGATGCAGAAGCTTGGCGCGCAGGCAGAGGATGAGCAGGTTTGGGAGTCTCTCTATGCCGGCTATCTGGACAGCCGGGAATCGAATGGGGAGCTTCTTTCTGAAATGCTGAAATCGCTTTTGGAAAAGAATCCGGCAGATACAGGGGAAAGCGCGGCACAGCTGCTTTTGCAGTTGTCCTGGGTTTCCTATATGACGAAGCGGATGTGCGATGAGCTGGTAGCGAAGGTGTTTCCACTGGAGGAAAAAGAGAAGAAAAAGGAAAAATCATAAGCTGCGGGATCGGTTTTTTCGCTGCCGTTCTCCGTTTTTGAATAAAAATGAGAAAAGGCGCGCTTTTTTGATGCTTTTTCTTTTATTTTGGCGCAGAGCATGTTATAATAAACCCGTACAGTAAAAAATGGCAAATGGATGAGACTGTTTTTTACCGCCGACGCGAACGCCATTCATAAAATTGGCTTTACGCTTGGGAATTTCGAACGGAGGGATGGTATGAGTAACCCGGTGATTTTTAAAACGTCCGTTTTTGGGGGATTCCAAAAATCAGCTGTTTTGAGTTATATCGATCAGCTGAATGCAGACAGCCAAAAAATCAAAGCCGAGTTGGATCAAAAAATTGCGGCGCTGGAGGCGCAGGTTTCTGAGCTGAAAGAACAGATCCCTTCCGAAGAAGAGAAAGCCACTGCGGTTAAGCAGCAGGAAGAGCAGCGCCAGAAATCGCAGGAACTGACCGAGCTGACCGAGCGCCTCAATCAGGAAATCGCCCGTCAGCAGAAGATCCTGGCGGATAAAGATGACGAAATCCGGCAATTGACGGAGCGTTCTCGTAAGCTGCAGCTCCAGGCGGAAAACCATTCGTTCAAGGCGCAGAAATATGATGAGATCGCGATGAGAATCGGTTCTCTGATTATCGACGCGAAGCAGCAGGCCGACCGGATCGTCGAGCAGGCCAAAGAAGACGCCCGCGCCGTGACAAAAGAAAAAGAGGAACGGCTGGTGAAAATGAATGAAGATTTTCTCCAGTTCAAACAAAATGTGGATCAGCTGCGCACGGAACTGCGGGAAACGCTGGAACTTTTGGACAGCAAATTATCCAAGCTCGGGGCGGCGTCGTGGCAGGAGAGCCAAAAAAATGAAGCGGAAGAAAAGCATACTTTCGCGCCGTTCCATCTGGATCAAAATTTTCGGTCAAACCTGGAAAGATAAAATGTAAGACAGGAAAGGTGTTCAGAATGGAAGCAATCAAGTTGAATGTAGATCAGTTAGGCGAATGGGCCCCGAAACTGCACGCAGGGGACAGAGTGTTGTTGTCCGGCACGGTGTATACCTCCCGCGACGCAGCGCATAAACGCTATTTCGGTTTGTTGGACGAGGGAAAACCGCTGCCTTTTGACATCAAAGGCGCCGCGATTTATTATGCCGGACCGACCGGAACACCGCCTCATCTGGCGATTGGAGCGTGCGGTCCGACTACGGCAGGACGCATGGACCCGTACGCGCCGCGGCTGTTGGATATGGGATTGAAATGTATGATCGGAAAAGGGCAAAGAAGCGAAGCAGTATGCGAGGCGATTGTCCGTAATCAGGCAGTTTACTTCTGTGCGTTGGGCGGAGCGGGTGCTCTGGCCGCAAAATGTATTAAAAAGTGCGATGTCATTGCTTTCGAAGATTTAGGGTGCGAATCGGTCAAGCGATTGGTATTTGAGGATTTTCCGCTGATCGTAGGAATCGATTGCAGCGGCGGGAATCTGTTCAAGAACAAATAATGATTTTGGCCCAAGCCATAGGACAAAAACAAAAGGAGTATGCCGGCAGACATACTCCTTTTTTGAGCGCAGAAAACCTATTTAATGGAATTTTCGTACGCTTCGATCATCTTCTTGACCATTTGTCCGCCAACAGAGCCGGCTTCACGGGAAGTCAGATCGCCGTTGTAGCCTTGTTTCAGGTTGACGCCAACTTCATTGGCTGCTTCCATTTTGAATTTTTCCATAGCGGCTTTCGCCTCAGGAACAACGTGCTTGTTGTTGCTGGTCATAATGTGAACACTCCTTTGTTTTTCAGTTCCAAAATTTTTGTTGCGTTTGTGATATTAGTATCATCAGCGCGGCGTGAAAGATACCTGACAATTTTTTAAAAAAGAATTTGTCTTAAAATGTCAATTTGGCCGCTCAACAGGAAAATGGAGGCGGCACAGAGAATGGAAAAAGCATCGCAGCGGCGGGAAAGAGAAAGAGGAATTTCAACCGGGTCCAGTGTATTGCCGGAAAAATCGTTGATTGCGCGCTGCAGGCACAAAACTGCGCTGTCCGGCGTGATACTGGATAGCGTGATCGTGTCTTTGCTGGACATTCCCAGCGTGACAGCCCGGATTCCACAGCGGCGGATAAATGCGGCGGCAGGCAGATTCCCTGAGGAAAGCAGTCCCACCGCATCGGCCGGAAGGGTGATGGAGTTGGAAACCGCAAACGGCTCTTCGCACAGGATGATCGTGTTGGGCGCCTCGATGCGGGACAGGTTTTCCATTTCTACAAAAGTGAAGTCCGGCGCCCCATTTGGCAGAAAGCATCGCCGTTCCCCCATCAAGGCGACAGTACAATTTTTGAAAAGAATATCCTGTACAGAAGCGACGCTTTTTCGTTTTTCCAAGCCGCCGAGAACAAAAATAGAAACCAAATCGAAACTCCTTTCAAATCGGAATGGTCAATCTGCCTGTTATCATTAGGATATCCCTTTTTCAAGATTTAACCAAAGCTTTTTCGGATTTGTTCCCTTGACACTTGTAGAGAGGTTTCTTATAATAGGAAACAGAAAGAAGATTTTACAGAAAAAAGGGGAAAGACCATGTTTTTGAAAAGATTGGCCGTGCTCTTCGCGGCTGTTTTTGGATTTGCAGCAAGCCTTGTTACAGCTTACGCGGGAGACAACAGTATCGCCGGCCCTGTCATGTGGCTGCTGATCGGATCGGGTGCTTTGATTATTATCGCGGTTGTGATGGGTGTGTTAGGCAAGAAAAAGAAATAAAAGAAACGAAAAAAGGAGCGATTGAGTCGCTCCTTTTTTGATGGATTTTGTGGATTGAAAGGGCTTAGCGCTCGATGGAAAAGGCTGTCAGGATATCATTTTCATCCGGCGCGAAGTGGATGGTAACCCGATCGCCCACATTCAGGATCACTGCCGTTTCACTGGCCGACGCCGAAATAGCATAGTAGGTTTTGCCGCTTTCCAGCTGGATATAAAAGACCGTGTTCCCGTCGATTACCGCACTGCGGATATCGCTGATGCGGCCGGTCACTTCATCCTGCGGCAGAGACTCCGCTTCTCCGACGATGTTGTTCTGGGTCAGCAGCTTGGAGTAGTTGGCTGAACATTCTGAAACGGAAGCGCCGGTAGCTACGATTTGATACTGCTGCACATTGACCATGGCGTACATCTTGACCAGGCCGGCATTATCTTTCAGCGCGATGAAATAGGTGGGTTCCGAATGGATATTTAAAAGCAGCGGGAAAGTGGCTTTGTAATTTAAATGCTGGACCACGCCCTCCGCGGAACTCATAGCCGAATATTCAGTAGCGCCGGCACAGGGATAGTACCGGGTTTCCTTTGTCCGCTGGTTGGTGAGAATAAAGCCCACGTTGGATTGGTCGCCGCCTACGGAGGTAATGCCGGTATACATATAAACGTCGTCGTTCATGGCGATGTAGTTGTATCCGCTGGTCGTGACCGTAACGCCTTTCTGCCCGAAAATCGAGTTCAGGAAGCCGTTTTGATATTGACCGTGATAATCATACTGCTGCATGATCAGTTCGGCGGAATACAGCCGGTCGACCCAGGCGGGAACTTCCTCATAATATTGGCTTTCGCCAGTGATCGCGTTGACCAGCACCGCGCCGTTGATATCCGTTCCGCCAAACAGGCCGATGGTTTTTTCCAGCTTCGGGCAGATCCAATAAGGCTCGCCCTGGTCGTTTATTTCGAACATAGGGGTATCGAACATAAAAGTGGGGTAATTAAAACGAAGGTGACGCATTAAATACCGCCCGAAATGTTCGGAAGGAGAATATTTGATGCCATTGTCCGTAGGCAGACGTACAACGTCTACGTTCTGGGTTACCATGTCGATCACCAGATAAGCGGGAATTCCCTGCTTGCGGTTGGTGAACCATTTGATCAAGTCGCCGTATTCCAGCATGGTCACCCGAACCGGGTGGCCGTTGTAGTTGATCTGGTTATATTGGTTGGATACTTCAAATTGGCTGACCATGTCGGACAGCTCGCCCAATTTCCGGTCGCCCAGCTTAGAAGCGGAGTCTTTGTCCAACATCGGGATCTGGTCGAAAGAGATTTCTTCCACGTCGGTGGTGAAATCTCCGTTTTCCACTGTCAGCAGCTTGGTATAGGAGCCCGCGCGCAGGATTACGCTGGAGAAAAGCGAGCCGCCTAGATACAGGACAATCAGCGCCAGGCACAGGAAAAAGGGAATCAGGCAGTGGCGTTTCATCATCGTAAAAAACGGCCGGACGCCGGTAAACTGCAGCGGCTGCTGGTCTTCAACGCTCATCCCGATGCGGGCGGTCAAAACGGCGGTGGCGCAGTAAACTGCGCACAGGATAAACACGAAAGTGTAAAAGGCTGGCGAATGAAGGTTTAAAGCGGGAAGCTCGAAATAAAAATAGACCAGCCCGACGACAATCGTTACGGCAAGGCAGATCAGCGTTTGTTTGACGCGTCCCATTTGTTTGTGTTCGTTCATTTTGAAAGCTCCTTTCAGGATACTGCTTTAAAACAGGCGAATCAGGCGCCGTTTTTTATGGCAGTTTTGAGAAACAGAAAAAACCGGCAGCAGCCAGCTGCACCAAGAGAATCAGCGGCATGCCGAAGCGAAAGGCAGGATGGCGGGTCTTATGCCGGAACAGGTACATACCGGCAAGGCATCCGGGCGTACCGCCCAACAGCGCCGTGCCAAACAGAATTTTTTCCGGGATGCGCCATCGGCGCCTTTTTGCCCGCGCCTTGTCGGCACCCATCAGCAAAAATCCCACGGCGCTGGCAGCAATCAGGTAGGCCGCCAGCCACTGCCAATGGTTTTGAATCCACAAGACGGACACCCCCCCCAGAAAATGAGTCTTTATTTTCATTATTATAGCATACTTTCGGGAGGAAATAATGATTATCCTGTTAACATCTGCAAAAAAGAAGAAAGATTTCGAAACAAACGATCATTTCCCGCAAGCGGTTTGCCGGAAAATGAGCCGGATTTGTCGATTGCTCTTGCAGGGGAAAATATTCTTATGTATAATAGGAATAGAAATTTTTGAGTTGGCGTTATGCGCCTTCTGAGAGGAGAAATAAAATATGAGCAATAAGGTATTGGTAGAAACTTCTGCCCGCCATGTCCATGTGACCCAGCAGGATCTGGAGACCCTGTTCGGCAAAGGCGCGGCTCTGACTCCCAAAAAAGATCTGTCCCAGCCCGGGCAGTTTGCCTGCACCGAGCGAGTGGACGTTGTCGGCCCCAAAAAGACCATCCCCGGCGTAACGATTTTAGGCCCGGTTCGTCCCGCAACCCAGATCGAGGTCTCTTTGACCGACGCCAGAACGCTGGGCGTTTCCGCCCCGGTGAGAGAGTCCGGTGATATCGCAGGCAGCGCGCCCTGCAAACTGGTCGGCCCCTGCGGAGAAGTGGAGTTGAGCGAGGGCGTGATCGCCGCAAAACGCCATATCCATGCAACTCCTGAAGACGCGCAGAAGCTGGGCGTTGCGGACAAGGAAATCGTAAAAGTGAAAATCGATACCAACGGCCGCTCTCTGATTTTCGATGACGTGGTCGTTCGGGTCAGCCCCAAATTCGCGCTGGCGATGCATATCGATACCGATGAGTCCAACGCCGCCGGTTGTGCCGGTGAAGTTTACGGCGAAATCGTAAAATAATCCTTTTTAAACAGAAAACCCCTTCCCACACGGGAAGGGGTTTTTATTTTTTCAAAAATACCGGTCAAATCCGCGAGTTGCTTCCACTGGGGGTTGGGGAAGAAGAGGCGCCTTCAGCCGTTTGCCGGAATATGTCAATGCTTTTTCGAATGCTGATTTGGTCCACTGTCCATCCCCATATCGGGTGGCGGCAGTCGTTTTTCCGGATTTGATTGTTGATTGCCTCTTCCAGTTCATCGGAGGGCTCATGCAGATACAAGTCCACCATGGCGGGAAGCGCGGAGACAGATCGTTCTTCCAGATACCAGTAATCCACCTGTGTCTCAGTGTGTCCTGACAGGTAAGCGTTGACATTGTAACGGGCGACGAAGCCGTCCATGGGGAACAGGGAGAGCAGGCATATCATGGTGATAACGGTGATCCCGGCGCATTTGGCCAGCGGGAACCGGCGGATCAGGCAGCGGGCGGCCAAAAACAGGAAGCAAATCCCCGCTGTTATCATGAACCATAAAGTCAAACCCCGTTTTACGCTCATGCCGTAAACACTGACATACAGCAGCATACGCTTGACCGCCGAGACAAGGATAACACCGCCGCCCAAACTCAGAAACAGAAGTTCCAATCGAACCGCCAGATGGAGGCGGGCGTGTTCTGTTTTGCTGAGAGCCATGAAAAACAATGCGATGGAAAAAACCAGAAACAAAGCGGTAGCCAACTCAAAAAAGCCTTGCCGGGCATATTCGGAATAGGTATATCCGCTGGGCAGGCTGCCTTTCTGGCCGCCAAACAGATAGGCGAATTGAACGATGGTAAAAGCCATTACCGAAAGATCGACGATCCCCAGAAAAGGGATGGAAAACAACGGATCCACAAAGCGCCGGCGCCGGGCGGGCTGGACCTTTCTGGGAAGTGCGCCGCGGCAGTACAGCAGAACGGCGGCCAAAAAGATACTTCCCACAAAACCGATGAGAAGATCCGCAGCCAGACGTGACCAGTCGACCCGAAGCCATCGCAGAAAGGTTTGCAAGCCGGTGCGGAAAACGGCATCGGCTTTGGCGAACAAGCCAAGCAGCAGGATTACCACCGGTAAAGCGCACAAAAGACCAAGGAAAATTTTCCACAGGCTTTTGGATTTCTTTTTTTCCTTTCCGCGTCCCATCATGACAAGAAACGGAAAATCCAAAAAAGAAAGGGGCCCGTCAACCAATCGGGTCCACAGCGCGCCGAATGTCTCCCAGGAGAAAAGAGAGCGGTATTGCATACCGCTTAACAAAGCTGTTTGGAGCGCGGCCAGACAAATCAGAAAAGGGAAGGTGATAAAAGAGGTAGCGCTGTTTACTGACAGGCAAAGGCCGCATGCCAGAACGGCGATGGGAATGAAAATCAGCATCGCCACGGGAGGGAAGGGACAGTCGGACTCCCGGAAATACCAAAATGAAAAAAGACAATAAGCTATGGCCAAAATCAATACCGACAGGCCCAAATTACCCCACAGCACCATCTCGGTGAAGCAGATGCAGAATAAAAGGGAAAACAGCACCGCTGCCGAACCTTTGAACGTAAAACTGCGTTTGGACAGATATTGATAATCTGCCCGCTGCCTGCGCGGAACCGGCCGGTAATAGCCGGGCGGAGGAGGAACGCTCCCGCCCTGGCTGGCTGGTTCGGGATGTTCGGTACCGGGACCTGCCGCGTTATGAGACGCAGGAGCATCTGGCGAAGGAAAAGCAGCGGAATGCGGCACCGCACAGGGAGATGAGGCGTCGACTGTCGCTTGCTCAGCGGGAGGCTCCGGCGGCTGAGCGGAGGGAGGAATATCTGCGGGACCGCCGGAAACAGCGGGTTCCGATTCTGCGACAGCGCTTTTTAATGAATCGATAGGAGGCTGATACAGCGGTGGGATCTGGCCGGGGCGCCTGACCGGCGGAATATAGGCCGGCGGTTTCGAAGAGGCGTTATTTCCCAGCGGTTTCTGGCTCATCAATCTTCCTCCTTTTGTTCAGAGTCTTCTCGGTATTCCAGCAAATCGGCAGGTTGGCACTGCAGTACACGACACAGCGACTCAAGCGTGGAAAAACGGACGGCTTTTGCTTTGTTGTTTTTTAAAATGGACAGGTTGGCCGGTGTGATTCCCACCTCGTCGGCCAGCTGGGAAGCGGAGATTTTTCGCCGCGCCATAACCACGTCCAGGTTTACGATGATCGGCACAGTGACACCTCCTAAATGGTTAAATCATTTTCTTCTTTATAAACAACAGCCTGTTTGACCAGTTCGGAAAGGACCAGCGCCAACGCGGAGAAAAACAAAAAGGCCAATCCCAAAAGGGGCGCCAGCAACGATGGCACAATGCCGATCAAAAAAAGGATCCCTACAACGCAACAGCAGACAGAAACGATCTTTACCCGCCGTGCGTTTGTCAGCGAAAAAGGAGTGCCCCGATTAACGGAGGCCAGGATTCTCCGCAGCTGCCAAACAACCGTTAAAGCCATCAGGGCGGAGGGGTACAGGACAATCAGAATACGGATATAGTCCGTACCCAAATCGTTCCAGAAAAGTTTGCCGTAATAGTCCAAAATCCAGGGAAGGGTGGCTGTCAGAGCAATCCCGACACAAAAGAGGACCCAGCAGAATTTTTCCAGAAAAGAGCTCAGGCCCCCTTGGCCGACAACACGGATTTTCATGTCGATTCTCCTTTGCTTGTTTTTTTACAGAATATCAGAAAAATTATTGTTTGTCAATAAATTATAATTGTTTTTCAATATTTTTTTATTGAAAAACATTCCGATTAAAATTCACAGAATAGAAATGTTATTTTTGCCAAAACTATGCTATAATAACAAAAACGGAAAAAAGTACCGTTGTACTTTCGGGTTATATCAATGTTTTTAAATGGCTTTTCTCTTTTTCTCAGCGGCATTGTTTTTAACACACCATCTGATATGAAAAGATGGAAGAAATTGAGGCGGAAAGAATCTGCCGAAAAAGATTGCGAGGGTTTTTGATGAGCTGGCTGGATAAACTGGAACGTAAATTTGGCCGTCTGGGGATTCCGAATCTGATGCTGTACATTGTGATTACCGTTGCGGCGGTGTTTATTGGGGATGTCCTCTTCTCCGTGCAGGGAATCAGCCTCAGCGGATATTTGGCTTTGTATACCAAGCTAGCGGTCCACGGGCAATTTTGGCGGTTTATCACGTTTATTTTTGTGCCGCCGACGACCTCCATTATTTCATTGTTTTTCTTTTTGTATTTCTACTACTTTTTGGGCAGCACGCTGGAGAACGTATGGGGCACGTTCCGATTCAATCTGTACTATCTTATGGGGGTCATCGGAGCGATCATCGCGGCGTTTTTCACCGGTTATGGCACCAGCACCTATTTAAACCTCTCTTTGTTTTTGGCGTTTGCGTTTCTGTTCCCGGATCATGAAGTGCTTTTGTTTTTCTTTTTGCCGATCAAGATGAAGTATCTGGCATATGTGGATTGGATTTTATTCGCGATCCAGCTGATTTTCGGAGACTGGGCCACCCGAGTGGCTATTATCGCTTCCTTGATCAATTTCTTCCTGTTTTTCGGCGGCGATTTGATTCGGTTTATCAAGAATAAAAAGAAATACGGCCGCCAGCAGCGCAATTTTCGCCGGGAAATGAAGAACAATCAAAACCGGTATTGGTAAAAAGAAAAGACCTCGGTTCTGACCGAGGCCTTTTCTTTTTTATTGACCGGAAGCATTTTGTTCCGGCACAGGTGCCGGGCTTTTTTTCATTTTTGCGAATCCCACAAAAGAGAGAATCATTTCCACAACGACAAACATAAAATAGGGGAGAAACAATGCCACCGCGTATAATATGGCTCCGCAGAGAGCGGACCAGCGGATGTTGCCGGCCCAGCCGAGAATATTGAAGATGACCGCCAGGAAAACAAAAATCATATGCGGTGTGACCATAGCAGTGGCGATACCGGCTCCAAGCGCCTGTGCTGCGTCAGCGCTTGTGCCGATTGCGTTGACGAAATAAGCGACCAGATAGATGGCGTATGCCAGGCCGAGAATCCAGGATATCAGCAAGGGAAGGCTCTTTTTCTTTTTTGTCATGTCTACACGCTTCTCATAATTTAACTGTATAAGCATAAAAATATGGACGTGATTTCAAGTGGACTACTACCAAATCGGACAGAGAATCCGGAAATACAGGAAAGCGCAGGGGATTTCTCAGGAACAGTTGGCAGAACGTGTGGGTGTTTCGGTTACACACATGAGCCACATTGAGACGGGAAATACCAAATTGAGCCTGCCTGTTTTTGTCGCTATAGCGGACAGTCTGAACGTGCGTGCTGACGATTTGCTGTCGTCTGGGCAGAAGGGCGAGGATTCTTCAAGAGCAGAGATCGAAGAAATGTTAAATGGCTGCACTGCACAGCAGATTCGCGTGATCAAAGATATTGTAAAGGCGACAAAAACGGCGTTTCGAAAATATATGAGCGAAGAGAAATAGAAAACAAAAAACCCCTTTCGGAAAACATTCCGAAAGGGGTTTTGGTTTCCATCCTGTTGTTGACACCCAAAGCGGGGGGATCCTTTTCAGTAGCACCAGACAAAAGGAAACCATAAAATGAAGAAGGCCCCGGTTACCATGCAAAACGCAAGCGCGGCCAGTTTTTCCGGTGGCCTCTCAAAGGTCCCTGAGTAGCCGGAAAGACCAAAGCGGCGCATTCAATAGCAGCGTGCCGCGCCTGTTTCGGCGCGGCACGGTTGCATCCGGGTTTTATTTGGCGTAAATTTCCTCTTTGACGCGGGCCAGTTCTGCAGGAATGTCAATAGACTGGGGACACTTGTTGCAGCAGGCACGGCAGGAAACACAGGCGTCTGCCCGCGCTCCGGCAGGGATCTCTTCGTATTTTTTACGGACCTGAGCCGTCGTATGGTGGCTGGCACGATAGTTATAGGCTGCGAACACGGCGGGAATATCCACGCCGGCGGGACAATCCATGCAGTAACGGCAGCCGGTGCAGGGGACGGTTGGAATGGCGTTGAGCTCTCTGAGCGCGTCGTCGATGACGGCGGATTCTTTTTCGGACAAGGGGGGCAAGGTGTTAAATAGGGAAACGTTTTCCACAAACTGTTCCAGCGAAGATGCGCCGCTCAAAACCACCTTGACGTTGGGCTTGGACAAAAGCCACTGATATGCCCAGGAAACCATGGAGCGGTCCGGAGCGGCTTTTTTGAATACTTCCTGGGTGCTGGGAGTCAAAGTGGCGAGATACCCGCCGCGAACCGGTTCCATGACGAAGCAGGGAATGCCTTTTTTCTCCAGCACTTCATAAAACGCTTTGGCGTTCTGCTTATCCCAATCCAGATAGTTTAATTGCAGCTGGACAAAATCCCAGTCGGCGGCTTCTACCATTTCCTCCAGCAAAGGCAGGTTGCCGTGGAAAGAAAAGCCGATCGCCTTGGCGGAGCCTTCTGCCTTTTTCTGCTTCATGAAGTCGACCAAGCCCAGATCTTTTGCCATTTTCCAGTGCTCATCGTTCATGGAGTGCATAAAATAAAAATCAAAATAGCTGGTCCGGCAGCGCTGCAGCTGATCTTGAAAAATCTTTTCCATATCGGCAGGCTCTTTGCAATACCAAATCGGCAGCTTATTGGTCAGAAAATAGCTGTCGCGGGGATACTTGGCCAGCGCCTTGCCGAGAAAATACTGGGATTCCCCAGTGTGATACATATAGGCGGTATCAAAATAATTAACGCCGTTGGCCATGGCGTAGTCAACGATTTTTTGCGCGTGGGCGTAATCGATGGTATCTCCGTCAGTGGGAAGCCGCATGCAGCCGAGTCCCAGCTGAGGGATGCTGACGCCCAATTTTTCCAACAGATTATGTTTCATATCTTTTACCAGTCCTTTCCGAATGAAGTGTTTTGCGCGCACGGTTTAAAACGATTATAACAGCAAAACAGCCGATTTGCAAACAGCGGACATGCTGATACAAACAAAATAGCACATAAAGCCGGCTCCAGGTCAATATGACCAAATTGTAAAAAGAAGCCGGTTTTATTTGACGTTTTCCGACAGATGATTTAAAATATATCCGTATTATGCCTTGCGTTCAAGGGAAAAGGACTGCGGCGCCGTGCTCCCAGACGCTTCGCTTGGATACCCATTTTGAGAGCCTGCGGGCTTGTTGCAGGGGGATTTTATATGGTACAGATTTCACCTTCCATTCTTTCGGCGGACTTTTCGCAGCTGGAAAGGGATGTTTCCGATGTGGAAGCCGGCGGCGCGCATATGCTTCATATCGACGTCATGGATGGACATTTCGTGCCGAACATCTCGTTTGGCGCTTGCGTTATCTCTTCGCTGCGTCCCAGAACGCAGCTGATGTTTGACGTCCATCTGATGATCAGTGATCCGTTGACTTACATCCCGTCTTTCGCCAAGGCGGGCGCGGATATGATTACTTTCCATTACGAATCGGACTCAGACGCGCAAAAGACCATTGATGCGATTCGAGGACTGGGCCTTAGAGTGGGAATGGCCGTGAAGCCGGGAACGGATATTTCGGTATTGGATCCCTTCCTGCCGCAGTTGGACATGGCTTTGGTCATGACGGTTGAACCCGGTTTCGGCGGACAGAAGTTCATGGGACAGATGATGCCCAAGGTGGAGTATCTCCGCAGCTGGGTGAGCGCCAATCATTCCACGCTCTGGATTCAGGTGGATGGCGGAATCGATGCGGTTACAGCCCGAACGGCTGCTGCTGCGGGCGCGGATGTGCTGGTGGCCGGGTCAGCGGTGTTCGGCGCCGTGGACCGGCAGGACGCCATCGATTCGATTCTGCAAAGCGCCGCAGCGGCACAAGGCCAGGAAAACAAAATTGCAAAGCAATGAGGAACGTTTTTTGACGGATGACAGAAAAGGAACGTGTTTTCCAATCAAAAGATAGAAAGGGTGAAGTGGGTGGCAGGATTTTTTACCCGCGGAATCATTTTGGAACAGCGCAAAGAACCGGCTCTTCGCCGAAAATTGCGTACCTTTTTTAACGCCAATTATGCAGGAATGCTGTTTGAAAGCGATTTCCCGTGCGATGGGGCGGCGCTTGCGGGCGAGCAGATTATTGAAATCGCGCGATTGGCCCGTATTGTTGACGAGCGAGACGGCGTGCTTTTACATGAAAAATTGGAAAAAGCCCGTCAAATGGGAATCCAGGTCGTGGTCGGGGACGCGATTGACGACGAGCCATATGTGTCCAGCCAGATGAACCCGATGCTTTTTTTGCCGACAGAAGCGGCGGAAGGACTCCGCCTGGCGGCCAAAGCGGTGGGAAATCCCAAGATCTATTTCGCGGTTTATAAAAATTTGAATGACATGGATCTGAAAACCAAAATTCCCAAAGATATCAACGGCGTGGAAATCAGGCGGATCCACGGGAGGTATCCGGCGGAAATTCGAACGATGGATACTTTTGATAAAGACGGCTTCGCCATGCTGGTCGGCGTTTGCAGTCTGATTCATTTATATCGTGCGGTGTATGAGCACCGCTTACAGTCCACCTGCTTTGTCACGGTAGCGGGGGATTGCGTGGTAAATCCGATGAATCTGGAGGTTTCCATCGGTATGACACCGACTCAGCTTTTTGAGCGGTGCGGCCTGGCGGAAGATCCGGGATATGTGGTCATCGGCGGCAGCATGACCGGCACGGTCTGCGAAGACCCTGACAGCTACCCGGTGGGGACCATGTCCCGCGCCGTTTTGGCTTTGCGGGATGAAGAAAAGAAGCGGCGGTATCAGTGCATCGGCTGCGGACGCTGTGTGGAGGTGTGTCCGGAGAGCCTGACCCCGTTTTACATCAACCGGTATATTGAACTGGGTAAACTGGAAGAATTGGCGTTTTACGATATGCACCGATGCATTGGCTGCGGGACCTGTTCTTACGTCTGCCCGGCAAAAGTCGATATTGCCGACAATATCAAAACGGCCCGGGCTGAGATAGAACGCCGCCGACCTGTTGCAAAGGAGGCTGACTGATCATGCTGCAATACGAACAAAAAGCGCCGTATGTGCGAAATCGCGATTCCGCTTTTACTTTTATGATGGACGTGGTCATCGCGCTGCTTCCACTGTATTTTATGGCGTTTTACTTTTATGGCTTCCGCGCGCTGATGATGGGGCTGTTTTCCGTGGCGGCGGCAGTGGTAAGCGATGTTGTCTGCCTTTTGCTGGAGGGGAAAAAGCCCTATCTGCGGGATATTTCGTCTGTGGTTATTGGCATGATCCTGCCGTTGATGATGTCTGCGGCAACGCCGTATTATGTGGTGGTTTCAGCAGAGGTCTTTGCCGTTGTGTTTGTAAAGCATGTATTCGGCGGTGTGGGGCAGAGCGTTTTCAACCCCGCCGCAGCCGGATTTGCCTTTGCGGCGGCATGTTGGCCGTCCCAGGTGTTTTCCTACCCGGCACCCTTTTCATCGCTCGAAGTTTTTGGGCCTGTTTCGCAGACGCTTTCCAACGGCCCTTCCTGGAACCTGTTTCAGGGAGGCGTTCCGACTATCGATGTGTTGGATCTTTTGCTGGGAAAATTCATGGGCCCGATGGGCCTTACAAATATTCTGGTGTTGGCTACCTGCCTGTTTTATCTGCTGTTTCGCGGCGCGATTGGATGGCAGGCGCCGCTGAGCTTTTTTGCAATCATGGTGACCGCAATGCTTTGCTTCCCCCGCGTTCCGGAAAGCGGACCGATGTCGTTGGTGCATGAAGCAACGACCGGCATGTGGGTGTTCGGCGGAATCTTTTTGCTCAATGAGCCGGGAACGCTGCCCAAACGGTCCAGCGCGAGGCTGGCATACGGCGCGCTGGCGGCGGTATTCACGATTTTATTTCAGCGGTTCGGGCAGATGGAGCAGACGTTTGCTTTCGCGCTGCTTTTGACAAATGTATTCGGTTTTACGCTGGATCGAAACAGCGAACGGCTTCTGCGCCAGTTAAGGAGGGCTTATCTTGCGACAAGAACAAAACACAGTGAAAAAAAATCTGCGCAAAGAGCTTGATCTGATATTTGTTCAGAATCCCGTCCTGGTGACCGGTTTGGCACTGGCCCCGGCCGTGGTGGGAAGCTTTACGATGAAAAACGGCGTGGGACTTTGCCTTGTGTTTGGCATGGTCACGATCCCGGTGCTGGTTCTGGCATCCTTTCTGGGGATGCTGCCGGAAAAAGTACCGCAGTATGTGCGGACAATGGCCTGTGCGCTGCTGGCGGCGCTGATGCTGATTCCGGCACGTATGCTGGCAGCGCAGATCGCGCCGAACCTGTTCGATTCCCTTGGCATGTATTTTTCCGCAGTGGCTCTGAATACGGTATGGCTGGTTCGGGCGCCCCTATGCCAGGAGAAAAAAACTCTGTGGTCCCTGTGGGAAGGGGTTTGCCTGACGGTGGGATTTTCGCTTTGCGTCATGGCGGTTTCAACGGTACGGGAATTGCTTGCTTATGGCACCCTTTGGGGAAAAGCGACGGCTTTGCCGCTGAAATTCCCGGCAGTGGCCTATGTGTTTGCCGGCTTTATTGTGGTCGGTACGGCAGCTGCTGTTTTGCGCTGGTGTGTTGACAGATGTCATGACATCCTGACGCTGATTCGGCGCCAGCAAAAGAAATGGAGGGCTTGATGATGGGTACGCTGGTCAACATCTTTACGCTGCTTCTGACTGCTCTGGTGTTGGAGAATGCTGTTTTCTCCCGCGCGCTGGACATTACCTCTCTGTTGGTCCTTCCTTTTGGGAAAAGGGGACTGCGCCTGTTTGGCATGATTTTAACGGGGACGACAACAATCGCGTCCCTGATTGCGGGTCTGCTCAATCCTTTGCTGGGACGATGGGAAAATGTTCAATACCTGCGCCCGGTGGTATATATCGTCATTTTAACGCTGCTATACGGATGCGTCTGCTTTTTGCTGAACTGGAGAAAACGGGATTGGTTTAGCGGGCACCATTCGATGATTACAATGGCATTTTTCAACTGTGCAGCCTATGGAGCCATGGCGTTAACCGTATATTCGGGTTTTTCGTGGCTGGAATCGGCTGTTTCCGGACTCGGGATCGGTCTTTCCTTCCTTTTGGCTTTGTTCGTATTGGAACAGGGCCGGCGCTGCATGAGTATCTGCAATATTCCAAAAGCGTTTCGGGGGCTTCCCTCGGAGCTGGTTTATGTGGGCCTGATCTCCTTGTCTTTATACGGATTGGTGGGGCATCAGCTGGCCGCATAAGAAAAGAGAATAAATCTGATCGTTCAAGGGTAAGCTTGGGATAGAAAGACATCCGAACAAAGGGGTGAGCATTTTGGCAAGAGGGCAGAAAAAAATAAAGCGGTATCGGCGTATTTATGGCGGACGCAGCACTTTGTCAAAAGTAATGAGCGCTGTGCTTGCCATTGTGGTTCTGGCAGGCATCGCCGGCCTGGGATGGGCGCTGTACGATCCGGTTTCCCAGTTCTTATCCGGTACCATGAAAGCACGGGAAGAAGATTCTTTGTCAAGCGCACAGGAAAACATGTCGCAGCAGGAATCTCTGCCGGCGCAGGCACCAACAGATTTACAGCAGGAAACACTGCGTTTATCCAAAGTAAAAGGGGTATATCTGCCGTTATCTTCCCTTCAGAATGAGGAGCAATTGCAGCAAACGCTGACACAATTGAAAGCGCAAGGGATCAACACCATTTTGATTGACACGAAAAACGAGCGGGGACAGGTCCTGTACCAGTCCTCCAATCAGACGGTGGCAGAGGTGGCGGCACAGGTGGCCGGAGCGGTTGACCTGAGCCGAATCACGGCGTTGGCAAAAGAAAACGGAATGGCGGTCATTGCCCGTATCTATGCGTTCCGGGACCCGATCAGTTCGCTGATTTTGAAAAAAGCGGCGGTCAAATATCAGGATACGGAGATGCTCTGGCTGGATGATTCCAAGGAGAACGGCGGAAAAAGCTGGCTGAATCCCTATTCCGAGATCGCGCAGATGTATATTGCGGATTTGTCTTTGGAATGTATCCGTTCCGGCTGCTCCGCGGTTATGCTGGCTGGAGTGCAGTTCCCCAGCGGCTACAGCCTGGAACTGGCCGGATACGGCACGCAGACGAAAACCCGTCAGCAGGTTTTATCGGATTTCGTTCAGGATATGGAAGAACTGCTGCAGGAAAACGGTGGAACTTTGATTTACGCGTCTTCCGCGCAGGCTTTGCTCGGGATGGAAGCATCTTCTTTCGACACCGGCGGGCTGCAATATTCCGTGAAAAATATTTGCCCGGACGTACGGCCATCTTCTTTTGCTGGATCGGTGCGGCCTGAGTCCCTGGCGGCATCGTCAGACCCGGCCGGTCAGCCGCATGATACGGTAAAAGCAGTTATGATGCAGCTGAAGCAATCCGGCGGGAACAAAACGTTTTTGCCGATGCTGCAGGCGTATACGGATCCTTCGTCGGCGCTGGAATACACGGAGTTGCAGGTAAAAGAACAGATTCAAGCGCTGGAGGAAGTTGACGTAACGGGTTATATTCTGTATAACGAACAGGGGAACTACCCGCTGTCTTAAGAAAAGAGCAAGAAACAGAAAAAGGTTCTGTGTTTTCACAGAACCTTTTTTGATATGCGGATAGGCGAAACCGGCGGAAAAAAGGAAAGATAAGGCATGGCAGCAAAAAACGAGGATTTGTTTTCACGCAGGCTCTAAAAATGTGAAAGAGGCCCATTCGCGCCCGGCAAAAGAAAAAGCGGCAATCTGTCAGCCGCTTTTTCAGGATATCCATGAAAGGGTTTGATAAAACGTTATTCTTCCATCTGCCGTCCCAGAAATGCGGCTGCCGCGGCAATCAGCTTGATATCCGCTTCAGCGGCGGATGCGCTGCCGTCATCCAGGAACATAATCGCGCCGCAGATGTCTCCTGCCGACAGAATAGGCGAGGCCGCCAGCGCCATCCGGTCAGAGCCCTCCACCGGTTGCATCACGCTGCCGGCCGGCACCAGGGAAAAATTTTGCCGCGATTCCATCAGATCTTCCAAAGAAGAGGAGACGCGGCGTTCCAGAAGTTCCTTTTTAGGGATCCCGGAAACCGCAACAACATGGTCCCGGTCGCAGACGACGACCGGATGTCCCCCGGTTTTGTGAAGCACTTCGGCATAGGAACCGGCAAATCCGGAAAGTTCTCCGATGGGGGAATATTTTTTGAAAATGACCTCACCGCCGTTGTCTGTGTAAATTTCCAGCGGGTCGCCTTCCCGGATTCGCATAGTGCGCCTGATCTCTTTTGGAATGACGACTCGGCCCAAATCATCTATTCGTCTGACAATTCCAGTGGCTTTCATATTTAAAGTTCCTCCGTGCGTTTATTCTCAGCTTGTGCTGATGGTGATCGTCCGGCCCGGGTTGATGCAAAAAAACAGGGGCGGCGCGTTTTGGCCGCTGGCCAGCTTTGCCGGATAGCGGATGTCGGAACGATTTAGTCCTATTGTTTGCCAGAGCGGGATGATTATACTTTTTTGATTGACCAGATTTTGCCGCGTCAAACGACGTTTCCCTTTTTGGAAAACCGCGGGATTTCTCTTTTTAGTTTGGGATTTTTCTCAGCGGATATACCTTTACAGCAAGAAAAAGAATCAAAAAGAAATAAGAAGAAAAAGGTCCTCATGTTCACATGAGGACCTTTTTCTTCGCAAACAAACCAATCTTGTTTAAAACAGGCGAATCGCCCCAAATAACCCATAGGAACCGATGACCATGATGATTCCCGCGGTGAGAACGCCGAGAAAAATCATCGGCAGAGCCTGCCGGGGCTTCATGTTCAGAAAAGTCGCCGCCAACACACCGGTCCAGGCGCCGGTGCCTGGCAGCGGGATCGCCACCAGCAGAAAAAGTCCCCATTTGGCATATGAATTGATTTTTTCGGCTTTTTTGACCAGCTTTTCCTCGTACCAATGTGCTGGTTTGGAAAATAGCGGGACAGATTTCAGCCAGTCGAGAATCTTGCGCCCGAACAGCAGTAAAAAAGGAACTGGAACCATATTCCCGATGATGGACACGACCAGAACCGTAATCCAGTTCATGTTCAAAGCCGCGCCCAGGATGACCGCACCGCGTAATTCAATCAGTGGGATCATAGAAATGACGAACAGAGCGAACTCGTTCCCGAAAAATGTCAAAGCGTTGAAAATTGTTTCCAAATCCGGTTCTCCTTTGTCAATCGTTCTGTGTGAAGGCAAGATGCTTTTGTTTACCATTGGCCATTTTTCTTTTCTTATACTATTAACGAGAAAAAGGACTATTTGTTTCGAAAAAAAAGAAAAAAGGTCGGTCCGGAAAAGTCGAACCAGACCTTTTTTATCTTACAAGATTTTTCAGCAAAAGAAAAGGTTATTTTTCTTTTTGCTCCATCAGCCGGCACAAAACAGCGGAGAAAGCGGTGGGATCCTCCGGTAGCATCCCTTCGCGAATCAGAGCCTGCGCATACAGAAGCTCTGCGTAATCAGCCAGGACTTCCGGATGATCGGGATACAGTTTCTGCAGGATCGGGAAAATTTCGTGATCGGGATTCAGTTCCAGTACCCGCTCGGCTTTGACCTTCTGCTCGCCGGGCATAGCGTTCAGGACACGTTCCATTTCCAGCGACACCTGACCTTTGGCGGTGAGGCAGCACGCCGCGTTTTTCAGCCGGCGGGACAGACGGACTTCCTCCACGCGCTCACCCAGAGCCTCTTTGATTGCGCCAAACAGGTCTTTGTTTTCTTCCTGCTGTTTTTGGGTTTCTTCTTTTTCTTCCTCGTTTTCCAACCCCAGGTCATCGGCGGAAACCGAACGGAATTCTTTTTCCTTGTAGACCGGCATCATCTTGGTGACGAATTCGTCCACATCTTCGGTAAAGTAAAGGATTTCATATCCTTTGTCTTTTACCAGTTCCGCCTGAGGCAGCTGGTCGATACGCTCCAGCGAGTCGCCGCAGGCATAATAGATATATTTCTGGCCCTCCGGCATCCGGCCGACATATTCCTCCAGCGTGGACAGCTTTTTCTCGCTGGAAGAATAGAATAACAGCAGATCGCTCAGTAATTCGCTGTTGGCGCCAAACGAAGAATACAGGCCATATTTGATCTGGCGGCCAAATCCTTTCCAGAACGTTTCATATTTTTCCCTGTCATTTTTGAGCATGGACAAAAGCTCGGATTTGATTTTTTTCTCCAGACGGGACTCGATCAATTTCAGTTGGCGGTCATGCTGGAGCATCTCCCGGGAGATGTTCAGCGACAGATCCTGCGAATCCACCAGACCGCGGACAAAGCTGAAGCAGTCAGGCAGCAGGTCGGCGCATTTGTCCATGATCAGTACGCCGCTGGCGTAAAGCTGAAGGCCTTTTTCAAAGTCCCGGCTGTAATAATCAAAGGCAGGCTTTTCGGGGATGAACAGCAGCGCATTGTAAGTGGAAGCCCCTTCGGTAGAACTGTGGATAACCCGCAGCGGGTCGTTGTAATCAAAGAATTTGTCCTTGTAAAATTGGCAGTAATCCTCATGGGATACTTCGTTTTTGTTCTTCTTCCAAATGGGGACCATGCTATTGAGCGTCTCCACCTCTGTGTAGGACTCATATTCGTCGGAATCTTCTTTTTTACGGCTCTTGGTCTTTTCCATTTTGATCGGGTAGCGGATGTAGTCGGAGTATTTTTTGACCAGACTCTCGATCCGGTACTGATCGAGAAATTCGTCATAATTTTCCTCATCGGAACTTTCCTTGATTTTCAGAACAATATCGGTGCCGTGGCTGTCTTTTTCCGCGGAGGAAATCGTATATCCCTCTGAGCCTTTGGACTGCCAGCACCAGGCTTCGTCCCCCTGATAGCTGCGGCTGATCACCTTGACCTCGTCTGCCACCATGAAAGCGGAGTAAAAACCTACGCCGAATTGGCCGATGATATCGATGTCATCCTTGGCTTCGTTTTCCTTTTTAAAGGCCAGCGAGCCGCTCTTGGCGATGGTGCCCAGATTGTTTTCCAACTCCTCTTTCGTCATGCCGCATCCGTTATCCGATACGGTGAGGGTGCGGTTTCCCTTGTCGATGGTGAGCGTGATTGCAAAATCATCCCGGGAAAGGCCAGTAATGTTTTCGCTCAGCGCCCGATAATACAGCTTATCGATGGCGTCGCTGGCGTTGGAGATTAGTTCACGCAGAAAAATTTCCTTGTGGGTGTAGATGGAATGAATCATTAAATCCAGCAAACGCTTGGATTCTGCTTTGAATTGTTTGGTTGCCATGAGAAATCCACCTCGATTGTGATTTTAGCAGTCTATAACATTGAGTGCTAAAATCATAATAGTACATTTAAAAACCAAATGCAAGAGGATAGGGAAACAAAATTATGAACAAGCGGTAAATCTTTCTTGCGTTTTGGATTTTCTTTTTTTACAATGAAACAGGAAAAAGGGGGATTGAAATGAAAAAAATCGGATTTATCGGGACTGGCGTTATGGGAAAGCCCATGGCCCGCCACCTGATGCGAAAAGGATACGAGGTTTTTGTCTATAACCGCACCAAATCCAAGGCGCAGGAGCTTTTGGATGAGGGTGCGACCTGGTGCAAAAGCGCGGGAGAATGCGCCAGGGGGAAAGACGCGGTCATTACAATGGTGGGATATCCCCAGGATGTAAGAGAGGTTTATTTTGGCGGGGACGGAATCATCACCTCCGTCGAACAGGGTACTTTTCTCATCGATATGACCACCACCAGCCCGCAGCTGTCCCAAGAGATTTTTGAAGCAGCGGCAGTCAAGGGGGCACATGCGCTGGACGCGCCGGTTTCCGGCGGCGACATCGGAGCGGAAAACGCCACGCTGGCCATTATGGTCGGCGGGGAAAAAAGCGCGTTTGACGCCTGTCTGCCTCTGTTTGAAGCGATGGGACGGAATATTGTCTATCAAGGCCCGGCAGGCAGCGGACAGCACTGCAAAATGGCCAATCAGATTGCGATTGCGGGTACGATTGCAGGCGTGTGCGAGTCGATTGCCTATGCCAGAGCACAGGGACTGGACCCTAAAATTGTGCTGGACACCATCAGCACCGGAGCTGCCGGAAGCTGGCAGATGTCCAACAACGGAACCCGGATTCTGGAGGAAAATATGGAGCCGGGATTTTTTGTGAAGCATTTTGTCAAGGACATGGGAATCGCCGCGGAAGAAGCGAAACAGGCCGGTCTGCACCTTGATGTGCTGTCTCGGACGTTATGGATGTATCGGGAATTGGAGGCGCAAGGCCTTGGCAATCTGGGAACACAGGCGCTGATTCGCTATTATGAAAAATGACCGCAGAAGAAACAAAAACGCCTCCCCTTTCCTCGAAAGGGAGGCGTTTTGAATCATCGTGCGCAGGAATGTTTTGAAATAAAATGCGGCGTTAAGCACCGTATTGCTCCAGATATTCTTCCAGGCACAGCCCTTGGGACATGATAATCTGCGCGTGATTGCTCCCCACATAGCGATAGTGCCATGGCTCATAACTGATTTTTGTGATGTCGACTTTGTCCTTGGGGTAACGAAGGATAAAGCCGTATTCCGCGCAATGCTTTTGCAGCCAGGCAAACTGGTCGGAATTTTCAAAGCTTTCTTCCAGAGAACACAAATCCGCCGCATAACCCAGACAATGCTCCGATGTGCCGGGAACAGCTACCCATTTTCCAGCTTCGATTTTGGCTTGTTCTTCGCTGTAACCCAGATTTTTATACTCCGATACCTTTTCGTTATAAAGTTCCGTCTGCCGCTCCAGTGTGCGATAAGCGGAAATAATCCAGAGAGAAACACCGTCTTTGGATGCGGCGGTCTGCATATCGGCCCAGGCAGCTGCCGCTCTGGTTTCCAATTTATAGTTGCCGCCAACGCTGACCACCGTAGGAGAATAGCCGTCCGGCATCAGGCTGTCCGGATTCACCAGAATGGGCATGCCCGTTTCGTAATAGGGGTCGGAAGAGCCAGAAGCGGCTGTGGAAGAACCGGATGAAACCCCGGAAGATGCCAAACTGGAGGAATTCTCGGAAGAGGCCGGACTGGATAAAGATTCTCCTGCGGATGAATCCGCTGTGGAAGAGCTGGGTTCATGCGAAGACGAGCCGGCGGATGAAACTTGTCCTGAGGCTTGCGAAGAAAAAATACTGCTGTCTGAACCGGACGAAACGCTGTTTTCTTCTGCCCGGCTACCGGTCAAAAGGCCTTTGATCCCCCAAACGATAAGAGCAACCAAAAGCACTGCCAGGACCACCAAACAACAAAAAGCGATGATCCGGTTGCGCCGAACCTCGCGGCGGGTATAACGTCTGATTTTTTTCTTTCTCATTTTTTCCCCTCCTGCGGCGTCTGCCGCCTGTACTCTAGGATATTCTACGACGGAACAACCAAAAAAACAACAGATTTTTCTCATCCAATAAACCGGGTAGGATTGGATTTTGTGTCAAAATTTTTCAGCGCAAAAATAAAAAGAGCGTTTAAAAGAAGAACATGATTGAAAAAAAGGGAAAGCCTTCGCTCCGTTGACGGGACGGACAGGATTTGGTATGATGACTTTAGCGATATACTCTGTAAAACCACCAGCGGAAAGGAATGAGGATAATGGATGCGATAGAACAAAGAATTTTTCAGCTGATTGACGAACACGCGGAAGAAATCAAGGAGTTTGGACGGGACATTTTTCATCATGCGGAACTGGGTTATCAAGAGCACCGGACAGCGGGCAAATTTGCCGAAGCGCTGCGCCGGTTGGGCATGGAGCCGCAGGAGGGGCTGGCCGTCACCGGCGTGAAAAGCGAACTGACGGGCACCCGGGACCAAAAAATTAGGGTAGCGGTCATGGGTGAACTGGACGCGCTCCCCATTTCCAACGCCTCCCACACCAACCCAGAAACTGGCGCAGCCCATTGCTGCGGGCATCATGCCCAGCTGACCGGCGTGCTGGGCGCCGCTATCGCTCTGTCGGATCCGCAGATCAAAGCCAGCTTGGACGGTACCCCTGTTTTTATGGCGGTTCCGGCGGAAGAATGTGTGGATCTGGAATTTAAAGAGCAATTGGTTCAAGAGGGGAAAATCCGCTATTTTGGTGGGAAATGCGAATTTATCCGCATTGGCGCCATGGATGATATTGATCTGGTGGTAGGGCATCATTCATCTACCGGAGATTTCGAGGCGGGTCTGGCAAACAGTCCGTCCACTGGATTTGTGAGCAAAACGGTGAAGTATAAAGGAAAAGCTTCCCACGCGGCGGGTGCGCCTCAAAAAGGAGTGGATGCGCTGAATGCGGCTGCTTTGGGAATGCACGCGCTGGAGCTGCAGCGGGAGAGCTTTCGCGACAAGGATACCGTCCGGGTGCACGGCTTCATCTCCAAGGGCGGCGAGGCGGTTAATGTCATTGCCGACGATGTGGTGCTGCAGTATTTGGTGCGGGCGGGGAATATCCCGGCCATCAGGGATGCCAACTACAAGGTGGACCGGGCGATGAAGGCCGGTGCGGTCGGGACAGGCGCGGGCCTGGAGATTTCCACTACGCCTGGATATCTTCCCACCGTCCCCTTATATGACACCGCGCTTTTGGAAAGCGCCATCGATGATGTGCTGGATGCCACCGGGGGACGCCGCGACCCCAATGACCATGATATGACGGTAGGCGGCGGTTCCACCGACTACGGCGACATTTCTTATGTTCTGCCGCTTTTGCAGTTTCATACCGGCGGTATGTGCGGCAGCGGGCATAACCCCAATTATGATGTGGCGAATGAGGATATCGCTTATCTCTTGACTGCCAAACTGTTTGCTTTGATCACCTACCGGCTGCTTCGGGACGGCGCGAAAGAGGCACAGAAACTCAAGGAGGGCTTCCAGCCGCTGTTCAGCAAAAAAGAATATCTGGAATATATGGAGAGCATGCTGGAAAAGACCGTGATCGAAATGGAAGAACCGCCAAAAATGGCGTAAAATGGGAGAAAAACGATGGATACAAAGCGCTTTGTCAAAACATATTCACAAAACAGTTTCGGTTCGGCGATAGAGGTCTGGGTCGATCGGGAAACAGGCGTTTCTTATTTGTACCGGCGGGATGGATATTCCGGCGGGATGACGGTATTGGTAGACCAGGATGGAAAACCGCTGATCGGACAAACGAATGAATGGGAATAGAAAGAAGGTACGGATATGAGGTTAGAAGCAATCACCTGGAAGCAGGCCGAGCAGTATTTTAAAACGCACGACATGGCGGTGCTTCCCATCGGCAGTATCGAAAACCATGGCTCCCATCTGGCGCTGGGAACCGATTTTTTGGTCCCGTCCAAAATCGCGGAGCAGATCGACCGGGAAAGCGATGTGCTGATTCTGCCGGCTGTTCCGTATGGGGTGGCAGATCATCATGGCGGATTTCCGGGGACGATTTCAATCGGCTATGACGGGCTGCACTGTATTGTGTCCAAAATTGTAGAAAAGCTGTATGGTTATGGCATCCGCCGCTTCGTCTTTTTGAACGGTCACGGCGGAAATCAGCCGGTTTTGCAGCATATCGGGATTGAACTCAATGGCCGGGGCGCGGTTTCGGCCATCGTCAACTGGTGGCAGATCGCGGGACAGCTGAACCCCCAATGGAAAGGGGGACATGGCGGTGGGGAGGAGACGGCGGCCATGCTGGCCATCGATCCCAGCTATGTTCATATGGAGGACTACATCCCGCTGCAGCCGCAGAACATGTCCGATACGCTGCGCTGCGCGGGCATGTCGGAAGTGGAGCTGGACGGTGTGCCGGTGATGGTGCCACGTCTGTTTCGCAATATTTCTCCCGGCGGCTGGTATGGGCCGGATGACCCAAAAGACGCCACCGCCCAGTGGGGTGAAGAAATGCTGCAGGCCTGCGGCGATTTTATTTTGCGTTTTCTAGCGGAATTCAAAAAAGTGGAACTTCCGCAAAAAACGGCTGAGACGGTGGGAGAATAAACGATGGAAATTCTGTTTCGCCCGCTGCATACGGCGGATATCGGCAGCCGCCGGCCGCGCCGCCTTTCAGAGGATGTCTCTTCAGACGTGTTGAGGGGATGGCCGGCAAAAGCGCAAAAAACAGATTGGAAGAAAGAAAAAACGATGTTTTTCCTTTAAAGCCCGCAAAAAAGACGAAAAAAGGGTTGCATGGCGGTATAGAAAGTGGTACAATAACAACAGTATAAGGATGGATGATGAAAGAGTGGGGTTTCCCGCTCTTTCGTTTGTATAAGGGGTTTTTCCCATCCTTGTAGAGCAAAATAAGAAAAAACCTTCCGGCGGGGCGAAAAAAGCCGGAGAAAGGCAGAGGCGATTTATGGCATCCGGCAAGAAAAACACCGTCGGCATCGTTACCGATCTGGTGCGGCCCATTACGGACGAGTTGGGCCTCTATTTGTGGGACGTACGCTTTGAAAAAGAAGGATCCGTCTGGTATCTTCGGGTCTTTCTGGACAAGGAGGAGGGCGTGAACATTGACGACTGTGAAAATGTCAGCCGGCGGTTGAGCCCGATTCTGGACGAAGTGGACCCTATTGAGCAAAGTTACACATTGGAAGTTTCATCTCCCGGTATTGGGCGGGACCTGCGCCGTCCGGCGCATTTCGAAGCTTTTTTGGGCGCGGATATCCATGTTCGGCTGATCCGGCCGGTGGAGGGAGAAAGAGACTTTATTGGCCAGCTGGTCTCATACGAAGATGGAAAAATCACCCTGTTGCTGGACGAGGACCTGGAGATGTCTGTCGGGCTGGATGAAACGTCGTTTGTACGTCTGTATGAAGAAATCGATATGGGAGGACTCAAGTGATGAACACCGAATTTTTTGAGGCGTTGACCCTTTTGGAAAAGGAAAAAGGAATCCCCGCCGAATACCTTTTGGAAAAAATCAAGGCGGCGATCGCCATCGCGGTCAAGCGCGATTACGGCGGGAGCGAAAACGGATTGGTGGAGATTGACCCGGAAAAAGGAAAATTCCAGGTAGCGATCCGCAAAACGGTGGTGGAAGAGGTGGAAAACCCCAACACCGAGATTTTGCTCAACGACGCATACAAATATGATAAAAAAGCGCAGATCGGCTCGGTGGTTGACATTCCGCTGGAAACCAAGCAGTTCGGCCGAATCGCGGCACAGGCGGCCAAGCATGTGATCCGCCAGGGTATCCGGGAAGCGGAACGGGGCCAGATGATACAGGAGTTCCAGAGCCGGGAGCATGAGATCATTTCCGCGAAAGTGGTCCGGACAGACCCGGTCCGCGGCTCGGTCACGCTGGAGATCGGCAAGTCTGAGGCGATGCTGACCCGTCAGGAGCAGGTTCCGGGCGAAGAGCTGCATGAGGGAGACCATGTGAAAGTCTATGTCGTGGAAGTTGCGGCAACCGACCGTGGCCCCCGCGCCATGCTGTCCCGGACCCATCCGGGGCTGGTAAAGCGTCTGTTTGAGATGGAGGTACCGGAATTGTATGACGGCACCGTAGAATTGAAGGCGATCTCCCGCGAGGCCGGTTCCCGCACCAAAATCGCCGTTTACTCCAAGGACCCCAATGTTGACGCGGTAGGCGCCTGCATCGGACCCAAGGGCGCCCGCGTGGCCAAAATCGTAGATGAGCTGGGCGGAGAGAAAATCGATGTGGTCAAATATTCGGAAGACCCGGCTGAATTCGTCGCGGCGGCGCTGTCTCCGTCCCAGGTGGTATCGGTAGAAGTGGCGGAAGACGGAAGCAAAAGCTGTACCGTAAGGGTTCCGGATAACCAATTGTCCCTCGCCATTGGCAATAAGGGACAAAACGCCCGTCTGGCAGCCAAGCTGACCGGCTGGAAAATCGACATTAAGCCGGAAAGCGGATTTTACGGGGAAGAATAATCGCCGGAAGGGAAAGGAGATGGGAAGATGCAAACACGAAAAATCCCGATGCGGATGTGTACCGGATGCGGTCAGATGAAACCGAAGCGGGAACTGGTTCGGGTCGTGAAAAGCCAGGCCGGGGATGTCTCTTTGGATTTGACCGGTAAAAAGGCCGGGCGCGGCGCTTATATCTGCCGGGACAGAGAATGCCTGCAGAAAGCCAGAAAGGCCCGCCGATTGGAGAAAGCGTTTTCCTGCCGGATTCCCGACGAGATTTACGATAAAATGGAGGAGGAACTGCAGGACAGTGAATAAGCTGGCTTCCATGCTGTCTTTGACCAAAAAAGCAGGAAAGCTCCTTTTGGGCTTTGACGTGGCCAAAGAGGCGGTGGAAAAGAAAAAAGCCGGGCTGGTGCTGCTTGCAAAAGATTTGTCTCCCAAGTCCCGGAAAGAAATCGCGCTGGTTTGTGAAAAGTCCGGCGCCCTAATGAAAGAATTGCCGCTCACCATGGATGAAATTTGGTTTGCGGCGGGCAAACGGGCCGGAATCCTGGCGGTGACCGATGAGGGCCTTGCCAAAAAGCTGGCGCAGCTGACCGACGACAAGAACAAGGAGGAACCTGCATTATGATGATAAAATACCGAGTGCATGAAGTGGCTAAGGATTTGAATGTTCCCAGCAAAGATGTGATTACCCTGCTGGGAAAACATTTTGACACGCCCAAAAAACACATGACCGCGCTGACCGAAGAAGAACTGAATGTTGTATTCGAACATTTTACCCAAAAAAATCAAGTGGAAAATTTTGACGCTTATTTTGCTTCCGGCAAAAAAGAGGAACCGGTAGAAAAGCCAAGCTCCAAGGAAGAGAAATCCTCTGCCCCGGCAGAGAAAAAAGAGCCGGCGCCGGCACAGCCTCAGCCGCAGAAAGATAAAAAACCCGCCGATCAGAAACCGGGACAGCAAAACACCCGTAATCCGCAGGGCGGACGGCCTGCTTTGCAGCAGAACCGCCAGCAGGTCGGAGCGGCCTCTGCCACTGTTTCCGAGGCTGGTTCTACCGGTACCCGCGGACGGCATGTGGATATGCGTACTTCCCAGGTGAACCTGGACAAATACAATGAAAAATACGACAATATCGCCACTTCCAGCATGGGAAACCGGGATACCGGCGTGAAAAAGCAGAAGCTGACCCAGCGTTCTGCCCAGCGGGGGCGCCCCCAGTTCTCCCGAAAGGATAAGGAAGCCCAGAAGATGCGCCGCCTGGAGATGGAACGGCAAAGACGTCAGAAGCTGGAAATCACCATTCCCGACGAAATTCAGGTGGGCGAATTGGCCGCGCGGTTAAAAGTCACCGCGGCGGAAGTCATCAAGCGCCTGATGGCCTTGGGCGTGATGGCTTCGGTCACTGAGGTGATCGATTACGATACCGCCGCGATGGTTGCGATGGAAATCGGCGCGAAGGTAGAAAAAGAAGTGATTCTCACCATTGAGGACCGTTTGATCGACGACAGCGAGGACAACGACGAAAACCTGCAGGAGAGAAGCCCGGTCGTCGTCGTTATGGGTCACGTAGACCACGGCAAAACTTCTTTGCTGGATGCCATTCGCCATGCGAACGTGACATCCACCGAGGCGGGAGGCATTACCCAGCATATCGGTGCGTATCGGGTCATGGTCAATGACCGCCCTATTACTTTCCTGGATACCCCCGGCCATGAGGCGTTTACTTCCATGCGCGCCCGCGGCGCGCAGGTAACGGATATCGCGATTCTGGTTGTCGCGGCGGACGACGGCATTATGCCCCAGACCGTGGAAGCAATCAACCATGCCAAGGCTGCAGGTGTTTCCATCATTGTAGCCATTAACAAAATGGATAAGGATACTGCCAATCCGGATAAGGTGAAGCAGGAGTTGACCGAATACGAACTGGTCCCCGAAGAGTGGGGCGGCGACGTTATCTGCGTACCGGTTTCCGCCGTGACCAAACAGGGCATTGACACCTTGTTGGAAATGGTTCAGTTGGTAGCGGATATGAAAGAGCTCAAAGCCAACCCCGACCGTTTGGCGAAGGGAACTGTCATCGAGGCGAAGCTGGATAAAGGCCGCGGCCCTGTGGCCACGGTGCTGGTGCAGAACGGTACGCTGCGCACCGGCGATGTGATCATTGCAGGTACCGCCCTGGGACGCGTCCGCGTCATGCTGGACGACCACGGCCAGCATGTGGAAGAAGCCGGCCCGTCGGTTCCGGTGGAGATCACCGGCCTGGCGGAAGTGCCCTCCGCAGGCGATACGTTCAATGCCGTAGAGGATGAGCGGCTGGCCCGTGAATTGGTAGAACAGCGCCGGCATGAGCAAAAAGAAGAGGCGTTCAAATCCTACCAGAAGGTCACGCTGGACAATCTGTTCAGCCAGATTGCCGAGGGCGAAATGAAAGAATTGCCAATCATCGTAAAAGCGGATGTAATGGGCTCGGTAGAGGCGGTTCGCCAGTCGCTGGAGAAAATCTCCAACGAGGAAGTCCGCGTCCGGGTCATCCATGGCGCGGTTGGCGCGGTGAGCGAGTCCGACGTAATGCTGGCGGAAGCGTCCAATGCGATTATCGTCGGCTTTAACGTGCGGCCCGACCCGGTAGCGAAGGAAAACGCGGAGCAGAGCGGTGTGGAAATCCGTTTATACCGGATCATCTATGACGCGATCGAAGATGTGACCGCAGCCATGAAAGGCATGCTGGCGCCGAAATATAAGGATGTGGATCTGGGCCGTGCCGAAATCCGCCAGGTATATAAGATTACCGGCGTCGGCGTGGTCGCAGGCTGCTATGTGTTGGACGGCAAAATCACCCGCAACGCCAATATCCGGGTAGTGCGCGATGGCATTATCATTGCGGATGACAAGCTTTCCTCCCTCAAACGTTTCAAAGACGATGTGCGTGAAGTGGCTTCCGGTTATGAGTGCGGTATGACCATGGAAAAATTCAACGACATCAAAGAAGGCGATATTCTGGAAGCGTATGTAGTGGAAGAATATCGGGAGGATTAACTTTTGCCTGCGAAAAGGCAGCTGGGGGTTACGCGGGACGTAACCCTTTTTGCGCGAAGAGCAGCTGAAATTTGTTGGCCGCAAGTTTCGGCAAATAAAAAATAAGGGGGCGGCCAAGATGCCGAGCTTTCGTCTGGATCGAACCAGCGAAGATGTGAAACGGGAACTGACCGACATTATGCGTACGCTGAAAGATCCGAGAATCAACGGGCTTTTAAGCATTTTGAAAGTGGATTTGAGCAAAGACCTGTCCTTGTGCCGGGTATATGTTAGCTCATTGGATGGTGTGGATGCAGCCAAATCTGCCGTGGAAGGGCTGAACAACGCGGCCGGTTATGTGCGCCGGGAGCTGGGCCAGCGAATCAAGCTGCGCCGGTCTCCTCAGATCCAGTTTATTGCGGATGATTCGATTGAACACAGTGCCCATATTAATCAAATGATTCATGATTTACACCGGGATTAAGCGAAAAGCGGTGTGCGGTTAAAAGGAAGGATGATAGAATGACGGTACAACAGGCCTGCGAGTATCTCAGAAAACAGGATGATATCCTGATCCTGTGCCATCAAAGTCCGGACGGAGATACCCTTGGTTCTGGTTTTGGCCTGTATTATGCGCTGCGGGCTGTGGGGAAACGAGCGAGGGTTGCCTGCTCGGATCCTGTCCCGCCGCAATTTGATTTTTTGCTGCCGGAACAAATGCCTGATTTTACTCCTCAATTCGTGACGGCGGTGGATGTTGCAGACACGCAGCTTTTGGGCAGCGCCCTCTCCTGCTGGGCGGACAAAGTGGATTTGTGCATAGACCACCATCCATCCAACCGCGGGTACGCAAAGCATACGCTGCTGCGGGCCGGTGCGGCGGCTACCGCTGAAATTATGATCGAAGTGATTCGTGGAATGGGCGTAGAACCGGACCGGACCATCGCCGATTGTATTTATACCGGATTGTGCACGGATACAGGCTGTTTCCAGTATTCCAATGTCACTTCCCACACGCTCCGAATAGCGGCGGATATGGTCGATTTAGGGGCGAGCGCTTACCGGATCAACCGCCGGATGTTTGGTATCAAATCCAAGGCGCGGATTGCCATGGAGCGGGAAGTGTTGGACTCACTTATCTATGCGATGGAGGGCAAAATCGCGGTGATTGCCGTCACCAAAGACATGCTGGACCGTACCGGCGCGAAGGAATCAGAACTGGACGGACTTTCTTCGATTCCCCGTGAAATCGAAGGGGTGCAGGTGGGAATCACGCTGCGGGAAAAACCGGACGGCTTTAAAATTTCGCTGCGCACGGTGGAAAAGGTCGATGCGTCGAAGATTTGTGCTGTTTTTGGCGGCGGGGGACATGCACGGGCAGCAGGCTGTTTTATTCCGGGGACGCTGGAACAATGCCGGGACAAAATCCTTCAAGCGGCGCAGGTCGCCTGTGAGGAGGCCGGACTTTGAGCGAAAAAACAAATGCAGGCCAGGGGGAACTGTCCGGCATTCTGCTGATTGATAAGCCGGAGGGATTTACCTCTTTTGATGTGGTTGCCAAGGTGCGCGGGATTGCCAGGACCCGAAAAGTCGGGCATGGGGGGACGCTGGACCCGATGGCAACCGGTGTGCTACCCCTTTTTTTGGGCGCGGCGACCAAAGCGTGCGACATCCTGCCAGATCAGACCAAAGCGTATGAGGCCTGGTTCCGGCTGGGGCAGACAACCGATACACAGGACTGCACCGGCAAGGTGCTGAGCGAAAGGGAGGTTTCCTGTACCGCGGCACAGGTGGAAGAGGCCCTGTCCCGGTTCCGTGGGGATTTCTTGCAGACGCCGCCCATGTATTCGGCCATTTGGGTGCAGGGCCGGCGGCTTTACGATCTGGCCCGGGAAGGGGTGGAAGTGGAACGCCAATCCCGCCCGGTGACGGTGCACGAACTCCGGCTGCTGGAAGCGCGGGAAGAAAACCACCTTTACAAGATTTATGTATCGTGCTCCAAAGGCACTTATGTGCGGACCATCTGCCATGATGTAGGGCAGGCGTTGGGCTGCGGCGCGGTGATGACCGGACTGCGGCGGGTCATCTCTTCCGGATACCGGGTAGAGGACGCCATTACCATTGAGCAGGCCCAGCAAATGGCAGACGCGGATACCTTGCGGGAAAAAGTTCTGCCGGTGGAAACGGCCTTTACGGCGTATGAGAAGATCCGACTGACGGCGAAAAACGCCAGACTGTTCCAAAACGGCGTTCGGCTGTCATCTTCCCGGGTGGGGTGCGCCGGAATAAAAGGGGACTTTTGTGTTTTTGGCCCGGACGGGCAGTTCTTGGGCCTTGGCTGTGAAGAACAGGGCGAACTGCGCATCCGAAAATTATTTGTACGTTGATTGGTGGATAAAAGTATCGCCTGAGGGAGAGATAAAAATGGAAATACGGCAGACGGCAGTAGCGCTGGGCTTTTTTGATGGGGTACATCGGGGCCATCGCCGCGTGATCGAAAAGGCGGTGGAATTGGCAAACGGGAACCTGACACCTGCGGTGTTCACCTTTACCATGAACGAAAGCGGCCCGGCCAAAAAACAGGGCGCCGGTGAAATTACAACGCTGGAGCAGAAAATCCGTATTTTAAAGAGCATGGGCATTCAGCAAATCTACGCGCCGGAATTTTCTGATTTTTGCAATCTGTCGGGCGAAGAGTTTGTCAGCCGGATTTTGAAAGAAAAAATGAATGCGGCGGCCGTCTGCTGCGGCAGGGATTTCCGCTTTGGAAAAGGCGCGTCCTGCGATGCGGCGGCTCTGTCCCGGTTCTGCGAAAAAGCCGGATTGTCCTGCACGATTCTGGAAGAGGTGATGGACGAAGGCGAAGCGGTCAGTTCTACCCGGGTGCGCCGCGCCATTGCCGCGGGGGAGATGGAAAAAGCCCGTCAGCTATTGGGCCGGCGGTACTTTCTGGATTTTCCGGTGGAGCATGGAAAAGCGTTGGGACGTAAGCTGCAGTTTCCGACGATCAATCAGCCCATTCCGCAGCAGATGGTTCTGCCGCGGTTTGGCGTATATGCGACCATGGCCCAGGTGGATGGGATTTTCTATGCCGGTGTGACCAATATCGGCGTGCGGCCCACTGTCGAAAAAGGAATGGCGCCGCGGGCGGAAACCTATTTGATTGGATTTTCCGGCGATTTGTATGGCAAACAGGTTCCGGTGGAATTTCTGTCTTTCCTGCGTCCGGAACAAAAATTCGATTCCGTGGAAGCACTACGGGACCAGATTGCATCCGATGCGCAAACGGCGGAGGAAATCGTAAAAAAGGCTTTACAAGAATAAAAAGCCATGATATACTATATAGGCTAATCATGCTGTACCTTGGCTTGGGGGGAACGCCCGATTTGGGAATTTTCACAGCCCTTTGCTAAGATACCGGCAAATAAAAAAGGTGGAAAGAAAATGCTGTTAAAAGAAGAAAAAGCTGCAATCATTGCGGCAAACAAAATCCATGAAAACGACACCGGTTCTCCCGAAGTGCAGATCGCTGTTCTGACCAAACGGATCAATGATTTGACTGAGCACTTGAAGATTCATCAAAAGGATCATCATTCCCGCCGCGGCCTGCTCAAAATGGTCGGTCACAGACGGAACCTGCTCAACTACCTGCAGAAAACCGATATCGAGCGTTATCGTGCGATCGTTGCGAAACTGGGTCTGAGAAAGTAGTTTTTATGCCGGAGGGCGGACGGTTCTCGTCCGCCCTTCAAGTGCATATGTTGAAAATTTTGGAAGGCTGCGGAAAGGTCTTTAGCAGTGAATCGACTGTTCGAAAGCGATCGAGCAGCGGATTTATTGCTAAATCCGTCCAAAGCCTGCCAACGCAAAATGGAGGCTATGAATATGTTCGAAAATTACCGCGTATTTAAAACAGAACTGGCCGGAAAACCCATTGCTTTTGAGGTGGGAAAAATGTGCGGCCTGTCCAATGGCTCCTGCCTGGTTCGCTACGGCGACACGACGGTTCTGTGCAACGTTACCGCGTCCCAGAAACCCCGTGACGGCATTGATTTCTTCCCGTTGTCGGTGGACTTTGAGGAAAAGCTTTATTCTGTCGGCAAGATCCCGGGTTCTTTCCTGAAAAGAGAAGGCCGTCCGTCCGAAAAGGCCATTCTGGCGTCCCGCATGGTGGACCGCCCCATCCGTCCGCTGTTCCCCAAAGATATGCGCAACGATGTATCGGTGGTTATGACCGTTATGTCCGTTGATCCGGACTGTCAGCCGGAGATCGCCGGCATGATCGGCACTTCGTTTGCCCTGTCCATTTCTGACATTCCGTGGAACGGCCCGGTAGCGGGCGTAAATGTCGGACTGGTGGATGGTGAAATCGTCATTTGCCCGGATGAGGCACAGCGCGCAGTTTCCGATATGCTGGTTACCGTTGTAGGCTCCGCTGAAAAGATCGTTATGATCGAGGCGGGAGCCAATGAAGTGGATGACGATACCATGCTGGAAGCCATTATGAAAGCGCATGAAGAATGCAAAAAAATGGTCGCTTTCATTTCCGATGTGCAAAAAGAAATCGGCAAAGAAAAATTTGCTTTCGAATCCCAGGAAATCGATCATGACCTGTTCGAGGCCATTAAGGAATATGCCATTGATCGCGTGAAATACGCGCTGGACACGGATGATAAAGTGGAGCGTGAAGCTCGCTTGGCCCCGATTGTGGAGGACATTCATCAGAAGTTTGAAGAAACCCATCCGGATCAGGCAGCCCAGATCGACGAGTGCATCTACAAACTGCAGAAATTTATCGTGCGGCGCTGGCTGCTGGACGAGGGAAAACGTGTCGACGGCAGAAAACTGGACGAGATGCGTCCTTTGGCTGCCGAAGTGGGCATTTTGCCCCGGGTACACGGTTCCGGCATGTTTACCCGCGGCCAGACACAGGTGCTGACGGTTGCGACGCTTGGCTCCATGCGGGAAGCGCAGCTTCTGGATGGTATTGATAACGAAGAGACCCGCAGATATATGCATCACTATAACTTCCCCTCCTATTCTGTTGGTGAGACCCGACCCAGCCGCGGCCCCGGACGCCGGGAGATCGGCCATGGCGCCTTGGCGCAGAAAGCGCTGGAACCGGTTCTGCCTTCCGAAGAAGAGTTCCCATACGCGATGCGCCTGGTTTCTGAGGTGCTTTCCTCCAACGGTTCCACTTCGCAGGCTTCCATCTGCGGCTCCACTCTGGCGCTGATGGACGCGGGCGTTCCGATCAAAGCGCCGGTAGCTGGTATCTCCTGCGGCCTGATCACAGAGGGAGATCGCTGGATGACCATGGTAGACATTCAGGGATTGGAAGATTTCTACGGCGATATGGACTTCAAGGTCGGCGGTACCCATAAGGGTATTACCGCCATTCAGATGGATCTGAAGATCGATGGTCTTACGCCGGAAATCATCAAAGAGGCGTTTGCCAAAACCCATAAAGCCCGTGATTATATCATTGATGAGATCATTCTCAAAGCGATTTCCGCACCGCGCGAGGAACTGTCCGACTATGCGCCGAAGATGAAGACGCTGAAAATTGATGTGGACAAGATCCGCGACGTCATTGGCCAGGGCGGTAAAGTAATCCAGAAAATCTGTGCGGAATGCAATGTTAAGATTGATATCGAAGAAGATGGCCGGGTGTTCATTTCCGCCATCAACAAAGACGATATCAAGCGCGCTGCCGATATCGTGGAACTGATTGCGAAAGATCCTGAGATCGGAGCGATCTATAAAGGACGTGTGACCCGCCTGATGAGCTTTGGCGCATTTGTGGAGATCGCGCCCGGAAAAGAAGGGTTGGTTCACATTTCCAAGCTGGAGAATCATCGGGTCGAAAAAGTAGAGGATGTTGTTTCGGTAGGCGATGAGATCGTTGTCATGGTAACCGAGATTGACCAGCAGGGAAGAATCAATCTTTCCCGCAAAGATGCGCTGGCGAAACTGGAAGCGAAAAAAGCCGCTGACGCGCAGTAATCAAAAGAGAAAAAGCCCGGCCGAAAGGCTGCTTCTCATAAGGATGTTGTGGAATATCCTATGAAACCAGCCGATTGACGAGTGAGAAGAAAGTGACAGTATAGCAATTTGCTATGCTGTCTTTTCTTTTTTGCTATCCCACCGATGAAAAATCAGTGAGATTTTTATTATGGCAATACAGGAAAAGACAAATATGGGAACCTGCGGAAAAGTTAGGAATTTGTGAATTGTCAGACAGAAGCCTTGTGTTGCCAGATGGTTTTTGTTATAATGACAGCGATTCATAGACATTTCTATGAAAATTTTAAATAACGGAGCTGGTACAATTTTGGAAGACATAGGATGGCAAGTATACGTAGGATTGGTAGCGCTTTTGGCGGGTTCGGCATTTTTTTCCGCATCGGAAACCGCATTTGCTACCGTAAATACCATCCGCTTGAAAAATTATGCCGAATCAGGCAACAAAAAGGCCGCTATGGCTTTGAAAATTGCGGAAATGTATGAAAAAACGCTGTCAAGCATTTTGATTGGCAACAACCTGGTGAACATTGCCATATCCTCTATTGCCGCGGTGCTTTTTACCACCTGGCTGGGGAATGCGGGCACCTGGGTTTCCACCGTAGTAGTCACGATTTTGGTGCTGATTTTCGGTGAGATTCTGCCGAAAACCTTTGCGAAAGAGCATAGTGAAAAGGTCGCGCTGGGCGTATGCAGCGTGCTGCTGGCGATTATTACGCTGTTGACCCCCATTTCCTTTTTGTTTATCCGGATGCAGCATGCTTTCATCAACCTGTTTCAAAGCGAAAAAAAGGAACCTTCCGTTACAGAGGAAGAGTTAAAGTACATTATCGAGACCATTGAAAACGAAGGCGTTCTGGGGAAAGAAGAGAGTACGCTGGTCCAGTCCGCGCTGGAGTTTGACGAAACGCCTGCGGAAAAAATCGCCATTCCGCGTGTGGATATGGTGTGCGTCGATGTGGATGACAGCATCGACGAGATCCTGGAAAAGATCGTGCCGGAGCATTATTCCCGTATTCCCGTGTATGAACACTCTGTGGATAAAATCATCGGTATTCTGTATTTGCGGGATATGTTCGATGAAATGGTGCAGCACGGGAAACAGGCACTGGATGTCCGCCGGCTGATGCACCAGTGCGTGTTTGTCCACCGTTCCATGAAAATTCCTGCAGTGCTGAACATGCTGCAGAAACACAACCAGCATATGGCTATTGTGACCGATGATTACGGCGGCACCTATGGACTGGTGACGATGGAGGATATTCTGGAGGAATTGGTCGGCGAAATCTATGACGAGAGCGACGAAATTCCCGAAGGCATTACTCGCGTGGGAGATAATTGTTTTGAAACGGCGGGCGAAACGGACTTGGACGATTTGTTTGAGGAAGTCGGATATACCCCTCCGGATTTCGACTGTGATTATCATTCTGTCAGCGGATGGGTGCTGGAGGAGCTGGAGCATATCCCGGAACCGATGGAGAGCTTTATCCGCGGCAGACTGAAAGTGACCGTCCTGCAGGTAGAGGAGCAGCGGATCGGCCGAATCCGCGTGGAACTTCTGCCGGAAGAGCAGGAGGAGCACTGATAGAAAGTAGAGGTATTGTTATGGAAAAACAAAGCCCATTGAATAAACACAAACGCAGAAGCAAATACGCACTGCCTTTGGGCGGAGTATTTCTGATTCTGGCTGTGATCGGCCTGGTTTCGGTAGCGGGATTCTGCATCCGTCTGACCAACCGGATCATGGACAATACGCAAGAGAAATCAAAGTTCGAAGATTATCTGCTCCCGGTGGTCATGTTCGACCCGGTAGAATTTGATTCGCCGGAGCATGCGGACCCGTTGTTTTTGCTGCAGTCTTCTTTGTGGGGAACGTTGTTGAGCAATACGGACAAATATACTTACGACGAGAGCGCCATGTTGGTTGTTCCCGCTTCGGATTTGGACGTATATGCGGCGAAACTTTACGGCTCCAATGTCAAATTGCAGCATCAGACCATTGAGAATTTTGATGTTACCTATCCGTATGACCCGGAAACCAAAACCTACGGCGTACCTGTTATGGGGCAGACCAGCCAGTACACCCCGCAAGTGACAAAGATTGAGAAAAAAGGGGATCTGTATACGCTGACAGTGGGATATATCCCGCCGGGCACTTTGTGGGAAGCTGCTGTGGGCGGTTCCAAATATGAGCCGGAACCGGATAAGTACATGATCTACCAATTAAAGAAAGTGAAGGACGGATATAATATTCTTTCCATTAAAGGATTGGATACTTGGGAAGCAGAGCAGCAAAGCGGCACGGAACAGGTGCCGGAGATTACCACACAGGACGCTGCGGCGCTTTCCCGGTTTCCGGCGGTATAAACAGTAAAAAAGACCGGCTGTATAGTCGGCCTTTTTTCATTGGAAACGGAAAGTTTTTACGCTGTTATTGTAAAAATGACGAAAAAGGTTTGCTTTTTTTTAGACAATCTACTATAATATAAGAAGCAAATCTGCTAATTATAGGAGGAGTTAAATATGCTGGTTTCCGCAAAAGAAATGCTCACCAAGGCAAAAGAGGGCAAATATGCCGTCGGTCAGTTTAATATTAATAACCTGGAGTGGACAAAGGCGATCCTGCAAACTGCGCAGGAGAACAATTCTCCCGTCATCTTGGGCGTATCTGAAGGCGCAGGCAAATACATGGGCGGCTGGAATGCTGTTGTTGGAATGGTAAACGGCCTGGTTAAAGATATGAAGATCACTGTGCCGGTTGCGCTGCACATCGACCATGGCACCTATGAGGGCGCGAAAGCTGTTATCGAGGCGGGCTTCTCCTCCGTTATGTTCGACGGCTCTCATTATCCGATCGCGGAGAATATTGAAAAAACCAAAGAGATTATCGCGCTGGCTAACGAAAAAGGTATTTCCGTAGAGGCGGAAGTAGGCGCTATCGGCGGCGAGGAAGACGGCGTTGTCGGCGGCGGTGAAGTTGCCGATCCGGATGAATGCAAAATGATCGCTGATTTGGGCGTTACCATGCTGGCTGCCGGTATCGGCAATATCCACGGCAAATATCCCGCCAACTGGAAAGGCCTGAACTTTGAAGTGCTGGCCAAAATTCAGGAAAAAACCCCTGGCATGCCTCTGGTTCTGCACGGCGGCACCGGTATCCCTGCGGATATGATCAAAAAAGCCATCTCCCTGGGCGTTTCCAAAATCAATGTAAATACGGAATGTCAGCTGGCCTTTGCGGAAGCGACCCGTAAATACATCGAGGCCGGAAAAGATCTGGAAGGCAAAGGCTTCGACCCCAGAAAGCTGCTGGCTCCCGGTACGCAGGCAATCAAAGATACCGTCAAAGAAAAAATGGAGCTGTTTGGCTCGATCAATAAAGCCTAATTTCGATTTTGTATTCAAAAAGCCGCAGTCAGATGACTGCGGCTTTTTCATTGTTCCAAGCCTGATGTCTGCCAAGCCTGATGTCTACCAGAGAAAATGAAAGTCCGTTGGATTTACCGTACCTGGATTTCTGCCAGATGATAGGCCAGCACTTCCGCTGAGGGAAAAGCTTCCCGCAGTTGTTGGCAAAGGGGTTCTACCACAACGTCTTCTGTGTGAAAATGCCCGGCGTCTATCAATGTAATGCCCTGTTTCGCCGCCAACAGGAAAATGTGATGCTTTACCTCCGATGTGACCAGCGCGTCGGCACCGGCGCGGATAGCATCTTCCAGACAGTCAGTGCCGGAGCCTCCGCAGACCGCCACCCGGTGCACAAGGCGGTTCCCGCACACAAATCGGACATTTCCGCCCAACCGCCCTTTGACGAAGCCGGCGAAATCTTCCGGAGACATTGGCTCGTCCAGGAAAGAAACGCGGCCCAAGTATTCTGTCACCGCCTTCCCCTCCCGATCGGCGCAGGGAATGGGGGTCAGGCCCTCCAGACATTTTAATCCCAGGCACCGCGCCAATTGGTCGTTTACACCGCCGCGAGCCAAATCCAAATTGGTATGGGCACAGATAATGGAAATGCCGGAGGAAACCAGCTGGTGGACGATGGAGCCGGTAGTCACTGTTTTCAGCGGATCGAAAATAACAGGGTGATGGGTAACAATCAAATCAGCGCCGATTTCCCGGGCCTTTTTGACCACAGAATCCGTACAGTCCAGCGCCACCAGGATTTTCTGGACCGGCTGCGACGGATCACCTGCCAACAGACCGCTGTTATCAAAATCCATGGCGTAAGAAAAAGGCGCCAATTCATCCAAAAAAGAAAAAACATCTTGTACCAACATAGAAAAACCTCCGATTTTTTATTTCGCGGTATGTACCGATTGATGGGTGCAAAAATGGTAGCGGCAGACCTCTTTGCAACCGGTATGATACATTTCATGCCAATCTGGGACAGACGAGGTTCCTAAAAAAGTGCCGCCTGCCAGCAGGCAGGTTTGGCGGGATGCCGAATTATCCGGGCGGCAGGTGATGATGATCTCCCGCAGGCCGCATCGAAACCCAAGCGGCAGCAAAAGAGCAACTGCTTTTGCCGCATACCGGTGGCCGCGATAGTCCGGGGCAATGGCATATCCCACATGCCCGCTGTACTGCACGGCGGCGTTTTGTCCCACCCGCAGGACGCAGCTGCCCACCAAAGCGTCGTCCTGGCAACGCCGAATCTGGAAGCAGTAAGCCGGCAGATATCCTTTTTCAGGGTCCGCTTTGGTGAGATTGGCCAGCACCAAGTGGATTTCATCGTTTCCCAGATAGCCAGGACCTGGGAGATTGGTCAATTGTTTTCCTCCTCTGCCAAAAGGCCCAATTGTTGCTTCCAGCGAAGAACACGCAGCACCGCGGAATCGATTTGTGATTGCGGGATCACGCCTTCTTCCACGGCTTCTAAAACCGCCGGAATCTGCGTTGTAAAATCGCTGCTGATCAGAAGATCATTTCCTGCCAGCACCGCCAGAACAGCGGATTCTTCCAGCCCGTATTGGGAATCGATGGCATCCATGGACAAATCATCGGTCATGATCACGCCGTCAACCCCAAGGTCGTCCCGCAGAAGACGGTGCACAGCGGGGGAAAGGGAGGCGGGCAGGGAATCATCCATACAGCTGACAATGTTATGGCTGACCAGAATACTGGGGGCACCGGCGTCAATCCCTGCCTGGAACGGGAGAAAATCCTCTGCCTGAAACGTTTCCAACGGCCGGTCATCCCGCACGAAGCCCAAATGCGTATCCCCGTTTGGCCCGTAACCGGGGAAATGCTTCAGCACGCTGCCGATGCCGCTTTGCTGCATCTGCCAGACCAGCGCCGATACGTAGGAGGCGGTCGTCTGCGCATCCTGCCCCAAGGCGCGGCTGTAAATATAATCTGTAGGGTTGACGGACAGATCACAAACCGGCGCAAGATTTACGTTGATGCCGAGATCCAGCAGAAAAGCTGATTTCTCGGCGGCATCGCGCAAAACAGAGTCCAGGCCGCCCTGCTCGTACAGCTTTCGGGGAGACTGAAAAGCGTTGGCGCGAAACTGGGGATAGCGGCTGGCCCGGACGACCTCGCCGCCTTCTTCATCCGTCCCGATCAAAAGAGGAATTTTCGCGGCCTGCTGATATTCGCCAATTGTCTGCCGAAGCTGCTGCGGTGTGCTTTCGGCGAAATCCCGGCCGAAGAGGATGAATCCGCCGATCTGCCAGTCCGAAACGGTCTGAGTTGCCCCTTGCGCGGGACAGCGAACCCAAAACATCTGCGCGACTTTTTCTTCCAGGGTCATGGAATCGAGGATTTTTTGGAGGGGGTCGCTTTCGCCGGTGCTTTCCTCTGAAAGAGACTGGACAGATTCCGGTACCGTGGAACCATCCGTACTTTCCGGGGAAGGAGAGACGGAAACATCGCCGGAGTGCGGAAGAGGGGAGACAGCGCATCCGGAAAGAACAAGCAGCATCAAAAAGATGGAGAATATTTTTCGAAGCATTGATTGTCTCCTTTCAAATCAGTAGATATGAGCAAGCGCGGACGCCGATTTTTTATAGCGGTTCTTCTGACGTTTGCGCAAACAAACGCTGAAAACAGACGGACAGCGCCCACCCGGAGAGAAGGGAAAAGCAGGGGAGATACAAAATCAAATAGCGGGAGCGTCCCTCAAAAAGCAAAATAAAAAGCAGAATACCCAAAAGCGCACAGCGAAGCAACGCCGTTAGCGGTAAAGCTTCAAAAGACTTGTTTTTTCTGAAACGGCAGCCGGGCCAGAAAGGAATTATCAGTAAAAACAAGGTCAAAAGCCACACGCCCTGGGCCAAATACAAGAAAAGGGGGAAAAAAGAACCGGTGGGGTAAAATAAATTTTGAAAATCATTGAAAGGAGATTTGGAAAAATCGGCAAAGTGCCCTTCTTTTCCCCAAAAGAAAATGCCTTCGGAGGTGACCCACCGCGCTTTGTTCCATAAAAAGCGAAGATATCCCCCAGGACCGTATTCTTGAAGCCGCTGAAAAGCAACCTGCAGGTCGGCCTCTTTTCGCTCCTCGAGTGTGGCGAAAGAGAAGGTGAAAGCCACATCGTCTTCCTTGTAAGACCCATAGGTGCCTTTGCCCTGATTGAGTCCCATCATAAAAAAATGCTCAGCAGGGGCTGCTTTTTGCGGATCGATTTCCATCCATTGCTGGTGATACAAAAAGCTTTGCCATATAATGCTGCCTAAGAAAAAAAGAATTCCTGTCAAAAGGAGAAAACCGGCATGCTGCCGAAACGATTTTTTGGCCGAAAAAGGAAGAAAGCATCCGACTATGGCGACAGCGATCCAGGCGATGATAACAGTCGGTTTGATCAGATATCCAATCCAGGTGAGAAGCCCAGCCAAAACGGCGAACATGATTTTTTTCGGGCGCTTTTCTGCTTCACGAAAGCATAGGAAACAGGCGAAAATTCCAATGGGAAACGGCATGGAAAGCGTATCGCTGTAGGGCACGATCAGCCAGGGAAAAAAGGCGAACAAAAGGGCTGATAAGGCGAAAACACAGTAAAAAGTCTTTCGGCCAAAGCATTTTTTAGCACAAAAGCAGCTTAAAAACAATGCGATATCGACAAATAAAATGTTGACCAAGCCGGCGGCTAACCAGATGTTTATGATTCGTCCCAACGTCTTTCCCAAAAAGCGGAAGAACAAAAAAAGAAAAAAGTTGTTGGGGTAGCGGGAAAAGTAGGCGGCGTGTTCATTGGGAGAACCGCTGAGCGCCACGTTCATCACCATCCCCACATCCCAGCCGATGGAGGTGTGGGTAAAAGAAACGATGGAAAGCTGTATGATGAAAATCAGAAAGAAAAGGAAAAACAATCCCGCTTTTTCGTGACGGAAGTACCAATCCAGATACAAGGATTTTTGCTTTTGCAGACGGTGAATCAGCCAGGCGGCGAAGAACAGAATCGCCGCGATAAAAAGAAGCGCCGCCAGCGAGGGGAGGGTCCGGTACGAAAAAGTGCTGTTGTTCCAAAACAACGCGCTAAAAGACAATCCGGAAAATAGGAGGAAAAACAGTGCATTCATGCTCCCGATTGCGAATTTAGAGAAGGATTCCCATGTTTTGGATAATGATTTGAAAATTTGCATGATTCTTTTTCCTCCGCGGCAATGCCTTTTTCTGCCATATCTGACATGGATCTGAAACGAGTTTTACATGGAGTCAGATGACAAGATGGTTTTATTTTCGGCATTATTATAGCATAAAACAGCGCAAAAAAAAAGAAAGAAGACTTTTGGGCCGGAATGTGTTATGCTGAACGAGCAGGGCGGTACCCAAAAGGCAGTTCGTCTGTTTTGCGAAGGACGGGAAAGGAGCGCCTGATGAATAAAGTGATACTGGTTCCGGATTCCTTTAAGGGAACAATGAGCTCCCGGGAAATCTGTGAAATTATGAAACAAGAGATCCTGGCTTTTTATCCGAAAGCACAGGTATTGCCGATACCGGTCGCCGACGGAGGAGAGGGAACGGTGGATTCTTTTCTGGCGGCAGCAGGCGGTGAAAAAGTGACTGTGCCGGTAACGGGACCGCATTTTGCGCCGGTTGAAGGATTTTACGGCGTTCTGCCGGATGGAACAGCGGTAATTGAGATGGCGGCAGCGGCGGGACTTCCTCTGGCCGGAGGCCGCAATCGGCCGGATTTGGCAACGACCTACGGCGTCGGTCAGCTGATGGCTCACGCCGTTTTATCCGGCTGCCGGAAAATGATCGTGGGACTGGGCGGTTCCGCTACCAACGACGGAGGGGTCGGCGCCGCCGCGGCGCTGGGTGTGGTATTACGAAACGAAAAGGGCGAATCGTTTCTTCCCACCGGCGGTACGCTGGAGCAAATTGCCGCCATCGATACCGACGGCATGCTGCCCGCGCTGCGCGAGACGGATCTTGTGGTCATGTGCGATATCGACAACCCCTTGTGCGGCCCGGGCGGCGCGGCAGCCGTATTCGGCCCGCAAAAAGGCGCTGATCCCGATATGGTGCGGCGGTTGGACCGGAATTTGGCCCATCTGGCGGATGTGGTCAAGCGGGACCTCGGAAAAGAAATCAGCTGGATTCCCGGTTCCGGCGCCGCCGGCGGTATGGGCGGCGGCATGGTGGCTTTCTTTGACGCGCGGCTCCAAATGGGGATCGATGCGGTACTGGATACGGTTCACTTTGAAGAGCTGGCAGGCGGAGCCGATTTGGTTTTCAGCGGAGAAGGGAAGCTGGACCAGCAGTCCCTGCGGGGAAAAGTTGTGATTGGTGCGGCACGCAGGGCCAAAAAACTGGGTGTGCCGTTGATCGCGGTTGTGGGGGATATCGCGGACGATATTGAGGCAGTTTACGGCGAGGGGGTCAGCGCGGTTTTCAGCATCAACCGTGCGGCAGTTCCTTATGAGCAGGCGAAAGAGCGGGCCAGAAGCGATCTGGCATTGACGATGAATAATCTGATGCGCTGGTTTTCTCATTTCGGCAGAATTTAAAAAATATGGCAAAGGCCCGGAAGATACTTTCTTCCGGGCCTTTGCCATGACAAGTTTAAAAAACGAGAAAGCTAATTTCCGCTGGAACATTTGGCTGCGTCGATTGCCAAAACGATCATCAAAGACAAAAGGGCGTCTTCCGGGCGGACAACGTCGATCACATAGGTGTCGGTCCAGTTAAAAAGCTCTTTGGCGGCCTGCATGATCAGCTCTCCGGCGCTGGTGCGAACCTGATAATCCCATTGCATCCAGTCGCCCTCCACCGTCCAGTCGTTACAGTTCAGCGTAAAAACAGGCTTAAAAAAGGTGAATTCTTTTTTGATTTCTCCAATGTAATTGCCAGAGGCGTACAGCGCGAAACGGGGCAGAAAAGTCAATATTTCTTCTTTCACTGTTCCCATATGGGCGCCTTGACCGTCGAAAATTTCCAGACAGTGTCCCCATGAGAGGCGGCCTTTTACGGTAAAAACAGTATTTCCATCCTCGTCATAGATATCATAACTATCAAACCAAGAGAACATGCGCTGTTTAAATAAAAGCTTCACAAAATCATCCTCGCTTTTTATAGGCCTAATATTTTGTAATGGGGTTTTGCTGTCACTATTTTATCATAGAATCATGGCGGCAAAATACAATTTTTTGCATTTTATCGAGAAAACGCAGGGCAAAAGCACCGGCCTGGTGCAATTGATCTTCCAGAAGCGGAGTGACTTACGGCTGTGGGAAGTGAAAAGGCGGCATTTTTAGAATTTGCATAGGGAACAGAGAAAACCGCTTGATTGCCGCACTGCCAACAGTTCTTTCCTGTCAGTCCGGAAAGAATGTGCTGCAGGAAAATCGGGAATTTTTCGATTTTGCCATCGCTTTGCTTGAAGTGCCCTGCCGGTTTCATCCAATTTTGCAATGAACCGTATTTCCCTGCGGTTGCTTCATCGCTTTCAATAGTGCATGGATATCTTTTTGAATCAGCGGTGCCATACTGTCCTGATACTGGGATAAATCTATTGACAGGAGTTCCGCTTTTATCCTTTCACACAATTCCGGACGATAAAGCACTACTTCATGCAGCGCGCGAAGGCATTGCCTGGCGACGGAAGGTTTTTCGTCATGAAGCAATAAAAACATGGTGGGAAGCGCTTGCTGCAGTTTTCCCTGCGTATCCCATCTTGCCTGCGCACAGCATAATAGAAAACCACGCGTCCGCACATAAGAGTTTTTCGCCGCCAAAAGACCGGAAAATTCGTTGAAAAAATGGAAAAATGCGTCTGATTCGGCCGACTTTGACTGGATTTCTTTCAATGCTGCATAAGCTTTTTTGTGGTCTTTATCCTGTAACGATTCGATAAGTTTTTCCATCTGCTGACCTTTCTTTCCTGCTTCGCTTATCAATCCTTGTGAGAGAAAAACGCGAGATTGGCGTCATGATGTTCCTGCGCGCTTTTTGCACTCCCGACTTTTTGCACCCTTTTAAATTGGTACATATTTTGATCCGCAGTTTCCTTAACGGTCAGAATATCGTCTCCCACCGCGAATGGCGCCGAACCGACAGACAGGTAAGGGAAAAACGTTCGGGTTTTTCTTTTGAGATCCCATTCTTTTATCAGGTTTTGGTGGCATGCTTCGGCATCTGCATTTTCATTTAACAAAACACAAAACTCATCTCCGCCGATCCGGTAGCAGAAACCATCTTTCGCATATGCTTTTTTGATGCAATCTGCAATCTCTTTCAGGCATTGGTCTCCAATCAAGTGACCGTACCGGTCGTTTATCTGCTTAAAATCATCGATATCAAAAACGACCAGCGTTCCGTTTTGCGATAATGCGTCCGTCTTGTTCAAGTAACTGTTCTGATTCAACAGCCCGGTGAGCCCGTCCAATTGCTGCCACATGCCGTTACAATAGGTGAAGAAAAGGATTGCCAGAAGAGATACGCATAGCCAGGTGACATGCAGCTGTGGAAAAATGACCTGTACCATCGTCCCAGCCAATAGGAATACAACAATGGGGTAAACACTGTTTTTGCTTTTGCTTTGATACGTGCTGGCAACCCGAATCGCTATGACCAGCAGATAAAAGATGCTGGCAAAATAGACGGCGATGTATATTCCAAAAAAGCTTTCCCGCCGGTATTGGTTATTCTGATCAATATAAAAAATCATCTTACACGGATAGGTGATTGCCAATAACAGCAGATAGGCCGCTTCAGCAAAAAGGGCATATCTGGTGCTTTTATTTTTCTCCAGGGCTGAAGCAAGAAAAATCGGGACTGCCGGCGTCAATCCAAAACCCAGATAATTTGCCAAAAGATTGACCCAACGAAAGGATACCGGCTTTTTATCCACAACAATGGTAATGACCTCTAAAATGGAAATAGCGATAATCAGTACAAAAGACCGGATAAACCAGATCCTTCTTTTCTTGTTCAATGTTTCATTACACTTGGTAAGGATGCACATGATTGCCAGAACGAATACATCAATGATTGTAATAATGAAAAAGTAGTAGTCCATTTACATATTACCTTCCTGCCAATATGATTTGCATCAAGAAACAAAGGCACCTATTATGCCCTAACCGAACGCGTGTTGGCGTCACTGTGTGACAACAATACGACACATTCGACATGGGTTGAGGCGATGCCGTGAATGTCCATACAACACGGGAACAAATCTACCCCCACAGTACACGGGAACATATCGCTTAGGTATACAATGAAACTCTTGTTTTTGATTGCGCGATCAAACTAAATTCTGTTATTCGTCCCTTACCTGAAGCGTTAACACATCCGGTCGGGCATAATGTCCACAAACATCGTGCTCCATTCTACTAGCTGGCACCTTCTGCATGTCCAGCTCAGCATAGATAATGCCTTCCTTATCCCAAATGGTTTCCGTAACATCATGACCATATGGGTCTATGATGCAGCTGCCGCCTCGACATACGATATCGGAGAGCTTATCAATCTCATGAGCCGCGCTAAAGGTTGACGGATACATCTGTTTGGTAAAATACATATCGCAATTCACAAAATAACAATGCCCTTCGATAGCAATATGACGAATCGTATTCTGCCACTCCACATTATCATTCGTGTTTGGAGAAATGTAGATTGTAACCCCCTTCTGATAAAGAGCTACACGCGCCAACGGCATATAGCTTTCCCAACAGATCAGATTTCCGACAGGCCCCCACGGTGTATTCATAACAGGGAAGAATTCCTTATCAGCATCGCCCCAGACAACACGCTCACTACCTGTAGGTTTGAGTTTTCTGTGATTATATGTTTTACCTTCAGGTGAGATCATCATGTTGGAGTTGTATAAGGTTGCGGTTACGGAATCAACCTCAGAATATCCAATGCTGACATACACATTGCTTGCTTTGGCCGTTTCAATTATTTCTCTCATTTCAGAGCCATTGGAAAGAATTGAGTTGTCATAATAGCATTTCCAGTCTTTTCGCCCATCAGGATTTCGACTACCGACAGTAAAACCATATGTCATGCCATAAGGATAACCGGGAATAAACAACTCCGGAAACACGACAAATTCAGCCCCATGTTCAGCGCACTCTTTGATCATACGAATCGCTTTCTCTTTGCATTTTTCCTTATCAAACATAATAGGAGCAGCCTGAACTACCGCAATCTTCAATTTATTTTTCATGATAATCATAATTCAATTGTATCCTTTCTTCAGTTGCTATCTATGACGCACAAAATTTAGGCTTGTTGCTCTGACAATAGTCCTGTAGTCTCAACTCAGGCTCGAGACAAGAGGACCACCGTCTCGAGCATTGTTTCATTTTCCAAGGGCAGCTCTTTCACTTCCTCGCCGTTCACAGGAACGGGGAAATTGAAGACAATATTCTTGATCCAGCAGCCGTCCTTCCGCTTTTCCGGGAACAGCTCAATCCGCTCAATAAAGGCTTTCATGAACTCTTTCTGCTCCGCTTCGGTAGCGGAATGATAAACCTCATCGAAGGCCAACAAAAGCCGATAGATGTTATCGCCGGAAATCTTCTCCTGCCGGATGTTTCTGATCTGGCTCTGGACTTCATCAATCTGAATCTCTATTTCCTCTATTCTACCATATTGCTCATCATAACGGCGCTGCAAATCCAAAATTTTTCGGTCATAATATGGGTCAGTCACATCCAAGGTGTCCATCTGCCGCTCCAACCGGGATTTTGTTCCCAATGCCTGCCGGAGCTGTGTCTGCAACGCCTCCAGCTGCTTTTCCATAGCTGCCGTATCAACAGCGGTGCCGATCTTCTCTTTAATGGCCTCAGAAAAGCGAGGATCTTTAACCATAGCGGAGATGATATTCGCCACCATCTGATTCATTTCCGTCTGCTCAATATTGATTCGGAAGGTGCACTCATGGCCTGTCGGGGTGACTGTGTTCTTGCAGTAGTAGTAATACCGGGTCTTTTTGTCCTTGCTGTGTGCTTTGGCAATATTCCCATACAGGCTTTTGCCGCAGCAGGGGCATTTCAGAATGCCGGACAGGATATGGGCATGATCCGGATCATTGACCTTTTCCCGCCGGTAGGAATTTGCCCTCCGTTTCTCTTGCGCAAGGTTCCAATCTTCCTCGGAGATAATCGCTTCGTGCTGTCCCTCATAAACAGGAAATTCCGACTGTTCCACCACGTGCATCTCATTCCGTGTTCCCAGCTTCTTTTCCGTCCTGCGTCTGCCGTATGCGATCTTGCCGATATAAACAGGATTATCCAGCACATCTTTCACAAAATCTCTGGAAAAGCCCGGAATGGTGTTGTTCTGGCGGAGCTTCTTCACATAACCGTGGCTGTTCAGATACTTTGCCACACCGGCAACGCCATCGTTGGTGTGAATATAACGGTCATAAATCACACGGATCACTTCCGCTTCGTCCTCGGCAATCAGTAATTGTCCGTTTTCCAGCCGGTATCCATAGGGCGCAAAGCCGCCGTTCCATTTGCCCTCACGGGCTTTCTGCTCACGCCCCGCCATGGTCTGTGTCCGAATGTTTTCACGCTCAATCTCCGCAACAGCAGAGAGGACAGAGATCATCAGCTTGCCGGAATCCTTGGAGCTGTCAATTCCATCTTCCACGCAGATCAGATTGACACCAAAATCCTGCATCAACTGCAAGGAGTTCAGCACATCGGCGGCATTTCTGCCGAAACGAGACAGCTTGAACACCAGCACATAATTAACGCCGTCTTTTCCTTCCTGAATGTCGTTCAGCATCCGCTGAAACTCCAAGCGTCCCTGTATATTCTTTCCAGAAAACCCTTCATCGGAGTATTCCCCAACAACAGCCATGTCCTCATATTCCGCATACTTCCGCAGTTTGTCCCGCTGGGCATCCAGGCTGTAACCATCCACCTGCATAGAGGTGGACACTCTCGTATACAGATAACACTTAGTCCGTTTCTTCTTCATGGCTGTCCCCCCTCTCCCCGGCAAGTTCAGCCGGACATTCGCCCGATATTGGCTTCTTCATCAAGCCCTCGTTGCGGATATAATATTCCAAAAGCCGAAGCACATACTCCGGGGCATGACGGTTATCCAGCTCCCATTCCGTGACAGTACGGTATGGAATCTGGAAATATTTACAGAACTCTTTGCGGTTCATGCCGGTGCTTTCCCGCAGTTCCCTGATTTTGTTTCTGCAATCCATTTATCTTTTCTCCATAAACAAAAAAATACACGTTGCGTATTTATTATAGCATGCCGCCAGCAAATACGCAACGTGTAAATTCATATTTTCTTACGCAACTTTCTCAAAATATTGCTGCGGTATTTCTTCCTCGCAGGCTTTCTTCTCCTGCTGCTTCAGCACCTGCGGCCCATATCGTTGTATCAGCTTTGCCATCACATCAATACAGCGGTCAAATGCCGCATTATCCTTTGCGCTATCATAATACTTCTTCAATAGGCCGCTCCTTTCTTGCGTGATCGCCTCGAGTGTACCAATCCAGCACTTCCGGCGGAATCCGCTTCAATGTGCTGATCGCCGCTTCATAATCCCTGCGGAGCTGGCTGTCCTGCAACTTTTTCAGCACGCTCTTCTCCTGCGCCGCTTCCAGCGATTCTGCCAATTGGCTGTTTTTCTTTTTCAGCCGCTTGTTTTCAGCCACAGTTTGGGTAAACGTCACGTTGTACTTGGTCAGCAGCGTTTGCATCTTCTCCACGGCAGGGATATAGCCATCCAGCAGCCTACCGATTTCCTCAGCCTTGCTTTTGGCATTAAAGGGACTGATTCCAGCCAGAAGTCCCTCCAGCTTCTCTTTCTGCTTGGTCAGTCGGGTCATTTCCTTGAATACTCTGGGCGGGATGTGGTCACGCCCCGTCTGGCTGGCGCTCTCGCCACGCTCCAAGTCCGGGTACTTTTTGACCATGTACTTCCAAAATTCATCCTGCCACCAGGTCAGCTTTTTCTTGTTACCGACAATATCCTTAGCGCTGAGCCGCTGGTCCTCGGTTAGTGGGACAAAAGAAAGGTGCATATGGGGCGTTTTCTCGTCCATATGCACCACGGCAGATATGATTGTATCTTTGGATTGATGACTCTCAATGAAGGTAAGGGCTTCTTCAAAAAAAGCCCTGATGTCCGACCGTTTCTTACCCTTGAAGAACTCCGGGCTGGCCGTGACCAGCGCCTCCACCACCCGGACGCTGTCCTTTCGGGTTCGGCATTCGGCGGCTGAGATTTGCTGCTCTGCCTCCGCCCGGTATTTCCGGCTGGGCTGAATGAGGTGGAAATTGTACTTGCTCCGGTTGGCGTCTACATCGGGATTGCTGGCATATTTCTCTTTGGTTCGCTCATTGTGGGCTTCGATATTGCCGATTTCCGGTCCCTTATACTTGGCAAACCGGAGGATTGCATACTGCGCCTTTTCCATTACACATCCCTCCGTTTCTGCCATGCCAGGTCATAGCCAAGTACATCGGCAAGCTGAACGGCTTCCTTGTATCGCAGGGATTCCCGCTGCAATTTTGCTGACAGATTAGACACGCTGTCGCTCCAACCGTATTCGTCAGCCAGCAGGTCAACGACCTCCTGCATGGTATACCCGGCACGGACAATCTGTGCCTTGATTTCATTTCTGATATTGGATTGCATAAAATAACCTCCTGATTTTTCCCATAAAAAGAACCGGCTGCGCTAAACAGCGCACCGGCTTCACAGGAACGTGTGATAAACTTGATTCTTGTTTAGCGATCAAAATTGCTTTTACGATGTCCTGCCCACAGGGCGGTATCTCCGAGTTTTCGATACCGTGTGTCTTTGCTTGAAACAGTGAAATCTGCTTCCGTTCCATAAAAGCGGTTCACGTTTCAAGGAAACGTGATTTCGTGAAATCATGTTGCTCCAGAGAAAACTTCTTTGCTTTTCCCATTTCATCCAAAATACAGCTTCGAAAACAGCCCTTTTCTGTACTCCGGCAATCGCAGATTTCCATATACGGAGTGTTTTCGGGCAAATCGCTGCGTACATACGTACTAAGAAAATACCAGCATTAATTCTGCCAGTCCTCCGGTACGTACGTACATGGTGAAGCATCGGAAAACTCATTTATATGCGGTCTTGCCACTGCTTCGATCCCCATGAAGCCCCAAACCCGCCGTCCGGCGGAATTCGTGACCGTATTGCAGTGTTCCAGATTGTATTTGCTCTGGCAGGCGATCACAGAATCGCTGAAGCTCCGACTTTTCAGCGGCGTCAGGTTATTTTCGTCGCACCACATTCGGTAAATCGCATACAATTCCTTGGAGCTGATGGACATATCCGCTTTCAAACGTATATAGCCATCGGATTCCAAAAAGTCATACACGTTGTTATTATCCCGCTTGACGGTTTCCCGGTTTTCCCTGGTGCGCTGGCTTTCCGTGAATTTGAAATTGTTGCGTACAAGCCGCTGCAAGCCCTGAAATGCCCAGAAGAAGATGCCCTCCACCTCAACTTTCATCTTTTCGGCCAGGTCAGGGTCATCTATCCGGCCAGCAGGCTTTTCTTTGGTGGTCAACACAAGCTGCCTGCGATAAAAACCGTCACTCCGGTCATAGAGTGCCTGCAAATCCCCGTTGCTAAACGCCAGCAAACGGGCGAACATCCAGCCCTGATAGCTCTGTTTGCCCTTTCGCTCCAAATCCATCTTACCCTGTGCGGTAACAATGGATTTCACATAGTTGGTCTGTCGCAGGGCTTCCATCCTCATATCATCGTCCACGCAAAGGAGGATATGCTCCAAATCCGCACGGGCAAATCGGTTCTCCGATATTTTCCCAATGCTGCCATCCTTCATGTTAGTACCGAACAAACTGCCCAGAACAGCGCCGATCTGGGACTTGCCCTCGCCGCCGTTTCCCTTAATGACCATCATGCGCTGCCCCTTATTGCAGGGGATCAGGCAGTAGCCGATAAACTCCTGCAAGGTAACAATGTCCTCCGGGTACAGCAGCCCATCCAGGAAAGAAAACCATTGTTCCGGCTTCGGCGTATCCGGATTGTAGGCAACAGGCAGTCGGCTCCGTACGATCTCGGGCTTTCCGGGAATAAAGCTGCCGTCCAGCATCAGCGTGCCGTTGGAAAGATGAATCCTGTCTGGCTGGGGAGGGAAATCATCCACCTGCGCCGCCAGCTTCATTACTTCCAGGATGTTGCTGACCTTCCGGGGGATATTGTTCACGGCGCAGCATTTCAGCCGTTCAAATATTTCGCCCCGCAGCGGCAGGTCATCGGTCACTCTGCCGTCCGGTGCAAAAAAAGCCCGGTTGGAATAGATGATTTTTTGGCTACTCAGAAACTCGTCGCAGAATACCGCTTCATTGATATTTGTCCCATCAAACCAGACCGGCAGATTGGGATCAGTCCATTTCCTGCTCTTTGCCATATGCTTGCACCTCCTTTTCCAGCCGGTTCAGGCGTTCCTCCAACCTATCTATGGTGCCGTCTTTTTTCAGCATATCCACGGTTTTTACCCTGTCCTCCGGTTCTTCAAATGTCAGTACATCCACCAAATACTCCACACGATCCAGCATCTGGCAGGCTTCCACAAAGCGGTCATCCCATTCTTCCTCCGGGCTGGAGGGAGCATATCGCTCCTTCCAGCCCTCCAGCAGATGCAGATAATCGCACAATACCCGCTGACAGCGCATCTCATCTCTCTGAAATGCCTTTGCCAGCGGGTATTCCGGCTTTTTCAGCGCTGCGGCTGCGGGCGGCTTGTCCGGGTCAAGTCCAAAATCATACGCCAGCTTTTTCACCGCCTCATAGTTGGTCAGGCCAAACAAACGGGCAGTGAACTCGATTACATCTCCGTGCGCTCCGCAGCCAAAGCAGTAGAAATAATCCTCGTTCAGTTTCATGCTGGGGTGCCGGTCATCGTGGAACGGGCAGCAGCACATCCCATTCCGCTGTACCTCCACTCCGTAGTGTTCGGCAGCCTGCCGGACGGTCACGTTTGCCTTTACAATTTTGTAGATACTCATGTGTTTTCCTCCTTCATTTTTCGTACAGGTTTTCCCTGTCACCTCAATGTACGGAGAAAAAGGGGGTTTCCTCAAAAATCCGTCAGAACTGCAAGAAACAAAAAAGCTGCCCTGAAATCTTGCAAAATTGCAAGACCTCAGAGCGGCAGATGTTCACAAAGATATGTTGATACTATTCCGATTATGGAATATAATTGACTTAGAATCAGGAAAGGACAAAATAAACCATGAAATACCTTTCTACCTTTGAAGCAGCGGAAAAATGGGGCTTATCGCCCCGGCGTGTCGGCGTTCTCTGTAATGAAAACCGTATTCCCGGCGCACAGCGGGCAGGCAGCCGCTGGATTATCCCGGAAGATGCGGAGAAACCAAAAGACGCCCGTATCAAAAGCGGGAAATATATCAAGAAAAACTGAGAGGGGGCTTGGATATGGAGCAGCGGTATCTTCCCAGCACGCCGCAGCAGCGGTTGCAGGATTTGATGAAGGAACATAAAATTACGCAAGCGGTTCTGGCCAAGAAAATCGGTGTTACCGAAAGCACTCTGAGCCGTTTCATCAACGGGACGAAGGATACGCTCAGCCTGGATCAGATGATTGGCATTGCCCGCATCTTCAATGTTTCTACCGATTTTCTCCTGTGCATGACCGATGTCCCTGACCGGAAAAACTACGACATTTCCGAGCTGGGATTGTCCGCAGAAGCTGCACGGAATCTTTATACCGGCAGAACCAATCCGCAGGTAGTAAGCCGTCTGCTGGAAAATCGCCGCTTCGCCCAGCTTACCAACATGATCGCTCTGTATTTTGATGATACCCTTGCCTCTGGTTTTGCGGTACAGAACCAGATGTATCAAACGCTCAGTTCCATGCTGTTGGGGACAGGAAAAGAGCAGCCTGATGCCAAGAAAGCGGCCCAGCAAGCAGCACAGACTGCATTGCTGAATAAGGTGCCCGTCTATCAGGCAGACCTGACCAATATCCAAAATCAGTTTATGGCTGTTTTGCGGGAGATCAAAAAAGAAATCGGCACGGAAACAGGGGAGCCGCTGACCAAAGAAGTGGTGGAACAGATGTATTCGGAAACGATGAAAGGGCAGGATGCGCTGCATCCATCCGTTTCGCCGGAACAGGTTGTGGATCTGATCATTGCCAGTGTCTCCGGGATGGAGCTTGCCGATGCCGATTCTCTGAGTGAAGTGCGGCAGGCGCTGCTTCACATGGTACAGCGAATGGCGGAGCAGGATCATGAAGCCAAAAACAAATGAGCAGCTCTGCGTGCTGGCACAGCGAGGGGATGCGCAGGCGCAGGAGCAGCTGGTTCAAAATAATCTGGGATACATACAAAAGGTTGCAAATGAATTGTATCAAAGCGTGGGGCTGGGCAACAGTGAGCTTGGTATTGACCACGATGATCTGATTCAGGAGGGAAGCATCGGCTTGCTTCGTGCAATCTCCCTGTACGACCCAGACAAGAATATAAAGTTCTTGACCTATGCCGGACAAGCCATCCGCAATGCTATGATGGATTTGATTTCTGCCGCCTTTGCCACCTTTGAGCAGCGGCTGCAATCAAAAGAGGATGGCTTTCCTATGGAACGGGTCAATCTGGACGATCTGCTCCCCGGCGAGGACTCCATGCAGCGCTCCGAGCTGATTGCTGATCCGTATGCCGCTGAGCCAGAGAAGATCATGATTGAAGAAGAAAACCGGCGGGAGATGTACGAGGGCCTGAGCCGCATCTCCGCAAGAGACAGGGCATACCTCCTGTACCGTTTTGGGTTTGAGGACGATGTGGAGCATCCGCTGATTGGGACGGCGCTGCATTTCCATCTCAGCGAAAGCCGGGCAAAGTCAACAGAAGCTCTGGCGCTGGACAATCTATGGCTGGAACTGCCGTGGTGGTTTTAACGATAGATGCTGCGGCAGGACGGGGGCTTTTGATATACCTTTGTTCCGCTACTGACCGGGTGGAAGAAGTTGCTTTTCGCACTTTCTTCCAGCCTTTTTCTGTTGCTCAGACTGCCCCGTTTATGTGGCAACCTTTCCCACCAGAACGCCGGAATTGCAGCACAGATTCAAGGGTGTGCTACATTTCCGGCTGCCATCCGCTCCACAAAGGTATAACACACTAGACTTTCCTGCCGGAAAATCGTGTGCCAAGGGTTACGCTGTCCCCTTTGGATACCCCTGCCAAGGGCAACGCTGTTTCCCTTTGGATACCCTATGCCAACAGGGATGCTCTCGCCCCTATTGGATGACCCAGAGCCAAGGGGATTCCCCCCTCTGGACGCCCCATATATTTTCTTCGCCGTGGGTACCCAAACCGTAAAATGCAGTTTGACACCCATGCTCAGAAAATACAAAACCGCTGCAACTTCTATTTTGTACAGGATCCGGAAGTAGCAGCAAAAGGAACGGGCGATAGTAACTTTTGCATGACCATTGGATGTGTCGGCTCATGTTAAAATCGCCCTACTTTTTAAGAACTGGCGGTCATGTTTGAAGGAAGCGCAGCCAGGGGTAAGGAATGGGGTGAAATTTCAATTGATTTTTTGAACGGGACTGGCAAGGCAATCCGCCTTGCCGATTGGGACACAATGGACATCTTTGGAAACAGAGCAATAAACCACCTCTTGGATTTCGACGGAAAAAAAGAATCCGTATGAGGTGTTCGCTACGTTTTATTTTTGAGAGAATACGATATGAACTCAAATTTTTTTGTAGAACGAAAACCACCAGCTGTGCTGGTGGTTCCAAAAAGCTTTAGCTATGCAAAGAAAAAAGTATCCTCCTTTGTTATACTGGAGTGAGGTCTGCCAACCGCACAAAGAAAACAAAGGAGGAATCAAGTCTGGATGAAACTTGACACGAACAGTTTAGCACACACGAAGTGGGAATGTAAATATCACATAGTATTAGCACCGAAGTATAGGCGGCAAGTAACCTATGGGAAAGTAAAAGAGGACATCGGAAAGATGATCCGAAAGCTGTGCGAGTACAAAGAAGTAGAAATACACGAAGCAGAAGCGTGCAAAGACCATATACATATGCTGGTGAGCATACCGCCGAAGTACAGTGTGTCGCAGATAATGGGGTATCTGAAAGGAAAGAGCAGCCTGATGATATTTGAGAAGTACGCAAACATGAAGTACAAGTACGGAAACAGGCATTTCTGGTGTAGAGGATACTATGTGAGTACAGTGGGACGCAACAGACGTGCAATAGAGCAGTACATAAGGAATCAGCTGCAGGAAGATTTGGCAGATGACCAAATGTCGCTGAAAGAGTACATAGACCCGTTTACGGGTGAGCCAGTCAGAGAAGGCAAATAAAACAAAACCCCTTTAGGGGTTGCCGGTGAAAAAACTGCGGTTGGCAGATTCTTCGGCGAGCCTATAGGCTCCGCCGGCAACATGCCCTAAGGGGGCTGTGCAAACCACCGGCACGGCCGGTGGTTATGATTGAGTTTGTTGCTTTTTTCTGGAAGTTGCTGGCGCATGGCTTGTGAATACAGAGCATATACGATGACAGGAATAGCCAGAACGTGATTAAAGTAAAAATATCGATGGCTCGGGCCGCACAGAAACAGCATCATACATAAGTTGTAGATCACGGGCGGTACACAAAGCGGCAGCTTTCCATATTCTTTCCGTGCAATAGAATAAACGGACAACCACAAAAAGGCCATTGTGGGCACGCCAATGTTCCAGCAAAAGAAGCATCCCAAAAATGATAGACTCACGCTCAAAATCGAACCGACAATTTCTGAGCAAAACTCATTTTCGCTTCTGACAATACCGTAATCATTTGGCTCAATATAGACCCATGTATCCCATTCCGAAAAGCCCAATACTTGCCAAACTACTCTTGTATTTTCCCGAAAGGATTCATAGGCGGCCTCTGGTAAGGAATAGATCGTTTCTGCTGTCAGCTTGACAAATTTACTCAACGATTCGCCTTCAAAAAGAAGTGTCCCTCCAAAATCCCATTTGCAGGAATCCCATTCACCCAACTCATATTTTTCTTCCCATGCAGATTCATCGGCAATGGAAAGCAGAAAATCCTGTACTTCTTTTGGCGTATTCTCACGGTCTGTTACGTAAGCATTTGCCATGATTGCCATGGGGATTCCTACTGATTCACCTACAAAATTCCCGTGTTGCTCCACAGAGAGGGCTTTAAATACTGGTCCCTCCACCAGCAGAAGTGCAAAAATTACAACGGCACTTACCGCCAGAAGCTGCTTTATTTCTTTCCTGAATAGTAGCAATGCGCAGAACAAAAGAGCAAAAGAATAGAAAATCCCATTATGTCTGATAAGGGGGATAATGATCAGAACGGCGGCAAATAGCAGACTATGTACAATAGAACATAGCCATTTCCCTTCGGTTTCAATCAGGCGAATACCAATAACCGTCATCCAAATCAATGCGATTGTAAACGGTACATCCTTAAATAGGCAAACGTTATTCATCCCGATACCAGGACAAACTGCAATATAAACCGATGCCAGAATCAGAATTATACGAGAAATGCCTATGTTCGAAAGTACAAAAAGTAAGTATGCCGCCGAAAGAGAAAACACCAGTAGCTGCACAAAGATACAAAATGCGAAGCTATCGCATACACGAGTGATGATCCAGTAAAGACCAGTTGTCAGAACCGGGTGCCAATTATTGAGCGCCATTAGGCCATGTACCTGATCCCACTGCCCATACGCGTCCAAGTTGAACCCACCCGGATAATATGCAAACCAGAATAGCATTTGACTGCAAAAAATAATGGAAAATGCTATTGCAAAAACAAAACGACTTTCTCTTATCATGACTGATCGGGTTTGCAAAAACACTACTTTCTGGGATCTCTTGTAAAACCACTTCAAGATAGAAGCAAAACCGAGAAAAAGTAACGGAAGCAAGTAAACATATTGAAGCGTATCCCAAACGCTAAAATAAGCGACTGTACTTGCATATATTGCAACAATTCCAATCCAAAAGGTAGAAAGCGCTCCCAATTGCTTCGTATTATTCAATGTACTGTTCTGGCTCATTGATCCCCCACAATTGCTTCTTATCAGAGTTTGCATTCCTGATGCTTTTGGCCGTTTCTATTCCCGCTCTTACTGAATGATCCATGTTGTTATATCTATGCTGCCCATTCCTCCCCATACAGCGTAGGTTATCAATAGAATCCACCCAGTTTCGTATGTATTCAAGGTTGTAGTAGCCATCTGTATAGACAGGATAGGCATTTGGGATTCTTCGGACAAAGGTGCTCCGGGGACACGTCCCTTTGGCGCAGAATTGCTCCTCGTATCAATTCTCTCACTGCTTCTGAAGCAATATACGCATCGGATTCACACCACAGGGCATCCCCTTCGTTGCAGAAGTACTCCAGTTCCAGGACGGTACTGCTTTCGCATTTAACAAGAAGCGGGGACCAGTTATTCAGAATTTGTATTCTTCCAAATGTAAAGAGGCGGTCTTGGACATAAAGCCAGCAATCCCGCCGCGCCGATTCTAATAGCTCTGATGTATCTGATTTGGCGATTTCAAGCCCTACAATGATCATATCCCTGTATCGCAAGCGCGTTGCTATTTCCCGGATATTTGAGGGGCAATGATCTGTTGCTGTAATCAAATCTTTCAATGGCATGGAGGACAAGACATAATCAAACGACTTTTCTGTTAGCTTTCCTTCGCTCTCAATCAAAATAGATGTTACCTGATTTCCATTGCATTTCAGATTGCGTACAGTGCTATTAGTGTGTATCGTTCCGCCTGCATTTATGATTCTTTGGGCCAGGCAGGACCATAACTGCCCTGAACCAAATGCGGGATAATTGAAACTTGAAATGAGGGATCTTTTCCCTTCATCTGTTCTCTTTCCGTGCAACACGGAATGTACAGCATCAGCCAACGATACTCTTTGGATTCTTTGTGCACCCCAATCGGGGGAGAGTTTATCAGCAGGAATCCCCCAAAGTTTCTCGGTATATTGCTGAAAAAACAGCGAATACAGCTTCTCTCCAAAGCGGCTGACATAGAAATCCTTCAAAGTCTTGATTTGCCTCTTTGTGTGAGAGTTGATCAGATAGCTGGTAACAACTTCCAGGCCTTCGCTCATGCCAAGCGCTTTTATGGTTTGCAAGTTCAGTTGAATTGGGTACTCTATCAGCTTATTGCGAAAGACGATATGGGATAGCCTGTTCCGGGTCAGCATACCATCATCAGAAAGCGGAAGAATATCGTTCCATAGGTTTTGGACAGTGGAATCTTTTGTAAAGAATCTATGCCCACCAATATCGAGAGTTCCGCCCGGAAATGTAAATGACCGCGATAGACCACCCACCGCTTCTTCCTGCTCATAGATAGTCACATCATATTCGTCTGAATACTTCAGCAGTTCATATGCAGCTGCCAATCCAGCCGGTCCCGCTCCAATAATTGCAACTGTTTTCAATGTCACCACCCATTTAACTAACCTGTATGCACTTCCTGCGCGCATACAGTATCTTCTTGAAGCTTTTTACGCAGTTGATGATCCTGACTCTCAAGCAAAGCCATCTCATTGAGATGCGCTTTCAGCACAGAATCCAAAGAACGTAAGGCCTCAGAATCTAAAGATATTTCAGCGTCTTTGTGAGGCATCAAAGTCTTCTGTGGAAACGGGACTTGCCCTGCTGCTTTGTTCATTTTGCTTTGAAATTCCGAGTCCTTTCGTATCTTATCAAGGCCCAGCTGTATCGTGATCTGAGTGCGCCAAAGTGAGAATGTATTGGAAACCGCCTGAGAAATCTTATCTACTAAAAGGAGATCATTATCGTGTAACAGTTTGATTTGTGCTTGGCTTTGAAGTGCAAGTGTCCGAGATATTTTCAAATCTCCAATCTTATTTTGAAGGCGCAAATACCATGTACGAAAATCAGAATCGCTAGAAAGTGATTGATTTTGTAAAAGCAGTAAGCCCTGCGTAATACACGCTTCCAATTCATCGCCGCTTTCTCTCACGGACTGTTCCAGCTTTTCCAACAGCTTTACTTCTTTCAACAGCTGAGATTGCTGAAGCTGAAGAAAAAGCGTAACTTGATCCAAGTATGATAATATGTGTTGATACTGATTTCGCAGTTTTAGATCGCTTTTCTTTTTCCTTTCAAAGAAAGGGAAGCGGCGGCTTTTCTCATCGTGGAATTGGTCAAGTTCAGACAGAATTTCTGAAATAGCACTTTCAATTTCACGATTATCTTGCAGCATGATTCGAGAGATTGAGTTTGTGCAATCCCGCAGTTTGCTCTGAGCTGATGCCCCACAGAGCATCAGAGAGTCCTGATTACCGACGACCAAAGAGCCACTTGCAAGACTGATAGCGGCTCTCGTTTCGCGGGACATGTCACACATGAAATCCGCCCTCTTTCTTAAAAAATTTATATTTCGCTTGCTACAAGGCCTTCTTGCGTCATCACGATTTCCAGCGCTTCAATGGACGATACAATATCCATTTCTTGTTCTTCATACAAACGCTCCAAAATGCGTTCAAAGGCGCTGTTAATTTTATGTATAGCTTCTTCAATTTCCTTTTTAGTTGTCGCGAGGCTTCTGCCAGTAACTTTCTTCTCGCCGATGCTGATATATGCTTCCAGCAACTTTGCGGTTGTCGGTAGATAGCTATAGAGAAATAGGCCCAAATTGTGTGCGTATTCCGGATTCACATCGATCTCATGGAAGATGGTGGCGATAACTTTCTCCATTTTATCCAGTTCGCGTGAAATAGCCTTATCCTTGATGATTACATTGCTTTCATGGATTTTCTGAATATATTCGTCGCCCATCGCTATAATCTGAGAGATTTCTTCCGTTCTGGATTCAATTCGGTTCTTTTCTTCGAGCTGCTTTCTGAAATAACGATCATACACAGCAGGTTTCTGCATATACTGACTGTTGAGTCGGTTCGACACCATGAAAACAATATTTTCTCTACTAAAATGGCCTTGTGGAATCAGCTTCTGCTTTACGGCCCGCCGCAAATCCTTGATGACCGTATTCTCTGGCACCCCAGAAAATGTGGTGAGATTCTCAATGTACTCCAGCCCCTTAAACCGCAAGATTTCAGAGTAAAGGCTAAAGCGCTTTTTGAACCTCAGTACGGATACCGACCGGCCAATCATCGCCATATTCAATATCAAAGCAACAACTGATACAATCAACATTGGAACGGCATAAGCAATATGCTGCGCATGACCTGAAAAAGCAAGTGTTCCGATGCCAATTAAACCAAATTTAAGGAACGCACATGACATAATGATACAAACCAGAATGGAAGCCACTGGACCCAAAATACCGGGGTGGGGAAACACATACATTTCCACTGGTTCTTCCTTACTGGAGAGTTCATCCAGGCGCTGATTCATGTTTTCAAAGTTTTCCTGCTCAACCCCGGCTGAAACCACATTGGCGACAAGTTCCGCCTTGCCTAAGAGGCCGGTATTGGTCGAAGGGGCTACCTGCAACAGCTGTTCCGGCTCGCACTTTTTCTTTGAAAAAATATTCTTAAATAATCCCATAAGTATGCCTCTCATTTAACTTCTTCAGTTGCTGAAGGCTGATGGATATTCCCAGCATCAATCTTCGTCCCTGGCGTTGTTGCTGGCACGGCCAAAGAAGGTAAGATGGTTGATGTCGGAGTTGCATTTGGCTGTTCAATCGCCTCTTCAACGATAGGCAGCGTAAATGTATCCTCTGTCGTTTGGACTGGCGCAACCGCAACTCCCGGAACCTTAGAGACAGACGGTGCATGATAAGTTACGTCTCCTTCTGCGCTGTATAACGAATTGGAGTGAGAAGCCGTATTGGAATGAGAAGTATGGCTAACATGGCTTTCATGGCTGCCGTGACTGCCATGGTTGCTATGGCTGGCATGGTTGCTGTGATTACTGTGGTTTCCGTGCCCGCTGCTTGATCGATGTGAACTATGGGATCGGTGGGAGCTGTGGGAACGATGCGCTGCAAAAGCGTCAAGTGACAAAAAACTGCTGAGTACAATCATCATCGTTCCCAACATCAAAAGTTTTTTGCCGGGAATATTGCCCTCCTCATCTTCAATTAAGCGGCTAAGACTTTTTGAAATTTGCGGAAACAGCTCTTCATTCTTACTCATAGATTTTCACACACCTCCCGTCAGTCCAGTCGGTTTTGTACGACTCGGAAGAAGTCACATAATATGTACATGACCCCGTGGGGATTCCATCCTCAAAAATTCCGACAAGTTTATATCCAGCGCTGCCTTTGGGGTAATAATAGGTTCCTGAGCCATTCATTTTGTCCATAGACCAATCACCCTCATAGGAGGCACCGCTGCTCCATATATAAGACCCCTGACCGGTTTTATAGCCGTTTTCGACATGACCGCTATAAGAGTCTCCATTGCTATAGGAAATCTGAGCAGTACCCGTCAGTTTTTCTTCACTCATTTCACCGGTGTAAGTTGTCCCGCTGGACAGCGTCATGTCCACAGCGACCGCTTTTCCTTCCTCGATGGTAAAAACATATTCTCCAAACGAATTGATAACAGTATAGCTTCCCTCTACGAACAGATTGTCTTGAAAAGTACCCTGGGCGGTGCTGCCGCTGGCATATGTATAGATGCCAGAACCGTTCATTTGATCGTTTGCCCATGCGCCAGAGTATTGATCACCGCCAATCCAGGTATAAGTTCCTTGTCCGGATCGTCTGCCTTCTTCATAGCTGCCCACGTATTGATCTTCGTTTGCAAATGCCATCCTTCCTGCACCTGAAAGGTATTTGCCGTCCGTTCCGCCTGAATAGGTCGTTCCATCTGGAAAAGAAATCTGGAGATTATCTATCTCGAAATTCTTGTACTGGGCAGAATAAGCTCCCGTTTCATTCTTGAATGTGCAAGTTCCATCACTGAATCGATTGTCATGGAATGTACCAGTATAGATTACACCATCATTGCTGGTATAAGTGCCTTGACCATTCATCTGGTCATTTTTCCACTCACCTTCATAGATTGTGCCATCGTCCCAAGTGAAAGTCCCGTAACCACTTTTTTGTGAATTGAGAAATTCGCCTTCATATGTACCCTCGCTCGGCACTTTAAGACTGCCAGTGCCATTCATGTTGCCATTTTCCCATTGGCCGACATAGACAGTTCCTGTATTATAGGAGAACGTACCTTCACCAAAGAAATAGCCGAAATCCGTCTCTCCGGTATAGACTCCGGTTGACAGAGCAACCTTTCCATCTGTCACATTCTTCAGTTCCTGATTGACCCGACGATTCAAATCATAGTTATGAACACCAACCAGAAACACTTCACACAATATGCATTCCACAAGAATAAGCAAAATAAATAGAATGCGCTTTGTACGACGTTTTTTCTTCCCTTGCTTATACTCCTCGGCAGGGGACAACTCTTCTATTTCAGAATTTTCTGACATTTCAAAGCTTGTCAAGCCATCCATTTCCTGCATTTGAATCTCCGCCTTTTTCATATCAGTTGCTCCATGCCTCCAGTACATCCAAAACCGCTGCATCGCTTTCCAGAATTTTACCAAACAGATAATCCAACATTCCAGAATATACTTTGCATCGATAACCCCGCGGTTCTTTCTCTATAATGTCCGAATGTCCGGCGTAGTTTACTACCGGGCAAGTTCCACAATAGGGCTGATATACACAATCACAGCAGGAAGGAATTGTTTCCAAGACGCTGGATGAGCACACAGCCTTGCAGGCATCAGAATTAATCAGGTCATGATAGTTGCTTGTAAAAACATTGCCCAGCCGAAATGTATCGTCGCCCATTTCGTACAGCATTCTTCCTTCATCACAGGTAAATATATTCCCATCTACATAATAGGCCAGTTGGCCAACAGAAGCACCGCAGGGGGATCTGAGTTCCATGTAGTTGACAAATCTTCCGCTCATTCTGCTTAACAGGATGGAAGCGTGGTTTTCCCGGATATAATAGCCATTCTGGTTCATATGAATAAGTTCTTCCAGCGCCTTTGTATAGAATTCGATAAATTCTTCCGGCGTATAGCCAATTTCATTCCAATTCAAGGTAGCTTTTCCAAGGGGCGTGAGCGGACGAACAAAAATACTGTCAAAGCCCAAATCTCGATAGGCAGATACAGTTTCTTTTGGATAAGGCAAGGATGCGCGTGTTGTGGTTTGGATTGCTCCAACATGAAGTCCCGCTGCACGAACAGTGTGAATTGCTTCAACAACCTTTTGGAATGTCCCACCGCCAGCTCGGAAGGGCCTGTTGTGATCATGAACATACTCTGCACCATCAACAGACGTGGAAATACCAAAACGGTACTGCTGGAAAAATTCTAAAATCTCATCGGTTATTAGAGTAAGATTCGTCACAACATTGTAGCTGATTTCATGCTTGCCCTTGTGTTCTTCTGCATATAGGACGATGTATTGAATAATTTCAAAGTTCATCAGCGGCTCGCCGCCTTGAAATTCAAAGCTCAGATAATGTGCTGGAGATTGCAGCGCAATATCAACGGCCTTTTGGGCAATCTCCCGGTTCATAAAAAGATTGGAGTGCTTTCTACCGTTATTTGCCTGACAATAGATGCAGCTTGCATTACAGGCTGTTGTAACAACAAAAATATGGAGTGAAGTCGCCAAGTTGACGTATCCTTTTACCTCCCGGAGATCAAACTTGAGCCTGGAAGAAAATCCAAGGTTCGTGTCGTCATAAACAAAGCCTTTTTGCAGTAATTCTTGCCCCACATTCGAGGATAGATCCACATCTCTCTGTACGATATGTTTGAATTCACCTTGTGAAACAAAAATATAGTTACCAAGGTCATTCGTCAGCAACATCTTATCCTCAAAAGGCTTGAAATTGAAATAATTCAGTTTCATAGGATCGCTTCCAATTCATCTATTTCTAATTGCATGGTGCCAGCAAATACGCCACCGCAATCCTCTCTATGTTTGCAGGAATTACAGACTTCAGCAAATCTCACCTTGTTCGGTGAGATGCTTCTCTCGCATAATGTCCAGAAACTTCTTTCTACTGTGCAAAGGGGGAAATTATATAGCTTTACATCCATTCCATTTTCAACCAGCATATATACTGCGGCCTTGATTGAGGAGAAGGCCTTCCTGTATGGTATCCACACCTGATTTTGGTTTACTCGGGCATTTCCGGTCATTTCCATGCCAATGATACTCACATAATCAATTCCTTTAAGTTCACGCAAGATGAAACGGGCAATGTTGGTAAAATCATTGATATTCAGCTGGCTGACAACCAATCGCAGTTCTACTCTGATCCCGCTTTTCAGCAATGCCTTGACTCCCTGCACAGTCTGCCGGAAACTGTTGTCAGCACGGGTGATTTGGTCATGGATTTCTGGGTAGGATCCATGAACCGGAATGGCCACGATGGAATTAGAAGGAGCACACTCCTTGAATTTCCGCCAATACTTCTCAACCGCGAATATTCTGCCATTCGTCAAAAATAAAAACTCTGTATGGGCGAACTTCTCTTTCAGAAAAGAAATAAAAGGGAAAATTTTCTCTCCCACCATGAAAGGCTCTCCGCCTGTAATGGTCAAATGAGGGGTATCCACCGGGATATGTCTGGCCAAATCTATCAGGTCAAAAATATTGGCATCAGGTGCGTTTTTTCTGGCAGCGTCCGGCGAAGGGCACATTAAGCAATTAGAATTGCATTTCCCGGTAATATAGAAATAATTATCATTCGATTTGTCATTATACTTCCGATGCATTGTACCGTTTTCCCAGATTTCAAATACATCGTAGTCGTTGCAGGTTGAAATTTCCGCAAAATGGGACGGTGAGTCCGAGAGAACAATATTCTCCGGAAACAACCGAATATATCCGCTTTTCGCATAGACCAGCGGCAGTTCCTTTTCTTGTAAATCCTCTTTAACCGTTTCATCCAATGCAAGGGACACTATTTTGTATTTGCCCTTATAATCAGGAAATTTGATGCTCATACGATCGTGCTCCACAATACATAGTAAGTGATAAAGCCAAGTGCAATGAAAATCGCAAATGGCATCTTTTTTACAATGCACAACTCCTCAACGTGTACAGCCCGTGCCCAAATTTGAATGCTTTCAATTTCTTCCGTTGTCAAGCGGCTTTTTAAATCCTCGGTGGATATACCAGGCAAGCCCTTCGTAATAGATGCCTGCATCATCAGTGAAGACGCCATTGACAAAATCATACCTTTCTTTAGTTCAACAACCTTTACCTTTTCATAGAGATTTGTGCGAATAGCCATTTGGAACAGCATTAAGGCAAACGCTAAGACATAGTTTTCTGGATTTAGAGAAAAGGGAATCCTCTTTGTCCAAATTGAACCGATAATCACCAGCAACAATACTGGTAGAATAACTTTCTTCCCCTTTAGCAGGGAAAAACGCCCTACACACATAGCTACAGCCATACATAACGCACAGGCAACCCAGTCAGCAATTTGCAATCCCTTCATGCTGACCCCTACTAAAATAACATTGATGGCCGAAATATAAATCATGGCTGCCACATAGGAAAGGGCAAAACCAGATAAATATTCTTTTATATATTTTGATGAGATGGAGTTTCTTTTTGTCACCAGTCCCCAAATGGAATTCAGGAGCAGATAGAGGTAGCCAAACAGTATCGCAAGAAAAACTGCGAAAATCAAAGTGATTGCACTGTTGCTGTACACCAAATAAAACCGTGCGGGATACATTGCCGCCAGCACAATGATCAGCTTGCAGTCTCCTCCTGCCAAAGAATGCGTATAAAACAAAATCAGGCTGACAAAGGAAACCACACATAAATTCAGCAAAAACTCTATTGCCAAATCTTGCGCCATAAAGCCGTAATAAATGGCGTCCACTACTACGGTTCCTGCGGCAAAAGCAAAGAGTGTTCTATTACGGATAATTCCAGCACTAAAATCACTTCTTGTGCTGCAATAACACAAGACAAGGATAGCGATTAGTAATACTCCCTCTACCACTTTCATTATGAGTTCTCAATCCCGATCAAATAGTTTTCAAATTCTTTTGCTGTTCTATCTTCGTCGTACTTACAATGCCAAAATGTGATTATCGCTTGCTCTTTTTTCTGTTTAATAGATATTTTAGCAAGAGTACAGTAAGCCTGTATTGCCTTTCGAATCGATTCGTCAGAATAAATTTCCAGATTAACTGTTATTCTTTTCATCTTCAGCAAACCAGTCCTTTAGAATCTCATCCTCTGTGTATGGGATTTCATCTGAAGAGTCTTCGATCAAAGATTCATCCACAATGACACTGCTTGCAACCGCTCGCGCATAAAGTAGCTCCCGGATGTGCTTTGTCTGTTGGAAAATTTCGTGTCGAACACTTTGGGCAAGCATTTCATTCACAAAGTCATGTTCATCAATCTTATCACTGCCGCTCTTCGGCTCCAATTCTACATAGTAATATTGCTCGTCGGCATCAAGATGAACATACGCCGAATCTGTAAAATTGTACGCTGCTTTAATCAGTGCAGTTTTTGAGTACAGTTCCTTGCTAAACTTCATTTTTCTCATATCCAATACTCCCGGAACTTTCTGATAAAACCACAACGCGTATCGTGGTCATTTTGCTTTTACGTACTTTCCACTCTTGATTCGTGCATCTTTCGGCTTCTCTGCATCCGCTGGAATTGCCCATGTCCTCCCAACTCGAAATGCGCCCGGTATCCGATTTTCTGCACAGAGAACCTGTATCCGGCGCGGGGAAATCTTCCACTCTTCAGCCATTTGTCGAATCGATAAATACTCCATTCCATGCCGTCCTTCAATTAAAAAATACGCGGAGATTTGTCTGAAATCCTGTGAACCTTATATAGCATTATATACTGTCAAGCGAATAAAATCAATATGCTCAAAAAGCTAATTACTTGCTTTATTGCAGTCAAAAATAGAATTATGGAAAACCGTGTTGTCTTACATATTCAGACGCCCAAACGGACAACAACAGTAAAAGCCGCTTACATGCCATGTAACTTGGCTGTAAGCGGCTTTCCCCATATTAAATCATCCCGAAATGTTTCAACGCTTCTTCGATTGCTTTTTCCTTATCCAGCGGACATTTCGGTTGTCTGGCATCCTCCTTTTTTGACAGGTTATAATTCTGCCCAACCTCCAGTCCGCATTTCCGCTTGATCTGTGAGATATACAGGGAAGACACCTTTAATCCGGTCTGCTCCAGCACCCACTCCTTGATCTGTCCGTAAGTGGCTCCCTGCTGGAAACCGGAGGTATCCATATCCTCCAACGAGAACTCCACCCGAATCTTCTTGGAGTCGATTTCTCCCTTGGAAAGCAAGACAACTGTTTCCACAGATGCCCCGCATTCATCAAATTGCGTGAGCACCTTTTGTTCAATGGGAAACTTGTACGCAATCGCCTTTACAAAGCGTTTCTGTGTCTTTTGTTCCTCACGCGGGAACAACTCAACCTCAGAAATCAGGTATTTCACAAGGTCGCGCCGTTCTGCTGCATTCATTCTATCATAGATTGCGTCAAAAGACGAGAGGATTCCTATCATAGATTGCACAGACATCTGATTGCTTTCCAGAGTTGCCTTTTTCATCATGCTTTCTTGCAGCAGATCCTCCGCCTTATAAATCTGGTCATAGAGGTCATTCAGGCGGCGGGTCATGTCTGCGCGGCGGCGCTCTGCATACTTATCATCCGGAGCAATGCGGTCAATATCCCGCTCCAAGCTGTCGCGGCTGCGCTGTAAAGCGGATAGCTGGTTTTTGTAGGCGGTAATGTCATTCTCGACCTCGGTCATGTCCACGGCGGTCATTACCTTTTCCTGCAAATCTTTGATAAACTGCGGATTGCGAACAATCTTCCGGGTGTACTCCATCACCTCGTCCTCAACCTGACTGGCTACCACGCCATTCCTGCGGCATACCGAAGTCCCCCGGTGTTTTGTCGCATAGGAGCAGACATAAGATTCTGTACGGCGCTCTGTACCGTCTTGATTTGTCCACTTGGTCATGCCGATGTACATGGGTGCGCCGCATTGCGGACATTTTACGATACCAGACAACAGATGTGCGTTATACTGACCGATGTTGTGATTGCCCTTTTTCCCACGGATGGCTTTGATCTCCTGCACTCGGTCAAAATCCTCTTTAGAAACAAACGCCTCATGGGAAATAACCTCACTCAAAATATACTCGTCCTGTTTCACAAGCCGATACTCATTATCTTTGCCGGGAACTTTCTCTGTGCGTCGTTTGCCCCATGCCACGCGCCCTGTATAAACCGGATTGCTAAGCATTCTCTTGATGTGGTCAGAACTCCACTCGCCATAGCTGGGGCGGATTGCATTCTTTGCCGGTGGGCGAGTATAACCGTTTCGATTGAGATAACCCGAAATTGCTGTGTATCCCATATTGCGGTTTAGGAACATATCAAAGACCAACTGCACGACAGCCTTTTCTTCCGGAACAGTCTCCAATTTTCCTTTACTCTTGTCATCGCCCTTTACCAGACGATACCCATAGGGTGCAAAGCCACCGTTCCAGCCGCCGGATTTTGCTTTTTCCTCGCGCCCCAAAAGGCTCTGTGCAATGATGTTTTCGCGCTCCAACTCAGCTACCGCGCCAAGAATGGTAATCATCATTTTTCCCATAGAGGTCGAGGAATCAAGCCCATCTTCTACGCACATCAGGTGAACGCCGTATTTCATAATGAACTCAAGGGAGTTCAGCACATCCCGCGCGTTTCTGCCAAACCTCGATAATTTGAAAACCAGCACATAGTCCGTATGCACTTTTCCACTCTGAATGTCATCCAGCATCCGCTGGAACTCAGTCCGTCCCTCGATACTCTTGCCACTTTTGCCTTCTTCAACGTAGGTATCAAGAACGGTCATACCCCGACGCTCGGCGCATTCAGCCAGATAGTGTTTCTGCCCGTCCAGACTATACCCCTTTACCTGACGCTCACTGCTGACACGGATATAGATTACACACGATTTGCCCTCTTTCGTATCATACATAGATTTCCTCCTATTGCAGGACCGGGCGGTCATCGACCGCCCGGAATACTCTGCTCAGATTTTCTGATTTTCCTTTTCTGCGGCAGCATATTTAATCAGGATTTGTGCCAGAACATTGATAAAGTTCTGGTAGCAGTCCCTCTGCTCTGCTGTCATCTGAACCACGCTCTCCTTGGGAAAGCGAAGCTCGGTTCCATTGTTTGCAGTGTAGCTCTTGTAGTTTTCGTTTTCTACCATGTAATCACTCCATTTGACGTTATGTTCGTCAGCCGAATGAAGTGCCGCTCTTTCAATGGTAACTCAACAGTTACTATTATATACTATTTCCAGTCTTGGGTCAATAGCTCCGGAGCGATTCTCCGGTAACTCCTGAATTGACATTTCTGCTTGCTCTCATGTATAATTACTTTGATAATTCCCGGAGGTGAAGTCAATGAGTATGGCTCAGGTTATCCGGGCTGCTATGAAGAAGCAAGGCGTAACTGTCAGTCAGCTTTCAAGGCAGCTTGGCTGCACAACCCAAAATATCAGCGGCAAAATGCGCCGTGACAATTTCAGGGAAAGCGAGTTGCAGGAAATAGCGGCGGCTATCGGCTGTCGGTTTGAGGGTCGTTTTATTTCAGAAGAAACAGGAAAGCCGGTTGAATAATATTCCTGTCTCATGGGTGGGTAAGCTGCTGCAACAGCTTACCCATTCAGCATTTCTGCGGCTTTTTTGATATTAGCGCTGGCATTGCCTTTGCGGAAGTTCTCCCCGTCGAAGCGGATCGGGACGCAGACTTCCAAGATGCGGTCAAAAATGCGGCGGTCATCCAGATCGGCAGCTTGCTTCATAACGGAAAGCGGAATATTGGTCGTGACGATCATGGGCTTGCCGGTCAGCAGCCGCTTGTCAACCACATCGAACACTCGCTCCTTGCCGAAACTGGTGTTGCGCTCTGCCCCCAAATCATCCAGAATGAGGAGGTCAGGGCGCATAAGCGATTTCATGTAATGGTCGCGATCCGTGCCGAAATTACCCTGCATTCGATTGACCACATCGGACATTCCCACAAAGAGGACAGACTCCAGACGGTCAATCAGAGCGTTGGCAATACAGCCAGCGGCATAGGATTTTCCTGTGCCAACGTTCCCGAACAGGAGTAGCCCGATCCCCGCCTTTTTGAACTCGTCCCAGTTCTGCGCGTAGCCCCTCGCCTTTGCAAGCTGGGGTGTCATAGCTGCGGCTGACTCAAACCGCCAGCCAAAGGCGGGCATATCGCGGAACGCCTCGCTGCGGAGCATTGTCATATAGGACATTCGCTCATATTCCCGGCGCTTTGCTTCTTCCCGTTCGCGGCGCTCGTCAGCGCACTTGCACATAACCGGGTGCTTGGTAAAGCCCTGTGCCTGAAGGTCTGCGGGATAAAAGGCTTCTTTCGGCGTGTGGCACTTGCCGCAGTATTTCAGCCCATCAGCGGAATTGATGTAATCGTCAGGTGCGGCATTAGCAGTTTCAACGGCATCAACCATTTTCGTAAAAATCGGATTCATAGACACTCTCCCTCGTTATCATCGTAGGTGTAGTTTTTCGCGCTCATGCCCTTGCTGTCCTCGTCCAACCACTTCTTGATGGTGGCGTAATGATTGGCATAGTGCCTGTCATTGGAAGCCATGTACCGGGACAGCCGCTCAATGTATTCGGCAGCTTTGCCGGGATAAGCCGTTTCCAGCCGGGTACATTCCTCGCCTGACAGGAAAACATTTTGAAACTCTCCATATCGGCGGCGCGTACTCTCTACTCTTTCTGTCTTACTATGCTCTTTATATTCTGTATCAGTATTACTTGCGGGCAATTTCTGCCCTATGCTGGGTGAAGAATCCTGCACATCCATTGGGCAGGTATTGCCCTCTGGACGGGAAGAAACCTGCACCCTGTCCGGGATTTGCAGAAAGATGCGGTTCGCCTGATTCCAGCCCTGACGGACGCGGGTGATCAGCCCGGCATTTTCCAGTTCCCGCAGAGCGGTCTTGACTGTCCTCTCGCTCCGATCAAGATCATTCGCCATCTGCTTGATCGTATAGATTACATAGACATTTCCATTCTCAGACTCCCAACCGTTTTTCTGGGAAAGCATGGTGCGGTTCAAAAGCAGCCCATATAGCAGCTTGGCGTTGATGGAATACTCGCCTGTCAGCATGAAGCGCGGCAAGGGAATAAACGGCGGCAGCGCGGTATTGCGTTTGAAATAGATTTTCCATCACTTCCTCTCTGGTACAGCAGGATATTGTGCCTATGGCGGCTTGTCCGTCGGACCTCTTGGAAGTGAAACGTCATGCTCAGCTTTTGCGCGTTTGGAGCGATAGTGCGGACACTCTATCACGACCGCCCGGAAACTCTGCTTGCAGTCGTGGACGCATTTCCGGCAGAGGGCGTTAAAGGTGATGCGGCCACGGTCGTTGAGAAAGAACGACCATTCCAGCTTTCTTGATTTACTCATGCGCGGCATATTGTGACCCTCCTTACATTCATAATTCCTGTTTTTGCGCTTCTTTCAAAAGCGACCATATTTCTTCCTGACGTGCTTTCAGCTCGGCAATATCGGCAGCATAGAATCGCCCGGTCTGATTGATGCGGCGGCAAATCTGATTGATGTTTGAGGCAACGCGGCTGACGGCAGCAGCCAGCTTTTTTTGCTCAGTGTAATTGACCTTGATGATGTACCCGTCGATGAGCATTTTCCGGGTATATGCGCCGAAGTTGTGCGTTCCCAACTGGCGCATCTTATGTTGGATGAGATTTAGTTCCTGCTCATTCAGGCAGATTTCCTTGCGGATGGGCCGCGTGCGGTCTGGCATGATAAAACACTCCTTTCACTTTACAACGGACAGATTTTTGCGAATGGGGGGGTAACGCGAAAAATTTCTTTTTACTTTTTAACGGACTTTTTTCTCAAAAACTTGACACCCTCTTAAAAAATATGCGCCCCTGCTTTTGTGAAAGCGGGAGCGCGTTGTATCTGCGGATATGAAATTATGGAGAATAGCAAGCACATCCGGTGTCCGTACACACCGGAAAAATGAGCGTTTCTGCCTTGCAGCCGATACGCTCATTTTCTCTTTTGGGAAAGTCCCAAACCCTTGATTTCTGAATTGGAAATTCTTTCTGAACTTCGCGGGAAACCTATTGATTTTATTCGCTAATCGGACTATAATATATAATGATTTATTGTAACTACGATCAGGCTAACAAGCTGAGAGGACAGACCGGGAGGGCTGCAACCATGAAGTATCTTTCTGTCCCGCAGACCGCCGAGAGGTGGGGTATCTCATCACGGCGCATACAGATATTGTGCAACGAGGAACGCATACCGGGTGCGGTGAAAATCGGCAACAGATGGGCAATCCCCGATGATGAGCCAAAGCCCGCAGACGCAAGAATCAAAAGCGGAAAGTACGTTAAGAAGCCCACTAAAAATTAAAAATGAGCCGCAGACAATAGCGACTCTAACTCGAAATAATGGGGTGCATTCCACCCCAAGGGTGCGAATGGGCGCACTAAACCCTTGGTTTACAACACGTCCGAAATCGTCTATTCGACAGACTATGACAAGATTGGACGCAATTCAACAAATATAAGTCCTTCCGTGACAGGACAGGTCTTTTACGAGAATAGATTTGTGGAGGAAAACAGCCATGCCAACGCTGGAATGGATTGGAAAAAGTAAAGTCATCAATCACCATCAGGAAGTGCCGTTCCGGGTGTTGGAGCGCAGATACAGCTATGACGAGCAGGGCCAGCATGAAGAAGATAACGGCAGCGAAAACATGATTATCCGGGGCGATAATCTGGAGGCCCTGAAAGCGCTGCTGCCCCGGTACGAGGGGCGCGTCAAGTGCATCTACATCGATCCGCCCTACAACACCGGC
>DFDW01000001.1:0-18212 GCA_002369315.1 Ruminococcaceae bacterium UBA3818 | reverse complement strand
CATGACAAATGGCTGTGCATGATGTACCCGCGCTTGAAGCTGCTGCAAAAGCTGTTGGCAGAGGATGGGGTTATTTTCATCAGCATTGATGATACGGAATATGCCAATCTGAAATTGATTTGTGACGAGATTTTCGGAAGCAACTGCTTTGTTTCCAATATTTCATGGCAGCGTACATATTCCACACGCAATGATTCCAAAGGCATCGTAAACGAAGTTGAACATCTGCTGGTTTACAGCAAGCAGCCTAACTGGAGCCCTAACAAGTTACCTCGAACCGCTGAAATGGATTCAAAATACAAGAATCCAGATAACGATATTGCACCTTGGCGCTCGGATAACGCATATGCTGCTGATGCTGCTACGCACCAGGGAATGGTGTATGCTATTCAGCATCCGTTCACCGGGAAGATGTTATATCCAAGCAATGGAGCCCATTGGAGATACTCCCAAGAGGTCATGCTTGAATCTATGCGTGGCTGGTGTGACTATGAACTGCGGGACTTGAACGACGCTCATGAGCGTGCTGTTGTTTGCGGTGTTGCTGATGAGGATGTGCGGCAGGGTGTTCAGGCAATCGTTCTTTCTGAGCCCCTTGAGATATCCGCGCAAAAAGCACAAGCGGTTTATGATCGCGGACAATGGCCTCGATTCTTCTTTACAAAGGGCGGAAAAGGCGGCATCGCGCGGAAAACCTATCTTGAAAATGTTGGCGGGAAACTCCCTACCAATTTCTGGCCATTTTCTGAAACAGGTCACACTGATGAAGCCAAGAAAGAAATGCTGGCCATTTTTGACGGGAAAGCCACTTTTGATACTCCGAAGCCTCGACGTTTGCTGGAGTTTGTACTGAAAGTTGCCGGAAGTGAGGATGCGCTGATTCTTGACTCCTTCGCCGGTTCCGGCACCACCGCCCACGCCGTTCTGAATATGAACAAAGCCGACGGCGGACACCGCAAGTTCATTCTTGTTGAGATGATGGACTATGCCGACAACATTACTGCCGAACGCGTGAAGCGGGTCATCCAAGGCTACGGCGCGGGCAAAACGGGCGTGGAAGGTACGGGCGGCAATTTCAGCTTCTACGATCTGGGCGAACCGCTGCTTGTGGGCGATTGCCTGAACGAAGCTGTTGCCCCCGAAAAAATCCGGGAATACATCTGGTTCATGGAAACCAAAACGCCCTATACCCCTCCTGCTGGGGATAACCCCTATTACCTTGGTAAACACAACAGCACGGGTTACTACTTCTACTATGAGCCGCAGCGCGTGACGGTTTTGGACTATGCGTTTCTTGCCGCCATCAAAGAAAAAGCTGATGGGACGGTCATTTATGCCGACCGCTGCTCCATCGGTGAGGACAAGCTGGCGCAGATGGGGATTACCTTCAAGAAGATTCCCCGCGACATCAGCAGACTGTAAAGGGGGTGTTCGCTCTATGGAACTGAAATCTTATCAGAAAAAGGTTATAGCGGACTTGACCCGCTATCTGGAACTGCTGAATGAAACCAAGAATTATGAAGCGGCGTTCCGCTTCTTCTGGCAGGAAAAAAGCGCGCCTACATTGGGGTACTATCAGGATATTCTGCCCGGCGTTCCCAACCTCTGCTTCAAGGTGCCCACAGGCGGCGGCAAGACCTTTATTGCCTGCAACGCCATCCGCCCCATTTTTGACGCGCTGCCAGTTACCAAGACAAAGGCGGTGGTGTGGCTTGTCCCCTCGGACGCAATCCTGGCGCAGACGGTGAAAGCACTTAAAGACACGCAGCATCCCTACCGTCAGAAAATTGATGTGGATTTTGGCGGGCGCGTGGAGGTCTACACCAAGCAGGAGCTTTTGAACGGTCAGAATTTCAATCCGACTGCTGTTACCGAACAGCTTTCCATCATGGTGCTGTCCTATGATTCTTTCCGTGGGCGCGGCAAGGAGGGCTTGAAAGCCTATCAGGAGAACAGCAATCTTGCCGAGTTTGCCAAGGTGCTTGGCAAGCCCGACAGCCCCATTGAGAAAGCGGACGAAACCGCCCTGTTCCAGATTATCAATCAGCTTAACCCGCTTGTCATTGTGGACGAGAGCCACCACGCCCGGTCTGATCTCAGCCTTGAAATGCTGGAAAACTTCAATCCCTGCTTCGTACTGGATTTGACCGCTACGCCGAAAAAGGAGAGCAACATTATCTCCTATGTGGACGCGGTGCAGCTCAAGGGCGAGAACATGGTCAAGCTGCCTGTGATCGTCTACAACCGGGACAGTCAATCCGATGTGCTGATTGACGCGATTGATCTGCGGAATAAGCTGGAAGAACTTGCCTGTGCGGAATATACAAAAACAGGTAAGTATATTCGCCCCATCGCCTTGTTCCAGGCACAACCAAAAGGCAAGGAGGACGCTACCACCTTTGAAAAGTTGCGGGATAAGCTGGTGGACGCTGGCATCCCGGCAGAGCAGATTGCCATTCGCACGGCTGATGTAAATGAACTGAAAAATGTGGATTTGATGTCTCCCGATTGTCCTGTTCGCTATATCATCACGGTCAACGCCTTGAAAGAGGGCTGGGATTGCCCCTTTGCCTATATTCTTGCGTCCCTTGCCAACAAAACCAGTCAGGTGGATGTGGAGCAGATTTTGGGGCGTATCCTCCGCTTGCCCCATACAAGCCAGCATACACAGGTAGCTCTGAATATGTCCTATGTGCTTACTTCCTCCAACGATTTTAACACTACCGTGCAGCACATCATCAAGGGATTGAACAGTGCAGGATTCAGCGACAAGGATTATCGTCTGGCCGAACCTGTGAAGCCCCAGGTCTCGGAGCAGCCCCCAGTGCAGATCGACATTACCGAACTGCAAGGAGTTTCCGATACGGAAGCCCCTTTGGGAACGGAGCAGGACGATTTTGCAGGGCTGGATGGGAAATCCATCGGGGCAGAACTGGAACGCCGCCGGGAACAGGAAAAATCCTCAGAAATTACCCCGAAAGCTGACAGTATGCTGGATGATGCCGCCAAAGCCGGTGAAGCGTACAACAACGCCGTAAAACAGGGGCAGGATGATCCGCAGATTCAGAATCTTCCTTGGGAGGTGCGGGAACAAGTGACTACTTTCCGTGTTCGTCCTCAATTCCAGAGTGACCTTGAAACTCTTGTGATCCCTCAATTTTTCCAGGTGATCCCCGATACCCTGTTTACGGAAGGTACGCTGGAACTGCTTGAAAAAGAACAGCTCGCCGAAGGCTTCACGCTGAAAGGAAAGGCATACGACATTGATTTTGCCGCAGCTGATGATGAGATTGCCGAGGTCGATGTGCGGGCAAACGAGGGTGGCTTGCCCAAGGTATTCAAAATGACCAGTGCAGAACAGCGGTATTTCAAGGAATACTTCAACAGTCTGCCGCCGGAGAGCCGTGTGCGCCAGTGTAAGGACATGATGTTCAATCAGCTTAATAAGTTGAACATGGTGGACGCCGCCGAACTGAAAGCCTACATAAACCGCATCGTGGACGATATGGACAAGGCACAGATCGCCGCTATGGAGAAGGCTCCGCTGGGATATGCCAAGAAAATCAAGGAAAAGATTGAATCCCTGCTGGATGCACATTATCGGGAAACTTTTGCAAAATGGCTGGAAACCGAACGCATTGTATGCCAGCCGTCCTATCGGCTGCCGACAGTTATTCATCCCACGACCAGCACAGACATATACGGCGGTTCTTTGTATGAAGCCGAGGATGGCGACATCAACAAGCTGGAACAGGATTTGGTTATGGAGTTGACAGCCCTTCCGAATGTTCGCTGGTGGCACCGCAACCTATCCCGACATGGCTTTGCCATCAACGGCTATATCAAGCACTACCCGGACATTATGATTATGACCCAGAGCGGCAAGATTATCTTTGCAGAAACCAAGGGCGAGCATCTGAAAAACGATGACAGCCGGGAAAAGATTGAATTGGGACGCGCATGGCGGACTGCCGCCGGGAGCCAGTACCGTTATTACATGGTGTTCAGGGATGGAGAAAATCTCCTGCCGGGAGCTGTCAGCATGAGCCAGTTTGTGGAAACGATAAAGGCACTGTAAGAGGAGGTGGTTCCACCTATGTATATATATGCTCGCATAAATAAAGACACTTTGCGCTTTATACGAGAGAAGAAAGCCATATCTTTTGACTATGTAACACGGATTACAAAGTTCAAGGAAGAAAAAATTGTTCTGTGGGAAAATGATGAATCAGGGAAGTTTCCCACAATAAATCAGGCAAAATCCATCGCAAAATGTTACCGTATTCCGTTTGCAGGACTGTATATGAATGCAAGTGACATTAATGTAAAGCACTTGCCTCAAATGCGAAATCTCCGTACTTTGCCCGACGCAGTTGTTGATAACAGCGCATTGAATCTTGCTATTTCCGATATTCTTTCTGCTCGCGATTTGCTTCTGGAATCCAGGCGAGCTTTGAAAGAGCGCACCGTGAAATTTGGTATGTCCATAAATTGTCCAGATGATAATGTTATCCAATGGGCACGAGAAATCAGAAATAGTCTTGGTATTGATTCAAATGTGCAATATAAATGCCAGAGCACAAGGCAGTTCTATTTATACATTCGCAATGTTGTCGAGAATGCCGGTGTATTTGTGCATTGCTTTACCGGCGTAGATACTGAGGTTGCCCGTGGATTTGCCATATACGACACCACAATGCCAATTATCGGGCTTAATAATGATGATCGATACCCGGCTAAAACATTTTCGATTATTCATGAACTTGTCCACCTGATTAAGCGAAGTTCGGTTATCTGTAATGACATGATTGACTCATTTTCCGCACAGGCGGAGGAAGTCTTTTGCAACGCGGTTGCTGGAGAAGTTCTTGTACCCCGGGTAAATCTGAACAAACAGCTTGGCAGCTATACGCAATCAGAAATAGATTTGGACGTTGTTTCATCACTAGCGGATAAGTTTTCAGTAAGTAAGGAAGTTATTTGTCGCCGTTTACTGGATTCTGGGAAAATTGGACAACCTAAGTATGCGATGCTGATAGCCGCAATAAGATCACAGTTTGAAAACGAGCGAAAGGCTGCACAGGAATATAGAAAGCTAACTGGTAAAGGTATTCCTAGGAATATTCCGCGTGAGGCTATTGACCAGAATAGCCCTGCATTATGCCGGGCATTCTTTCATGGTTATCGAGAGGGTTACTTTGACAAGCAGGATATATCTCGCTATCTCGGCGTAAAACAGAACCATATAGAAAAATTTATGTGGGAGGTATCGAAATGGTGAATCATGATTCTGAACCCAAATATATCATAGACACATCTTCGATCCTTTCACAAAAAGATGATGAACCACATCGGAGAAGCATCAATAAGACACTTTGGCATCACATGGACGAGCTAATTGAGCAAAAGCGCATAGTAACCTGCTCGGAAATAATTGAAGAAGTGAATGATGACGATTTAAAAAAATGGTACATAGGATTACATGGCGTGGTGCTGCCCATTGATGATGATATTCAGGATAACGTCAAAAAGGTCGTTACATCTAATCCACAACTTATCGATTTCAAGCAAGTCAAATCATCGGGAGATGCCTTCTTAATTGCCACAGCCATGAAGTATGGACTAACAGTCATCACCGAAGAGAGTAAAAAAGGTGAAAAGAAAATACCGTATGTCTGCAAAAGCTTGAATGTTCCGTGTATTGACATTTTGGGCTTATGCGAGCGTGAGGGATGGCAATTTTGAAGCAACTGAATATTGATTCCAGGGCGGCAGGGCATTCTGCCGCCCTCTATTTATGTTGGCAGTCCGATGGTTATCGGTATGTCATAGAAATAATGGAAAAGGTGGTGATTCTGTGAAAAGTCAAAATTTACTGAAAAAGGAGGTGGTATGCCCATGCAGCGCAAAAGAATAGTTGCGTTCTCGGTGCAGGAGGCAGAATATGGCCAAAACGCTTGATCCCAAAGCGATAGAGGCCGAGCGGCAGACCAGCAGCCGAGCTGAGCGCAGAGAACAAAAACGTCGCCAGATGCAGGACGAGATTTCCTATAATCAGCGTGGAAATGGTGTCATTGTCATCCCGCCGCAGAAACGGCGAGAAGTTGCAGAGGAACCACCCAAACTCCGCGTTGCGGCATATTGCCGCGTCAGTACGCAGGAGGAACAACAGGTTGGCAGTTTCGATATGCAGATTCATCATTTTACCAAGAGAATTGAAGCCAATCCGCAATGGGAACTGGTTGAAATCTATCAAGATGAAGGGATAAGTGCAACTACCGTAGAAAAGCGTCTGGGCTTTCAGAAAATGATTGCCGACGCGGTGGACGGAAAAATTGACTTGATCCTCACGAAAAGCATCAGCCGTTTTGGTAGGAATATCGTGGATATTCTGGATAATCTGCGAACGCTTTCCGCGCTGAATCCCCCTGTTTCCGTTGAGTTTGAGACAGAGGGAATTACCTATACCGGTGATGGACGGAATAACCTCCTGATCTCACTATTGGCTGCTCTGGCTGAAATGGAATCCCAACAAAAGAGTGAGGCCATTAAAGCAGGTATTCGCTGGCGTATGGCGGAGGGCATTTACAAGTTCTCTGTGCAGAACACGTTGGGCTTCTACCGTGACCACTTTGGGCGGTTGGTTATCGAACCTACCGAGGCACGAATTGTCGAGTATATCTACGAAAGCTGCTTGGAGGGCGCAACGCCAGCGGAAATAGCCGCTGCCCTGACAGAGCAGGGGATCAAATCTCCCATGGGTAATGACCTCTGGTCTGCCGGTACTGTCCGCAGCATCCTCCGAAATGAGAAATACTGCGGTGATGCCTTGATGCAGAAAACCTATACCAAAGATTTCCGCACACACAAGTCGGTTAAAAACACGGACTTGAATATGTATTTCAAGGAAAACCATCACACAGCGATTATCAAAAAAGAGGATTGGATAACAGTACAGAAACTGCTGTCAGAGCGGCACAGCACGGCAAAACGAGCTGCATTGCGTCGCCTGAGCAATCACTTCGTCGCATACCGCGTGAAAGATGGTCTTTTCAAGGGCTATCTGATCATGGACTCCCGATGGTCTTTTATGGAACGTCAGGAGTTTATGAAAATCGTGGATGAGGCGCAAAACACAATGAAATGAAAGGATTTTTACTATGAACTTTGATTTTTCCGCCTTGAACTTTGAAACCATTGATTCCAACATCAACGCCTACCCTGATATGTTCCTGAACCAGAATGGCGTGACCTTCACCAAGAAGGTGCTTGAGGACTTGGGTTATCCCGCCTATGTCCTGTGCCTAATGGATGCAAAGGCGAAGGTGTTTGCGATCCGTATGTGCAAGAGCAACGAGCCGAAGGGATTTAAGTTCTCCAAGCCGAAGGGAGAACAGAAGGGTGTCGTAACAATTTCCAACAAGAACCTGCTTGACCCACTGCGGGCTGTTACGGGTGAGGACTATATTCCCGGAAAGCGGTATAGGGTGCGTGGCTTCTGGGTTGCTGACGCAAAAACCATGTGTTTTGATCTGAACGAAGGTGTTCAGGAAGATTTTCGCCCCGTCGCGCCGAGCAATGACGCAGAATAACCCCTGATACTCAGGGAGAAAAGGGAGAGCCAAAGAGCGGCGGCAAGCCACCTGAGCGAGAAAGCCACCTCTCCCTTTTCTCCCTCGCTGCGGCTATGGAAACCGTGGAAAACCGCAAGTGGTTTACACACCGTTCCCACAGCCTGCACTTACCCTCTTATTCCTCTCCGGCTTTCTCCCTATACAGAGAAAACGTGTTCATTTTTGTTCCGAGAACGTACAGTTACCGTGATAGGTAGAGCGCAGTATGTCAACACGGCATAGAAAAACAAATGGCACACAGGAGGGATTATCCTCCCAAAAAAGCCCCGAGACGCAACAAAAAGAAGCCCAGCACGCGCCGTTTGACGTGATGCTGGGCTTCTCCTCATTACAGCGATTTCAGCGGGTAAAACAATGCTCTGTTTGCAAGAAGCACTTTCGCATTTTGCCAAATGGTGTAAAAATGCTCTATGCCGTAAAATTCCACATCCAAAGGCGTACCGTATACGCTCTGCCGTGCTTTGCTTTCTGATGTGCTTTTTTCATGCAGGGAGAAAGGATTTCACTGTTCTCACTATCTCCAGTTTTAATAAGGCATTTTTACTGCCTCACAGTGACGTTACTCAGCAATTAAGCCGAAATGCCGCAGAGCATCCTTAATTGCCTCGACCTTTTCAGGCGGGCATGGATGATACTCATGCTTCCTCTGCTCCACAGCGTTCGGCGCTTTGTGCATATCCAATCCGACCATGCGCTTGACCTCTGCAATATATGCAGTATGGACTTTGAAGCCGTACTTCTCCTGCACATATTCCTGAATACGCTTATAGGTCGGATGCTCCTTGACCTCGCCGGTTTCCACTTCCATTCTGACTTCAACCGTCAGTGGATTTGTTTCCCGTGACAAGAGGACCACCGTCTCCACATGTGCGGTGCGGGGGAACATATCCACTGCCTGCAATTTGACCACCCGATAACCGTTTTGACAAAGAATCGCTGCGTCCCGGGCGGCTGTAGCGCTGTTGCAGGAGATCATGACAATTCGCTCCGGCGACATTTGCTGCCCGATGGTTTCCAGCAAAGCCGCGTCGCATCCTTTGCGCGGCGGGTCCAGCACAACAATATCCGGGTGCAGCCCTTCTTCCGCCAGCGTTTTCGCCGCGCCGGCCGCATCATCACATAAAAAACGTGCGTTATGAATATCGTTTCGCTGGGCGTTTTCTTTGGCGTTTTCCACAGCTTCCTTTACAATCTCCACGCCAATGACCTCACGGACCCGATGGGCCATGGAAAGTCCAATGGTGCCCGCGCCGCAGTACAGATCCAGCAGCAGTTCCTTTCCGGTGAGCCCGGCAAAGTCGGCGGCGATGCGGTATAGCTTTTCGGCGCCGCTTCGGTTGACCTGGTAAAAAGACAGGGGTGACAGCTCGACCTTTACTCCGCATAAAATATCCGAAATGGTGGGCTTCCCGTACAAAACGCGGCAATCGCGGCCCAGAATGACATTGGTTTTTGCCGTGTTGCAGTTAAGCTGAATGGAAACAATGTGTGGAAAAGCTGCTGTCAGTTTTTCAATCAGCGCGTCTGCATAGGGAAGTTGCTGCCCATTGATAACCAGGCAGACCATGACCTCCCCGGTTTTCTCCCCCCAACGCAGGAACAAGTGCCGGACAAGACCCTGATGGGACTGCTCATCGTAAACGGAAATGCGATACTGCTCCAGAAAATCTTGTATCAGGGTAAGAACTTCACCGAAAAAGGGCGGCTGCAAATCACAAAAACAGTTTTCGATGACACGATGGCTGCGGGGCGCGAAAAAGCCGATTTGGATTTTTCCATCCGGCCCCAGTCTGACGGGGTACTGCGCCTTGTTCCGATAGGCGTTTTGAGCGGGCGAGGGCTGAATGGGAAGCGGCGCAAGATCGATTTTGCCGATGCGGCGAAAATGCTCTGTTACCCAGTTTTGCTTGATCCGGCATTCCGCGGCGTAGGAAATGTGCCGTAAAGAACAGCCGCCACATTGCCGGGAAACGGGACAGACGTCTTCCGCACGGTCGGCAGAAGGCTTCAGGATGGTTTCGATAATGCCGTAAGCGTAATTTTTTAAGACCTTGACAATCCGTACTTTCAACTGGTCGCCGACCGCTGAGCCGGGTACAAAAACAGCGATCCCTTCATACCGGCCAACGCCGGAGGCTTCATTGGTGATATCGGTGATGGTCAAAGAAATCAAATCATTTTTTCGCAGCATATTTTTGGCCTTTCTCCGGCATAGGATAAAAAAGCCGGATATTTGTTTCGTTGTGAATTTGCCAGAAGAAATTTGGAAATCAAGCGGCCGCGCCAGCTCTTTTCAGCGGACGATTCCACGGCCCGGCCTCTTCCAAAACGCAATCGGCTGCCGTTTGACAGCATGATAAGACTGCTGTTATTATAGCATAAACTAGTGCGGCGAAAAAGCTTTCGCCGGCCTTCGATAAAACTTTTGAAAAACCTGTAACAGATTGCCTGCGTGCGGGGTGTAAAATTTATAAGACTGTATGTGACGGGTGTGTGAATATTTTCCGCCGCATTTGTGTTTGTGATAGATGTGAACAAAACCGCAAAAAGCGGAATCTGGCGGATACAGGAGGGAAAGCCTTGGAAAAAACGCCCTTTATTGAAATCAGGGGCCTGCGAAAGGTGTATAAGCTAGGTAAGGAACAGGTCGTCGCGCTGGATGATATCAATCTTACGATCGAGCGCGGAGAAATTTGCTGCATTTTGGGTACCTCCGGATCCGGCAAGTCCACTCTGCTGAATATGATGGCAGGGTTGGAACGGCCGACAAAAGGCCAGGTGCTCTATTCGGGTAAGGACGTTACCCGTTTTGACGAGCGGCGCTGGGCGCTGTTCCGCCAGAAAAATATTGGGTTTGTGTTCCAGTCTTACAACCTGATGGCCGGCCTTTCCGGAATCGAAAACGTGGCGATGCCGCTGATGTTCCGCGGAATGGACAAAGACAAACGGACCCGCATTGCCAAGGAGATGCTGCGGGAAGTGGGCCTGGGCAACCGCATGAAGCATAAGCCGACCCAGATGTCCGGCGGTCAGCAGCAGCGTGTTGGTATTGCCCGCGCATTTGTGACCAAGCCGAAAATTGTTTTCGCCGACGAACCTACCGGCAACCTGGACTCCAAGACCACCACGGAAGTGATGGAGCTGATGGTCAATAAGTCCCGGGAAAACAATCAGACGTTTATCCTGGTTACACACGACAACGGGATCGCCCGATACGCCGACCGCATTGTAACCATCGTAGACGGCAGGATCGTCCGGGATGAAAAGAACGAGTCCATCGCCCGGACGAGGGAAGAAGCTGCCTGTGAAAACAGCCGGGAATCCCGGCGGCAGGCGGACCAGGAGGAAGACAAAGTTTCCGCGCCGATTCCGGAAGAAGAGGCCGCGGCGAATATGAGCACAGAAGGAGCAGAGTGATGAAACGGATCATTAGTTTAGGTTTAGCGGCACTGATTTTGCTTGGCACCCTCACCGGGGTTCTGATGTCAGCGGTGTATGCAGAGGAGACTTCCGACGCTGTTGATGACGGAACCGGCGGGAGACCCAATATTTTGACCAGCGATGGTATTTTAATTGAAAGTTATCGCTATACGAACCGGACGTTGTCTCTCGTTCTGGTTGACACCAATGTGTCTTACGATTCCGGTACAACAGAATTCAAGGAGTTTTATGCGGCTTTGCTGACAGGAAATTTTTATCCTAAAAACTCCAGCATTACTTCTGTGGCGGAAGTAAAAAACGATGAACCTGGGGAGAAGAACCTAAGGTACAAAGTGGAATTTAAAGATGTCAGCTTTGACAGCAACGGAACGGAAGTAAAGTTCCGTATGTACTATAAATACCCCTCCAATTCGGATTCGGATTTTTACGAATATGTCGTATCCGCGGACCTGTCCCGTTATACGCCCACACCGGATGACGGCTCCGGGTCGCTGGAACCGGACCCCACTGTCCCGGACCCGGCAACTCCCTATATCCTGGTCCAGAATTACGACTACGGCGGCTCTGATGTGGCGGCCGGTTCTGATTTTTCGCTGAACGTAAACTTTTATAATACCAGCGCCAATATCACGCTGGAGAATATTATTATGAAAGTGGAGCCTACCACCGGCCTTTCGATTACCGGTGCGTCCAACACCTACTATATCCCTACATTGGAGAAAAAAGGCTCTATGACCAAATCCATTCCCCTCAAGTGCCTGACCAGCGCTGTGGCGGGAAATGAGTCGGTCCATATCACGTTCAGTTATGAATATGTGGCGAATAATACCCGCCAGAGCAGATCTTCGGAGGAGACCATTTCCATTCCCATCGCGCAGGTGGAACGCTTTGAGGTCGAATTGACAGAGATCCCGACCATGATCTGGCCCGGAGACAACGCCAACGTAGTGCTCAATTACGTCAACAAGGGCCGAGCGGATATTTATAACCTGACAGCGACGATTGAGGGGAATATCGACGATCCCAACCAGGTGCAGAATCTTGGCAATATCAAAGCGGGCGATTCCGGCAACGCGAAATTTTCCATTTCCTCATCAGAGGCAGGGGGAATGATTTCGGCGGTTATCACCGTTACATATGAAAATGAAAAAGGCGACGTATCTACCATCACCAAGAATTTTACCTGTGAGGTTTATGATAACAGCGGCGAGATTGTCGATCCCGGTTTTGACCCTGGCTTTGACCCCGGCTTTGAACCGATAGAAGAGGACGCCGGCATGCGTTGGTGGCAGTGGGTCTTGTTTGGAATCGGCTGCCTGGCAGTAGGCGGCGTGTCCGGTACCTGGTCCTTTTTAAAGACCAAGCTGAAGAGAGAAGAGGCTGACGATGAAGATATCTGATCAGATCGCAATGTGCCTTCAGAACCTCTCCCGGCGGAAAGTCCGCACCGCGCTGACGACCATGGGAGTGGTGATCGGCACCTGTGCCATTGTAGTTATGATCTCACTGGGTGTAGGCCTTCAGAAAAGCCAGGAGGCTATGCTGGCCCAGATGGGCGATCTGACCAAAATCGAGATTTATAACTACAGCGGCGGGAATGGGGAGGGCAGCATCCCGAATCTGGACGACAGCGTGATCGAACAGATTGCCGCTTACGATCATGTGGATGTGATCACGCCGGTGGTCCAGGCGGATTGGGGAAAAATTACCATTCAATGCGGGGATTACCAGTATAGCGAAGGTATCTACGGCGTTTATCCGGAAGCGCTGGAAAAGCTGGGATATGAGCTGAAAGAGGGAAAGTTTCCCACAGGCAAGGAAAAAGAGTATACGCTTCTGTTCGGAGAATATGGCCCGTTCAGCTTTTACAACCCCAATGGCAATGGCGAATGGTACGATCCTTATGGCGGCGATGATCCGCCGGTCGATATTTTCAGCGACCCCATTACCATATCGGTCGGAAATCAGGATATGGAGCAAAATACCAAGCAGCCGGAGCAGCATGAGGCGTCGGTCAGCGGCTTGCTGATCGGTGACTGGAATAAGGGATACGAAACGGTTTACGGCGCTTTTTTATCCATTGACCAGCTGTATGAGCTGTATCAGGAATATGATGAGTTCAACGGAATCTCTTCTTCCTCCAGCGCCGCGTTCAACCCGCGCAAAATAAACTACGACCACGTTTATGTCAAAGTGACTGACATGAAATATGTGGATGAAGTGGAAACGAAGATCAAGGATTTGGGCTACGATACTTACAGCATGGAAACGGTCCGGAAACCCATGCAGGAACAGGCCAATAAAATGATGCTGATTCTGGGCAGCCTGGGCGGTATTTCGCTGCTGGTAGCGGCCATGGGAATTACCAATACCATGATCATGTCCATCTATGAGCGCACCCGGGAAATCGGCATTATGAAAGTTCTGGGGTGTGTGGTCGGCGATATCCGTACCGTTTTTTTGATGGAAGCGGGCCTCATCGGGCTTGGCGGAGGTGTGATCGGTGTGATTTTAAGCTTTGCCATCTCGTTGGTGCTCAACATGCTGGGCGGGGGCGGCCTCGGCGGCATGATGGGAGGCTATTATTACGGCGAATCAGGCGCTGGACAGATATCTGTTATCCCCATTTGGCTGGTCGGCTTGGCGTTGGTCTTTTCTACGCTGATCGGCCTGATTTCCGGCTTTTCGCCGGCAAACCGGGCGGTAAAAATCAGCGCGCTGGAAGCCATCAAACACGAATAGCAAAAACAGGCGGGCTTCCGCCTGTTTTTTTGTTGGAAAGGCAGGAGAAGCTGCAAGGCGTTATTTGTGAAAATCCTTTGTTCGGGCAGAAAAGCCAATGGAATCGGGCCCGTTTGCAGAAACTTTGCGCGGTCGATGGTGTTTTGTCAGGAGAAGAAAAAGACCATAGTGGAAAAAATAAGGCGATTTGAATAAAATTTTTCCCGATATTTCTATATGAAATGTATTTCATTTACAAATATACGCTTGCGCAGATGAAAGGAATTATGTATAATGTATATATTGCGGACGGAGAAAAAGGCCAGGTTGTCCATTTTGACAAGATTGTCTTTCCGTCCTGCCGCTTTGGAAGCGGCATGCCCATACTGAAAGGAGCGTAAACATTTATGGCACAGTATACTGCGGAAAATATTCGCAATATCGCGTTGGCCGGCCACGGCAGCGCGGGAAAAACCTCGCTGGCAGAGGCTTTGTTGTTCAAAGCCGGGGCGACGGATAGATTGGGAAAGGTGCTGGACGCGAACACCGTTTGTGATTTTGATCCGGAGGAGATCAAAAGAAAGGTATCAGTTTCTCTGGCAGTGGCTCATCTGAGCTGGAAAGATAAGAAGATCAACCTGATTGATACCCCTGGCCTGTTCGACTTTGCAGCGGGAATGTACGAAGGCGTGCGCGCGGCGAACAACGTGCTGATTGCCTTGTCGGGCAAATCCGGTGTATCGGTGGGAACTGAAAAAGCCTATCGCATGGCGAAAAACGCAAAAAAACCGGCGATGTTCTGCGTGACCAAGCTCGACCGTGACAACGCGGATTTTTATAAGGTGCTTGAGCAGCTGAAAACCGTGTTCGGCCCCAGTGTCTGCCCGGTGGTGGTACCGGTGTACGAAAGCCGGGACGTTGTCGGATATATCAACCTGATCGAAATGAAAGCATACGCCTATGACAGCAAGGGCGAGGCCAAGGAAGTGCCGATGCCGGGGACCGGACACCGTGTGGAAGGCCTGATCGGCGCGATTTCCGAGGCGGTTGCCGAAACAGACGAAGAGTTGTTTGAAAAGTATTTCTCCGGCGAGCAGTTCACGTCGGAAGAGATTTTAAGCGGCATTAAAAAAGGCGTAAAATCCGGCACCATCACACCGGTAGTATGCTGCTCGGCCTTTACGCTGGCCGGCGTCGACATGGTTTTGGACATGATTTGCGAATTGATGCCTTCTCCGAAAGATGCGGAAGATGAAATCTGCATGGATTTGGAAGGGAATCCGGTAGAAGTGGTCTGCGCGGATGACCAGCCGCTGGCAGCGTTTGTATTTAAAACGGTTGCCGACCCGTTTGTAGGCAAGATGTCTTATGTAAAGGTACTGTCCGGAAAGCTGACCGCGGAACAAACGCCGGTTAATACGACGACCGGTCAGCCGGAACGACTGGGCAAAATTGTCTTTGTCAAAGGCAAAAAACAGGAAGATACGAATCAAATCAGCGCGGGCGATATCGGCGCAATCACCAAATTGGCCTCCACCAACACCGGGGATATGCTGTGCGACCCTGCCCGTCCGCTGAAAGGCGAGCCGATGGAATTCCCGGCGCCGTGCCTGTCCATCGCGATTAAGCCCAAAGCCAAAGGAGACGAGGGAAAAATCGCCCAGGCGCTGCAGCGCTTGATGGAAGAAGACCGCACGATTACTTACGAAAACAATATAGAAACAAAGCAGCAGATCGTCACCGGATTGGGTGAACAGCATCTGGATGTGCTGGTTTCCAAGATGAAAGCGAAATTCGGCGTGGATATCATTATGGAGAATCCCCGCGTACCTTACCGCGAAACCATTCGCAAAAAAGTCAAAGTCCAGGGTAAACATAAAAAACAGTCCGGCGGCCATGGGCAGTACGGTGATGTTTGGATTGAATTTGAACCGTGCGACAGCGACGATCTGGTCTTTGCGGAAAGCGTATTCGGCGGTTCCGTACCCAGAAACTTCTTCCCGGCAGTAGAAAAAGGACTGCGGGACTGCATTAAAAAAGGCGTATTGGCCGGATATCCGGTAGTCGGATTGAAAGCGACGCTGACAGACGGCTCCTACCATCCGGTGGACTCTTCGGAAATGTCTTTCAAAATGGCTGCTTCCATTGCCTATAAAGAGGGCCTGCCCAAGGCAAGTCCCTGCATTTTGGAACCCATCGGCTCTTTGAAGGCCTATGTACCGGATAGCAATACCGGCGACCTGATGGGCGAACTGAACAAGCGCCGCGGGCGTGTGTTGGGTATGAACCCGGCGGAAGACGGCCTGCAGGAGATCGTGGCGGAAGTCCCCATGAGCGAAATGCATGATTTTGCCACGCTGATTCGTTCCATGACTCAGGGAAGAGGCTATTTCCTTTTGAGTTTTGAACGGTATGAGCAGCTGCCGACGAACCTGGAAGCCCAGGTTATCGAAGAGGCAAAAGCTCTGCAGGAAGAATAAAAACAACAAGAAAAGCCCGTCCTAATGGACGGGCTTTTCTGATGAAAAAAGAAAGTTGGGACCGGCCGGGAATGAAACAGAACCAGGAGAACATATACATTCTCAAAAGGAGGATGCGGTATGTTTATAATGTCTTTTCGTCTCAGCGGAAAAAAGATTTTTATTGCCGTGGGGATTTTCCTGCTTGCGGCCGCGGTTTTGCTCGGCGGGAAATGGATCGGCTCGATTCAGCAGACGGCTGCCCAGCCGAAGGGGAAAAGCGAAAAAATAATGGGAAAAACAGAGGAGCAGCGGCAGTCTTTTATTGCTTCTTTTGGATGGGAAACGGAAGAGGAACCCTCTTTGGTGATGGAAATTCTGATCCCGGAAAAATTCGATTCGGTATACGAAGAGTATAATAACCTGCAAAAAACCCAAGGAATGGATTTATCGCCGTTTCAGGGAAAACGCTGCAAAAAATATCAATATACCATCCTGAATTATCCGGACCGGCCGGACCATGTCAGCTGTACGCTTCTGGTGCGTGATGGGCGGATTATTGGCGGCGATATCAGCGGTACCGGCGAGGAGAGTTTTACCCACGGATTCGCTTTCCCGACGCGATAAAGGGTTGGAAGCGGCAGAAAAAGATGGTATAATATGCTGAAAAAAGCACATGAAACAGGCGTTCGCTGGTCTGCTGCAGCCTTTCTTTTGCGCGCGGCGGATGAGGCCGGATTTTTTGGCTTCGGCGCCGCTGGACGGATTGGTATAAAACGGAGGTCTTATTTTGAAATTGGAGCGGATGGATAAAATCCTGGCCGCCAGAACGGCCTATTCCCGAAAAGACGCGAAAAAACTGGTTTGGCAGGGCAGAGTGCGGCACAACGGAAAGATCGCGTCTTCGCCCGACGCCAAAGTCGACCTGGAGAAAGATACGCTGGAACTGGACGGAAAGCCTTTGCTGATACAAGCCCACCTTTACCTTATGATGAATAAACCGGCGGGCGTTCTAAGCGCGGCACGGGACCCCAAGCAGCCTACGGTGCTGGATCTGGTGCCGGAACAATATCGCCGGACCGGCTTGTTCCCCGCGGGGAGGCTGGACAAAGATACAGAGGGGTTTGTGCTGATTACCGATGACGGAGAATTTGCCCACCGTATTTTATCGCCAAAAAAGCATGTGCCAAAAACCTATTGCGCGCGGATCGACGGTCCGATGACTGCGCAGATGGAAGAGGGCTTTTCCAAGGGGGTCGTGCTGGAGGATGGGACGCTGTGCAAACCGGCGCAGCTGACGATTTTGGAAGAAGCGGAGCAACCGCTTTGCCGAATCGTACTGACCCAGGGGATGTATCATCAGGTGAAAAGAATGTTTTTGGCCTATGGACGGCGGGTGCTTTGGCTCAAGCGTGAGGCCATCGGCGGACTGTGGCTGGACGAGACTTTGGCCCCCGGAGAGAGCCGGGAAATCCAGGACGTGGAAATGAAAATGCTTTTGGGCAAAATATAGATTGCTTTCCCAAAGATTTGGGGAGATTTTTTGGAAATTAGGCATTTTAGATAAACTGGAAAGATTAACTTTGGGTATATAGGTACTTGTCACGGAGCGTGTGTTTTTGTTATCATAAGGGAAAGAAATTCGTCTAATATAAACTATCTTATAGTTTCATATTTAGCATTTAGGAGGTCAATGACTAATGGCAGGTTTATCTTTGCGCAATATTTACAAAAAGTATCCGGGTGGCGTTACCGCTGTAACCGACTTCACCCTGGAAATCGAAGACAAAGAGTTTATCATCTTGGTAGGTCCTTCCGGTTGTGGTAAATCCACCACTCTGAGAATGATCGCCGGCTTGGAAGAAATCTCTGAAGGCGAGCTGTTCATCGGCGACAAACTGGTGAACGACGTTCCTCCGAAAGACAGAGATATCGCGATGGTATTCCAGAACTACGC
>DFDW01000038.1 GCA_002369315.1 Ruminococcaceae bacterium UBA3818 | reverse complement strand
CCGGGCTAGGCGACTTCTCCATATATTTTTTGAGCGCTTGTTCATTATATCGAATATCTCCTCTTTTGTCAAGATTTATTCTAAAATTATTTTTATCGTGTATTTTCCCCATCGGAAAAGGCCTTTTCAGCAATCATTGATTCGAACCTTTTCCTTGGCATCTTCCATCAACGCTCCAAAAAAATTTCCTGCTCCCTTCCAATCTCCATAATGCACAAATAGGAAGCTTTCAGCAGATAAATTCCCTTTTCTTCCGAACCGGAAAGCTCTCTTTCCAAAATGTTTGCTTCTTCCAACTGGATTTTCTCTTGCTCCTGCAAAAGCCGCAGAGCCTCTTCCTTTGCCTGAACCGCGTTGTATTCTACCGTTTCCTGCGTATAGTAAACGCGATTTTCCTCTACCACTGCAAAAGGAGTGGACAAACCAAACGGCGCAAAAGGAATCGTTGTCTGCCGAAAATCATAGTTTTCTTCCCGATCTTTTTCCCAAAAAAGAGGAACTCTCCAGGTGAGAATCTGCAAATATTTTTTTATGGATTTCTCTCCGGTTTGGACTCTCTTCACCTGCCGAAGCGGAACCTCTATTTTGATCTCATATTCTGTATAAGCTTTAATGTCCGCTCTGGCATGGACAAATCGAGTCTGTCCTTTTCCATCCTCCACAATTCCGCTGACAATCAGGTCCCCCGCCAAAACAGTGTCCCCTACTTTCAGGTCGCTTTGCCCGTCGTAAATATTCATCGAATCGATTTGCCCGCTGTATCTTGCCACAATGTTGCAGGCCTTATCATTGTCCAAATACATATCAGGCGGGAGAATTCGCTCGTTGACTTCAACGGTAACGGTGCTTCCGGTAATATTGACCGCAATCCAGGAAAGCTCTTTTAATTCCAACAGCGTTTTTCGCTCCAATTCCCGGGGATTCAGCGCTTTTTTATAGGAACCAACCTTTAGTCCTTCTTCTTTCAGATAATCCAGAATTTCATCGGAAGAAACCGTTTCATTTCCGACCACCTCTATGGTCCATACGAAATTTCCCAAAAAGGTTAAAATTCCAAAAAACAACAGGATGCCCGCGACAAACCCAACTCTACGCCGGTATTTTCTGCGCCATACCGGCCAGCCAAATCGTTCCTCGATCCTCATCTGCACACCGGTTTTTTTCGCGAATGGACGCAGTTTTTTATACTGGCTCATCAGAGTATATCCTGTATACTGCGTTTGCGTTTTGGTACCATTCCACAGATGAATGCCGTTTCGCGAAGCCAGGTTCAAAAAGCGCTCAATAAATACGCCATTCACATGAAAGCGGACATATCCGCAGACAAAGCGCAGAAAACGAACGATAAACATGATTTCCTCCGGTCTATTCCATAAATTCCACCGACAAAATGCTGCCGTCGATGATGACATTTTCCCCTGCCATACACTTGATCTGTAAGTTTTTCCCGGTAAATTTCACCATCTGTCTGCCGATTTTCAGCTTGATAAAATCATCCTCATATTCCACAACGCCCTGGCATCCGTCCAGCACTGCTTCCCGGTTTCCGGACAGGACGACCTGGGAATAGGATTCGAACATATTCTGCGGAACATCAAGAATTTTTGCCAGTTTTTCCGGAGGAGTCTGTCTGGGGCTTTGGGATTTTTTTCTTCTCACCGCTACAACGCCTCCTTGTTTCCAATCTCGTTTCACTATATGTTTTCAGCGCGGTTGTTATACATTTTTGCGACCCTTGGTTTATAAACTGTAGGGAGAAAGGCGGCGACAATATGAATCTGATATGGACCAAAAAAATTCCCGGCTTTTTGTCTGCCGCATTGTTTTTGCTGGCGGCAACTCTTCTCCTGGCCTGTTCCGACCCAATCCGGAGAGGTGTGATAAACGGACTGCGGTCCTGCGCCTATGTGCTGATTCCTTCTTTGTTCCCTTTCATGGTTTTGTCCGGTGTTTTTGAGCAAAGCCGGGCAGCTGATTATCTGCAGAAAGTATTGGGTCCGGTTGTGCGCCGTCTTTTCCATCTGCCCGCCTGTACTGCCTGCTCGGTATTGATGGGATTTATCGGCGGATATCCGGTCGGCGCCAAAATGACTGCATCTTTACTCGAACAAAAAAGAATCGATGCCAAAACAGCTGTTCGAATGCTTTGCTTTTGCGTAAACGCAGGGCCCTCCTTTCTCATCACGGCAATAGGGTCCGGACTGCTGGGCAGTCTGCGTGCCGGCTGCCTTCTGTTGTGCTGTCAATGGATTTCCGCAGTCCTCATCGGTCTTTGCCTCGGAAGTTTTTATCGCGGCGTACGGTTTGAAGAAGAAAAGGAAAGGCCCAAAGGGCTTCCTCTTTCCATCGCTTTGGTGAAAGGGGTACAAAGCGGAATCCACGGCATGCTTTCTGTCATCGGATATGTTCTTTTGTTTTCGGCGGTAATGGAATTGCTTTTTGCTTTTTGGGGGACGGCAAATCCTTTTATCCTGCTGGTTTCCGGGCTTCTGGAGGTGACGACCGGATGCATTCAGGCTGCCGCCGGTAAAAATCTTGTTCTCATTGGTTTTTTTGTTTCCTTTTCCGGCTTTTCTGTCTTTTTTCAAGCGATATCTTTTTTCACGGAAAGGGATTTTTCCGTTCTTCCTTTCTTTTTTTCCCGCTTGGCGCACGGCGCTGTCACAGCAGGTCTGGTCAAAGCCGGTATCACTTTCTTTCCGCAGGCGGCAGATACTGTTTTCTCCAACTTTTCGCAAAAATGCGTTCCGCGGCTTTCCGACACACCCCTTGTCGCTGTTCTGCTTGTCGTGCTGTGCGCTGTGTTTCTCTTATCCCTGCCGCTTCAAAATTGCCGCAGATTGGATTAGCTTTTTTCTTCCGGCTTTGTTATAATGAAATCAGCAAGGACAAAAAATGTCGAAATCCGGAGGCCCAATATGACAAAAAACCTTTTTGATCCCAATATTGTCCCCGCGTGCTCCTACTGCGTTTACGGCACTGCCGCATCTGACGGGAAAACCATTCTTTGCCCTAAAAAGGGCATTATGACCGGCGATTGTTCCTGCCGCCGGTTTCAATATGATCCGCTGAAAAGACAGCCGAAAAAACCGATCCGGCAAATATTTCAAAAAGAGGACTTCAGCATTTGATTTTTGTAAGGGAGGAAGAAAAATGCAAAAAGCGAGGAAAAAATGGAGTTGTATCGCCCTTGCTGTTTCACTGGCCGTCCTCCCGATGCGGGCTGCTGCGGAGGAACCCACCGCCTTACAAAACGACTTGGACACCCCATCAAAAGGAATAATTTATCAAAGCGCTTTCGACCTTGAAACATCCGCCGGTGACCGCATGCAGGAACTGTTTTGTTTTGTACAGGACAGCGGCTTTAACCGGATCTATTTTGACCCATCTGGGCAGGCGGAAAAAGCATTGCCGCAGCTGCCAGCGATTCGAATCCGGCCCAACGAGGAAAAAGCGCTTGAAGAACTCTCTGCTTTGACAGAACTTCTGGAGGAAAACGAAATCTCTCTTTCGCTTGTTTTTGACCCGTTTTTCCTTTCCCCTTCCCATCCTGCCTACCAATTTGTGAAAACGGCGGTGAACTATGGCAGCGATATCGCCGCGTGGGAGGGTGAAAATCTGCGGCTTGACCCGTCGCAGGAACGAAATCTGGCGCTGGCCCAGTGGAATCTGCAGAAACTTCTGGCCGCCGGGAGCATGACCGACGAAATTCTCTTTCCCAGTACCGCTTTTTTGTCTGAGCATCAGGAACAAAACAGCCAAATCGCCCAGGCGCAAAGGATGGCTGCTTTTTTGGAAGGGATAAGCGGCGGCGGGCTTTCCGTATCCGTACGGTACGACCCGCTTTTTGCCCCCACCGCACAAAACGGGAAAAGGCTCGCCACGCCCGAGCTTACTCCCCAAACGCTGTTGGAAAACCAGCTGGCAGATGCGATTTATCCAGTAGCGGACGAACAAACAGCCGATTACGAGGAAAAGGCCGAGTGTTGGAACAACTGGGCCGAAGGTTTGGAAGTGGTACCTTATCTGCAAAATAGTTCCGATGATCATTATTTTTCTATTTGCAGCCAGATTTTTTTATTGAGACAATCCGGAATTTCTTCGGTCGCGGTAGCCGGTTATGAACAACGAAACCGTTCTTCCGAAAGTGCGGCTCTTTTGTCTTTTGCTCTTTTGGAAGAATCCAGCCTGATTCCGGAAGGCTATTCGCTGCAAGTGCCGCAAACATTCGCAATCACTAAGCCTGATTCGGATATCACGATCAGTGCTTCTTCCTATTATGTCATGGGAACTTCCAATCCCAATCTGCCTTTGTATTTCGATGGAGAATTGGTCGAACGGCAAACCGCAAACGGTGGCTTTGGCGTCTATTTGACTGATATTCCGGTTGGAACAAGTACCTATACCTTTTCGCAGGGAGCTCAAAGCAAGACCATTTCCATTACCCGGACCGATCCGACCCAAACCAGCGTATCCTATCTCTCCAAAATCGTTCAAAGTTCTATGTATCCTTACTATGACGAGGCGGTAAAAGTCGGCGAACCGATTTCTTTTGGCTGCACCGCGCCGGCAGGCGCCCGTGTTTCGGCTACATTCCAGGGAAAAACGGTTGCGCTGACCCAAAAAGCGGCAGCGCAGTCCGGCGTTCCCGCCTCATACAGCGGCACCATGCTTATGCCGGACGCAGAGGATGACAATTCCACAACGAAAATCGGCGCAGTAACCTATACCCTCACCTACCAAGGCATTACCACCAGCTATACCTCCTCTGGGGAACTGTATGTCGTTGGCAAAAATACAACGCTGGCAGTCATGGCAAACGATTACATCAATAATGTTTACGGTAACGTAGCCATCGCAGATGATTTTTATATGACCCTTTACCAGGGGGCCTGCGATTATGTGGACGAAGTGACCGACAGCCATTACAAATTGCGTTCCGGCGGGTATCTTCCCAAATCCACGGCGGACATTCTGGAAGGAGCGCCAATCGTAGAGAATAAAGTCTCCGCCGCTTCATTCAAGGTGGAGGAGCGCGGCGAAAGCCTGACCCTTACCGGTACCGCGAAAGCCCCGTATAAAGCATATATGACCGACACGAAGCTGGTCGTGACCCTTTGGAATACAAATGGCGTTCCGGAAAATACGAGCCCTAAAAATTCTTCTCTTTTCCAGGAGATATCCTCTGTGAAAAATGACGACGGGTCGGTTACATTGACTTTCTCCTATCAGGAGGGCGTAAAACTCTGGGGCTACAGTGTGGAATACGATGGAGAAAATACGGTCATCTTCGCAAAAAAAGCGCCCGTTCTGGCAGAATCCCATGAAAAACCGTTGGAGGGGATCGTTGTCGTCATCGATGCCGGCCATGGCGGAGAAGATCCCGGCGCCCTGGGCATTGCCGGTACAAGCGGACCAACAGAAAAAGACTTGAATTTTATTTCCGCCTATGCTTCCAAACAGATTTTAGAGGCGCTGGGTGCCAGTGTCCACATGGTTTCCGAGGATAACGCCAGGCTGACTTTCGAAGAGCGAATGGATCCGGCACGCAATCTGAGAGCAGACTTTTTCCTCTCTTTCCATCACAACAGTACCGAAGAATCGTTTGACAGCAGCAATTCGTTCGGTACAGAAATCTATTACCATGAGCAGCAATCCAAAATGTTCGCCGAAAACATTCTGGACAGCATCACTTCAGCCAACGGCCGCATACCCCGCGGCGCTTATCAGGACTATTACCGTGTCACACGGATGACCTATGCTCCTTCCCTGCTACTTGAACTCGGATTTGTGGTCAATCCGGCAGAGTATGAGGACCTTTGCCAGCCCATTCGTATTTACCAAACCGCACTTGGTGTAGCCGACGGGATCATGCGCACCGTTGAGAATTTCGGCAGCCGATAAAACCAGACAGCATCACTTCGATCGGAAGGGCGGCCTTTCTTCTAAAAAACGGGAATCCGCCCTTTTCTCTGCTTTTTTACAAAAACACTTTTTCCAACCGGACTTTTGACGAATCGTTGAGTTAAAAAAGGAATAATCAATCGTAAACAAGGAAAGGCTTCCTCACCCACATGAGAGAGCCTTTCTCTTTGAAAATATCCTTGGACCGGCTATTGACGTAAAAAATTTGCCGGGTTATAATGGGTAAGAACATCTGTTCATGCAAAGTGGGAGGTTTGCCGAATGGAAAAATTTCAGTTGGTATCAGAATATCAGCCCACAGGCGACCAGCCTGCCGCCATCCATAAGCTGGTTGAAGGGCTGCGCAGCGGAATGCACGAACAAACCCTTCTCGGCGTGACCGGATCGGGAAAAACGTTTACCATGGCGAATGTTATCGCGCAAATCAATAAGCCTACGTTGATATTGGCGCACAATAAAACGCTGGCCGCTCAACTGTGTTCCGAGTTCAAAGAATTTTTTCCGCACAATGCGGTGGAATATTTTGTATCCTACTATGACTATTATCAACCGGAAGCCTATATTGCCAGTACTGACACTTATATCGAAAAAGACAGCGCAATCAATGAAGAAATTGAGAAACTTCGCCATTCGGCGACGTCCGCCTTGTCGGAGCGAAACGATGTCATCATTGTTTCCAGTGTTTCCTGCATTTACAGCTTGGGCGACCCGATTGATTATCGAAATATGGTCATCTCGCTGCGTCAGGGCATGAAAAAAGATCGGGATGATTTGCTCCATAAACTGGTCCAGCTCCAATACGAGCGCAATGACATCAACTTTGTCCGCAATAAATTTCGTGTCCGCGGCGATGTTGTAGAAATTTTCCCCTCCTATTCCGGCGATACTGCCATTCGGGTAGAATTTTTCGGGGATGAAATCGACCGTATCAGCGAGATCAACACCGTGACGGGCGAGTTAAAAAACGTGGTTTCCCATGTGGCGATTTACCCGGCTTCGCACTATATCGCTCCGCCTGAAAAAATGAAAGCCGCTTTGATCGAAATCGAAGAAGAGTGCAATGAGCGGGTAAAATACTTTCAGCGGGAAGGCAAATTGATCGAGGCGCAGCGTATTGCCGAGCGAACCCGCTATGATATGGAAATGATGCAGGAAATCGGTTTTTGCAAAGGCATCGAAAACTATTCACGCGTGATTTCCGGACGGGCTCCCGGCTCCAGCCCCTATACGCTGATGGATTATTTCCCAAAGGACTTTCTTTTGTTTGTGGACGAATCCCATGTAACCCTTCCGCAGGTACGCGGTATGAATGCCGGAGATGCCGCCCGAAAAAAAAGCCTGATCGATTTTGGGTTCCGCCTTCCCTCTGCCATTGACAACCGCCCCTTGAACTTTGATGAGTTTTACAGTAAAATCAACCAGGCCATCTATGTCAGCGCAACGCCGGGTCCTTTTGAACAGGAACACAGCGCGCAACAGGTTGAGCAAGTGATTCGCCCCACCGGATTGGTTGACCCGGAAATTTCCGTTCGCCCGGTGGATGGGCAAATCGACGATCTGTTATCAGAAATCCATTTGAGAGTAGAGAGAAAAGAGCGTGTACTGGTAACAACCTTGACAAAGAAAATGGCCGAAGATTTGACCGCATATTTTGAAAATATGGGGGTTAAAGTCCGTTACATGCATTATGATGTGGACACCATGGAACGGATGGAGATTATCCGTGATCTTCGCCTGGGTGAATTCGACGTGCTGGTGGGAATCAATCTGCTTCGGGAAGGATTGGACATTCCGGAAGTATCTCTTGTGGCCATTTTGGATGCCGATAAAGAGGGATTCCTGCGGTCGGAAACCTCGCTGGTGCAGACCATTGGCCGTGCCGCCAGAAACGCCGACGGCAAAGTCATCATGTATGCGGATACGGTAACCGGTTCTATGGAACGAGCCATTCGCGAAACAGAGCGGCGCCGTTCGATTCAAATAGCATACAACGAAGAACATCATATTACCCCACAGACCATCCGCAAAGGGGTTCGGGAAATTTTGGAGATTTCTTCAAAGGATCATGATAAGAAGAAATCCAGTAAACGTTTGACGCCGGCGGAACGAAAAGCGCAGATTGCCAAACTCACCGCAGAGATGAAAAATGCCGCCAAGCTTCTGGAATTTGAGCATGCGGCTTATTTACGGGATAAAATCAAGAAATTGCAAAACGAAAAGTAAAACGGAGGAAAATCCAATGGCTTTGGATAAAATCGTCATCAAAGGTGCCCGGGAGCATAATTTAAAAAATGTTGATTTGGAGCTTCCCCGGGATAAATTTATCGTTTTTACCGGGCTTTCCGGCTCTGGAAAATCTTCCTTGGCTTTCGACACCATCTATGCCGACGGCCAGCGCCGCTATGTGGAAAGTCTCTCTTCCTATGCCCGGATGTTCTTGGGACAGATGGAAAAACCGGATGTAGACAGCATTGAGGGGCTTTCCCCCGCGATTTCCATCGATCAGAAAACGACCTCCAAAAACCCGCGCTCCACAGTGGGCACAGTAACCGAAATTTATGACTATCTGCGCTTATTGTATGCGAGAATCGGCGTTCCGCACTGCCCTGTATGCGGCCGTGTCATTGAACAGCAGACAGTGGACCAAATGGCAGATCAGATCATGGCTCTGCCAGAAGGCACTCGGATTCAGGTCCTGGCCCCCGTTGTGCGAAGCCGAAAGGGCGAACACAAAAAAGAGTTTGAAAACGCCAAACGTTCCGGTTTTGTCCGGGTACGAGCCGACGGGATTTTATATGATCTTTCGGAAGAAATCAAATTAGAAAAAAACAAAAAGCATAATATTGAAATTGTCATCGACCGTCTTATTTTAAAGGCCGACATCCGTTCCCGCTTATCTGATTCACTGGAGTCTGCCATGTCGGTTTCGGGCGGGCTGGTTTTGATTGACGTGGTGGGCGGCGAAGAGCTGCTTTTTTCTCAAAATTACGCCTGCCCCGATCACGGCATCAGTATCGAAGATCTGTCCCCGCGCATGTTTTCTTTCAACAATCCCGCCGGTGCCTGCGAAAAATGCACCGGCCTGGGCACTTTTATGAAAGTTGACCCCTCTTTGGTTATCCCCGACCCCAGCCGGAGCATCCGCGGCGGCGCAATCCGTGCCAGCGGATGGTATTTCGCCGAGGGCGGGCTGGTGCAAAGCTATTTCGAGGCGCTGGCCAGTCATTACCATTTCAGCCTGGATACCCCCTTCCAGCAGCTGCCAGAAGAAATACAGAATATCATACTGTATGGGAATAACGGGGAGAAAATCACCGTTCAGCGGGAATCCGGAAGCCGCGGCAGCACCTTTACTACCGACTTTGAGGGAATTATCAATAATCTGGAGCGCCGTTTCCGTACGACCAACAGTAACTGGATCCGCAACGATATAGCCTCATTGATGAGTTCGGAAGAATGCCCGGACTGCCATGGTCATCGGCTGAAACCGGAGTATTTGGCGGTAACCGTGGGTGATAAAAACATTTCTGATTTCTGCCGTATGTCCATCGTGCAGGCACTGGACTTTTTGGACACATTGCAGCTGACGGAACGGCAAAAAATGATTTCCGCTCAAATTTTAAAAGAAATCCGTTCCCGTCTGGGCTTTTTGCAGAGCGTTGGTCTGGAGTATCTGACTCTTGCGCGATCCGCCAGCACCCTTTCCGGCGGCGAGAGCCAACGGATCCGTCTGGCAACTCAGATCGGCTCTTCGCTGATGGGGGTCCTTTATATCCTAGACGAACCCAGCATCGGTCTGCACCAAAAAGATAATCATAAGCTGATCGATACTTTAAAGCGTTTGCGGGATATCGGCAATACTCTGATCGTCGTGGAGCACGATGAAGATACCATGCGCGCGGCGGACTATATTGTAGATATCGGTCCGGGTGCCGGTGTTCACGGCGGCGAGGTCGTCTGTGCCGGTTCGCTGGAAGACATCATCTCCTGCGAAAAGTCCATTACCGGCCAGTATTTATCCGGCAAGAAAAAAGTGGAAGTGCCGGCTATCCGAAGAAAAGGAAACGGGAAATACATTGAAATTGTCGGAGCTACCGAAAATAATCTGAAAAATATTTCTGTCAAAATCCCGTTGGGAACATTTACCGGCGTCACCGGTGTTTCGGGATCCGGGAAGTCTTCTCTTATTAACGAAATTTTATATAAACGCCTTGCGGGAGACCTGAACGGCGCGCGAATCCGCCCGGGCAAACACAAAGATATTCTAGGTATCGATCAATTGGACAAAGTGATTGAAATCGACCAGTCCCCCATCGGGCGGACGCCTCGTTCCAATCCTGCCACCTATACAGGTGTATTCACAGATATCCGAAACCTTTTTGCTTCGACCAATCAGGCGAAAATGCGCGGATATACCTCCAGCCGCTTTTCTTTTAATGTAAAAGGCGGACGGTGCGAAGCTTGTGAAGGCGATGGCATTATTAAAATCGAAATGCATTTTCTGCCGGATATTTTTGTCCCTTGTGAAGTGTGCAAAGGAAAAAGATACAATCGGGAAACCCTGGAGGTCAAATATAAAGACAAGAGCATCTATGACGTTTTGGAAATGACGGTGGAAGAAGGTTTGGCCTTCTTCGACAGCCTGCCAAAAATCAAACGAAAACTGCAGACGCTGTATGATGTCGGGCTGGGGTACATCAAAATTGGACAACCGGCCACTACCCTGTCCGGCGGTGAGGCGCAGAGGGTCAAACTGGCCGCTGAACTTTGCCGCAAACCCACCGGAAAGACCATCTATATTCTGGACGAGCCTACAACAGGGCTTCATACGGCAGACGTTCATAAACTGATTGAAGTCCTGCAGACGCTGGTAGACGCGGGAAATACGGTCATCTTCATCGAGCACAATTTGGATGTGATTAAAACAGCCGACTATCTGATCGATCTGGGGCCGGACGGCGGAGACAACGGCGGTCAGGTCGTTTTCGCCGGAACACCGGAAGAGCTGGTGCAGTGCGAGCAATCTTATACGGGGCAATATTTGAAGGAATTACTGAAATAGCGCAATCAAAAAAGAGGAAGAAACGTTTTATCCAATCCGTTTCTTCCTCTTTTTTCATAAGGGATTAAGATTAAAATGCTTCCATCAAAGGAATCAAATCGGCCGGTGTCGCAGCGATTTTGTCAGCGCCGGCCTCTTCCAGCTCTTTTCTGCTGCCATATCCATACAAGATTCCGGCCGAAGAAATTCCCACCTGCTTTGCTCCCAAAATATCATAGCATCGATCGCCAATCATAACCGCCTTTTCCAAATCTTTGATGTTCAGCTGATCGAGTACATGCCGGATCACATCCACCTTATGCGGCCGCTCGCCGGACAGGGAGCTGCCGCCGATAAAAGAAAAGTATGTTGCTAATCCCAAATCTTCCAGAATCGGAACGGCTACTTCTACCGGCTTTGACGTGGCGATCGCAAGGACTTTTCGCCTGTCTAAAAACGCTTGCAGCATGTCCACAACACCCGGGAAAGGCAGATTTCCTTTCATTCCATGCTGTGCATAATAGCTTCGGTATACCGGAACCGCCTGCTGTGCGTCTGCCAAAGAAAAATGATGAAAGCGCATCAGAGAATCCAAAATCGGAGGCCCGATATAGCAATAGAGATTCTCCCTTTTTTCTTCTGTCCCAAATTGGCGCAATGTATACTGAACCGCATCCAAAATCCCGTTTTGAGAATCAATAATGGTTCCATCTAGGTCAAATAATAAAAAATCTTTCTTCACAAACAAAAACCCTTTCATATTTCCCTGTTTTCAGCACATGCTAATACCACATTTTATTCTATCATAAAGGGGCAAGAAAATGGAGCGTCAGCAGCAAAAAGATATCCGAAACAAAGTGAAGGAGGTGACCGGTGCGTTTGTGGATTCTGTTTCGTTCAAAACAGACCCGCAAGGAAGCTACACCGGTAAACCTGAGAAAACCGACGAAAAGCCAATCCAGGATGTCGATGATCTTTAAAGTACCAAAAAAGCCGCAGACCTGCGGCTTTTTTGATTGCAAACTCAATTGGATTCTTCGCTCTCGCGGACATTGGTTCCGATAATCTTCTGGACAGGGCCCAAAATCAACGGCAAAATACTTCCAAAGATAAAGGCCGTGAGAACGCCGGTGAAAATTCTCGGGACAACCGCTCCAAAAACATAGGCAAACGAATAGTATCCGTAAATTTTACTGTCCAGATACATCACAACGGTATTCAGCGCCGTAACCAGAAGGGCGGTAGAAATTGTGATCATCTGCGTCTGCCAAAAATTCATGTGGAACCGGCAATGTTTTGCGTAAAGTCCGACTAACAAGCCTCTTACGGCCGCCGGCAGCACCCAAAGAAGTGTAGTAGCTGTCAGACCAAACGTCAGCAGCTGATTTAAAAAGCTGCCGATAAAGCCGATGAGAAATCCTCCCAACGGACCGAGTAAAGCCGCTCCGACAATGATTGGAAGACTATCCAATGTAATTTTCATATTGCCCAGATTAATCGAGAACAGGCTGAGAACCACATACATCGCGATCAACATCGCAATCGTTACCATCCGTTTTACTTTCATAAATCCATCCCTTTCTTTTTTCTGGTTTATCGTTTGAAACTGCCAAAAACAAACCTTTTCGACCGAAAATCATATTCGAAGATGGATTTTGAAATCGCGTGCCAGGATCAAATTATTTTGTCTGACCATGCTTTTGATTGTTTCACACAAAAAACTCCTCCCCTTTCTGTCGCCAGCCACTGCAAAGCCACAGAAAAGGAGGGAGTCTCACTTTCATGCGGCAGCGGGATGCGAAATTTGTACCGCAAGTTTCCTTTTCGTCCATCTGGCAACTCCCCGTCCAGACAGCACTTAACGCACAAAAATCTACTCTGCCAATGACTATTGATTTTTTATTTGCCGCTTTGATAAACACAGTATTCCCGCGCTTCAAATACGGCGTGAAAACAGACGATACTGCTTCACTTTCTACTTACCATAGACCTCTTCTCCGCAGACAATCGGGATACCGCCCTGTTGCAGCGCCGCAATCGCTTTTTCATTATCCTGTACACGGAGAATGACATAAGCGGTATCTGCCTTGGGAGAAACAAACGCATACATATATTCGACCGTGACACCGGCCTGGGCCACATATTTCAGTGCCCCGGCCAGGCCGCCCGGCTTATGAGAAACCGCGATGGCGATGACATCTGTCAGCGAGACTTTAAATCCGGCCGCTTTCAAAGCGTCCTCCGCCTTTTGAGGGTTGTTCACAATCAGGCGCAAAATGCCGTAACGCTCGGTATCCGCAACCGACAAAGCGCACATATCAATTCCATTTTCACCCAAAATACCGGTAATTTCGGCCAGAGTTCCCGGTTTATTCTCTACGTAAACGGACAGTTGTTTCATTGTCATACTATATCTTCCTTTCCGCATAGCGCAATTGTTGCAAAAGGCAAGCTGCAAACGCAGCACCTAATTGTCCTGGATGCCGGAAAACACGAAAAACTGCTCTTCTTTGTATATAATATTATAATATCACAAATTTTACAAAGTGAACAGCTATATTTTTCGTTTATCGATGACATGGACCGCTTTGCCTTCGCTTCTGGCGAGGGATTTGGGCGGAAGCAGCGTAACTTTTGCAGAAATGCCCAAAGTAGAAGCAACTGCCGCTTTGATTTTTGCCTCTGTCTCCTCGACCAGGCGGACGGCGTCAAACTCCATGTCCTCTTTCATCTCGACCTGAATCTCCAGTGTATCCAGATTGTCAACACGGTCCACAATCAGCATATAATGCGGAGCGGTGTCACCCAATTCCAGCAAAACAGCTTCCACCTGCGATGGGAATACGTTTACACCGCGGATAATCAGCATGTCGTCGGTTCTGCCGCTGGGTTTCTTCATTTTAATCAATGTGCGTCCGCAGCTGCATTTTTCCCGGCTCAGCGAAGCAATATCGCGGGTTCTGTAACGGATCAACGGAAGCGCTTCTTTGGTAATGCAGGTAAAGACCAACTCTCCGACTTCGCCTTCCGGCAGTACTTCTCCCGTATCCGGATCAATGATTTCCGGATAGAAATGGTCTTCGTTGACATGCATACCGGTTTGCTCGCTGCATTCAAACGCTACGCCGGGTCCCATGACCTCAGACAACCCGTAAATATCGTATGCTTTGATGCCAAGCAGCTCTTCGATTTTATGACGCATTTCCTCGCTCCAAGGCTCCGCGCCGAAAACGCCGGCTTTCAGGCTGATTTCTGATTTATCGATTCCCATCTCACGCAGGCTCTCACCCAAGAACAGCGCATAAGAAGGCGTGCAGCAAAGAATGGTAGAGCCAAAATCTTTAAAAATCTGGATCTGTCTTTTGGTGTTGCCGGAAGAAACCGGGATAACAGTCGCATGGATTTCCTCCGCGCCGGCATGCAAGCCAAGGCCGCCGGTAAACAATCCGTAGCCATAGGAAACATGGACGAAATCGCTGGCATCTCCGCCCGCGGCTGTCAGAGCACGTCCGCAGCAGTTGCCCCATATATCAATGTCGTTTTGGGTATATCCTACGACGGTCTGCTTGCCAGTCGTACCGCTGGAAGCATGGATGCGCACCAAATCCTCAACTGGAACAGCAAACAGTCCATAGGGATAATTATCCCGCAGATCCTGTTTATAAGTAAATGGGAGCTTGGAAATGTCATCGATTGATTGGATATCCTCTGGTTTTATGCCCATTTCATCAAATTTTTTCCGGTAAAAAGGCACATGCTCATAAACATGCCGAACCGTCTGCGATAAACGCAGGCTCTGCAGGGCCCTCAATTCGTGGAGAGGCGCCGTTTCTACTGGATTCCAATAACGTTCCATCTGCAATTCCTCCAGACAACTAAAATTTCTTATTTCAGGCCCGTTTCGCCGCAACTGTCCGCCCCAGCTCAAAGGCCTTTAGGTTCAAATCCAAAAATTTGCTCGGAACCAATTCCCGGATAGCATTTTCCCAATTTTCTTTCTCAAATGGCATCAATGTCGAAAGGATACCGATCAAAACAGTGTTCGTCGCTTTCGAAGAACCTGCCTGCTGCGCCAAATCCAAAGCATCCACCGCAATCAGATCGACACCGGCCTGCTGGAGTTTGGGCACAATGTCTTGCGGGTATTGTGCCGCTCCGATGATAACCGGCATAGGATCTATTTTTTGGGTGCTCAAGATCATCGTGCCGTCTTTTTTCAAGTAGGACAGCCAGCGGGCCGCTTC
>DFDW01000019.1 GCA_002369315.1 Ruminococcaceae bacterium UBA3818 | reverse complement strand
CGGCCCTCGCGGCCGATGATGCGGCCTTTCATCTCATCGTTGGGCAGCGGCACTACCGATACAGTAGCTTCCGCCACATGGTCAGCGGCGCAGCGCTGAATGGCCGTGGAAATAATCTCACGCGCTTTCGCATCCGACTCGTCCTTGGTCTGCTGCTCAAACTGGGAAATCATCAGCGCCTTTTCATGGGTCAATTCTTCTTCCAGGTTTTTCAGAAGGTATTCCTTTGCCTGCTCGATGGTCAGGCCGGAAATCCGTTCCAGCATCTCAAACTGTCGCTTTTTGATTTCCTCCGCTTCGGCTAATTTGCCTTCCGCCTCTTTGATTCTGTTTTGCAGGGTTTCATCCTTTTTTTCCAAATTTTCCAATTTGCGGTCTAAAGACTCCTCTTTCTGAACCAGCCTGCGTTCCTGGCGGGTTACTTCAGAACGGCGTTCTTTCACGTCTTTTTCCGCTTCTGTACGCATTTTATAGATCTCATCCTTGGCTTCCACCAAAGCTTCTTTTTTGCGGCTCTCTGCGGATTTGATAGCGTCGCTTAAAATGCGCTTTGCCTCTTCTTCCGCGGAACCCAGCTCAGCTTCCGCCACTTTACGCCGGTATTGTACGCCCACAAAAAAGCACAGGGCGCCGCCGGCGAGAAAAGCAATCAGCCCTGTAATAATACAGGCAATTAATGTTGATTGATCCATTACAGCTGCTTCAACCTCCTTTTTCTGTAAATTTTGTAATAGCAATATCGAAATGAATAGCACTTTCAATATAGTTGCATATCATTCATATTTTAAAGCCTGGCTGCGCTCCTGTCAAGAAAATTATAGCACAAACTGCAAAATACGTCCTTTTAACCCGTCAAAATCCATACGTTTTCCCCAATGTTTTGCTGTTGACAAGAAGGCTTTGGGGTGATATATTAGCTGTATTAATACGATGAACACGTTGAAAGAGAAGCCGCGAACCAGCGCTCCCACAGAGAGACTGCCCTTGGTGCTGAAAGGCAGCCGCTGCAAGGTTCTGATGGTACCGCCTCTTGAGTGCGGGCAAAACCCGCCGCGTCAGGTGCGTTAACCCCTTGTCCAAATGAGTGGCGGAATTTCCGCAAGCAGGGTGGAACCGTGGAGCAGATGATATCGCTTCACCCCTATGTTTATAGGGGTGAAGCTTTTTTGTTGCCTGTTTAGGCCATTCAAAAACTGCCGAAACGTTTCGTCGCAGAAAAAATAGAAAGGATGGAACAAATGATTCGTATTACGCTGAAGGGCGGCGCTGTCAAAGAGTTTGAAGCGCCCGTAACGCCCATGCAAATTGCCAAATCCATCGGCGAAGGACTATACAAGGCGGTCTGCGTCGCCAAAATCGACGGTGTCGTCCGCGATTTGCGCACCCCCATCGAGCAGGACGCTCAGGTGGAGCTTCTGACTTTCGACGAGGAAGAGGGAAAACGCGCTTTCTGGCACACCGCTTCTCATGTAATGGCACAGGCGGTGCTTCGTCTATTCCCCGGCGTGAAATGCGCCATTGGCCCCGCGATCAAAGATGGTTTTTACTATGACTTCGATGTGGAAAAGCCATTCACGCCCGAAGATCTGGAAAAAATTGAAGCGGAAATGAAAAAAATCGTCAAAGAGGGGATCCTTCTGGAGCGGTTTGAACTGCCGCCTTCCGAAGCGCTGGAGCTGATGAAAGACGATCCGTATAAAGTGGAGCTGATTCAGGAACATTCCGGCAAAGGCGAGGCCATCAGCTTCTTTAAACAAGGCGATTTCACCGACCTGTGCGCCGGTCCCCATCTGCCCGACACTTCCCGCATCAAAGCCTTTAAGCTGACCTCTACCACCGGCGCTTATTGGCGGGGTGATTCCAACAAACAAATGCTCTGCCGTGTCTATGGCACCGCGTTCCCCAAAGCTTCCATGCTGGAGGCGCACCTGGCCGCTATCGAGGAAGCCAAACGACGTGATCACCGTAAATTGGGCAAAGAGCTGGGCCTGTTTACCATCCTGGACGAAGGCCCCGGATTCCCCTTCTTCCTGCCCAAAGGCATGGTCCTCAAAAACACGCTGATCGACTACTGGCGGGAAATCCACACCAAAGCGGGATACAAAGAGATTTCCACCCCCATCATGCTCAACCAGGACCTGTGGCACCGCAGCGGGCATTGGGATCACTATAAAGATAACATGTACACCACGGTAATCGATGAGACCGATTTTGCCCTCAAGCCCATGAACTGCCCCGGCGGCATGCTGGTCTACAAGACCGAACCCCATTCTTACCGCGACCTGCCGCTGCGCATGGGCGAGCTTGGTCTGGTGCACCGGCATGAGCTGTCCGGCGCCCTGCATGGTCTGATGCGGGTTCGCTGCTTTACGCAGGACGACGCTCACATCTTTATGACCAAAGAACAGATTAAAGATGAGATTGTTGGTGTAGCAAAACTGATCGATGACGTTTATTCCATGTTTGGCTTCAAATACCATGTGGAGCTGTCCACCATGCCGGAAGACCACATCGGCAGCGACGAAGATTGGGAAATCGCAACCAACGGTCTGATCGCCGCTTTGAAAGAACTGGGCAAAGAGTATGTCGTCAACGAAGGCGACGGTGCTTTCTACGGCCCGAAAATCGACTTCCACCTGGAGGACTGCATCGGCCGGACCTGGCAGTGCGGCACCATCCAGCTGGATATGCAGATGCCGGAACGGTTTGAGCTGGAGTACACCGGCGCAGACGGTGAGAAACATCGTCCGGTTATGATCCACCGGGTTGTTTTCGGCAGCATCGAGCGTTTTATCGGCATTCTGACCGAGCATTTCGCCGGCGCATTCCCTGTCTGGCTCAGCCCGGTGCAGGCCACTGTCCTGCCCATTACCGACCGGCAGCATGAAGCGGCGGCTAAAATCAAAGATCAGCTGGAGGCAGCGGGCGTCCGTGTAGAATTAGATGGCCGCAGTGAGAAGATCGGCTATAAGATCCGCGAAGCACAGCTTCAGAAAATTCCTTACATGCTGGTTGTTGGCGATAAGGAGCTGGAAAACGGTACCGTTTCGGTTCGCAGCCGCAAAGGCGTGGATCTGGGCGCTATGCCGCTGGATGCGTTCATCGCCAAAATCAAAGAAGAAATTTCCACTCGTTCCAACGACTAAATCCCACCAAAATCAAAAAAAGCCTGCACCGGCCGGTGCAGGCTTTTTTTTGCGCGTTTTTTTCGGTTTTACGACTGTCCATGTTTACCGTAGGACAACAGAAAGGGACCGTCTTTTGTTTCCGCATAGATATGGCTATTGTCATGGTCAACCGTCAGTGCAATATTACCCGCTCTGCTCATTGCTCCCTCGAACGCCCTCGGCTCAATTTTCTCAATCACTTTGCCATACGGCGTGATGACCGGACGGTTTTTCTCAGTTGCATTTACATATCCGGAAATATGCGCCCTGTCTGCCCGGATTTCAATTTTCATTCTCTCACTCCCCTCAAACGGGCAATAAAAAAGCACCCTGCCATATGGCAAAGTGCCTGTTGGGACTCTATTCCCCTCTATTCATCGTCATCGTCCAAAAGATCCGCCCCGTCGTCCCCAGGCGCAAGGCCGCCGGGACATGTGCGATCAAAAAAGGCATTTAGTTCTTTAGCTGTTGGATCGGGATTCTTTTTTAGGAAATCTTCCGCCTCTGCTTCGATTTCGTATTGTTGTGAACCGTAAATAAACCACTCCGCGCCATCGCGCACCGATTCATCATCGCTGTGTAAAAAATCTGCAAATCGTTCTTCCATTTTTATGACAAAAGCGTCTCTTTTCGGCTGCATAGACAGTTCTCCTTCACTTGATTTTGCGGCGCGATTCAATGTTTATTCCGCCATTTTCCGCTGCAATCGCTTTGTAGATATATACCCCATCACTAAAAGATAACAAACCGTCCGATTGTTTTGCGTCCGGGTACTTTGTACGGAACGCACTACACAACTTGGCATATTTCTTCGGGCCCGTTTTTATTTTGCTGTGGTTTGTCCGAGTGGACGGCGCATATTTGGTTTTCCGCTTGCCGCTGCCCTTCCCTCCGCTGGTAAATCTACCGTTTCGCGGGTCGTGGTTCGGGTTCTCTCTTGGCTCGATTATATCATCTTCATAAGGCTCTGACAAGGCAGGGCCATGATCGGCATTGCTTACGGTCAAACCCGCATTTTCAGATTCTTCCGGTGCTTTGTCCAGCATTGCCGTGGAAGCGGCTGAAATGATTTATGTGGGTGCTGGCAGAGGTGAAGAAAAGAAGCAGTACGTCATTGACTTTTTGAACAGCAAAGGCTTCACCCTCAACACCGCAGAAATTGAAAACCTTATCGAAGCGGCTGTGCTGGAATTGAAGCTGACGCAAAAAGAGGAAGCAAGCGTTTAGCTTACTTCCTCTTTTTGCACAACAAATCCGAAACAGTGTTTTACGAAAAATAAAGAGTTCGGATTTGCACCTTATGGTGGAGGCGAGGAGAATCGAACTCCTGTCCGAAAATCTATCCACACAGGCATCTCCGAGTGCAGTTTGTCCTTTCCATTCCCTCATCCAGTCGCTGACAAACAAGCTAAAGGACTTGGTATCCTCCTGTACATCGTCCGCGCGGGAGGCACCTTACGGCGACGTTCACCACTAATCGACGCCCAATCCGAATCCATGGTCCTATCCGGTTGGACGGCTGCTTAATTAAGCAGCAAATGCAACGTTATTGTTGTCGTTTAATTTTAAAGTGTCAGGTTTTTAAGAGGTCCTGCGCCTCTACTCGCTTCCCATGCTTCAAAATCCCCGTCGAGACCATTACGCCCCCAGATTTTTTGACGCAATACCGTTTGCATTTTCTTTGTCTTTTCAGCGATTTCTTTCCTTTATCGCCCGTTCCACATCCCGTTTTGCAGCTTTTTTAGCCAGATCATCCCGCTTATCGTACAGCTTTTTACCCTTGCATAAACCCACCTGGACCTTGACCCGGGAGCCTTTCAAATATAAGGACACCGGAATCAAAGTGAGCCCCTGTGTTTTCAGCTGCCCGTAAAGTTTTTGGATCTCTTTTTTGTGCATCAAAAGCCGACGGGGACGCACCGGATCCCGATTGAAAATATTGCCCTGCTCGTACGGACTCACATGCATTCCGCGGACAAACAACTCGCCGTCTTTGATTTCGCACCAGCTGTCTTTCAAATTGGCCTTTCCGGCCCGCAGCGATTTGACCTCCGTGCCGAACAACTCAATCCCCGCTTCGTAGGATTCCAGGATAAAATAGTCATGCCGCACCTGACGGTTCTGCACGATAGTTTTGGTGCCGGCCTTATCCATTCTATCTCCTCCTTCCCGAAACGTGGGGTTATATTGTACCATTTCCCGGCCTTTTCGTCAACAACAGGAATGTTTCCCCTTTTTACAAAGAAAGCCCTTTTCCTTCGGAATTCATGTTTTTTCTACCGCGCAAATCCTCTCTGTTTTGCGGCACACAGCAAACGATCCAGCACTTTTTTCACCTCAGCGCGCGGAGAAGCCATATTCATCCGGGTGAAGCCTTCCCCGCCGGGTCCGTATTCTTCGCCCCGGTCGGTCAAAAACAGAGCCTGTTCTTCCAAAAACACATGCAGCTCATCTTGCGGCAGGCCAAGGCCCCGCCAGTCGATCCACAAAATGAACGCTCCTTCGCTTTCAAAAGCGCTGACCTGCGGCAGGTGCTGATTGAAAAAGCCGCGTACCAGGCGGATATTATCCAGCACATAATCGTTCATCGCCCGCACCCACCGGGCGCCTTCATCGGTATAGGCTGCCATCATCGCCGCATGGGCCAGCGGTTCGATGCTGCCATAATGGTCGGCGTTTCGCTGCGCGATAAATGCCTCTCTCAATCCTCGGTTCGGGATAATCAGATTGGCAAAATTCACGCCGGTCAAACTGAACGCTTTGCCCAAAGAGGTGGAAACGATCGCATGCTCCCAGGCATCCGGCGCTTCGCTGTACGGCTGGGTCCAGTGGCCGTTATACACCGTTTCGGCAAAAATCTCGTCGCTGAACACCGTTACCTGATACTGACGCGCCAGCCGGGCTACCTTTGCCAGATCCTCCGGACGCCAAACCTGCCCGATGGGGTTATGTGGGTTGCACAGGATCATCAGGCGGTTATTCGGATTTGCCATACATCGCTCCAAATGGCCGAAATCCATTTCGTACCGTCCATCTACCAATTTCAGCGGATTATAAACCGTTTTCCGGCCGGTACGGTCCGCCGCCTGTTTGTAGCGGTGATAGACCGGCGGCTGGACGATCATCCCTTCCCCCGGCTGGATCGTCATCCGAATCGCCGTGGCAACCGAACGGATGGTACCTCCGGCAGGGACGATCCATTCCGGCTCGATCTGCCAGTGCCGCTCTTTTCGCATCCAGCTGCAGATGGTCGAACGGTATGCTTCATCCGGCACCGTATAACCCAGAAAACCGTTCTGCGCCCGGCGGATGATCCCATCTATGATCACCGGCGCTGTTTTAAAATCCGCCTCTGCCCCAGCAAAGCTGATCAGCCCCGCCTTTTTCACGATGTTTGGCGTCTCCAAAAGCTTCATGCAGCCAATATTTTCCCGGTCAGCCAGCGTATCAAAATCGAATTCCTGCCCCATTTTGCCCCTCCTTTATCCATTTCGGTAAAAGTGGCATTCCCCGCCCCTTATACAAAAGGGGCGGGGAAATTTTCATCTAAAGCCTACAGTTCGCTGCGTCCTTCCAGCGCGCGGTAAAGCGTTACTTCATCGGCATATTCCAGGTTGCTGCCCACAGGAATTCCGTAAGCCAGCCGCGTCACTTTAACGCCCAACGGCTTAATCAGCCGGGACAGGTACATAGCGGTAGCCTCTCCTTCCACAGTGGGATTGGTGGCCATAATGACCTCCTTGATCCTACCCTGGCCGATACGCTGCAGAAGCTCCTTGACATACAGCTGATCGGGGCCGATTCCATCCATCGGCGAAATCAGGCCATGCAGAACATGGTACAGCCCATTATACTCTTTTGTCCGCTCAAAAGCCAGCACGTCCCTGGGACCCTCTACCACGCAGACAACGCTGTCATCCCGCGAGGTATCCTGGCAGATGGGACACAGCTCCTCGTCAGTCAGATTCTGACAGACTTTGCAGTGTTTGATTTTTTCCTGCGCCTCTACGATGCAGTTGGCAAAATCCAGTGCCTTTTCCTTGGGCAAATTCAGCACATAGAACGCCAGCCTCTGGGCAGACTTTTTCCCGATGCCGGGCAGCCGCTCAAAATGTTCAATCAGGCGGGTCAGCGGCAATACATTGTATCCCATAGATTTAGAACAGCCCCGGCAGGTTCATGCCACCGGAGATTTTCTCCATTTCTTTCGCAGATTCATCCTCAATTTCACGGATTACTTCATTGACAGCGGAAATCACCAGATCCTGCAGCATTTCGATATCTTCCGGATCCACGACTTCCGGCTTGATCGTCAGCGCTTTGAGTTCCTTTTTGCCGGACATCACCACTTCGACCGCGCCGCCGCCAACGCTCACCGTATGTTCTTTTTCCTCCAGCTGGGCTTGCACCTGCGCGATCTGCGCCTGCATTTTCTGCGCCTGCTTGAGCATTCCCTGCATATTGCTGGCGGCGCCGCCGCCGTAACCCTGCGGTAATCTTGCTTTCATTGTAATCTCCATTCCTTTCGTCCACTTGCTTCATCTATCCCAGGCAGTACCGCCTGATGACATCATTTTTCCTCCACCGGTATTCCCGCAGTTTTTGCTGACCGCAAAAGCGTTTCCAGCGGATCTGCTTCCGGTTTCGCCGGCGACTGCCCCTGCGGCCGGTACGGACCCAGCCGATACCGGCGGCCGGTCTGCGCCAACAAAGCGTCCCGCAGCGAATCCTTGGCAAATTCATTTTCCCGAATCAACTTGAAAAACAAATCGTTCTTCGCGTCAATCAGCATCAAATCCCCTTTTTCATACGCGTCGGAATTTTTCAGCGCCGCAAACAGCGGCGGATTTGTTTTCAGCAGCCTGCCGAGAACTTCCTGCCAGGCGCCGAAAGGCTGCGCTTCGGACAAATCGCCCAAAGCGGATACCACCGTTTTTGCGGCAGGTTCGGCCTGCGCCGCCAAAACAGCCTCCTGCTTCTCCGGTTTCGGACGTCCTTTCGCCACTGGCGCTTCTTCATCCGCCCGTCCCTCTGACAAAGCGGGAGGATCGGCCAAAACGCCCCGGCGTACTGCCGCCTCCAGATCCTCCAGCCGGGCCAGTATCGAATCGGCAGAGCTGTCCATCGCCGGATTGCAGATGCGAACGACCGACATTTCCAGTTCCGTGCGCCGGTTTGCCGTACGGGACATACGGTTTTGCGCCTCCTGCAGGACGGAAAGGGTGTATAAAATCTGCGACAAAGACAGCCGTTTCGCCAGAGGCTTCATCTCTTCCATTTCTTCCGGCAAAGCTACAATCAGCCGTTCCGGCTTTTCTACGGTTTTTAAAAGCATCAAATCCCGGTAAAACGCGACCAAATCGCCGCACAGCCGCTCCATATCCATGGATTTATCGTGCAGCGTTCCGATCTGTTCCAGCGAAGAAGCGGTATTTTTTTCGGAAAATGCCTTTGCCAGCGCCAAAAGATGGCCGGAACCGGCCAATCCCGCCGCCTGGGCAACCACCTCCGCCGTAACCGCACCGCCGTGGGAAATGCACAAATCCAAAAGCGAAACCGCGTCGCGCATACCGCCATCCGCCAGTTTTCCGATCAAAAGGCCGGCGCTATGTTCCAGCACAACACCCTCTTTTTGAGCGATTTTTTCCAGATATCCCGCAATATCCTCACTGCCGATCCGGCGGAAATCAAACCGCTGGCAGCGGGAAAGGATCGTCGCCGGGACTTTGTGAACCTCTGTTGTAGCCAGGATAAACAAAACGTGCGGCGGCGGTTCTTCCATAATTTTTAGCAGTGCGTTAAACGCACCAGTGCTGAGCATATGTGTTTCGTCGATGATATAGACCCGGTATTTTGCCTGGCCCGGTGCGAAATAAGCGTCCTCCCGCAGCTGGCGGATATTATCCACGCCATTGTTGCTGGCCGCGTCGATTTCCAACACATCCATCACCGTGCCGTCATCTATTCCCCGGCAGATTTCACATTCTCCGCAGGGGTTTCCGTCCTGCGTGTGCGGACAGTTGACCGCCTTTGCCAAAATCTTGGAGCAGGTGGTTTTGCCGGTACCACGGGAGCCGGTAAACAGGTATGCGTGCGCTGTTTTGCCGGTTTTCACCTCGTTTTGCAAGGTGCGGGTAATATGGGACTGACCCACCACATCGTCAAAAGTTCTGGGCCGGTATTTTCGGTACAGCGCCTGATACATCGTCTCGCTCCTTCCACGGCAAAATGCAGATATACAAAACAGACAGGGCACCCGATTGTGCTGAACACCGGTTCTCTCACAAGGGCACACAGGTTGACTGCGGCGCACAAAAACAGCTGCTTAATGCTGCTCGGTTCCCCGCCTGACATGGTTCACAGCGCCTTGTCGCACAGGACCCGCATACCCTCATGACAAAACCGGTATTATCCTGTCTGTTTCGTTGCTTTCGCTGCTGGCTTTGCAAGCACCGCAGCCCATCTTACGGCAGCGCCTTTGGAACACCGCCCGTCTGTTTTGTCCGCCTTCGGCGGAGTTTTCGCTTTCATCCGGCCTTTCGCCGCCGTCTTTCAAAAGAGCACCTCGCCTGATACCGCATTTGGCATTTTGCCAAAAACACGCAAAAGCGCGGCATTCCCAGACCGTCTTTTTTATTATATCTTACTTTTCTTCATTTGACAATAGCTTCCTGCGGGAAAATGGATTTTCTACCCCTCCAGCACCTCAAACCCCATGTCGCAAATGCGATCCGCCAGATCTGTCCGTTCCAGTTCCATACCGCAAATCACCAGCTGATTTTTTTCCCGGTTAAAATCCACCGTATCCACTCCGCTGATGCCGTAAAGTTTTTCCCGGATTTTTTCCGCTGCGCCCGCCCCTGAGAGGCCGGTTACAGTAAATGTCACACGATTTTCCACTTCGCATTTCCTCCTTTATCAGGAAGTATCCCTCGAAAAGCGGTCATTCATCCCATCCAAAAAATGGAAAAGCGCAGGATGTTTTGTCCTGCGCTTTGATCGTATTTTTGCCGGTTTACCGCTTCTCTCCCAGGAAAAACAGCGCAACGGTGCCGGGGCCGGAATGTGCACCAATGGTCGGCCCTACAAAATTGATCAGATGTTTCTGAATGCCAAAACGCTTCTGCACTTCTGCAGCTACAAATTTCGCGTCATCCAAACAATCCCCATGGCTGATGAAGAAAATCTCGTTGTGATAGGATCCGATGCGTTCCTCCATCATATTGACCAGTTCGATCAGAGATTGTTTTCTCCCCCGAACTTTTCCCAACGGGATCAGTTTACCCTCATCGTTTACATGCAAAAGCGGCTTGATGTTGAGAACGGTACCCAGCATGGCGGTCGTTTTGGAAACCCGTCCGCCCCGGTACAGATGATTCAAATCATCCACCGTAAACATATGGCACACATGCAACTTGTTTTCTTCCACCCAGGAAACGATCTCATCCAGCGATTTGCCCGTCTCTTTCATGGTAACGGCATAGTGGGTCAAAAGGCCCTGCCCCAAAGAGGCGCACAAAGTATCTACCACAACGACCCGCAGGTCGGCGTATTCTTCTTTTAACTCTTCCGCCGCGATCAAAGCGCTGTTATAGCTGCCGCTGAGTCCGGAAGAAAACGCCAGATACAACACTTCTATGCCGTCTTTCAAATACTTCTCAAAGTAGCTCTTTGCCTGTTCCGGGTTAACCTGCATGGTTTTCACATCGGCGCCAGCGCGCATCTGATCATAGAATGCATGCTCGTCGATCGCGTCTTTATCTGCGCAAAAAGTCTCCCCATTCACCGAAAAGCTCAGGCACAGCCGCCCCAGCCCGTGATTTTTCAGATATTCCACAGGAAAATCCGCATTGGTATCGGTGATGATCACAAATTTTTTCTCACTCAATTCATGATCCTCCTTGCTGTCTGAATTTTGACAAAGCAGGCCATTTGCCATTCTTTCAAGCCCGGCCAAAAAGGCCCGAGCCCCGCCTGCAGACCGAATAGCCTCACTGTTATCGTTTTTTATCCTATCATATTTTTTAAATTTATTCAACCATTATTGTCTGCTTTTCCCCGCTTTGCGCCAGCCCCAATCCCCAAAGGCTGTCCGCCACCTGGGAAAACAGCGGAGCCGCCACCTGGTTGCCGGACTGGCCGTTTTCCACAAAAACGACAATCGCAAACCGTGGGTCTTTTTCCGGATAAAACCCGCCAAACCATGCATGAACAATCTCTTCCCCCTGTTCGTCGAATATTCCTGTCTGGGCAGAAGCCGTCTTACCGCCCGCTCCTCCCGTTTTGGGAATAGCCAGTTTTCCGGAACCTTCTCTGACCACCGTTTTCATAAATTCGCGCAAAAGGCCGGCCGTTTTTTCCGAAAGCACCTGATTGGCGGAAAAAGAAGCTTCTTTCTGCAGCGTGCCGTTTGTATAAATTCCCTCGATTAGTCGAGGCGATAAAAGCTTGCCGCCGTCAGCGATCGCGGCAAGCATTTTGCAAATCTGGACGGGCGTCGCCGTCAGAAGGCCCTGCCCGAATCCGAAGTTGGCAAGTTCTGCCGGATTCTCCAGCTGTTCGGCATCCGGCAAAGTCCCCTTGGCGGTCTGCAAGGTTTCTGCCAGCATATCTGCCTGGGAAAAACCAAATCGAATCGCCATTTCCCGCAGACTCTGGGCGCCAATCTGTCGGGCCAATTGAATAAAATAGCAGTTACAGGAATGGGCGATCGCCTGTTCCATGTCTATTTCGCCGTGGCCTGCCAGTTGGTTGCATTTAAAAATCTGACCGCTTACATCCAGCCATCCGTCGCAGGTATAGGTCTGTTTGGGAGAGATCCCCTGCTCCAGCGCGGCAGCAGCTATCAGAAGCTTAAAGGTTGAGCCTACAGCGTAAGCGCCCAGCGCCCGGTTGATCAGCGGACTGTCCGGATCATCCATCGACCCAGCTACGTTGCGCGGGTCGAAACCCGGCGCGCTGGCCACTGCCCGAAGGCCTCCGTCGGCAAGATCCATCACCAAAATGGCGCCTTTGACTCCCGCTCCGCTTAAAATCCGCTCGCACGCCTGCTGCAAGCCTTTATGGAGCGTCAATACCACGCCGTCGGACGGATTGCCTTCCCGCAAAATTTCAACGCCGCTTCCTGTCAGCGCACGGCCAATCGCGTCAATTTGGTAGCGAACCTTGATTTTTTCTCCCGAACGCTCCAAAAAATCCTGATAAATCCGCTCGATGCCCGTCTGCCCTACACCATCGGCGTCCACATAGCCAACGATATGCACAGCGGTGTAGTCCATCGAATAGCGTTCCGGCACCGAAAAGACTTCCACATTCTCCCCCTGCACCGCGTCTGTATCCACTTCGAGCAAAAAGGGTGCCCTGCTGCTCATTTGCTCTCGCCATAAATTTGCGGAAGCAAATTGGCTTCGCAGCGCGGCGGCACTTTCGTTGGATGGCAGGACCGCCGCCAGATAACGCAACTGATCGTTCACCAGCCTTTGGCCCTGACAATCGTAAATCACTCCCCGGCTTTGGCAGACTTCCAGCGTATAAGTGCTCTGCCGGGCAGCCGCCTGCGCAAAATCCTCTTTTCGTATGAGCCAGGAAAGCCGCCAGATCATAAAACTGAACAAAACAATCAGGATGCCAAATAAAGAAACAATCCGCTTTCCCATTTTTCTCACGCTCCTCACAGCTTTTATTCTGGTCAGCAATCGATTTTTCATACCCGAAAGCGGCAAAACAATCTCCAGTTCAAAATATTGGGGGGCTATGATATAGTCTGGGATGATTGCTGACAGAAAAGGGAGGAAATAAAAATGCCATGCAAAACCTATGGATATATCCGCGTGTCCAGCACGGATCAAAATGCGAGCCGGCAGCTGGTTGCCATGCGGGAAAGGAATGTACCGGAAAACAACATCTATTTGGACAAGCATTCCGGAAAGGATTTTAACCGTCCGCAATGCCGAAAACTGACAGCGCTTCTTCAGCCGGGCGATCTGCTGTACCTGATGAGTATCGACCGGCTCGGCCGTAATTATGAAGAGATTCTCACCCAATGGCGTATTCTGACACAGCAAATCGGCGTTGACGTTTGCGTGATCGATATGCCGCTGTTGGGCACCCGATGCGGGAAAGACCTCCTTGGCACCTTTATCGCCGATCTTGTACTGCAAATCTTATCCTTTGTTGCCCAAAACGAACGGGAAAACATCAAAAGAAGGCAGGCACAAGGCGGGGTCTCCTCTTCTCAGAATTTTTAAAAGCGTACTTTTGCAAAACACAATGAAGCTGCAATTATCGCCGAAAATGTTCGCCTCAACATATTGAAAAATACCAAATTTCACCGTATAATATTTGCGTATATTTTAAAAACCCTAAATTTGCAAAAGTACACTTTTTGGCAGAGGTTCCACATATGTTTCATGAATATCAAGCGCATGATATCGCCGTATATGGTGGTTATCTGGAAAATGACAATGAATTACTGGAATGCACTTCCGGCGGAATTGCAACTGCAATTTCCAAGTATATGCTCAGTCTGGGCGGATTGGTGGCAGGCGTTTCCTACAGCAAAGATTTTTACGCCGCACAATATGAAATCATTGACCGGGAAAGCCAGCTGGACCGTTTCAAAGGCTCCAAATATGTCGAAGTCCAAAAGGGGAAAATATATCGAGATGTAAAGGACCTTCTGGACCGTGGCAAAAGCGTTTTATTTTTCGGCCTGCCCTGCTCGGTTGCAGCGCTGAATACCTTTCTCGGCGGCGAATACGACGGTTTGATAACCTGCGAACTGGTCTGCCAGGGTCCCACGAGTCCGAAAGTGCATGTAGAGTATATCCAATATCTTGAAAAAAATTCGGCAGCAAAATCGTTGATTTTTCCGTGAGGCAGAAAAAGGACGCCTGGCTTCCCTCTTATCTGCACGCGAGATTTCAAAATGGGCAGATTTTTGAAAAGCGCTTTCACGACACCGAATATGGATATGCCTTTCGCGTGCTGGGCCGGCCCTCCTGCTACCATTGCCAGTTCAAGGGAAATCACCGAACAGCCGACATTATGATCGGTGATTTCTGGGGCGCGGAAAAAGGGGATTCTTTTTGGAATGACAAAGGCGTTTCCGTTATATTTGCGCATACTGAAAAAGGCAAGAAATTTTTAGAAAAAACGCCTGGCATACGGCTTTACCCTACCGATTTTGAAAAAGCAGTTGCCAATAACCAAATGGTCATCCGCGCAAGGAAAGTATCCCCGGAAAGAGAAAAGTTCGAAAAGCTGTTTGCCGAAAAAGGCCTGATCTATGCCGCGCGCCGCTCCAAATCGTTAAAAACCAGAATGGAGCTTTTCGCCATCCGTGTGATTCCTCCTCAGATAAGGACCTTCCTGCGAAAAGGATATTGCCAAATCAAAAACAAAATCAGCCCGCCCGATTCAAATTCCCATGCGGCGGAGAAAAAAGCATCATAAAGGCATCCGTATTCTGAACGGCCATACAAAAAAGTCCCCGCCCAAAGCCGGGTGTCCGTAAAACAGTTTCAGTCCCGGCAGTAATGTCTGCCGGGACTATTCTTGCATATATTGTAGCCGTATGATATGATTAAACAGACCGATAAACTTGAATTTGACGGAGATTAGATATGCTTGAAAAGATGGCTGATTTTTTTGAAAATAGATTAGATGGATACGATGAACATATGATGACCAATATTGAAGCGGCGGACGAGTTCTATCCCTTTACGGCGAAGCAGTTGCCGACTACCGAAAACTGCCATATACTTGATTTGGGATGTGGCACAGGATTGGAGTTGGAAAAATACTATCTGCTAAATCCATCTGCAAGCATAACAGGTATTGATTTGTCACAAGGAATGTTATCGACTCTGAAAAAGAAATTTGCCGACAAAGATATTACTTTGATTTGCGGTTCCTATTTTGATGTGCCTTTTGGTATGTCCTTGTTTGATAGTGCGGTATCGGTGGAGAGTTTGCACCATTTCACAAAGGCAGAAAAAGTCCCTTTATATACCAAACTGCGTAGAGCATTAAAAGACGGTGGATATTTTGTACTGACGGACTACTTCTCTATGACTGATGAAGAAGAACAGATGCACCGACAAAACTTGAGTGAATTGAAAGCAGAGCAAGGAATTTCAGATGATGAGTTTTACCATTACGACACTCCCCTTACTGTAAAACACGAAACAGAAGCACTTCTTGAAGCAGGTTTTTCTTCCGTAGAGGTGCTGAAAAATTGGGGTGCGACTTATACCATAAAAGCAGTTAAGTAAATTCCAATTTGTTGAACTGATAAAGAGCGCACTTCTATACAGAGGCAAGCCCTGTATCGTGCGCTCTGCGAGGCGAACAGCCCGGACATTTGAATGTCCGGGCTGTTTTGCGTCACTTCGTTCCGAACAAGGGGCTGCACCCCTTGCGCCGCGAAAGCAGCTGTACCCATAATGAAAAGGCGTGACTTTCGCGGTCACGCCTTTCCTGTTTTACTGTTTTACGAACACCGCCCGAAGGCGGAGCCTTTTTGTATGGAATCGTTTCAAAAAGATTACTGCTTGATGTTCCCGTCGCTCATCAGTTCTTTGACCGAAGTCGCAAGACCGGCCAGATTCTGAATCTCACTGGGGATAATGATCTTGGTTGCTTTCCCGTCAGCCGCTTTACCGAAAGCCTCCAGGCCTTTCAGCGCCAGCACCTTATCGGAGGGAGCCGCTTCATTCAAAAGGCTAATGCTGTCGGCCAGCGCTTTCTGCACCATCATGACCGCTTCCGCCTCGCCCTGTGCTTCCCGAATCTTCTGCTCTCTCACCGCGTCCGCATGCAAAATTGCCGCCTGCTTTTCCGCTTCCGCCCGCAAAATCTGGGATTCTTTTTCGCCTTCCGCCACCAGGATCTGGCTGCGTTTTTCGCCTTCGGCTCTGAGGATTGCCTCTCGCCGTTCACGTTCGGCTTTCATCTGTTTTTCCATGGCGTCCTGAATCTCTCTGGGCGGCAGGATGTTCTTCAGCTCTACCCGGTTGACTTTAATGCCCCACTTATCGGTAGCCGTATCCAAAGTAGCGGTAATTTTGGTGTTGATCACATCGCGGGAGGTCAGCGTGTGGTCCAGCTCCATCTCGCCGATAATATTTCGCAGCGTTGTCGCCGTCAGATTTTCAATGGCGGAAATCGGCCGCTCCACACCATATGTGAAAAGTTTCGCGTCGGTCACCTGGAAGAAAACGACCGTATCGATCTGCATGGTAACATTGTCCCGGGTGATCACCGGCTGCGGCTTAAAGTCCACAACCTGCTCTTTCAACGAAACCTTTTTGGCGATCCGGTCGAAAAACGGCAGTTTGAAGTGCAGGCCGGTCTCCCAGGTGGCATGATAAACGCCAAGCCGCTCCACAACATAGCAGTTGGATTGCGGGACGATCTTAATGCAGGAAATGATAATTCCCAAAACGAAAAACAACAGAATGAATACAATCAGAATTCCAATAATAGGTGGCATAAGTCTCTCCTTCTCCGCACAGACAGAATTTGAAGCCGGAACGGATTCTCCGTGCGGTGCGAATCCATTCACAGATAAAACTTAAACTGCTTTTTCCACAGTCAGCGTCACGCCGTGAATTTCCTTGACCTGCACGCGGGTACCTGCCTCCAAAACAGAATCATCAGAGGCTCTCGCTTTCCAGGACAAGCCATCCACCATAACGCGCCCGCTTTCCAGCGTATTATCGATAGTCTCTGTTACCAAGCCGATCTCTCCAATCGTGCGATCTGCGTTGGTGTTTACCTTTTTCACCGCCAAAACCTTTTTGACAAAAGGCCGGGTAAAGATCAGGCAGACAGCGGATACCACCAAAAATACAATAATCTGCACCATCAGCGGCATTCCCAGCATTGCTGGGATCAACGCGGCCAACGACCCCGCTGCCAACCAAATCGAAACCAGCTGTACCGTAGATGCCTCCGCTATCACGAAAAGGATCATCAACGCCAGCCACAATACCGGATAAAACCATCCCATCAACAGTCCCCCTTTCCGCTACGTTCTTTTATGTCCATGCGCCTTCACAGTGCAGTCCGCTACAGCGCAAAGCCACCGTCAGCACAAATCACCTGCCCGGTGATAAAATCCGCTTTTCCCGAAGCCAAAAACAGCGCCAACTGCGCTACATCATCGCCCGTTCCCAGACGCCCCATCGGTGTCTGAGAAGCCAATTCTTTCAAATCCTCTTCGGAAAAGCAAGCCAGCATCGGCGTTTGAATGACACCCGGCGCAATGCAGTTGACTGTGATTCCCGAAGGGCCAACCTCTTTTGCAAGCGCCTTGGTCATCCCTGCCACCGCCGCTTTAGAAGCGGAATAATGCACTTCGCAAGAAGCGCCGCAAACACCCCATATCGACGAAATATTGATAATCCGCCCGGCTTTTTGGCGAATCATGGCAGGCAGAAACGCCCGTGTCAGATAGAACACGCCGTCCAGATTCACGCCCATCATGTGCCGCCAATCGTCATCCGTAATATCCTGAAACAGCTTCTGCTGCGCTACACCGGCGTTGTTGACAAGCACATCGATCGGTCCGCACCTTTGCTGAACCTCCTGGGCAAAGGCCTGTGCTTCTTTTGAGGAGGACAAATCCGCCTTCAGCGCCTCTACCGCGAAGCCCTGCTCTTGCAGCTGCCCGGCGAGCTTCTGCGCTTCGTCCAAATGATGAAAGCTGCCGCAGAACACCCGATACCCCGCCGCCGCAAACGCGCGGACCATTGCTTGCCCAATCCCGCCGGACGCACCGGTGATCACTGCTGTCGGCTTCAAAGCGCCGCCCTCCTTTGACAAATCATAAAAGCACCATGGTAATACCGTGGTTTGCCCTGGAATAATCGATATCCCTGGACAAAGAGGGGCAGGCAGCGATAATTGCCCTCGCCCCACTGTCAAACGGGGAAAAATCTTCTCCCCGCACAAATTCCTTGATTTGTCCCGACCGTTTTTTCTGGGCGAGCTGGGCCAGCACATCGGCCCGAATCGCGCCGCCTTTTCCGGTGGAACCGTACCCGTGGATCAGCTTAAGCGCTTTGACCCGGTTGGCCTTCGCGCTGCGCAGTGCCATATTCAAGTGGGTACGCGCCATTTCTACCGTTGGCATGCCAGCTTCCAGATTCACTACTTGGCACTCCATTGGCAGTTTCCTTCCTTTCTCACCGAAGCGTCGTCATTGTTTTTGCGGGTGTAATTATCAATCATATCCTGCAGCGTACGGTTATTGATCACCTGATCCACCGCGTCTTTGATATCGCGCCACAATTCATAGGTAGCGCATTCCCCTGCGTTTTGGCAAGGCGTAGGCTCTTCCCCCAGTTCCCGAACGCACTCTACCGGTGACAGCGACCCTTCCATCGCCCGCAGAATTTCGCCAACCGAAATTTCCTCTGCAGGCCGGGCCAGCTGATATCCGCCGCCCGCGCCGCGAATGCTTTTCAAAAGGCCCGCTTTGTTGGCCTGAGTAATGATCTGCTCCAAATATTTATCGCTCAGTGACTGCCTGCAGGCAATATCCCGCACCGAAACAGGGCCTTCCTGTTGATTCATGGCGATATCGATCATCATCCGCAGCCCATATCTTCCCTTGGTCGATATTTTCATCGGTTTCACAGCCCCCTGCATTTATTCTCTGTAAAGATTAGTATATCATAAAATCGGTATTTCTTCAATATTCGCTTGCCCCTGCAAAAGAAAAAGGCGTAAGATCCGCCGGAATCTTGCGCCTTTTGTCTTTCACTATTGCAGTTCCTTTGCCGCCTGCTGCAGTGCTTGTGTTTTATCCGTTTTTTCCCAGGCAACATCCAGATCCTCACGGCCCATATGCCCATAGGCCGCCAGCTGCCGGTAGATGGGGCGTCTTAAATCCAGCGCTTTGATGATCGCCGCCGGACGCAAATCGAAAACACGCTCTACCGCTTTGGCCAGGACCTCGTCAGATACAGTACCTGTGCCGAAGCTGTCCACCATAATCGATACCGGGTGTGCCACACCAATGGCATACGCCAGCTGGATCTCGCATTTTTTTGCCAATCCGGCTGCGACGATATTTTTTGCTACCCAGCGGGCCGCATAAGCCGCCGACCGGTCCACTTTGGTCGGATCCTTGCCGGAAAAAGCGCCGCCGCCGTGCTTTCCGTAGCCACCGTAAGTGTCCACAATGATCTTGCGGCCGGTCAGACCGCTGTCGCCCTGTGGGCCGCCGACAACAAAACGGCCGGTTGGATTGATGAAATATTTGGTGTTTTCGTCCAGCAAATGTTCCGGGACAATGGGTCGAATCACTTCTCGGATAATATCTTCCCGCAGCTGTTCCATGGAAATTTCCGGATCATGCTGGCTGGAGACTACCACCGTGTCTACCCGAACCGGCACATCATCTTCAAATTCCACCGTAACCTGTGTTTTTCCGTCCGGGCGCAGATAAGGCAAGGTGCCGTCCTTGCGCTTGGCAGTCAGCTGGCGGGCCAGTTTATGGGCCAGGGAGATGGTGATCGGCATCAGCTCCGGCGTTTCATCGCAGGCATAGCCAAACATCATCCCCTGATCTCCCGCACCGGTACTGAAGGCGTCGTCCTCCGCGCCTTGTTTTGCCTCCAGCGCTTTGTCCACGCCTAAAGCGATATCGGGCGACTGCTCGTCAATGGAGGTAATGACCGAGCAGGTGTCGGCATCGAAACCGTATTTTGCGCGGGTGTATCCGATTTCCCGCACCACGTTGCGGGCGATTTTCGGGATATCCACATAACAGGAAGTCGTGATTTCTCCCATAGCCATTACCATACCGGTGGTCACGGTACACTCGCAAGCGACCCTCCCCATGGGATCCTGTTTCATGATTTCATCCAAAACCGCGTCGGAAATCTGGTCGCAGATCTTATCGGGATGCCCTTCGGTTACCGATTCAGATGTAAAGAAATGTCTTGCCATTAAAAAAGGCTCCTTTCATTTTGTCCCCTTGTCCGTTTCCGGGTCATCTCATAAAAAAATGCCCGGAAAATCCGAGCATTTACAGAAATCCTCATCTCTCGGAATTTTTCCGCAGGATTTAGCACCTTCTACTCAAAAAGAGTCCGGTTGCCGGGCTTCACAGGGCCTGTTCCCTCCGCCGCTCTGGATAAGGTGGAATATATCGTTTTGTAAGGAGTATTATAGCGAACCGGGGCGAAAAAGTCAAGCTTTTGCTGTTGTGGAACATTGGCAAAACAAGAAGATTTCGACCAGCTGTTTTTCACGCGCAAAACAGATCTTTTATTCCTTGGCCGCAGCCGGTTTCTTCTCTTCCGGCGCCATCAGGGAATCTTTCATCAAATGGCTCAGCTTTTTGTAAACCAGAAACGTCACCGCCGAGATAACCAGGCCTTTGATCAGGTTGAAAGGCATCGCGCCGAAAAGGATATAAGCGTCGATGCTGTCGATCATCGGGTTAACCGCGTTGCAGGCGGAAACGATTGCGTCAATGGGCATGAGCTTGGAGTAAAACGGGATAATCAAAAACCGGTTGGTCAAAGCGCCGACAATGGCAATCGCCGCCGTACCGGTCAGACAGGCAGCCAGCGCGCCCTTTTTGCTTTTATGATACCGATACAGGAATCCGGCGCTGAGCGAAAAAGCAGTGTAAATCAAAAAGTCGGACAATTCGCCAACGCCGCCGGTCTGGCTGGAGAGCAAATGAATCAGATCTTTCACCAGCGAGATAAAGATACCCGCTGCCGGGCCAAACATAAAAGTACCGATCAAGGTGGGCACACCGCTGATATCCAATTTCAAAAACGGCGGCATGAATAAAAAGGTCAGCGGCAGTTCCAGATACATCAGCGCCGTAGCGACCGCGGCCAGCAGGCCAATGTAGACCAGTTTTCTTGTGTTCATTCTTCTTTTCATCGGGATAAGCTCCTTTCATTTTGTCTGTTTTGGCAAACAAAAACGCCCTCAACAAAAGCTGAGGGCGCAGAAGGTGCAAATATCAAATTTGCGCCGTTTCTTTCATCCGGACTATACCGTCGGTTCCGGAATCGCACCGGATCAGCTGCTTTTCGCAGGTCGCGGACTTGTGGCTGAACACCCATCACCGCCGGTGGGGAATCGCACCCCGCCCCGAAACAGACTTTATATTTCGTTGGCTATCATACACGCAATCCCGGTATTTGTCAATCCCCTGCAGAAAAAATTTTTCCATGCGAAAGAAAAAGGGGTGAACCCAATGCAGGTTTTGGCCAAACCCGTCAAATCATCCCCTTGCAAGGCTTGCAGGCAGAGAAGAACCACTCGATGGGCAGCGGCTCTTTTTTGAAATAGCCCAGCTGATCCAGCGATTCCCGCATCGGCCCGGATATGGCGGAGAAATCCGCTTCCGCTGCGCCGGACAAAGAGCTGTGGTTCAAAGCCGCCCGCACCAATCCATCCAGCAAAAAACGGTCCTCACACCGGATCGCCAGCATTTTTACAGCCGGCCCCATGCGAAACAGGCAGTATCCCAGCAGGGTCTCCCCCTGCGCGATTCCAAAAGCCCCGCAACCTTCCGAAAACGGGATTTTTTCCTTTTCAAACAGTTGCAAAATCAAACCCGGATTCTGAACCGGTTTCATCTCCAGCATGTTATTCCCGTCCCTTTCCGCCCGGCGCCCGGTCGTTTTTCAGCGCCGACTGCAGTGCGGACAGTTCCGGCTGCGTCAGCATCCGCCATTTGCCCGGCGGCAGCATACCCAAGCGCACCGGACCGATGGAAATCCGTTTCAGCCGCGCCACCTCCAGACCCACAGCCTCGCACATGCGGCGGATCTGACGGTTTCGCCCTTCGGTGATGACGATTTGGATTACAACACGGCCCGGCTCTTTTAACAATACCGTCACCTGCGCCGGAGCGGTACGCTGCCCGTCCAGCTCTACTCCTTCTGCCAGCCGCATAGCCTGCTCGTCGTTGATGTCCGGCCGCACCGTCACCCGGTAGCACTTGGGGACGTGATAGCGCGGATGCATGATTTGATTGGCAAAGTCACCGTCGTTGGTCATGAGCAAAAGCCCTTCGGAATTGCGGTCCAGCCGCCCAATGGGATAAACCCGGGCAGGCGCATCCTGTACCAGCTGCGCCACACATCGGCGGTCCATCTCATCGTTCATCGTCGTCACATATCCCCTCGGCTTATGCAGCGCCAGATAGATCTTTTTTTGGTGCTGGCGGGTCTCCACCCGTACCCCTTCCACCGCAACGATATCCCGTGCGGGATTGATTTTCTGTCCGATCGACGCTTTGCGTCCGTTAACGGTCACTTTGCCGCTTTCAATGTATTCCTCTGCTTTCCGCCGGGACATGACCCCGGATTCAGAAAGCACTTTTTGAATTCTTACCAGTTCTTCTTTTTTCTGCATATTCTGCTCCATTCCGCCTCACGGCGTTCTTTTTTGGGACAGGCTTTTACCGGCCAAACCATCCCTTGACCCAATCCCAAAATCCTTTTTCCTCTATCTCCTGCGCCTCTACCGGATGCTGCGGGTATAAATCCCAGCTTCCCAATTTCTGTTCCCCCAGGTAAAAAGACACCTCGCCCACCTTTTGTTCCTGCAAAAGCGGGGCGTAATAAAACGGCTCAACATAAACTTTCGCGGTGATCTGCCTTTCTTCCCCCGACAAAACCACCGTCTTGGTATCTCCGGTCGGCAATGCCCGGACCGAGGAAGAGACGCCTCCTACAACAGGCAGTGAAATCTCCGGAAGATACGCCGCCAAATCCACCTGCTGCACACAGGAAAAGCCGTAGTCAAATAGTTTTTTATGCACGTTCCAATCATCCGCAGCCGAAAGTGTCACACAAATCAGCGTAATGCTGCCGCGCCGCGCCGCTGACACCAGGCATCTGCCTGCTTTTTTGGTAAAGCCGGTTTTCACACCAATGCAGCCTTCATACTCTTCTAACAGCCTGTTGTGGTTGGTCAGCCAACGCGCATAGGGCGGATTTCCAAAGGAAATCTGCGTTTTTGCCGTTGAACAGATCTGCAGGAAATCTTCGTTGGCCAACGCGTTTTTTGCCAAAACCGCCATATCGTAAGCGCTGGAATAATGATCGTCCGCGTCCAGACCGGACGGGGTGGCAAAATGGGTATCGGCAAGGCCCATTTCGGCTGCCCTCTCGTTCATCATAGATACGAAATGGTCGGTGCTGCCGCCGACCTTTACCGCAGCCGCACCCGCGCTGTCATTTCCGGAATGTAAAAGCATTCCGACCGCAAGACCCCGCAGCGTCACCTGATCGCCGGGTAAAAGGCCCATAGAGGAACCTTCCACCAAAATCGCTTTTGGATCCACTGTAAAATAATCATCCAAATCCGGCTGCTCCAACGTCAGCAGGGCAGTCATGATTTTCGTCGTGCTGGCCATCGCCAGCCTCTGGTGGATGTTGCGGCCGGACAGCACCCGCCCGGTTTCCATTTCCATCAGGATATAGGCGCCCGCGTCAATCCCCGCAGGAGGGTCCGGCAGCTGCGCCTGGTTTCCCGTATTCGCATCATCTGCCGTGGCAGCTGATACCTGCAGACACGGAAAAGCCAAAAGCAAAATGACAAAAGTCCATCCGATCAGACGTTTCATATCCATCCCCCCATACAATCTATGACGGGGATGACTTTCTTATACAAAAGAGGTTTTCTTACTGTTCCCGCTCTGCCTTTTCTTTTTTGTTTTTCGAAAAAATGTCGGCAAATTTATCGATCAGGTCGGGAACGATCCCCACTGCCCGGTCGGCCGTGTTGTCATAGTTCTGCATCTGCAGCAGCCGCACATTTCCCTCCTGGATCACCAGGAAAGCCAACGGCTGGATCGACACGCCCGCGCCGGAACCGCCGCCGAACAGATCTTTCGGCTTATCGCCGCCGAAATCACTGCCGCCGGAACCGTAACCGAACGCCACTTTCGATACCGGCACAATAATCGTTCCATCCGGGGCGGTAATCGGTTCTCCGATGATGGTGTTGACGTCCACCAGCCCTTTGAGTTTTTCCAATGAACAATTCAGTAAACCCTCTAAATTCCCCTGACTCATGTCCTTTTCTCCCTTTCAGTTTGATTTTTCTGCCCCTTGGTACGGGCATTTTCTGTTTACCTTTTTACTTTGCCCCGGTTTTTCTTGTGCGAAAACCATCAGCCTCCAGATGGCCTGCGGATGGATGTCCACAAAAAGCGGGCAAGGAATCCAACGGCCGCCGCCAGCAGGAAAAGGACCCGCAGGGTCAGCAGAAAGGATACCTGCAGCCGGTCCTTCTGCGACAGATAATCTGCCTGCACCGACACCCGGCCCTTTTTCATCCGGACAAACTGGGTGAGGGCGGCATAAGCGCCATGGACCCAGCCGTTCATCTGCCCATAGGCAATCGCAGTCTGCGCCGCGTCTTCTCTGGCCACCACCAGACTAAAATTGAGCCGCCGCACCCACAGATGCCGGTACAAAAGTCTGGCTGGTTGTTTAGCCGCTTTGAGCATATCCAACACCTGACGGATCGTTGCCTGCAATGTTTTCGACTCCCCATCAGACGGCCGTGAGACGTCCTTTTCTTTTCCGCCGTTTGCTCCCGCCTCTTCTGGCATTTTGGGGGCCGGACGGACGGCATTTTCCTCTTCCGTCCTGTCGGGATTGCCGGGGCGGGCCTCCTGATTTTTGGTGGCTTGATTTTTCTTTTCTTTTTTTGCTTTTTCGCGCTTTTTCTTTTTTCGCTTCTCAGGCTCCGGCATAATTTGATACCGTAAAAACAGCCAACGGGCCTGTAAAAAGACCTCCCCGTTGTCATACCGAAAAAGCAGCCGGACATTGGACAACAGGAAAATCAGAATCAGCGCCGAAACAGCTCCTAAAATGATCCAACCTGCCATGGCGTCACACCGATTTCTAAATTAAGATTGGGTTTCTTCCATTCGTACCTGTCCTTCCAGTTCCGCTTCCTCTTCGCCGTTTGGCGGTACCAAAGGCAGCTCCCCTACTGACGACAGCCCAAAACTGCGCAGAAAATGCGGTGTCGTCCCGTAAGAAACTGGGCGGCCCGGCAGGTCAAGCCTGCCCCTTTCTTCCAAAAGTCCCCGCTCCACCAAAGTGTTGACGGTACTGGAAGAATCCACCCCGCGAATCTGTTCCACAAAGGATTTTGTCACCGGCTGGTTGTACGCTACAATAGCAAGCACTTCCATGGCCGCCTGGGACAAAGGCTGGCTTTTTTTTATTTCCAGCGCTTTTTTCACCGGCTCCCGGAATTCCTCCCGGGTGGTCATCTGATACTGATCCTCCAGCCGCAGCACCTGCAAAGGACTTTCTTCTTCGTCAAAATAATCCATCACGCGGCGCATCATCCAGTGGGACGCCGCGTCATCGCAGTCAAACACCTGGCTCAGCCTGGAAACCGGGATGGGTTCCCCGCTGGCGAATAACACGGCCACCGCCGCTTTTTCTGTCTTGGTCAGCTTCATCGGCTCTCCTCCCGCTCATTCTCCGCCGGTAATGGCGACCGGTTTTGTCCGAAAGCGATCTGTCCGCCTTCATCCACTACAATCCGCTTTGATTTTACCAATTCCAGCACCGCCAAAAAAGTTGCAACCATTTCTGAACGGTCTTCCGACTGGGCAAACAAGCTTTTGTATTCAATGGTTTTTTGCCGGTACAACGTGTTCAGGATGGTAAGAATACGCGACTGCACAGATACCACCCGGTGCTTGACAATGCCCGAAAAAGCCTCTTTGGGCGGCGGCATTTTCCGTTTGACCTTTCCCAGCACCGAAAGATACGCGCCTAAAATCTCCGCCGGCTCATGCTGATGGCGGTACAGCATATCAGGCTCCAGCACGGTAGCCGGCCTGCAGAACAGCCTGTCCGCCTGCCATCTTTGCGCAAGCAGCGATGCGGCTTCCCGGCAGGCCTGATATTCCAGCAGCTGGCCGGTCAATTCCCGCTTCAGATTTTCTCCCTCATCCTCATACCTTGGCAGCAGCATGGCAGATTTCATATAAACCAGCCGGGATGCCATCTCCAGAAAATCGCTGGCCGCCTCCAAATCCGCGAAAGGGATCTGCTCCATCTGCGCCAGATACTGTTCCAGCAACAGATCGATGGGAATATCGTATAAATTCAGTTTATGTTTGGCAATCAGGTGCAGCAGCAGGTCCAGCGGACCTTCAAACTGCTCAAGCTTAAACGTCAGCTTTTCCATGTCAGCCCCCTATCATCTGAAGCAGCAGGTCCACCGGGGCCGTTGCCCAATTCAAACCACGAAACAGCATGTCCCCCAAAAAATGAAGCGGGATCTGCAAAAAACCGAGATACAAAAGCAGGACCAGCGCCACATAAAAATACTTTTCATATTTCCGTATTTTTATCTGGAACGAAAAAGGCAGTACCACATTTAAAATTTTCGCGCCATCCAGCGGCGGCACCGGTAAAAGGTTAAAAACTGCCAGGGTCAGATTCGTCCAGAGAATCGTATAAATGATCTGCCCAAACATGAGCCCCACCGTGCTGCCAATGTTCCCGTAGAACATGTACACTTTAAAAATCACCATCAGCAGCAGAGCCAGCAGAACATTGGACGTAGGGCCGGCCAAAGCGGTCAGGGCCATGTCGCGCTTGGGCTTTTTAAAATGGCCTGGATTGACCGGGACCGGCTTGGCCCAGCCAAACCCAAAAAGCAAAAGCGCCAGCGTTCCGAACAGGTCCAGATGCGCAAATGGGTTCAAGGTCAGTCTCCCCTGCTCCCTGGCCGTATGGTCACCCAGACGATCCGCGACCAAACCGTGCGCCAGCTCATGGACAGGCAGCGCAGTTACCACAACCACAGCCATCGTCAAATATCGGATTACGGTTTCATTGTTCAATCCAGTCTCTCCGTTTCTGTTCACACGTTTCTGTTTTATTATACTAAAAATGAATCGTCAACACAAGGTTTCACTGTTTTTGCAAAAATAAATCGTTTCTTTTTCAAGAACGCCCAAATTTATTTAAAAAAAAGCTTGATTTCATTTTCAAAATCTGATAGTATATCAATGTTGACTTTTTATATGCATTAAAGGAGGTGCAGACCTATGGCAAAATGCGACATCTGCGGAAAAGGTGTCACTTTCGGAATTAAGGTTTCCCATTCTCACAGACGTTCCAACAGAACTTGGAAACCGAATGTAAAGCGTGTAAAGGCAATCGTTGACGGATCTCCTCGCCACATTTATGCCTGCACCCGTTGCCTGCGTTCGAATAAAGTGACTCGCGCAATCTAGTGAATGACTGTTACCAAAAAGGGCTGCCGAATGGCAGTCCTTTTTTGTTTTGCCGTCTGTTTTTCAGTCGGACTTTTTCATTCCGCCCACACACAAAGCGCCCTGCCCGGGAAACCGGACGCAGGGCGCTTTCGGCATTTTATCTTCCCAAAAGCCAGATTACTTCCGACTCATGGCGTTTTGGACGGGTCATCAAATCCCGCAGTGCCTGCGCCGGCGATTTGCCTTCGTACAGCACCGCATAGGACTGCTCTACAATCGGCATTTCCACCCGAAGCTTCTGGCCAAGCTCATAAGCTGTTTTCGCGCAGGGATACCCTTCCACCGTTCCCACCGAGCGCACCGCTTCTTCGGCGCTTTTCCCCTGTCCAATCAGAATGCCAGCCCGCCGGTTACGGGAATGCATGCTCGTACAGGTAACAATCAAATCGCCGATTCCGGACAATCCCGCGAACGTTTCGGTTTTTGCGCCCATGGCTACCCCCAGACGCGCGATCTCCGTGATTCCGCGTGTCATCAGCGCCGCTTTTGCGTTATCCCCCAGCTGCAGGCCGTCGGCGATTCCGGCCGCCAATGCAATGACGTTTTTCAAAGCGCCGCCCAACTCTACTCCGATCACATCGTCGTTTACATACAGCCGTAAGGTGGGGTTCATCAACAGATCCTGGACCTCTTCTGCCGCCGCCCGCTCCCGGGAAGCAACGGTAATCGTCGTCGGCGCGCCCCTGCCAACCTCTTCCGCATGGGAAGGGCCGGACATGACAACGATCTTCTGCTGCGAGAGTTCCTCTTCCAATACCTGTGAAAAACGTTTATAAGTTTTATCTTCCAGCCCTTTGGCCACATTGAGCACAATAGCGCCCTCCCGCAGATAAGGAGCCGCCCGCTGCGCGGTTTGGCGCACCGCAAAAGAAGGGACCGCCATAATGCACAAATCGCAGTCCGCCAGGCAGGAAATATCGCTGGTCAATGCGATTCGCTCTGTCACCGGCACGCCCGGCAAAAGCTTTTTCTGTTCCCCGTCCTGCCGGATTTCTTCCAGCTCCTGCGGGAACAGCGACCACAGTGTAACCTGATGGCCGCATCCGTCAGCCATCACCGCCAGCGCGGTGCCAAAACCACAGCCCAATACCGCAATCTTTGCCATCGTTACTTTTTCTCCTCGCTGCTTGTTTTTTTGCTGCCAAAGCGGTTCTCAGTCCCGTTAAGCAGCCGTTTGATATTAGACCGGTGCATCCAGATTACCAACAGGGCAATGACCAGCGAAAAGGAAAAATCCAGCCAGCTGACGCCGCCTTGCCAAAAATCCACCAGCAGCGTTAAAAACGGATAGCAGACCGCTCCTGCCAAAGACCCCACAGATACAATCTTTGTCAAAAAAATCAGCGGCAGGCCGATGATCAAAAGCCCTAAAAACACAAGCGGATTAATCACCGCAATAATACCGATGGATGTCAAAATTCCCTTTCCGCCGCGAAACCCGAAATACACCGGATATAAATGGCCCAAAATGGAGAACAACCCGCCAACATACGCGCCGTCGAACAGCGTTACACCCATGGCCGCGAAAATCAGCCGGCTGATCAACACCGCGGCGACCCCTTTGAGAAAATCGCCGGCCAAGGTCAAAGCGGCGGCCTTTTTGCCATATGTACGCAGGATATTGGTCATTCCTGCGTTGCCGCTGCCGAACTGCCGCACATCCTGATGATACAGGGATTTGGAAACCACTATCGCAAAGCTGACACTGCCCAAAAGATAGGCTGCAGCCGCGGACAGAATGGACGCCAAAACAGTCTGCATTGTAACTCGCCTCCAAAATCACGCAATGGATTTTCTTATTTTTCTCCCCGTTCCCGCACGATCATACGGATCGGCGTCCCGTCCAGATGGAACGTCTCCCGAATCTGGTTTTCCAGATACCGCTGGTAAGAAAAATGGAACAGCTCCTTGGAATTGACAAAAACCACAAAGGTCGGCGGCTTGGTAGAAGCCTGCGTCATGTAGAAAATCCGCAGTCGTTTTCCCTTATCCGACGGCGGCTGCACTCTTGCAGTAGCATAAGAAAGCATGTCGTTAAGCCGGCCGGTGGGAATGCGCATGGCGTTCTGCTCCCCCACATAATGGATCAACTCATACAGCTTTTCCACCCGCTGCCCGGTTTTCGCCGAGATGAACAAAAACGGAGCGTAGGACATAAAACTGAAATCGTTCTGCAATTTTTTGGTAAATTCCTGCATGGTTTTTCCGTCTTTTTCCACCGCATCCCATTTGTTCACTGCGATGATACAGCCTTTTCCCTGCTCATGGGCATATCCGGCCACCTTGGAATCCTGCTCGGTAAAGCCTTCGGTGGCGTCGATCACAATCACACATACATCCGAACGGTCCACCGCCATATAGGAGCGCAGCACCGAATACTTTTCGATTGCTTCCTCCACCTTTGCCTTGCGGCGAATACCAGCCGTATCGATAAAAACAAACCGGCCGTACTCATTTTCCACAAACGTATCGGTAGCATCCCGGGTCGTCCCCGCAATATTGGAAACGATCACCCGCTCTTCCCCCGCCATCCGGTTGATCAGCGACGATTTGCCTACATTGGGCTTTCCAATCACGGCTACCTTGATGTCCTCTTCCCCGTATTCCTCTTCTTTCTCAAAATCCAGGTATTCATAGCAGGCATCCAGCAGATCACCGACTCCATGCCCATGCACCGACGAAACCGGATACGGATCACCGATTCCCAAATTGTAAAATTCATACAGTTCCGGCGGCGGAGCACCGACGCTGTCACACTTGTTCACGCACAGCACAACCGGCTTGCCGGAACGCTGGAGCATCGAAGCAACGTCCTGGTCGGTGGCGGTCATACCGGTACGGATATCCACCACAAAAACAATCACATCCGCGCTGTCAATCGCCAGCTGTGCCTGACGGCGCATCTGAGACAGAATCACATCGTCTGCTTTCGGCTCAATACCGCCCGTATCCACAATATGAAATGACCGGTTCCGCCATTCCCCTTCGGCGTAAATCCTGTCCCGGGTCACGCCGGGGGTGTCCTCCACGATGGACAGACGTTTCCCCACAATTTTATTAAACAGGGTGGATTTTCCTACATTGGGTCGTCCCACCACTGCAATCAACGGTTTTGCCATAGAGTTTCCCTTCTTTCTGCCGGAAAAGGCCCGATTGTTTTGCCAATCAAAAAGACAAAACACATGGCCTCGCCGTTTTTCAAAATATCTGTTTACAAAGCGTCTTTCATACGCTTTTCATATACGATAGCAGATGCAAAATATATTCTTCCTAAAATTTGCAGCTTTCAGGGCACATATGCCGGTACAGCGGCCACACGGTTATGATATCATGTTTCCCGCCATTTACCAAGCATATTCCGCATCGTCTTCTATTCCCAGCAGAGCCAGTAAAAACTGCGTGCCGTCGTTGTCCACCGTCCGCACCGAAACGCCCAAAGCCTGCTGCACATCCTCTATCGTGCCGTCATCCAGGAATTTATCCTGCTCATGGCGCAGCATTACGCCAGGGATCAGCAGCTCCTCACCCAGTTCCTTGCCTTTCAGCTGCCGGATCAGGTCGGTAGCAGTCACCAGACCCGCCACGGTGATATTTTCACCGAAATAATCATTGTGAATGGCATAAACCGTGCAGTCCAGCCCCGGGAATCTTTGTTTTACCCGCCCGATTTCTTCCCGCAGAAAATCTGCCGCCGCTTCTCCGGTGGCCAGGCTGATGCGGCGGCAAACGCCGTCGTCCTCCCAGTCCTCCAGCGCGTCCGTCAATTCCTGCCGCAGCAGCGATAAAAGGCCTACGCCGTTTTCCAGTTGGTTGTATTCGCCATAATACGCATCGTCTGGTATTGGCATTTGTGCTTTGAGGAAAAACTCATCCGCCGGATAAGCCATCCGAACCCCTTCGCGCGCCAAAAAATTATCGGAGAAATCATGGATGGTTCGAATGACCTCCCGCGCTTCTTCCCGGGTATAGGGGCGCAGCGGGAACAATCCATCGCGGTATTTGGTCAATCCCACCGGTACCGCCGCGATGCTCTCCACGCTGGGGTACAACGCTCCCAGTTCCTTTAGCGAACGCACCAGTTCTTCTCCGTCGTTGATTCCAGGGCAAAGGACCAGCTGGGTGTTGATTTTAATGCCCGCGCGGGCCAACTGCCGCAAATAGTCCAGCGAAGACGCCGCTTTCGGGTTCAGCATTATCTTCTGCCGCAGGTCCGGATTCATGGTGTGCACCGAAATATTGACCGGGCTGATATGCATTTTGATGATCCGGTCAATATCCTTCTGTTCCATGTTGGTCAGGGTAATGTAATTGCCGAATAAAAAAGAAAGGCGGGCATCGTCATCCTTAAAGTAAAGCGTCTCCCGCATGCCCGGCGGCATCTGATCTACAAAGCAGAAAATGCACTTATTTTTGCAGTGATGCTGTTTATCCATCAGATAAGATTCGAATTCCAGCCCCAGCTCCTCATATTCGTCTTTGTGCACCGTCACCTGTCTGGCTGCCTGGTCAATCCCCAGCAGGTTGATTTTCAACTTTCTGTCAGTCATATAAAACTGGTAGTCCAAAATATCTTCGATTGTGTTTTGGTTAATCTCCAACAGCATTTCGCCGGGCCGAATACCCGCTCGGTCCGCAGGGGAGCCCGGGACTACCGACATGATCTGCACCGCCAAAGCGGCACCTCCTTTTCCAGGGAATCACAAACACGCCTCAGCCAAAAATCAAGCAGCGGCGTTAAAAAAAGCAGGGGTGGAACTGCATCCTCCCCTGCCTTCAAAGAGACTATTCAGCCTCCATCTTAATGACTTCTTTGCCCTTGTAGTAACCGCAGTTCGCGCAAACCTTGTGAGGAGCCTTCAGCTCACCGCACTGGGAGCATTTGGAGAACCCCGGAACGCTGATTTTCCAAACGTTGGAACGTCTTTTGTTTTTTCTCGCTTTAGACGATTTTCTCTTTGGTACCGCCATTTCAGCACCTCCTTAAAGGTTATGATTCTTTAAAAAATTCACTGAGAATTTGAAGGCGAGGATCCGGCTGTTTCAGATCACATCCACAGTCTTTTTCGTTTAAATTGGTACCGCATACAGGGCATAAGCCTTTGCAATCCTCACGGCAGTATACCACGGAAGGCAGTTCCAGAAGAATGTCGGATGTCGCCAGATCATCCAAATCCAGCTGATTGCCGGACACTACAATGAAGTCGCCATTGTCTTCTTCATTCAACTGACGAACCAGGACATGCTCAAACCGATAGGTTTCAGCACGCCGCTGCCGTTCCAGGCATCGCCCGCACATCAGATTATAATCCATCTGCGCTTCGTACACGATGGACACGATCCCGGCCCGGTTATACAGCCTGCCGGAAAGATGAATCGGACGGTCGAAAGGTGCGGTTCCCCACAGCTCGATAGCGGACATATCCAGATCATGAGTGAAAGGAATGACCTGGCCCTCTACCTCAAACAGCTGCTTCACATCAATAAACATCATGATACCTCATAACGCCACGAATTTAATTATATCGACATCAAAAAGGTTTGTCAATACAAGTTTGGCGTAATTTTACTTTTTCATACATTCGGCCGAAAATCCGGCTCACAAGCCTTAAAAATGCATCTATTCCGCAAAAAACACGGGCCTTTCCGTGCGCCGGAGCTTGCGAAAAAGAACGGGCGCATAAATATGCGCCCGTCTTCTTCATCATAATGTTAGATGATGTAAGACAAAACCGATTCCGGCAGTTCAGAGCGGTCGCAGGATACGGTGAAGACCATCTCCACTTTGTTTTCCGCAGTCAGTTTTTCCAGCTTTTCGATCATCGCGGCAAAGGCGTTCAGATCTCTGCCGCCAATCTTCAGCGTCGCGTCGATAAAGATCTCGGTGATATCGTAGTTGCCCGCGCAGATACCGGCAATAAAGCCGTAGAATGCGTCGAATCCTTCCACGCTGTAGCTTTCAATGTCGATCAAACGGACCGAATAATCAATATCATAGGTCATTTTCAGGCCTTTTTCAATGCAGACAATGTTTCCAGAAGTGGTTTTCGCCGCTTTGTTAATCATGTCGATCAAAGTTTTGGTTTTTCCGGAGCCTTTGTTACCCACGATAAGTTTTATCATGTTTGTGTCCTCCTTAGGTTATTAAATCTTCTATGGATTCGTCCGAAGACGAAAACAACAAAATTATTTGATTTTCGCTTCCAGCTGGGCTTTTTTGTCCTCATAGCCGGGTTTGCCCAAAAGCGCGAACATGTTGCTCTTATAGCTCTCCACGCCGGGCTGATTGAAAGGATTCACTCCCAGCATATAGCCGGACATCGCGCAGGCTTTTTCAAAGAAGTAGATCAAATATCCCAAATGGAACTCATCCATCTGCGGCAGTTCCAAAATTACGTTGGGAACGCCGCCCTGGGTATGGGCCAGCACGGTTCCCTGGAACGCTTTATCGTTTACCACCGACATATTCTGGTTGGACAGGAAATTTAATCCGTCAAAATTATCGGGGTCATTTTTCACAAAATAATCCTGGATGGGCTTCGCAGGGCGGATCACCGTTTCAAACATGATGCGGGAACCTTCCTGGATAAACTGTCCCAAGCTGTGCAAATCGGTGGAAAATACCGCCGACGAAGGATACAAGCCCTTATTGTCTTTTCCCTCGCTCTCACCAAACAGCTGTTTGAGCCATTCATTCATCATAGCGAAAGCAGGATCATAGGTGATAAACATCTCAACGCTCTTACCCTTGCGGTAAAGGATGTTGCGCAGCACAGCGTATTTATAGCATTCGTTTTTGGAAAGATCCGGCTCAGCAAACGCTTCCCGCGCCGCTGCCGCGCCTTCCATCAGCGCTTTGATGTCAATACCGGCCACTGCGATGGGCAAAAGGCCAACTGCGGTCAGCACAGAAAAACGGCCGCCCACGTCATCCGGAACAACAAAGGTTTCGTAGCCTTCCCGGTCAGACAATTCTTTCAGTGTCCCTTTCGCCTTGTCTGTCGTTGCGTAAATACGGTGTTTTGCCCCTTCCTTACCGTATTTCTGCTCCAGCAGCTCCCGGAAAATACGGAATGCCAGCGCCGGTTCCGTGGTGGTACCGGATTTGGAAATGACATTGACCGAAATATCTCTTCCTTCGCAAATAGAAAGGACTTCGCTCAAATAAGTCGGGTTGATGGAATTCCCCACAAAGTAAATGTCCGGCGTATCCTTTTTCTTGCTGTTGTACAGCGGAGAACGCAGCTGCTCGATTACAGCACGGGCCCCCAGGTAGGAACCGCCGATCCCAATAACAATCAGCACTTCGCTGTCGTTTTTGATTTTTTCGGCAGCTTTTTGAATCCTTGCGAATTCTTCTTTGTCATAGTCCACCGGCAGATCCATCCAGCCAAGGAAATCACTTCCCAGACCCGTTCTGCCATGCAGTGTTTCATGTGCGGCTTTCATTTGAGGGGTCATCGCTTCCCATTCATGATCGCCGATAAAATCATTCAGATATCCCGTATTGCATTTGATTACCATTTCCTCAACGTCCTCCCAATGATATAGATTTATTTTACTCTAATTGCCTGTCCATTTCAAGAACCTTATGGCAAGTTTCGAAAAAATAGTTCATCATTCCGCTGTTTTCGAAAAAATCTTTTTTCGAAAACAGCAAAACGTTTCTCAAAATAAACGGCCCGGCCGCCGGAATCGGCGCGGGCCGGGCCTGTGTTCCGATCGTTTTTCGTTTTGCAATCCGAACGCCATCCATTGCAAATACAAAAAGATCTCTATCTTTTATCTTTCGCGGAAAAGGGATGCGAAAAATCGTCAAACAACCAAAAGCGGAACCTTTTCGGGGCAGGCTCTTCGCCTTTGCGCATCGCCTTTATTCTTCTGCCGCGTCTTTTTGAGCTAAACTCCGTTTGCGCGCCGGCATTGCCAAATCCTTTCCCGGCGGGACATGCTCACCTTTGCATCTTTCTTACTGCGGCGGCTGCTTCCCCAACAGAGAGCCAAACAGGATCCCCATTCCTTTTCCAAAATCGATTTTTTCCACATCCACCTTGGCCTTCACCGGATATTCGCCCAGAACCGTTCCGCCTTTGCTGACTACAACCGTACCCAGCTGCTGGCCTTTCTCCACAGGCGCTTCCACATTTTCCGCCAGCTGCACCTGCTGTTCCAGACTGTTTTCTTCTCCCCGCTTCATGACGAAGGACGGCGGCAAATCGTAATCGAGTTCCACCTGCCGCTGCACGCCATGCAATACGGGCACCGGCGTCAGCTGTTCCTCCAAGGATGGAGGCTGTACGGTGACGTAATTGGCAAATCCGTAATCCAACAGCGTCCTGCAGCTTGCAAACCGTTGGGCGCTGGTGTCCGACCCCAGACTCACCGCAATCAAAGAAAGGCCATCCCGTTGGGCAGATGCCGACAGACAGCTGCCCGCTCCATCGGTTGTACCGGTTTTAAGCCCGGTCGCTCCGTTGTAAAACCGCACCATTTTGTTGGTGTTGACCAATTCTGTCTGCCCACCGCGCAGGCTATCCATCCAAACGGTGGAATAGCGGGTCACATCCGGGTACTTCAGCAGCGCTGCCGACATCAGCGCAATATCCCGGGCCGTGGAGTAATGCTCTTGGGCATCCAGGCCGGTAGCGTTGGAAAAATGGGTATTCTCCATTCCCAGCTCTTTGGCTTTTTCATTCATCATGCTGACAAAAGTATCCTCGCTTCCCGCCACCGCCTCCGCCAGTACAACAGCGGCATCGTTTGCCGAGGAAATAAAGGTCGCCCGCAGGATTTCGTCCACGGTCATTTCTTCCCCTGGTTCCAGCCAGATCTGGGATCCGCCCATGGAGGCTGCGTGCTCCGAACAGCTCAAAACCGTATCATACTGGAATTTCCCCTGCTCCATCGCCTCAAACGTCAAAAGCAGCGTCATGATTTTGGTAATGGAGGCAGGCGGCATTGGAACATCGGCGTCCATCTCATATAACACCTGACCTGTTGTCTGTTCCATTAAAATGGCGGATTTGCACTCCAGCCGCAGTCCCGCCGCTGCGGGATCCTTGTTTGTCGCCTCATCGGCCCAGACCGGTACGGCGCCTATAAAAAAAGCAAGCAAACACACTGCTGCTCTTTGCAATGGATGAAAGGTCAATTTTGCCACCTCCGCAGATATCTGAATGGTACAGTCTATGCCGCAGAGGACGGCTACATGTCTGCAAAGCCGTCCAGATGGCTGTTTTTCAGGAAAAAACAGCTAAAAAAACTATTTTTTCACCGGTTTTCCAGCTATTTTTGCTCTGGGGAAACGGCTTCTGCGCCGCTTGGAGCAAATACTAAACGGGAACTGCTTTTGCAGTTTCAAGCGTGCGGAAAAGGCGGTGCAAAACCATGAAAAAAATCGCATTCCTTGCGGCGGTCCTTTTTTGTTTATGGCAAACGCCCTACGCCGCCGCCAATGACCGGATGGATTACCTGGCCATTGAAAACAAGATACAGGATCAGTGGGTGGAATACACTTACAGCTATCCGCAAATCACCCGAGGAGAAAGCCGGGTCACCCAACAGCGGCTGAACGGCTTCCTGCGGGAATACAGCCAAAGCACGGCGTTGAACACACGGCTGCGGGCAAAAAAAGAATCCCGGCAGTTGCAAGGGCAAACGACTTTCGAAATCAAGCGCAACGACATCCACTTTTTCAGCATCGTATTTTCCTCCTGCTGCGGCGGCGAGCAGCGGCAAAAGGGCTTTGTCTTTCTGCCGCAAAACGGAGTGCAGCTGCGGCTGGAGGATCTGTTTGCCTCGCCGGATTTTGTCGATGTGCTGGCAAAATCCAGCGCTGACTGGCGGGAAAAACAGGGAATTTCTGCCGATCTGCCCACCCTGCAGGACTTTTATCTGACACAGGACGAACTGGTTTTACTGTTCCCCTCTCCCGATGCGCGCACAACGCTGTCTTTCTCGATTTCGCTGGATGAACTGAGCGGTATTCTGTCAAAATCTCTGCTGCCCTCTGTGTCCTGACCAAAAAAAGCAGCCGGGTCCCGGCTGCTTTTGGTACATAAAACGGACGCTATACCAATTCTCCCAAACACAGATCATTCAAGGCCGCCGTAATGCGCACCCGTCGGATCTGCCCACGGATATCCTCATGGGATTCCACACATACGGGCGTATAGTTTGGCGTATAGCCCTCGATTCCGTAAGGCGTTTGAGTGGTCTCGAAAAGGACCTCCTCTTCCCGTCCTACCTGCGCCTGCAAAAATGCCTGTCTTGTCGCGTTCGTCACTTCAATCAATCGGGAGCTTCGCTGCTCCTTCTCCCTCTGGGAAACCTGATCCGGCATCGACGCCGCGCGGGTACCCGGGCGGACCGAATAGGCGAATACATGGGCTTTCGCCAGGCCGATCTCCTTGGCAAAATCCGCCGACTGCCGGAAATCCTCTTCTGTTTCTCCGGGAAAGCCTACCATAATATCGGTGGTGATGGAGGGATTTTCAAACGCTTTGCGAATATCCTGCACGATCCGCCGGTACTCGGCGCTGTCGTAATGGCGGTTCATGGCTTTCAACGTACGGTCACAGCCGCTTTGCAGCGACAGGTGAAACTGGGGGCAGAATTTCGGTTGGGCAGCCAGCCTTTTTAAGTCCTCTGCCGTCAGAAGCTCCGGCTCCAGCGACCCCAGGCGGATACGGCGGATGCCCTCCACTTGGCAGGCAGCCTCCACCGCGTCGATCAGCCGCAGTCCCAAATCCTTGCCGTAGCAAGGCAGGTTGATGCCCACCAGCACCACTTCCTGATAGCCCTGCGCCGCAAGCTGGCCAAGCTCTGCCGTAATATCCGAAAGCGGCTTGGAACGCACCGGTCCGCGGGCATAGGGGATAATACAGTAGGCGCAATAACGGTCGCATCCGTCCTGGATCTTGACGAAAGCGCGGGTCCGCTCGGAAAAATGGGTGGCAGTCATCTTTTCAAAAGCTTCCCCTTTTTGGTGCGGAATGATCTGGACCATTCGCTGCGGGGTCTGCAGATAAGCCTGCACCAGATCCAGCAGGCCGCTTCGATTGGTAGAACCGGTCACAATATCCGCCTCTTCCAACTCCGAAGCCTCCTGCGGAAACGCCTGCGGATAACATCCGGTCAGCACCATTACCGCATCCGGGTATTGGCGCTTGAGACGGCGCAGCATTTGCCTGGTCTTTTTATCGCCCGACGCCGTCACCGTACAGGAATTTACGATGCAAAAATCAGCTTTTTCGCCCTCTTTCGCCAACGCAATCCCCGCCTTGGCAAACTTTTCTTCCAGAACTTGCGTCTCATATTGATTGACTTTACAGCCCAACGTTACAAATACCGCTTTCATTGCTTCCTCCTGATTTTAGGATAGTGGAAAACTTTTATCTCATTTATACAAAAGGAAATGATAAAATTTAACAAAAATTACAAAGAAAACTGCCTGCTTCTTTGTTTTTCCCTCCAATATTCTAGCAAAAAGCCAAAATAAATACAATTGTACATTGACAAAAAGATTGAAATTGTATATGGTTGTAATTGGTAAGAAAGAATAAAAATAATATTACATGAAGGAGGAACCGATTATGATTACAAAAACAATCTCTTTGAACACCATCGTTGATGTGAAAGAATTCGTCAACATCGTTGCCCGTTATGATTTCGAGGTTGACCTGGTTTCCGGCAGATATCACATTGACGGCAAGTCCATCATGGGCATTTTCAGCCTGGATCTTTCCAAGCCGATTAAAATGGAGATTCATTCCGATGACTGCGACGCGTTTTTAAAAGAAATCCAGCGCTTTATTGTGGAATAATCAGAAATCCAAATCAAAAGCAGGACCGCCTATTTACGGCGGTCCTTTTTTGTGCCTTTTGAGCAGCAGATTTGATTACAAAATAAAATGCCGCAGCGATTGCTGCGGCATTCTTTGTTTCAAAAAGCTTATTTGAGCTCGACTTTCGCGCCAGCCTCTTCCAATTTTGCTTTGATTTCCTCGGCCTCTGCTTTGGAAACAGCCTCTTTGATGGTCTTGGGAGCGCCATCGACAACCTCTTTCGCTTCTTTCAGGCCCAGACCGGTGATCTCTTTCACCAGTTTGATAACGCCCATCTTGGAAGCGCCAGCCTCAGCCAGAACAACGTCAAACTCGGTTTTCTCCTCAGCAGCGGGAGCAGCGCCGGCAGCCGGGCCAGCAACCATAACGGGAGCAGCGGCAGAAACGCCGAATTCTTCTTCAATCGCTTTTACCAGATCCGCCAGTTCCAGGACGGTAAGGGTTTTGATCTCTTCTACAAATTTTACAATTTTCTCAGAAGCCATTGTAGCTACCTCCTATAATTTGGTTTGTTTCATGCAGTTGTGAAAACGCGATTAAGCGCTCTCTTTTTCGTTCTCTTTCTCAACGATGGCATTAAGCGCAACAGCCAGACCTCTGATGTTGCCATTGAGCACGCTGAGCAGCTGAACGAGCAGCTGTTCTTTGGAAGGCAGCTTGGCCAGTGCGGTTACACCGGAAACATCCAAAACCTTTCCTTCTACAAAGCCCGCTTTGATTGCAAAAGAGCCTTTGGAATCCTCTGCAAATTTCGCCAGGATCTTGGCAGCGGCCACCGGATCCTCATGGCTTACCGCGAATGCGGTCGTGTTCTCGAGAACAGAAGACATCTCGCTGTACTCAGTTCCCTCCAGCGCACGGCGCAGCAGGGTGTTTTTGACAACAGCGTAATCGATTCCAGCTTCTCTGAGCTCACGGCGCAGTTTGGTATCGTCCGCAACGGTAATGCCTCTGTAATCGACCAGAACGCCGGCTACAGCGCCATCCAGTTTGCTTTTCAGCTGGGCGACAACCTCCTGTTTTGCTTGTAAAGCTTTCTCGCTAGGCAAGTCTATTCACCTCCTGAAAGTATCTACTTCATACAAAAAGGGCTCTTTCCAACGACCTTGGAAAGAGCCCAAATGAGATCTTGATTCATTCTGGCGATATTTCCTCGGCAGGCAAGGGGAACCCTTTTATGCAAAAGCACCTGCTGTCTTTGGAATATGACAGCTTTTATATTATATGGTATTCGTCCAGGCTTGTCAAGGCTTTTATCAAAAAAAGCTGACAAAGGAACAGCCCCGCCAAAGCGGAGCTGAAAAATCCTTCTTATACGGTGGGAACAAATTTGCCAGGGTTGATCTTGATGCCAGGTCCCATGGTAGGAGTGATAACGCAAGATCTGACGTACTGGCCTTTGGCCGCCGCGGGTTTCGCTTTTACAATCGCGTCCATCAGAGTATCAAAGTTCTCCTGCAGCTTCTGCGCGCCGAAAGAAGCTTTGCCGATGGGGCAATGGATGATGTTGGTCTTATCCAGGCGGTACTCAATCTTACCGGCTTTCGCCTCGGTTACCGCTTTGGCAACGTCGGGGGTAACAGTACCGGCCTTGGGGTTCGGCATCAAGCCTCTCGGGCCCAGGATTTTACCCAGACGGCCTACAACGCCCATCATATCCGGGGTTGCGATAACAACGTCAAAATCCATCCAGCCTTCGCCCTGGATCTTCTGCATCATATCTTCTGCGCCGACAAACTCAGCACCGGCATCTTTCGCCAGCTGAACATTATCGCCTTTGCAGAATACCAAAACGCGAACCGATTTACCGGTTCCGTTGGGCAGTACTACCGCGCCGCGGACCTGCTGGTCAGCATGGCGGGAGTCTACGCCCAGTCTTACATGTACTTCCACAGTCTCGTCAAACTTGGCGGTAGCGGTTTTGACACACAGGTCCATCGCTTCCTCCACGTCGTACAGTTTGGTTCTGTCAACAAGTTTGGAGCTGTCGTTATATTTTTTACCGTGTTTCATACTCGTTCTCCTCCCTTATGAGTGGTAATAAACGGAATTTTCCTCCCACCCGGGAGCTTAGTCTACGACCTCTACACCCATGCTGCGTGCAGTACCGGCGATCATGCTCATAGCCGATTCCACGTTAGCGGCGTTCAGGTCGGGCATTTTCTGTTCCGCGATTTTTCTTACCTGCTCTTTGGTAATTTTGGCTACCTTTGTCTTGTTCGGCACACCAGAACCGCTTTCGATACCGCAGGCCTTTTTGATCAGGATCGCAGCAGGCGGAGTCTTGGTTACGAACGAGAAAGAGCGGTCCGCGTACACGGTGATAACCACAGGGATTACCATACCGATATCATTTTTGGTACGCTCGTTGAATTCCTTCGTAAAGGACATGATGTTGACGCCATGCTGACCGAGAGCCGGACCAACAGGCGGCGCCGGCGTTGCTTTTCCGGCAGGTATCTGCAGCTTGATAAAGCCGACAACCTTTTGAGCCATAATTTGCACCTCCATAGTTTCTGTGGTTCATGGCGGAACGGTCGGATTCCCGTCCCTCCCACAGGCATGAACCGGACAGACGCCCGGGACACACCCAAGCGCGGCGGAAATCCGCCGCAAAAACCGGCATTGCTGCCGATTCCCTCAAAAAGATTAATCATCCAGCTGGACCTGATCCAGCTCCAGCTCTACCGGGGTTTCGCGCCCGAACATGGAAACGACAACTTTGACCTTGTCTTTTTCCACATCCAGTTCCTTCACGATGCCGGCAAAGCCTTCCATCGGCCCGTCGGTGATCCGGATGGTATCGCCGACGCCATAGTTGACCTCGATCTGACGTTTCTCCACGCCCAGCGCAGCCACTTCCTTTTCAGTAAGCGGGATCGGTTTGGACGATGGGCCTACAAATCCGGTACAGCCACGGGTATTGCGCACGATGTACCAGGATTCGTCGGTCATGATCATTTTGATCAGCACATAGCCGGGGAAAATTTTGCGTTCTACTTCGCGCTTTTTATTGTCTTTGATTTCGGTAACTGTCTCAGTCGGGACCTTCACTTCCTGAATCAGGTCGTGCATTCCGCGATTTTCGACAGCTTTTTCGATGTTGGTCGCTACCTTGTTCTCATATCCGGAATAGGTGTGGACAACATACCATTTTGCCTCTTCAGACATTCTTCATCCCTCCACGCAAGGTTACGCACCGGTTGCAAGCGGCTGGCGCTGTTAACCTGCGCTGCTGAGAAGCAGATTCACCAAACCGGACAAAGCTCCGTCCAGAATCCAGATGAACACGCCGACGATGATGCAGCAGGCCAATACCACAGCGGTATTGTTGATGATCTGCTTTTTAGAAGGCCAAACGACCTTTTTGATCTCGCCTTTCATGTCCTTACAGCCTTTGACAAAGCGATGGGCGACACGTTTCAGAAAGCCTTCTTTTTTCTCGTTTTTCGCTTTTTCAGCCATTACAGAAAACCCCTGCCTTTCTCGTCCTTACTTCGCCTCTCTGTGGAGCGTGTGTTTCCGGCAGAATCTGCAGTACTTGTTCATCTCAAGTCTGTCCGGATCGTTTTTCTTGTTTTTCATGGTGTTGTAGTTGCGCTGTTTGCACTCCGTGCAAGCCAAGGTGATTTTTACTCTCATTTCGGCACCTCCTGATTAACGGAATTGTTTGCCTCCCTCTTGGGCAAGGAAACGCTTTTAAAAATGAACACAAAAAAATAAACCCTTTTTAGAGGTAGTACAAGTTTATCATGGAATTCTGCCGCAGTCAACTGTTTTTGGAAGGAAAATAAAAAAAGTTTCCGCAGCCGGGCCGAAAAGCGCTCCCAAAAGCATAAACAGGCTTTTCGCGGGATAGGTTTATTACAGATTGTTTTCATTTCCGGCCGAAGCCCGGCCAATAGTTGATTTTGCCATATCTGCTGTGGTAAAATTATTTTGTATGCGGCGCGCACTTACCGCATAAGTCTGTTTGCCCGGCGCGGCCTGCTCAGCGGCCGTCTACTATTATATAGGAGTGATCCGTTTATGTCAAAACGTTCTGTCGCGGTTATTTTCGGCGGTGCTTCCAGCGAGTATGAAGTGTCGCTGCGATCCGCCTCTTTTGTCATTTCCGGCGTGGACCGGGAAAAATATGATCTGACGATGGTAGGCATTACCAAAAAGGGACAATGGTTCCTTTACAACGGCCCGGAAGACGCGATTGCGGGCGACGGCTGGAACCGCCCCGAATATGTGACGCCGGCTGTCCTCCCGCCCGATCCTTCCTACCATGGGCTGATCGTATTTGAAAAAGGGGGGCTTCGCACCATCCCGCTGGATGTGATTTTCCCGGTGCTGCATGGCAAAAACGGCGAGGACGGCACCATCCAGGGCGTATTTCAGATGGCACAGATCCCGTTTGTCGGGTGCGGCGTGCTCTCCAGTGCCGTCTGTATGGATAAAGCCATTACCCATACGATTTTGGACCAGGCGGGTATTCCCAACGCTATGTGGGCGGATATCTACCCCTGGGATCTGGACGATTTTGATGAGATGGAAGCGGAATTGGCGGATACCTTGGGATATCCCATGTTCATCAAGCCCGCCAACGCCGGTTCTTCGGTAGGGGTAAGCAAAGCCGCGGACAAAAACGCCCTGCTAAAAGGGCTGAAACTGGCTTTTCAGCACGACGGTAAAGCAATTGTCGAGGAATTCATCAAGGGCCGTGAGGTGGAGTGTGCCGTATTTGGCAACCACGGAGCCAAAGCTTCCATTCTGGGAGAAATCGCGCCCAAAAAAGAATTTTATGATTATGAAGCCAAATATGAAGACGACAGCACCGATTTGTATATCCCCGCCCGTATTCCGGCGGAAACCGCCGATTTGGTGCGGGAACTGGCGCTGGCCGCTTTTGAATCCCTGGGGTGCGAAGGCCTCGCCCGGGTCGATTTCTTTGTGCAGGATGAGGGAATTATCCTCAATGAGGTCAACACCCTGCCCGGCTTTACCGGCATCAGCATGTACCCCAAGCTGATGATGGAAGGCGGCATGAGTCCGTATGATCTGGTCGGCGGCCTGATTGAACTGGCATTCCAGAAATAAGGGGGAGACGCGATGGATAACCGTCCCATCGGTATTTTTGATTCGGGCCTGGGCGGTCTGACGGCCCTGAAAGAGCTGCGGCAGCTTCTGCCGCAGGAGGATCTGATTTATTTCGGCGATACCGGCCGTGTTCCCTATGGCGCGCGCAGTCCTCAAACGCTTCGCCGGTTCGCCATGGAAAATATCCGTTTTCTGCAAAGCCACGGCGTGAAGATGATCGTCGCCGCCTGCGGCACCATTTCTTCCATTATGACCGACGAGATGACCGCCGGATTGGAAATCCCTTTCACCGGCGTTGTCAAAGCGGCGGCGCTGGCCGCTTGCCGTGCCACCCGCTCGGGTCGCATCGGCGTCATCGGCACCTCCGCTACCATTCGAAGCGGTTCTTACCTGCGCATCATCCGGGAGGCGATGCCCCAGGCACAAATCACGGCTCGCGCATGCCCGCTGTTTGTCCCGCTGGTGGAAAACGGATATATTGAAGAAGACAATCCCGTGACCGAAATGGTAGCGCGGGAATATCTGTCCGCTTTTGCAGAACAAAAACCGGACACTTTGATTTTAGGCTGCACCCACTACCCGCTGATCGCGCCGATGATTGGCCGTATCATGGGCGACAGCACCGTTTTGATCGATCCCGGGCAGGAAACCGCCCGGCTGGTAAAAGAATATCTTTCCTCCCATGGCCTGCAGGCCGGTGAAAAGGAGGGACAAACCCGTTATTTCGTCTCCGCCGACACCGAGGATTTCGACGTTATCGCCGCCCGTTTTCTCGGCCATCCGCTGGAACGCCCGGTGGAGCATGTGGACGTGGACGATCTGTGCCGGTAGAAAGGATTTTGCATTGAAAAAGGACGTTATGATTACCATAAAAGGGATTCAGTTTGCCGATAACGACCAGGACTCGGTGGAACTGACCACCGTTGGGCGCTTGTACCGGCGGGGCGAAGCCTATTATATTTGCTACAACGAATCGGAAGCCACCGGTTTTGACGGCGCAAAAACCACGCTGAAAGTGGAGGGGGATCGCCGGGTCACCATGCGCCGCACCGGAGAAAATATGCGTTCCCAGCTGATTATCGAGAAAGGGCAGCGGCATCAGTGCGTTTACGACACCGGCTTCGGTACCATGATGCTGGGCATTTCCGGAGACGACATCGTATCCTGCCTCAACGACGCAGGCGGCCATCTTCAGGTGCGGTACACGCTGGATGTCAACGCCAGCATGGCCAGTGAAAACGAACTGCAGGTGGACGTGGAAGAATACTATCCTTCCTGACAGGCGGGTGCGGATATGGAAGCAGGATACGGCAGCGCCGCACACGCGGCAGAGCATCTGCGCCGGCTTTTGCAAAAGGCGCTGGAACAGGCTTTTCCGGGCTGCGAAACGGAAAAGGTCCCGGTCGGGACAAGCCAGACGGGAGGGCAGTGGTTTTTTTCTTCCGGCCTGGTTTTTTCTTGTGCTGCGGTAAAAAAGATTTCCCCGGCTGAAGCGGCGGACAGGCTGTCGGCCTTTCTGCCGGCACGGGATGCCGTTTTTGACCGAATCGAAAAAAGCGGCGGTTATCTGAATTTTGCTCCGTCCGCCCAATGGTACGCCGCCTGCGCCGCCTTTCTTTTGCGAAACGCTTCCTTTTCGGCCTGGCGTATCACAGAGGAGGATTTCGGCTTTTTCGCCGGCGCTTCCCCTGCTGTAAAAGAAGTGCAAAAAGCATTTGTCCGGTTGTGCAGCGTTCTGCGCGGCTGCCGCGCGGAGGGGCTATTGGAACTTTCCTGTCCGCCGGAAGCGCTGTCATTGTTGAAAAGCCCGCAGGAGACGGCGCTGCTTTTTTCGCTCGCACGCCTGCCGGATGATACGGGACCAAGCCTTCTCCCGTCTCTGTTGGAGGTGTCCCGCGCTTTTCACCGGTTTTACGACAGTTTGCGCGTCTGGTCGCCGGACCCCCATCTGACTGCGGCGCGGGTGTCGCTTTGCCTGGCCTGCGGCGGACGAATGCAAAAAAGCCTGCAGCAGTTAGGGCTGCTTTGTGTTGGGACAAAGCAGCATTTTACTGTTTCGGCACAAAAGACAAAATATTTTTGATGAAAATTTCCACTGTATGCAAAAAATCAACGGTTTTGCCGCACTGATATTATGAACCCATAAGGGTGGTGACAGCATGAACATCGACGCCCAGTTGGTGGAGGGGGCAAAAAAAGGCGACGGAGAAAGTTTTTCCCGTTTATATGAACTGGTACAGGATGACCTGTACAAATACGCCCTGTACGCTTTGGGCAACGCGCATGATGCCGAGGATGTGGTAGCGGAAACTTTTTTGGAGGCGTTCCGCGGTATTTCCAAACTGCGGGAAGCCGACGCGTTTAAAGGCTGGATTTTTAAAATCCTGTCCGTCCGGATCAAGCGGCGCATTTCCCATTATGTCAAAGAAAAAAATCAACTTCAGATTGAGGATTTTACTTCTGATCCCGCTTTGCGCATTGACAGTATGGACTCCGCCGTCATAACCCGGGCTGATCTTTTGCAGGCCCTGTCGGTGCTTTCCCCGCAGGAAAGGATGATTCTTTCGCTGTCGGTACTGTATGGATATACCACCAAGCAAATTTCGCAGATGCTGCGCTGCCCGCACGGGACGGTCAGTTCCAAGCTTCACCGCAGCCTGCAGAAACTGAAAAAACAAATGGAAGAGAGGTGACACAAATGAATCGTTCAAACCCTACGGAAGATTTTTCCCAAATAAAAAAACAGCTGCAGGAGCTGGATCAGCAAATCACCGTTCCATTCGCCGCTACGGCGGAGGGGATGAAAGATCGTTTGTCCTCTCTTGATTCGGCCAAACTCCACGCGTCGCACCGATGGGCCTGGTCCGCCGCTTCTTTGCTGGTGGTCGCCGCTATCGGATGCGCGCTGTGGTTTCCCCGCTCCCCGTTTATGACGTCCGCAAAAAACGCCAGTGCCGCTGATTCTGCGGAAATGGCAGCCGAACCTGAAATGGCGGTTGCCAACGATGCCCTGACATATGGCAGCGGGGCGTTTTCTCAAAAGGAGGCCGCCGCTTCTGCTGCCGCCGTTTCTTCTTCGCTCCGGGCCACTTCGGACAGCAATGTTTCCGAGGGGTTCGCCGCAAAAATGGCCTACTATCCGGCGGAAAGCTACAGTCAGGTCCAACTGGCTTTGAGTAAAATCCCCTCTTCCGAAAATGGTAAGCCGCTCGCTTTTGAAGACGGCGAAACCGATTTTTTGCCCGGAGCAGACAGTTCCGTTTCCATGGCGGACCAGACCTATCAGTATACCTTGACCTGCACGCCGGAAGGAATCGCGCGTTTGGATATCCGCAGCACGTCAGACGGCACTCTGCTCTCCCGAACGGATGTTAACTGTGTTCGCGGCACATTGTTTGCGCAAGAGCAAACGCTGGTACTGGCCGGGGAATGCGAAGAAGGGACAAAGCTGCAATTTTTCGATATTTCAGATCCTTCCAGTCCAGCTTTAAAGCGTACGCTGATACAGGAGGGGAATTATTTGGGTGCCTGGAGAGCGGAGGACGCCCTGTTGATCGGTTCCTTGTATCAGGTAACGGATACTTCCGACTGTATTCCCGGGATTTATGACAGCAGCAACGATCAGACCCGGCTGTTGGAAGCAGAGCAGATCCTCCTGTCCGACAATTGTTCCAGCGCTTCTTTTGCGGTCGTTACCGCTGTGCCCATTGCGTCGGATACGGCATACGCTTCCTTCGCGGTGCTGGGCGCCAGCAATGTATCCTTTTCCTCCGGCGAGTTGACTGTTTCCACTGTCGGGAACGATTCCGACCTCTCTATCCGGCAGGAACAGATATGGCGTACGAATTAAAAAGGGAGCTGAGCGGATATGGTTTTTTTGATTGCGGGCGCTTCTCACACAGGGAAAACAGCGCTGGCCCAAAAAATACTGGAAGACTACGGCTATCCCTACCTTTCCATTGACCATCTGAAAATGGGGCTGATTCGAAGCGGATACACAAACCTGACCCCGGAGGATGACAGCAAGCTGGTCGGCTATCTATGGCCAGTTGTGCGGGAAATGGTCAAAACGGCCATCGAAAACCAACAGAACCTTGTGGTGGAAGGCTGCTATATTCCGTTCGACTGGGCGGCGGATTTCGGCGCGTGTTATCGAAAAGAGATCCGCTATATTTGCCTCGTTATGTCACAAGCGTACATCGACGCCCACTTTGACGACATTCGAAAATATGCCGACGTCATTGAAAAAAGGCTGGATGATTCCGCCTGTACCCCACAATCCGTGATGGAAGAAAATCGCGTGAATCTGGAACTGTGCCAAAAATACGGATGTGAATACCTTTTGATTGACAGCATCTATGATGTGAAAATCCCGGTTTCTTTTAAAAAGAAATGAGTTTTTTCGGCTGATTGCAAAAAATTTAGGGAAAAAGGAAGCAGATAAAATTTTTCTGCTTCCTTTTTGCTTTGTAACCATGTATAATAAAGCTAGTTTTATGCGGAAGGAAGTGCCGGTTTTGGATTTGAATGCCTTTACGGCCGGGGTGGAGCCTGGCGGTCTCACTCATGGCTATGAAATCAAAATTTTGGTCTGCTATCTTTTGGGGCAGATCGGCGCCGGTATGACCTTCACCCAAATCAGCGATGCTCTGCTGCACCGGGGGCTGGTAAATTATTTTGAACTGGCCAACGCGCTGAGTGATCTGACTGAATCGGGACATCTCGTCTGCGAGGACTGCGCAGGCAGGCAGGAAGACACCAGCTATCATCTGACCGATCTCGGCCGGCAGACGGCCAATACCTTTTCCGGTACGCTGCCCGCCGCGGTTCGGGAAAAAGCCGTCAAATCTGCCAGGCATCAGCTTCTGCGTAAAAAGCTTGAATCGTCCAACCATGCTTCTGTCCGCAAAACGGAGGACGGCTATATTGTGGATATGACGATCTGCGACATCGGTTCTGATTTGCTATCCCTGTCTTTGTTTATGCCAACGGAACAGGAAGCTGAGCAGGTCCGTCAGCATTTTTTGTCCGATCCTCTGTTGACCTATAAAGGAGTCCTGGCCCTTTTAACCGGCGATCTGCAGACGGTGGGGCAATTGATTCCGACGAAAGATGAAGATTATCAGTAAACATTCACACAAATTCGCCATCATACCAATAAGCGGCTTATCCGCTTATTTCTTTGCGTATATAATTTTTTACAAAAAATGGAGAAAACAATGAAAAATCAATCCACAAATGTTTTAACGCTTGGAAAAACCCCTCTTACTACGATTTTAAAACTCGCCTGGCCGACCATTATCGAACAAATGATGTTCACCGTTCTGAACTTCAGCGATACGGCAATGGTGGGAGCGCTGGGGGCGGTAGCCACTGCGGCAGTGGGCGTTACCTCCACCTCGATCTGGCTCAGCGGCAGCGTGATTTCCGCGGTCAGCGTCGGTTTATCCGTCCAGCTGGCCCAGTCGGTAGGCGCGAACAACCAAAAGCGCGCCAGGGAGGTTGTCGGGCAATCGCTGCTGAGCAGCCTTGTCATTGGCGTCGCGCTGACCCTTGTTTTCTTTTCCCTGCACTGGAACCTGCCCATCTGGCTGGGCGCGGAAGAGGCCGTTGTTCCCCATGCGAGAGCCTATTTGCAGGTAATCGCCTTTTCCTTGTTTTTCAACATGCTCTCCTCGGTCTTTTCTTCTCTGCTGCGCTGTATGGGAGACACGCATACTCCATTAAAATACAACTTCACCGCTATCGTCTTGAATATCTTTTTTAACTTTTTACTGATTTTCCCCACAAGAGACCTTTCTGTATTCGGTTTTACCTTTTCCATGTTCGGCGCCGGTCTCGGCGTTGCGGGCGCCGCCTGGGGGACCGCACTGTCCCTGGCTGTTTCATCCGGTCTGTTGTTTTTCTCCCTGTGCGATAAGCGGCGGGAAATCCATCTCTCGTTAAAAAAAGAGTATCTGAAGCCGAACATGGATATTCTGAAAAAAATGGTCTTTCTGGGCGTTCCCACTGCAATGGAGCAGTTTATCACCACTTCCGGACAGGTTGTCTCCACCCGAATCGTTTCCACACTGGGAACCGTAGCCATGGCCGCCAACACGCTGGCGGTTTCTGCAGAGTCTTTGTCCTATATGCCCGCCTATGGCGTCAGTGTCGCGACAACTACCCTGGTCAGCCAATCCATCGGTGCGGAAAAGAAAAAAGACGCCATGAACTTTGGCAAGATCGCCAACCGGCTGGGATTCTGCGCCATGATTTTTGTAGGCATCCTGCTGTTTGTGCTGGCTGAACCGATCATCCGGCTTTTTACCCGGGACGAATCGGTAATCCCGCTGGCGGCGGCTATGCTGAGGATCGTCGCCGTCGCGCAGCCGCTGAATGCTTCCTGCAGTATTCTCTCCGGTGCGCTTCGGGGTGCCGCGGATGTGAAAAGCCCATTTTTTATCGGCATTTTCGGCATGTGGGGACTCCGCGTCCCGTTGGCGCTGCTGTTCGTTTTCGGATTCCACTGGGGCCTGCATGGATACTGGATTGCTATGATTATCGATAATATGACCAAAGGTGCTTTGAGCATTCTGCGTTTTCGGCAAGGCAAATGGATGGAAAACGCCAGCTTGGGGAGGATGTCAGAAGAATAAATAAAAAGTGGTCCGGACGCAAACCGGATCACTTTTTCTTTGCGGCGCAAGCAGACAAAAGCACATAATGCTTTTTCTTCACGGTAATTATTGCACAAAAAAGAAGGCTTATTTTTTAATTTTTTCCCCGGTATTCTAAATCTACCTGGCTTCTCTTGTAATGATATAAGAAAAAATTTATAATAAAATGAACTTTTAATTCTTTAAAAGAAAAAAGCAAGAAAGGATGTACGCAATGGAACAAATCGCAGAAATCGCCGCCCGCATCCGGGAATTGCGCGAAGCCTGCGGCTACACGCAGGAAGAACTGGCAAAGGAGCTGGAGATCGACGTAGCCGTATTGCGCGCGTATGAAGAGAACGGATACAATATCCCCATCAGCGTGATCTATCAGATCGCTAATTTGTGCGGCGTGGATTTCACCGAAATCCTTACCGGAAACGATCCTCGTCTGGATACTTATCAAGTTGTGAAAAAAGGCAAAGGCCTTTCGGTTGAACGAGTCCCGGGTTACGATTTCGAGGATTTGGCTTTCCGCTTTACCCATAAAATCATGCAGCCTCTGCGCGTCCGCCTCATGCCGGACGACAAAAAGCCCGCTTTGATTACCCACAGCGGCCAGGAGTTCAATCTGGTACTGGAGGGGAAAGTCAAGGTTTTGTTTGAGGATAAGGAATTGATCCTGGAAGAGGGCGATTCCATCTACTTCAATCCTCTGCATCCTCACGGACAGGTATGCGCCGACGATAAACCCGCCGTATTTGTAACGGTTATTGCGGAATAATCGTCACAGCGCATAGAAAAGGAGGATGTAATCAATGCTTTTGGATCGATATCTGCCTCGGATGGAATTTGATTCCTATGAGGATTTTAAAGAAAACTACCGCTGCAACGTGCCTGCCGATTTTAATTTCGGCTTTGACATCGTAGACGAATGGGCTCGGCAGGAACCGGAAAAGATGGCGCTGGTCTGGTGCAATGACCACGATGAGGAAAAACGCTTTACCTTTACGGATATCAGCCGCATGTCCAATCAGGCCGCTAACTTTTTTAAAGCGCATGGGGTAAAAAAGGGGACCGTAGTCATGCTCATCCTGCGCCGCCGCTGGGAATACTGGGTCTGCGCCACCGCCCTGCACAAAATCGGCGCCACGCTGATTCCCGGCTCTTTGCAGCTGACGAAAAAAGACCTGGTCTATCGAGCCAATGCGGCCAAAATTCACATGATCGTCTGTGTGAACGACGATTTCGTTATCCGCCAGGTGGAGGAAGCCATGCCGGAAGCGCCTACGCTGAACACACGCGCCTTAGTGGCCGGCTCCCGGGAAGGATGGTTGGATTTTTCCGAAGAGCTTGCCAAATACCCGCCGGTATTCGAGCGTCCCACCGGGGAGGAAGCCCACAGCATCAATGATATCATGCTTGTTTACTTCACATCCGGTACCACCGGCATGCCCAAGATGGTACGGCACAATTTTGCCCACCCTCTGGGCCATATCGTCACCGCCAAATACTGGCAGCAGGTGCAGGAAAACAAGCTGCACATGAGCGTATCCGACTCCGGTTGGGCAAAGTTCGGCTGGGGAAAAATCTACGGGCAGTGGATCTGCGGCGCGACGATTTTTTGTTATGATATGGACAAATTCATCCCGCTCAAGCTGTTGGAAAAGCTGGAGCATTACAAAGTGACCACTTTCTGCGCGCCGCCTACCATGTTCCGCTTCATGCTGCAGGAGGATGTTACCAAATTCGACCTTTCTTCCATCCAGCACTGCTGCATCGCCGGTGAGCCTTTGAACCCGGAAGTGTTCAAGCAATGGGAGCAATTGACCGGCCTGAAGCTGTATGAAGGTTTCGGTCAAAGCGAATCGTCGGTATTAATCGCCAACTTCTCCCCCTGGGTCACCCCCAAACCTGGCTCTACCGGAAAACCCTCCCCGCTGTACGATATCGACCTGATCAACAGCGAAGGAAAATCCTGTGAAGACGGTGAGGAAGGTGAAATCGTCGTCCGGCTCAAAGGCCGTGACTGGCCTACCGGGCTTTTCACCGGCTATTATCTGGATGAAGAAATGACGAAAGCCAATCTGGGCGGCGAATGGTACAACACCAAAGATGTAGCATGGCGGGATAGCAACGGCTATTTCTGGTTCGTCGGCCGCAACGACGACGTGATCAAATGCTCTGGTTACCGCATCGGTCCGTTCGAGGTGGAAAGCGCCCTCACCGAACATCCGTCGGTAGTGGAATGCGCCGTTACCGCTGCACCGGATCCTATCCGCGGGCAGGTTGTAAAGGCGACGGTGGTACTGGCCAAGGGCTATACTCCCTCTCCTGAACTGACCAAAGAACTGCAAAACTATGTAAAAAAAGTTACCGCGCCTTATAAATATCCCCGGATCATCGAATACGTAGAGGAACTTCCCAAAACGTTGGGCGGCAAAATCAAGCGGGCAGAAATTCGCCACCGGGATCATCAGTAAAATTTCCCCGCACGTTTCGGCGGTGTCCGTAAAACAGTTAAAGCCAAGCTGCAAAATGCAGCTTGGCTTTTATCGTTGTTCGCACTACATAGCAAGACGCTATGTATAGAAGTGCGCCCTTGGTATGCGCAGAAAAATGGAATCGAACAAACCCGTCATCCGAATCGATTATCTCGTTATTGATAGCGAAGCGGGATTTCACTATGCTATATATCTCTCGTTATTTTAAATTTTTTTGACTGCTTTTTTTGCTAATTTATATGCCAACTCTCTGGACTGGTCTACATCACCGGACAATTCCAGTATAATAAAGTCAGCAGCCTCTTTGACGCTCATGATACCGGTGTCTTGTGCTCTTTCGAAGGACGCACTCAAGCTTTTCCGAACATCATCGCCACTTATGTTAAGTTCGTCCAACAGTCGAAGCAATTCCGTTTTCTGATAAGGATAAAGTTGAATCTCTTCATAGTACCGATTTATAAATGTTTCTCTACATTTCTTATCATAACTAAACGCCTTATAATTCACCAAAAGCTGCAATCCTGCGTGAATGTTAATCCTTTTAAATAAGTATTGGAAGTACATATCGGATGCATTTACATAAGATTTGCCTTCTTCTTCAATGAACAAACCCATCAAACGATAGCATTCACAATAACGACTTGTTGCAGCTGATCCTAAAGCAGGATCCTTTTGAAACTGGAGGAAAGCCTCGTTCATAGCCTTATTAAGCTGACCATAAATAATATCTCTGTACGGTCTTTTTGGCCCCTTAACAAATTCCTCGTTTACTGTCCAAATATTTACTCCTACTTCAGTAACATTATAATTGTGTTTTTCCAAAAAATACTGGATATATGGATTTGCTTTGAGTTCCTCAATTCCTTTTTCGGTAAGTTTCCATGTGCGTTCTTTAACCAAAGCACCCAATGCATCCTCCGAAACAGCTGACAACTGATCAACGATCTCCGCCTTTTTGCCCTTGACAGATATGTTTAAAGCTGCCGCTATCTCTTTAAGTTCTGTTAGCTTAAATCCCGACAAGCAGTCCTTTGCGTTTCCTATGTCAATGAACATTCTATTATGCAAATCCTTTAACATTTTTAAAGGATTAGAAATCTCATAAGTGTGGGTCAAATAGCTTGGAAAGCAGGTTTCAGTCGTTTTGTATTTTTCTGCAAGGGAAAGCATAACAAGCTCACCCGGATACAGCCCGCATGCATCCGGTTTGCCTTTTAAGTGAAGCAAAGGAGTATTTGCACTTCCTTTATTGATCTCTACATTTTTGATTTGAGATTGATTGTTGCTTGAAGATTTTTTGCCAAATAATGAAGAGAAAAAAGACATCTAATCACCTTATCTACTGTTTTTGTTAATATACCATGCGAAAACAATTATTGCAATACTATTCGCTCATAAGAAACGCCACAGCAAGACGAGTTGCTGTGGCGAAAACTGTTTTACGAACACCCGCCATTGGTGCGGGGATTTTTTTAGCAGCCGGTAAAAATCATTTCCTGCTGCCTGACATTTTTCTGCTGGCGATAGATAAAGCAAGTGTGTTATAATGAAAAGCAGGACAAACGCCGTGATTGGCAAAAGAGCAAAAATTCGCCATGTTTTTCAAAGGAGGTTCTTTGATGAATAGTATTTTTACCCGCCGCTCCATCCGGGAATATGATTCCCGGCCGGTAGAGCCGGAAAAGCTGGATCGCATCCTGCGCGCCGGAATGCAGGCGCCCTCTGCTATGAACCGGCAGCCATGGGAATTTCTGGTGGTCGAAAAGCCGGAAACAATCCAAAAAATCGCCGCCGTAACCCCATATGGAAAACCTGCCGCCCGTGCTCCGATGGTGCTGGTGCCGCTGGTCAATCTGGAAACCGCCGGAGAGAAAAATCGGTTCTGGGTACAGGATCTGTCGGCCTGTGTGCAAAATATCCTGCTGCAGATCACGGAGGAAGGACTCGGTGGGTGCTGGATGGGCATTTATCCGGACGAGGAACGTACCCGGCAGCTGCACGATATGCTGGACCTGCCGGAGCATCTTCTGCCGTTTGCTTTGATCTCCGTCGGTTACGGACTGCAGGAAAACCGTTTTGTCGACCGCTTCTCGGCGGAAAAAGTACATTACGAAAAGGATTGAGAATCAAAAAATAGCGAAAACAGGCGTCCCCTGGTTTGATGAGCAGCGACGTAAGACAGCCCGGACTTCAATCGTCCGGGCTGTCCGATTTGCAGAGCGCATAACAGAGCTTGCCCCTGTATGTGCGCCCTTGGGAACAAAAAGAAGAGAAGGATATTAAACTTTAAGTTCATGAAACCCAAAAAATGAAAAGGGAGAAAAAATCGACAGTATTCCGTTACGTTTGCTAAACGCCAGATCAAACAAAAGGGAATCCTATCGAGTAAAAATGGGGCGCAAGCAGTTGTTTTACTGCTTGCGCCCCATTAACAGGCGGCGGTATTTGATTGTGCCCGTTTCTCCATATAGGGGATAAGCCAAAAGGGATAAATCATAATGAATGCCTATCGTGCTTCTCGCATGTCATTTTCCGCTTCAAACGATAGAGTACCCTTTCCTTTAAAACTTGTACTTCCTGTTATTTCGATCAAAATACACAATGGCTCAGCAAAATGTCTATGATGCTGTCATCAAATACAACTGTATTGTCCGGGTTATAGGCGCCGTCAATTCGGAACTGCAGGATAATGTTTTCATTGAGGGGAATATCGACCAGATACTCGAAAGAGCAAACTTCAGTCCCAAATGTATTGACTTCTTTCTCCAGTTTTTTGAAGATATAGACTTCCTTTCCATCAAGCTCTTTAAGCTCTCCCGTTATCGCGTCATCAGTAGATACCATGTTTTTCAAAGCATCATCGAAGTCCATGAGAGTACCTTCAATCACTTCAACTATCGTTCTGCCGCTGACGCTTGTTTCCATGACAGCATGGATCATCATAGCATATTTGTCCCCTTCTGAATGTTGAAGCTTATCATAGATTGGTGTTTCGGTAGGCAGTGTGAATTCCACAAGAACATCTTCGCCAACAACAGAAACGCTGTTTTCTCCGCTGACCATAGTTGGAGATACGACCATCCGGCTATTGGCGGGCTGGATTTTTTTGTTCTTTTTGCCGGCGCTTGTCTTTTTGCTCTTGCGCCGCCGTTTGCAGCGCAGACCAATAAGCGGCGGATTGGCAGGAAACGTCAGCGTTTTTTGCCGCATACTTTTCTCCCCGCTCTCCCATGCTTTTCCGCTCTTGCGCCGTCATGGATCGTATTTCCTCCAGTGCCTGCATCAGCGCTTTCGGCTCTTTCGGCGGTACGATTTTTCCACAACCCGCCGCTTCCACCGGATTATCGGGAATATCCGCGGCACAGAGGACCGGAACGCCACTGGCCATGGCCAACAGGATTCGGGTCGTATCCGCGCCGTATTGGTGCCATCGATAGGGCGGCAATCCGACATAAAGACAATCCGCAGTCCGATAAACATCCAGCCACTGCTGCGGATTCACCCCATCCAAAAACAGCACATTGGTCAGCGCACGCTGTTTCACCTCACGCTTGAGATTGGGTTTAAACATGCCATTTCCCACCAGCAGAAACAGCACATCTCTCGGTGCCAGCGCTGCCGCTTCGATCAGCAATTCCAGCTGCTGGTCCTGCTCGATCTGCCCGCCGGCCAAGCAGATGAAATTCCCTTTTTCCTGATACCGGCGCACAAAATCCATATGTCGCTGCGGCGGTTTATGCGCTTCGGAAAAAACGCGCGGCAGCGCCTGGGGCACTGCAAGAAATTTTCCCGCATCCTCGCCAAAAGCCGTGATATGTTCCCCCAAGCGCGGATAAACCGACAAAATCCGACAGCTTTTTTGATACATCGCTTTCTGTGTGTGGGAAAACAGATGGAGCAGATAGTGTCTGGGCGCATATTCCAGCACCTCCCGCAAATGCTCTGGATAAATTCTTCTGACATCGCAAAGAAGCGGGATATCCAATTTTTTTGCGATTCTGGCCGCTCCGCGGCTGCCGAGCAGATGGCGGGACGAAAGTAAAACCGCATCCGGTTTCCAATCGGCGATGAGCGGGAAATTCCGGCGCAGCCCTTTTTCAAACGGCAGCGCTCCGCGCAGAATTTTTTTCTCCCTGTCTGCGGCTGCCGGCGTTTTGATCCACAAAAAGGAAACGCCATTCTCTTCCTCGATTTGGCCATAATCCGTTTTTTCGGGGTTTTTGCGCCGCAGATAAGAGTAATCTGCCGCTGCGATCAGTGTCTTGCCGCCGCATTTTTTCCACTCGACCGCCAAATCATATGCGTGGGTATCCCCGCCCAGGATGGTTGTCCCCGCATCGTAATCGACCAATAGGATTTTCATGGCTTTCCCTCCTGCTGATTTCCGGCATAGCACTTTTTTCTGCGCCGGATTCCCCGTTTTCAACACTTCCCTTTTAGTTTGGCCTTATTCGCCGGTCCTATGCAAAAGAAACCACAGACCGAAAAATCTTCAAAAAATAAGCGGGAGCTTACCACCCCCGCTTTCTTTTTTATTTCTATTTATTTCTACTGCGCTTCTACAATCGCTACCTCCTCTGACCCGTACAACGCGTTTTCCAGCGCTGCGGCCACCAGCTTTTTAAAGTTTTGGCAAGACTGCGTTGCACCGGCTATTGTCTCCATCTGATCCGGAAGATATTTTGCGTCTATAAACGCCTGAATGATCGCCTGATGAAATTCCGCCGGACTTCTGTCGGCGCCTGCCTGCTCCATCTGCTTCTGGTAATCGGCATCCTTTGACTGATAGGCGCCGTTTTCATCCACCGCGTCAAAACTGATTTGGGAAATCGCGTTGTCCTGGATGGTCAGCACAACAAACTCGCTCCACCCCTCATCATCCGCTTCGCTTATCTGTGCGCGGTATTCTCCGTTCTCAAAAAGAGGTGCCACAGCAAGCGCCGTATCGCCTTTTTTGGCGTTTGCCAGCGCATGGCCCAACAGCTTTTTAAAATTGCGGGAAGAAATCGTCGCGCCGGCAACGCCATCCATCGTTTCAACAGATCCGGTCTGAAGGTAATTTTCCTCCAATTTCTGGGCGTAATCCGCCGGGTAGGTTTCCGGCAGGCCATTGGCCGCGTTTCCCGCAATCATTTTTTGGCGATAGGACTCGTCAGCGGATTTGAGGTCTCCCTGCTCGCTTCTTGCGTCGAACACAATGAAATCCACCTGCCCTGCGGAAATTGTAACACGGATGAAATCTTTCCAGTCGCCATCATATTCCGGCATTTCCACCTCATATACGCCGTCTTCATAAAGCGGAAGAGTCACTTCGCCCGGCTGTCCTTTTTCCACCAACTCCATCAGGGCTGTCATAACCTTTTGAAAATTCCGGGAAGACACAGTTGCCCCTGCCACCGCATCCACCTTTTGGGGATCATACTGCGCTGCGCGAAAATCCGCAATCAGGTCGCTGTATACCTTTTCCGGATAAACAGCGGGCAGGCCATTGGCCGCGTTTCCAGCCGCCATGCTGTCGCGATACGCCGCATCCTGGCTCTTCCTGTCTCCCGCTTCATTGCCGGCATCATATTCAACAGCTGTAATATATCCGTCGGCAACCGTTATTTTGCCATATTCCTGCCAACCGCTTTCATCCTGCGGCATCCGAACCTCATAGGAGCCATCCGGATAAGGGCCCTGTTCCAAATCCGGTACGCTGCTGATTTCTCCCTTGGAACAGCCCGCAAACGCCAAACAAATCGCTGCTGCCAAAACAGCGCCGACCCATCTTTTCTCCATCTGTATCCTCCTGTTTGCCTTTTTCTTTTTATTGTTGCCCCGAGGCGCTTTGCTATCCCCTTTTTCCCAGTGAACCGAGCAAAGAAAAACCGCGGAACGCATAACGGCATTCCGCGGAATACAGTACTTTTTAACGGTCAAAGATTTTGCGGATCACTTCGAAATCGTCGATTTCCTGCTTTTCTTCTTCGTCGCCGAATTTCAGCGTCTTCAAAAGGGCAGCGGCCGGATCTTTCTCTTCCTCTTTTTCTTCCTGCACCTTTTTCTCCTGACGGAAAGGTTCCTCCGTCTCAAAATTCGTGGCGATAACAGTAACCTGCATCTCATCGTTAAAGGATGGGTCAAGCGCTGCGCCCCAAATGATATTTGCGTCCGGATGGGCTACATCCCGCACCATGCTGGAGGCCAAATCCACATCCTCCAGGCTGATATCCGGAGACGCAATAATATTGATGATCACACCTTTTGCGCCGTTGATGGACGTTTCCAAAAGCGGGCTGGAAATCGCGGCCGTAGCAGCGTCGGCAGCCTTGTCCTTGCCGGAAGCGCGGCCAACACCCATATGAGCCTGTCCTGCGTCTTTCATCACTGCCGTAACGTCCGCAAAGTCCAGGTTGATCAGCCCCGGGATATTGATCAAATCGGAAATACTCTGCACGCCATGGCGCAGGACATCGTCCGCCACTTCAAATGCATTGACCAGCGTAATTTTCGTATCCGACAAATATTTGAGCTTTTCATTGGGGACCACTACCAAAGCATCCACATGCTCCCGCAGGGCCAAAATACCCATTTCGGCCTGCTCCATTCGTCTGCGTCCCTCGAAAGCAAAGGGTTTCGTCACGATGCCGACGGTCAAAATTCCCATTTCTTTGGCAATCTGCGCTACAATCGGAGCAGCGCCGGTTCCGGTGCCGCCGCCCATACCGGCCGCAACAAACAGCATATCGGTGCCTTTCAGCGCGGCGGCGATCTCATCCCGGCTTTCTTCTGCCGCTTTCTGCCCAATTTCCGGATGCCCGCCGGCGCCCTTACCGCGGGTAGATTTCGCGCCGATCTGTATTTTTTGCGCCGCGTTGGAGGAGGAAAGAACCTGGCTGTCTGTATTCAGCGAAAGAAACTCTACGCTTTGCATTCCGGAGGCAATCATCCGGTTTACTGCGTTACCGCCGCCGCCGCCGACGCCGACTACTTTGATGGCAACGCCTTTATCGACGTAGTTATCAATTTCAAAATTCATGAGCATTTTCATTTCCTCCTAAGTTTTCTTTTATCCCCGACAAGAGCTTCAAGAAGTGACTCGCTCTATATTTTGCTTTTACTTAAAATAAACTTTACTTTTTCTATTTTAATGTACCATTTTTTTCTGTCCAGTTCAATAGCGAATTCCCGGATTTCGCCGGTTTTTTGCTCTTTTGAGAAAAATTCCCAGTGCATTTTCCTCTTAAGCGGCCCCAACGGAAAACCCGTTATCTTCGGGTTGACTGGTCGCGGAACCACTATCGCTGGTAGAACCGTCATCGCCGGCCGGATCGGCGGCATCATTCGAAAGCTGGCTGCTGTAATCGGGTATTGCCACACTGCCGGACGGTCTGGTCCAGACTTCCCCCTCATAAGAAGCGTCAATCGTCCCGCGGAAACCGGTAAGCAGATTCTGCGTTTCAATCACCTTTAAAATCAATTCCATTTTGTATTCCAGATTGCTGTCGGTGCCCAGGATGATTTCAAACACCTCCTGGTAATACAGCTTCAAATCGTACGGATCCGAAAGGTCGATGATGTTAAAATAAGAAAACCCGGTTTTTTCCGCCGCTTTCATTACCATCTGCATTCTTTTTACGTTATCAGAATCCATTTCACTCAAATAACTGCCCTGCTCCGGCGTTTCTTCCGAAAACCCCATCACAATCGGCATTTCCTCCGGCAAGACCGGCGTGTTGCACTCCAGCACCCGCCCTTCTTCGCTGATCAGCGTATATCCGGCTCCGGCGTCAATCGCGCCGATGGGAGTAGCCTCCGTGATCTCCAGGACGATCGTATCCGGCAGTTTTCTGCGGATCTTTACTTTCGAAATATAACTGTATTCTTCTACCAGCTTTTCCTTGATCTGCTCATCCTTCAGGCGGAACATATTCTCCTCCAGCAAAATGCCGGAAGAAAGGATCAAAGACCGATTATCATAATGCTCATTTCCGGTAACGGTGATATTTTTAATCTTAAAAAAGACGGTAGTGGTCAAAATAATCGTCGTCGTGACCATAAAAACCAAAATCAACAGATACCATAGGATGTTGTTTCCCTTACGACGGCGGCGCTTCTGCCGTTCCGGCGCCTGCCCGGCGGCACGGCGCGTTTTTCTCCTTTTGTTCTTCTCTTGGCTCATTTTGTTCCCGCCTTTTATTTTTTCCGGATTTCGGCGCCCAGCGCCGTCAAATTTTCGCAGAAATACTCATATCCCCGCTCAATCCATTCAATTCCCTCAACATGGCTAACGCCCTGGGCCGCCAGTGCCGCCAGCACCAGCCCCGCGCCGCCGCGCAAATCTTCCGCACAAACATCCGCGCCGTGCAAAAGAGCGCAGCCTTCTACCACGGCGACCTTTCCCTCCTGCCGGATAGATGCGCCCATTCTCTGCAGACAAGGAATACTGCTGTATCGATTTTCAAAAATATTTTCCACAAAAACGCTGGTTCCCCGGGAAACGGCAGCCAATGACAAAAAAAGCGGCAGCCCGTCGGTCGGGAACCCCGGATAAGGCATTGTTCTCACCTGCGCAAGCGCCCGGAGATGATCCGGCGCTTTTAAAAAACAGCGGTTCTTTTCCCAAACAACTTCATTGCCGGCTTTTTGCAGCGCCGCCAACATTGACATCAGATTCTCCGGTTCAATGCCGGAAACCGTGATTTCTCCGCCGGTCATCGACGCGGCAGCCAGATAGGTGGCGGCTGCAATCCGGTCCCCAATAATAATATGCTCACATCCGTGCAGTACACAGACTCCGTCGATTTCAATCGTATTCTCTCCTGCGCCGTAGATTTTGGCGCCGCAGCGGTTCAAAAAATTTGCCAGGTCTACAATCTCCGGCTCGCAGGCGCAGTTGATCAGCGTTGTTCTTCCTTTTGCAAGTACCGCCGCCATCATCAGATTTTCTGTAGCGCCTACGCTGGGAAAGGATAAAATGATTCGGGCGCCTTTTAATCCCTCCGGCACACGGCAAAGAAGGTGCTGTTCTTCTTCTTTCACAAAAGCGCCCATCTGCCGAAGTCCATCCAAATGCAGGTCAATGGGACGAGGCCCCAGCCGGCACCCGCCGGGATAGGCGATTTTTACCCATCCGCACCGCGCAAGCAGCGGTCCCAGAAAGACGATGGAGGATCGGATTTTTCCGGTCAGCTCCCCGGGAAGCTCCAAATGGGACAGTCCACCGGCATCCACGAAAATACTTCCCTGCCGCCAATCGGCCCTGCACCCCAGCGTGCGCAGGATATCAATGGTCAATGCTGTGTCCGAAAGGTCCGGACAATTATGTATGGCGCATTGGCCTTTGGTAAGAACCGTTGCTGCCAAAATCGGTAAAATACTGTTTTTTGCGCCTTGGACACGAAGCTCCCCGGCCAGGCGCCGGCCGCCTGTAATCTCATATCTATCCATAAACGCCCATCCTTTCTGATGAAAAATCCGTCGGAGCGGTTCATTTCATCATATGCGTCTGGGTGCTTTCGGTGAAAGGCAAACGGATAGGCTCTATTGTTTCGATGCCAGTTCGATGATCTGGCGATAAATGCGGTCGTTCGCGTCATTGATGGCAAGACTGGCCGCATTTTCCCCAAGGCGGCGCAGCCTTTCAGGATCGGCGAACAGCCGGTCGAACGCATCGCACAGCCGCTTCCCGGTCAAATCTTTTTCTTCTATCACTACCGCCGCATCTTTTCGCACCAGTGTCATGGCGTTATGGTATTGATGATTCTCCGCCACATTGGGAGACGGAATCAGAATCGATGCTTTGCCTGCCGCCTCCAGTTCGCTCAGCGTGCTGGCGCCGGACCGCCCGATCACCAGATCTGCCGCGGCAAAGCATTCGGGCATGTCGTAAATATACTCCCTTATGTCCAAATTTGGATTTGTTTTACTATTTGTAATTCCTTTTTCCTTTAAAAGCTGCGGGAAAAGTTCCGTGCCGTATGCTCCTGTGGCATGGATATGAAAAATATTGGGGTTGTTCTGATTATGGGCGATCAACTCCGCCATGGCCTCATTGACCCGCCGTGCGCCCAAACTGCCGCCAAAAGACAGCACGCAGATTTTTTCCTCCAGGCCCATCTTTTTCCGCACGGCATTCCGGTCCGCGGTAAAAAACGCCTCCCGCACCGGATTGCCGGTCACAACAAAGTGGGCATTGGGATTCAGATATTTTTTTGCCTCCGGCACCGCCAGCATCACGCGGTCCACATATTTGCTTAACAGCTTGGTGGTCACGCCGGGAAAAGCGTTCTGCTCATGGGTCAGCGTGGGAATTCCCATTTTGGCCGCCTGACGAACCAGCGGTCCGCTGACATAGCCGCCGGTACCCATCACCACATCCGGGCGAAACTCCCGTAAAATTTGCCGGGAACGGTACCCCGATGTGGTGAGATAGACCACTGCCATCATATTATTTTTCAGATTGCGCCAGCTGAGCTGACGCTGAAACCCTTTTACCTTGATGGGGGCAAAATCAAATCCCGCTTTGGGCACCAAGCCGGCCTCCATCCCCAGAGGGCTGCCCGCAAACAGAACCTGAGCGTTGGGCTGCTGTTTTTTCAGGTAACCGGCCACCGCCAGCGCCGGATTGATGTGCCCTCCTGTTCCGCCGCAGACAAATAAAACCCGCATACAATTTATCCTCCTCATTGTTTTTCCAACGCCGCGCGCCGGGAAACGGATAAAATAACTCCCATCTGGGCCAACAGCATCATCAGCGCCGTGCCGCCGTATGAGAAGAACGGCAGGCTGATGCCGGTATTGGGGATGGTATTGGTGACAACGGCAATATTCAAAAGCGCCTGCAGGCCAACCTGCGTGGTAAGCCCTACCGCCAACATCGTCCCAAATTTATCTTTTGCGCGGATGGCGATTACATAGCCGCGCCATACCAAAAGCGCAAACAAAATAACAATGATAGACGCTCCGACCAAGCCCAGCTCCTCGCAGACAATGGAAAACACGAAGTCGTTCTGCGGTTCGGGGATATAAAGGTATTTCTGCCGGGAGTTCCCCAGGCCCAGCCCCATTACGCCGCCGGAGCCGATGGCCAGCAACGACTGAATGGTCTGAAACCCCTTGCCCTGCGGATCGGCAAACGGGTCCAGCCAATATTCCAAACGGGACTGCGCGTATTCGATGATACCGGGGATCATAACCACGACTACGATGCCGGCGGCCAGCAGGCCAACGCCCAGCGCAAACCATTTCAGATCAACGCCGCCTACAAACATCATCACAACGCCGATGGTAACGATCAGAATGGTTCCGGACAGATGCGGTTCCAAAACCATCAGGCCGGCGATCACGCCCAGCACGATCATGAACGGCAGTATCCCGTACCGGAGCGTTTTCATCTTATCCCCATACATCGTGACCATTTTGGCGAATAGGATAACAACTGCGAATTTAGCGATTTCCGATGGCTGGAACGTGGTTAAATTTCCAATGGGGATCCATCGGTGCACGCCTGCAATTTTAGGCATAAACAGCACCACGATCAACAGCAGAATCGCAACGCCCATTACCGGGACAGCAAGTTTTTGCCAATAGCGATAATCAAAATTAGCCGCTACGATCATGGCGACAATCCCGGCCACCGCAAAGATCATCTGCTTTTTGATATAGTAAAAACTGTCATTATCATGGTAATAAGCGTAAGCATAGCTGGCAGAGAAAAGCATAATCAGGCCAAACGTCAGCAGGAGAAGGACCAATACCAAAAAGGTAACGTCCAGATTGCCTCTGCCCGTCGGACGCGGCTTTTTGCTTTGTGCGTTCTGTTTTTGCACCATCCAAGCTTCCCTCTTTTCAGATAAAATCCCCTTATAACGACACGATCCACCAAACAGCCAGCGCACAGCCCACTGCGGTGACCAAAGAAAATACCCCTACGATCTTTACTTCGCTCCAGCCGCTCATCTCAAAATGATGATGGATGGGGCTCATCTTAAAAATCCGCTTGCCGGTGAGCTTGAAAGAAGCTACCTGCAGCATAACGGAAAGAGTCTCAACCAAATAGATGATCCCTATCATAGCGATTAAAAACGGCAAGCCCAATCCAAAAGCCATGGCTACGACCAGTCCCCCCAGGAACATGGAACCGGTATCCCCCATAAAGACCTTGGCCGGGTGGAAATTCCACACCAAAAAGCCCAGCATCGAGCCGGCTACCGCCACCGCAAGAAGCTGCATTTCATAAACTGACAGCAGAGCCGCTATGATCATAAATCCCAGCGATGCCACAAAAGTCACCGAACTTGCCAAACCGTCGATGCCGTCGGTCAGGTTCACCGCGTTGGCCGTTCCCACGATCAGGATAAACAGCGCGATCGGATAATAAAACAAGCCCAGCTCCAAACTGCCGATAAAAGGAATCCACAGCACAGTGGAAGTATCCCCCGCCAGATAAAGAATAATCAGATAAATGGCTGCAATCAGAATCTGCATGATCATTTTTTGTCCCGCGGTAAGGCCTAAATTTCTTTTTTTAACTACCTTGATATAGTCGTCTACAAAGCCTAAAAAGGCGAATGCCAGCGCCATGACCACTCCGGCAAGCAGCCGGGTGCCAAAGATCGGAGAAATCTCGTTTTCCCCGCCGCCTGCAGTCATATAGACCAGATATCCGACGGTAACCGAAACCAGCACACCGGCAATGAACAGAAATCCGCCCATGGTGGGTGTACCCTGTTTATTTTTGTGCCACACCGGCCCGATATCCAGAATCGTCTGACCATATTTCACTTTTCGCAGCAGCGGAATCAGCCAGAATCCCATCAAAGCGGTAATGCCAAACGCCAGTAATGCTGTCATCAAAATGATAAACGTCCTCATAATACGCCCCTATCCGCCGCCCCGCTGCAGCATGTTGTCATTGACTGCGGGATATCAGGTTTTAAGCCTGCTGATAAATCGCTTCCACCAAGGTCTCCAGCGCCATTCCATGGCTGCCTTTCACCCAGAGGATATCACCCTTCTGCACTTGAGAAAGCACATGGTCTGTCAACGCCTGCTTTTGTGAGAACCAGACTGCATCTGGAACGCCTGCATTTTTGGCTTCTTCCACAATCAGTTTTGCCATCTCTCCATAGGCGTAGACCGCGTCCAAATGCGTTTGTCCCGCCAGCTGGCCAATCATTTGATGCGCCTGCTGTGACAGATGTCCCAGTTCCAGCATATCTGCCAGCACGGCGATCCGCCGGCCGGTACAGGGCATCCCCGCCAATGTCGTCAGCGCTGCCTTCATCGATTCCGGCCCTGCGTTATAGCAGTCCTCCACGACGGTAAAGCCATGGAAAGGTGTGATCTTCTGCCGCCAGCCGGTCACCTGATATTTTTCCAGCGCCGCAGCCGCTTCCTTAGGCTCCATCCCCAGGCAGACGCCCACGCCGAACGCCGCCAGCGCATTGAGCACATTATGCCGGCCCATACAGGGAATATGCGCCGCGTATTTTTCGCCCTGATAGCAGATGGTGAAGGTAGTGCTTCCCATCAGGACAACCAGATCCTTTGCCGTGATCTGGCAGTCTTTATTTTCAATGCCGTAAAATATCACTTTGAGATCTGGGTTTTCATATCCCCAGAGCAAGGGGTCGTCTCCGTTGAGCAGCAAAGGCGCGCCTTCCCGCAGGCCCTGCACGATCTCCAGCTTGGCGCGGCGAATATTTTGCTGGCTCCCCAGCCGCTCCATGTGGGAAACGCCGATATTGGTGATCACACCGATTTGCGGCAGCAACGTGGTAGCCAGTTCCTCAATTTCACCCAAGGCGGTCATACCCATTTCGATCACCGCCGCCTGATGCGCCGGGGTCAGCTCCAGCAAGGTCTGGGGCATCCCGATGTTATTGTTGAGATTCTCTTTGGTTGTCAGCGTGTGATACTTCTGCCGCACCACTGCCGCGATCATCTCCCGGGTAGTGGTTTTTCCCACGCTGCCGGTAACGCCGATTGCCACCGGGTCGATTTTAATCCGGTGCAGCCGGGCCAACGCCCGCAGCGCCCGCTCGGTATTTCCTACATACAGGGTCTTTTCCGCAGGTTCTTCGCCCTTTTTGTGCGCCACCGCCGCGGCCGCGCCTTTTTCCAGCGCTTCGGCAATAAAACGATGCCCATCGAAGAACTCGCCTTCCAATGCGATAAACAGACATCCAGGGGTGATTTTTCTGGAGTCGGTCACAATTTCGTTTACGGTGCCAAACAATTTTTTATCCGCGCAGATCCACTCGCTGATCTCGCTTAAGGAATAGCCGCTCAAAACACTCCCTCACTTCCTGTGCTGGCGCTGCTCAGATAAAATCCGCGCCACAACTTCCCTCTCGTCAAAATGGATGGTGCCATACCCCAATACCTGATAATCCTCATGCCCTTTCCCTGCCAGCACCAGCACATCGCCGGGCTGGGCATGGGCCAATCCCCATTCAATCGCGCTGTAGCGGTCCGGAATCACTTCATACGGGACCGACGTTCCCGCAAAACCGGGCAGCGCCTGCTCGATGATTTTGATCGGGTCCTCCCGCCGGGGATTATCCGAGGTCAAAATGATATAATCCGCATACTTTGCCACTGCTTCGGCCATATGGATTCGTTTGGAAGGATCCCGTTCCCCGGGACAGCCAAACAGTACCATCAGCCGGTTTTTGACAAATGGCTTCAAGGCAGGCAGCACCTTCTCCAAGCCATCCGGCGTGTGGGCGTAATCCCGGATGACTGTAAAATCCGTATCCGTCCGAAGTACCTCTGTCCGCCCTGGTATGCCCGGGCAGCCGGACAAGCCGTCGCACACCTGCTGTATATCCAATCCCAAAAGCATCGCCGCCACGCCGGCTGCCATCGCGTTGGCCACCGAGAATTCGCCCGGCATGGAAAAGCTGACCCGTCCGATTTGGGCGTTTCCCACGATGGTAAACCGGTTGCAGTCCACCGAGGGGCGGATATCCTTTGCGGTAAAATCCGCTGTATCCGCATGGATGGAAAAGGTCGTTACCGGGCAGGAGACTTCCTGCGACAGTCTGCGCCCGTAATCATCGTCTATATTGATCACGGCCGCGTCGGACAGATCGAACAGCTTTTTCTTCGCCTGATAATAGTTCTCCATGGTGACGTGATAGTCCAGATGATCCTGGGTCAGATTGGTGAAAACCCCTACCGCAAACCGGCATCCGGCCAGCCGCTTTTGGTCCAGTGCGTGGGAAGAAGTCTCCATCACCACATATTCGCAGCCGGCCTGGGCCATACGCATAAACAGCACATGCAGCTCTCCCGGGTCCGGCGTGGTATTTTTCGCCGGCAGGACCATGTCTCCGATCTCGTTATGAATCGTACCGATCAATCCCACCTTTTTACCAGCCGATTCCAGAATATGCTTGATCAGGTAGGTGCAGGTGGTTTTGCCGTTGGTGCCGGTAATGCCGATCAGCTTCAGTTTTTGAGCAGGATTTCCGTAGAAATTACTGCACAAAATGCCGTAGGCTTCCCGGCTGTCCGATACCAAAATCTGACGGTCCAGCCCCAGATCCCGCTCACAGACCACTGCGGCGGCGCCTTCTTTCAGCACCTGCCCGGCAACGGTGTGTCCGTCAAACCGGGCGCCTGCGATACAGACGAATAAGCACCCCGGCGTGATCTGCCTGGAGTCGCTGGTCAGCCGGTCGATTTCCAGATTTTCTATGTTTCCTGTAAACGGAACATTTTTCATCAGGTCAAAAAGCTTCAAACTATTACCCCCTTTATGAATTGGGGAATGCATTTTATTTCTGTCTGCATTCTGCCGCACAGTTTATTTTATCATATTTGCGGCCCGAATCATGGCAAAACCTGCCATCTGTCAAGGGCTTTCATTGGCTGATGTGTCCCCCACTTGGTGCACGGTCACTGTGACGACCGTTCCCGGCTGGACCTTTTCATCCGGCAGCGGCGACTGGCTCACCACCTGAGTCTGCACGTTATCCGGGAAGTCCCCTTCGATTTTAATGTTCAATCCTGCGTTTAAAATTGCCGCATTGGCCTGTTTTCCCGTTTTTCCCAACACGTTGGGCACTGGCACATTTTCCGCAAGTTCCGTTTCGTCCGTATAAAGAATCACCGTGCCGCCGTAAGGGATTTCATACCCAGCCTGGGGCACCTGCTTCAGCACTGAATCCCCCTCGCCGACAATGCGGGCCTTGAGTCCCGCATCGATTAACTGGGCCTGGGCTTCCTCCAGCATAACGTCAGTCAGATAAGGCGTTTCCACGCTGGTATCCTCATCCACGTCCAATTCCGCCTCAAAGCCCAAATAAGGTAAAATATCCGCCAGCATATTCTTTACGATCGGGGCCGCGATGGTAGAGCCGTACGGATCATTCAGTTTCGGTTCGTCCAGCATGACCAGAATTGCGATTTGCGGGTCATCCGCCGGCGCAAAGCCCACAAAGGAAAGGATCTTCCACTCGCTGTCATTGGCGCCTAATTTTTCGGACGTACCGGTCTTGCCGCCGATCCGGAAGCCGGGCAATTGCGCTTTTCGGCCGGACCCATCGGACACAACGCTCTCGCAGAGCGCTCCCATCGTGGCGCTGGTCTCGTTGGAGATGACCTGGCGTTTTACCACCGGAGTGGTTTCCGACACCACATTCTTGTCTTCGTCCACAATTTGCTTTACCACATAAGGCTGCATCAGTTGTCCGCCGTTGACCGCTGCGGAAACCGCCGTGATCAACTGAAGTGCCGTCACTTTAAAAGTTTGTCCGAAAGAGCTACTGGACAGCTCTGTGATACCGAAATCCTCATCCGAATGATAAATGCTGCTTGCTTCTCCGGGCAAATCAACGCCGGTCGTCTGCGTCAGTCCGAAAGCATTGAAATATTCCCGGAATTTTTCCTTGCCCAGCGCCTGCCCATAGGAAATAAACGCCGGGTTGCAAGAGTTCTGCAAGGTCTGGGCAAAATTCTGAGTGCCATGTCCGGCCAGCTTCCAGCAGTGATAGATCACGCCGCCGGATTCGTAAGAACCGGTGCAGGTGAAAGAGTTGTTCAAGCCGACAATTTTTTCTTCCAACACTGCGGAGGCGGTAATGATTTTAAAAACCGATCCCGGCTCATACGGGTCGGAAATCGCCTTGTTTCTCCACTGGGCATACTGCGCTTCCAGCAGGGCCTCCTGCCGGGCATCCTCGTCGGTGATGGCATCCAGCTGAGCCTGCACATTTTTATCATAAATCGTGTTGGGCGAATTGGGGTCAAAATCCGGTTTGGTGCTCATGGCCAGAATTTCCCCGGTTTTTACGTCCATAACAACCGCGCAGGCTTTGTTTTGCACCTCGTGTTCAATCACTGCCTGCTCCAGATGCTTATCGACAAACCGCTGAATGTTAATGTCAATGGTCAGCACCAGATCATTCCCGTTCTGGGCTTCGTACATTTTTTCGTATTTAAAGGGCATGTCGGTTCCCCAGGCATTTTTCGCAGATACGATTTGGCCGTTGGTCCCGCTTAAAGCGCTGTCGTAGTAGGCCTCCAGCCCATAAGCGCCCTGATTTTCGCTTCCGGTAAAGCCAAGTACTGTTGAGGCCAGCGTTCCGTAAGGATAATACCGCTTATAATCCTCTTCCAGGCCCACACAGGTAATATTGTTTTCCGTAACAAACTTGGTTACTTCGTCGGCAAGAGGCCGCTCGATCTTCTTTTTGATGATCTCGTAATATGTATTGCGCTGGGATTTTTCCAACACGAACTCTTCCGAAACGTCCAGGATCTCTGAAAGTCCTTTGGCAATCAACTGCCGCTCTTCTTCCGAATCGATGTCCACAGGCGACAGGTAAACAGTCCAGACGGTTCCGCTCATGGCGAGGATTTCGCCGTTCCGGTCGTAGATCGTGCCTCGCTGGGCGCTGAGGCTGGTCACCCGCATCTGCTGGCGCGCCGCTCTCTTTTGCAGATCTTCCGCCTGCACCACCTGCAGCTGAAAGAGTCGGCCAATAATCACAGACGACCCTAACACCGATATCGCCAGGATCAAAGCAACGATCCTTTTTTTCATTTGTACCGTTGTACTTGGAAAAGTCATCTCTTGATCCTCCATTCCGGCTGGCCGCGTCTGGTTTCTGATTTGTTAGAAACAAAAGGAGTTAAGAATATTCTTCTCAACTCCCCGCTGTCACATTAGGAGCTGATGCGCCCGGTACTTTCGTGCCGGAGGCACGCATATCCCCCTCTGTCTTCCTCTTTAATATATGATATTGCTCAAAACTTCAGATATTCCTGAATTTTCGTAATAACCTGTCCAATCATGGCGAAAATGCCCGTCCCTGTGCTGTTGTTTTTCGCGGTAACAACATCTTGGGAAGAAAGGTTTATATACGCAACCTGATAATTTTCCAGTTTTGTGAGTCCCAATTCATTGGCCGCCGTTTGCGCAATGGCCTCATTGGACATTTTCATGTCCAATTCCCGATTCAGCCGCGCGTTTTCATTCTGCAGAAGCTCCAGCTGAGCGGTCGTTGAGGTTATTTCGGCGCTGACCTCGGCAATCATTGCGTTATTATACAAAAGCAGCGCTGTGATCGCCACCACCATCATGGCAACCACCACAAGAGTGATCGGCCGGACACCATACACGGATTTTACCGGCTGCGCCCGATGAACGACCTGCATTTTCGGCTGCTTTTCGGGTTTTGGCTCATAACGCGACAGGTCATAAGCCTGATTTCCCAAGGCCATTTCCTTCACCCTTTCTGCTTCTTTTGATTTATGCTTCCTGATTTTTTTCAATAATGCGCAACTTTGCGCTGCGGCTTCTGCGGTTTTCCGCCAATTCTTTTTCTGTCGGCGTAATCGGCTTCCGGCTGACCAGAACGCCACGCGGCTTTTTCCCACACACGCACACCGGAAAATCCGGTGGGCAGGTACAGCCTTTTGCAAAATCCGCAAACTTCTGTTTGACCATCCGGTCTTCCAGGGAGTGGAAAGTAATAATGGCAAATCTGCCGCCCGGATTTAAAAAGTCAAACGCTTGGTCCAAAACCTGAGACAGGGCGTCCAGTTCGCCATTCACGGCGATACGGATGGCCTGAAAGGTTTTTTTCGCAGGATTTTTTTCCCGCCGGGCGGAATAGGGCATCGATTCCCTGATAATATCCGCCAGCTGCCCGGTCGTCGTAATCGGCGCTTTCAGTCTCGCTTTTTCTATATTTTTCGCAATGCTGAAAGCGTACTTTTCTTCGCCGAATTCCCGGATGATCCGGGTCAAGTCTTCGACGGAATAGGTGTTGACCAGATCCTGGGCACTGGGTCCGGCCTTACTCATGCGCATATCCAACGGCGCGTCCTGGTGGTAGGAGAATCCTCTCTCCGCTGTGTCCAGCTGATAGGAAGAAACGCCAAGATCCAGTAAAATGCCGTCGACACCGGTAATCCCCCGCTCCTTTAGCGTACAGCACAGATTTTTGAAATCCGCCTGTATTACCGTAGCCTGCGCATAAGGCGCAAGCCTCTGTCCTGCAATGTTTACTGCGTCCGGATCCTTATCCAGTGCAAACAGCTTACCGCTTGTCAGCCGTTTTGCGATCTGGCAGGAATGTCCAGCCCCTCCTGCTGTCCCATCCACATAAATACCGTCCGGCCGGATGGCAAGACCCGCGATGCTCTCTTCCAGCATCACAGAATAATGGGAAAATTCCATTGTTCCGCTCCTTTCGGCATGCCTGTGGTTAGAATCCCAACTCCTCCATCGCCTGTTCAATGGTCTCGGCAGTCAGCTCCTGGCAGTTCTGGTTCCATCTTTCTTTATCCCAGATTTCCGCCCGGCTGGAGGCGCCGATGATCATGATGTCTTTTTCCAGGCCCGCGTGTTCCCGCAGCTTTGCGGGGATAACGATACGCCCCTGTTTGTCCACTTCCACATCCGCGGCGCCGGCAAAGAAATACCGCTGCAGCGTCCGGGATTTGGAAAGGGGAAGTTCTTTTATTTTTCTCTCAAGATTTCCCCATTCTTCCATGGAATATACAAACAGGCAGCCATCCAGACCTTTCGACAGGATAAAGCGGTCACCCAAATCGGTTAAAAGCTTGGCGGGAAAATTGACGCGTCCTTTTTGATCGAGCGTATGCGCATACTCACCGATCAACATTCTTCCCACCGCCCTCTCTTTTTATCACTTTTTAACCACTTTGCACCACTTTACACCACTGCAACTCCATTATAACCAGTTCTTTTTTCAAATGCAACATTCCTGTTCAAAAAAAATGAATTTTTTCGATTTTTTCTGAAACTCTTTTCTCTCGTCTTTTTTAACTTTTTCTTTTTTCTCGAGGCGACCTTTCATATCCCCTTTTTGTCCGTTTCTTGACTTTTGGGGGATTTCAGCATAAAATAGCACCAGCAGACGTAAACCAAAGGAGGCATCTCGTTGAAACAGCAAGCACAAGAGATTTTCAAACATCTTGCGCCCCTGATAGGGGGTACCCCTCTCCTGGAGATCCATTGTACCTACAAGGGTCGATGTCTGCGCATTTTTGCAAAAGCGGAAGCTTACAATCTCACCGGAAGCATCAAAGACCGGGTGGCTTATTATATTTTAAAAAAGGCATATGAAACAGGTACCATCAAACCGGGCATGGCGATTGCGGAAGCGACCAGCGGCAACACCGGCATTTCTTTCTCCGCTGTGGGCGCTGCGCTGGGGCATCCGGTAATCATTTTCATGCCTGACTGGATGAGCCGGGAACGCATCGCCATGATGGAAGGCTACGGCGCCACCGTCCAGCTGGTTTCAAAAGAAGATGGCGGTTTTCTCGGTTCGATTCGCATGACCGAGGAGCTGGCCAAAAAAGGCGATGTGTTTCTGCCAAGACAGTTTTCCAACCCGGACAACAGCGCGGCGCATTACGAAACCACCGGTGCGGAAATTCTGCAGCAGTTAAGCAAGTTGGGGTTGCAACCCGATGGCGTGGTAGCCGGTACCGGTACCGGCGGCACCATCATGGGAATCGCCCAGCGCCTGAAAGAAGCCAATCCCGACTGCCAGGCTTTTGCGCTGGAGCCGCTGAACTCTCCTACTCTTTCCACCGGATATAAGGTCGGGAAGCACCGCATCCAGGGCATTTCCGATGATTTTATCCCCGACCTGTTGAAATTGCCCGAGCTGGACGGCGTTGTTTCCGTAGATGATGGCGACGCCATCATCGCGGCGCAGATGCTTTCCCGTCATCTGGGAATCGGCGTAGGGGTATCTTCCGGCGCCAACCTGATCGGAGCAATTATGGCGGCGGAGCGGATAGGCGGCGATCCTGTCGTCGTGACCGTTTTTGCCGATGATAACAAAAAGTATCTGTCCACTGATTACGCAAAGGAAGAACCCATGAAAGACAGCTACTATACAAAAGACCTGACACTTGATCAGGTCATTGCGCACCGATAAATTCGTTTCAAACGTCTGCTGTAAAAAAAGCTGATTCGCGAAATTCGCGAATCAGCTTTTCCTTTTAATGCACAAACACAGGTTTCGTTGGATTTTCCCTGCGCTCCTCCTGATCGGCCAGCGCACGGCGGAATTGGGTTTCGTACAGTTCCCGGTACACACCGTCCTGCCCTACCAGTTCCCGGTGGGTTCCTCTTTGTACGATCCTCCCTCGTTCTACTACCAGGATTTCGTCCGCCGCCATAATCGTGGACAGCCGGTGCGCAATGACCAGACTGGTACGCCCTTGCAGCAGCGGATTGATTGCGTCCTGAATCAAGCTTTCCGAAATGGAATCCAGCGCGGAAGTCGCCTCATCCAGAATCAGCAGCCTGGGGTCTTTTAGAATCACCCGGGCGATGGAAACCCGCTGTTTTTCTCCGCCGGAAAGCTTAATGCCCCGGTTGCCGACCAGCGTATCGTACCCTTTGGGCAAGCTTGCAATAAAATCGTGGATATTGGCCCGGCGGCACGCTTCCATCATCTGTTCTTCCGTCGCATTGGCATTGGCATATAATAGATTCTCCCGGATGGTTCCGTTAAACAGATAGGTATCCTGGGTCACCACGCCGATGTTTTTCCTCAGCGTTTCCAAATCAATATTCCGGATGTCCTGTCCATCCAGCGTGATTTTCCCCTCCGTCACGTCATATAATCGGGGAATCAGGTTAATGATCGTGGATTTTCCGGCGCCGGACGGCCCAACGATCGCCACAGAACGCCCTGCTTTTACGCAAAAGTTCAAATCAGTCAAAACCGGCTGCCCGGCATCGTAGAAGAATCCCACATGGCAAAATTCCAAATCACCTTTGATCGACTCCGGTTTTGCCGCGTAGGGGCGGTTTGCCACTTCCACCGGCATGTCGAAATAATCAAAAATGCGGGTGAAAAGCGCCATAGACCGTATGACATCCACCTGGATATTCAAAAGCGAGTTGACCGGCTGGTACATACGGTTGAGCAGCGCCACCATAACCGTAATGTCGCCGACCGTCAGGCTGGTGCTGCCCATTTTGATGATAAGCAGGCCGCCAACCAGATAGATCAGCATCGGGCCCATGCTGGTAAAGGTGTTCATCGCCACCCGGAACCACCGCCCTGCCATGCTTTCTTTTACATTCAGGCGCGTCATCTCCCGGTTGGCTTTCTGATATTTTTCGTATTCCGGCTGTTCATTGGTAAACAGTTTTACCAGCATCTGCCCGCTTACGCTCAGCGTTTCGTTGAGAATTTGATTGATCTCGTCGTTTTTCTCCTGAGATTTTAGTGCCAAAGTCCATCGGGTCTTGCCCACTTGTTTGGTCGGCAGGACAAACAGCGGCACGATGATAATTCCCACCGTAGCCAAAATCCAGTTTTTCTGGTACATGGCAACTACCGAAGTGGCCAGCACCGCAATGTTGCTTAAGATGCTGGTCAGCGTATTGGCAATCACGCTCTGCACGCCGGAGATATCGCTGGTCATGCGGGTGATCACATCTCCCTGTTTGCTGGTTGTGAAAAACCGGTGGGACATTTTTTGCAGATGTGCGTACATCTGATTTCGCATATCGTAGGTAATATGCTGCGCCACCCAGGTATTCAGATAACTTTCCAGCACGCCGATCAGGTTCGACAGCAGCAAAACCGCAAAAGAAAGCAGGATCAGCTGCACCAATACGCCGAAATTTCTGCCAATAAGCCCCTCATCAATGATCTTGCCGGTCAAAATCGACGGGAGCAGTCCAAAAATAGAAGAAAGCACAATGGCAGCAAGAACCAAAAGCAGTTTTGGCCAGTAGGGAAGCAGATAGGAAAAAATGCGTTTTAATAGTTTGCTTGTGATCTTCGGTCGATTCTTTTTTTCCTCTTCGGTTAAAAACCGGTTCGGCCCCCGCATTCCTCCCGGGCCTCCTGGCGGCATAAGCACTCCTCCTTTTGTTCTTTTTCCAGGCAGTCAATCAGTTTCTGGCAAATGGTGTTGAGCTGCTGCGTTTCCTGCTCGCTCAAACAGTTTAAAAGCGCTTTTTGATAAGGATGCCGGTTTTCCTTTTGTTCTTTTATCCGCCGCTGTCCCTGTTCTGTCAGCCACACACGGGAGATCCTCGCATCTTTTTCATCCCGCTGCCTGCGGATATCCCCCTGCGTTTCCAGCCGGGACAGCATTTCGCTTAAAGAAGACGGACGGATGTCCAAAAGTTCTGTCAACTCTCTGGCGCTGGCGCCTTCATGGCCGGCAATCGTTTCCATCAGCCTCCCGTACCCATGAAAATGGTGCGGTCCGTGATGGTGGGATTGCCCCCTTCGAAGCGCGCGCATTAGACGAAACAAGCACTCCAACGGTTGTTCTTGTTCTTTCATAAAAACCTCCTGATTATTCGGTACCTAATTTTTCACCTCTATAATACTTCGGTACCGAACGATTGTCAAGTAATTTCTGTCAAATAAAAAGGATGGAATATCATCATTCCATCCTTTTTTTATTTTCCCGATTTTATTTTTGAAAATTTCTGCTGGAAGATTTAACTGCCTGACAGGTAGAACGAACATCCCCCAACGCCTTGGACAGGGTCTCTTCCGTGCTCTTAAGCATGGTTTCCGCAAACTCCTGGGATGCCTGCCGCATTTCCCGGGATTTGATCTGGGCCTGGGACAATATCTCCGTTGCGCGGGCCTGTGCCTGTTTTGTGATCTCTTCCTGTTCCACCAAAGCCTTGGCATGATCTTCCGCCTTGCGGACGATATCTTCCGCCTCTTTCTTCGCCACGCTGATAATGTCCGCCCGATCTGCCACGATCTGCTTCGCCTGCTTGATTTCCGCAGGCATATTCAAGCGGATATCATCGATCAGATCCCGCACCTTTTCCGCGTCGACAACGCACCGACCGCCTGTCAGTGGCAGATTCCACGCGCGGTCCAGCATTTCGTCCATCGCATCCAAAATATCATCAATATTCATAGGTAACCCCTCCCTTAAGCTGCTGTTTTACGGCAAAACCGGCGCATACCGGTAGAGCACATTTTTCACTGTATCTCCTTTTTACACAAACGCCCGGCTACTTTATCCACAATCTGCGGCGGCAAAAAATCAGAAATATCCCCGCCGAACTGGGCAATTTGTTTGACCAGGCTGGAGCTCAAGTACATATTCTGCGAAGCGGTCGTTAAAAATACCGTGTCCGCCGCCGGGTTGAGCTTTTTATTGGCCAACGCCATCTGGAATTCATACTCAAAATCCGATACCGCCCGCAAGCCTTTCACAATGGCAACTGCGCCCACATTCCGGACATAGTCGGCCAGCAGGCCCGAAAAGGTATCGACCTCCACGTTGGGCAGGTCGTCGCCGATCACTTCACGGATCATCGCCACCCGCTCTTCCGGCGTAAAACTCGGCGTTTTGGCAGCATTGATTACCACCAGAACGATCACTCTGTCAAATAATTTTGAAGCCCGCGTTACAATGTCCAAATGGCCTTTGGTCACCGGATCAAAGCTGCCGGGGCACACCGCAATTCTCATCCGCTACTCCTCTTCCAAAACCCGATAGGTGTGAATCATCGCTTTTCCGTACCTGCGGGTCTTTATCAAAGAGAATACGCCCGCCTCTTTGGGCATTTCTTCATGCCGATCGGTTTCGCACAGGATGATCCCGCCGGGCGCCATCTGCTGCGCTACCAACGGAAGCGCCGCCTGCGCCAGTCCCTGGTTGTAAGGCGGATCGATAAAAGCGATATCGTATTCCCCGCCGCCAAGCTTTAAAAAGCCAATTGCATCCATCGCGACCACCCGGCATTGCTGTTCGAATCCGCAGGCTGCAATATTGGCTCGCAGCGCTTCCAGCGAAGGCCGTCCATTCTCTACAAAGGTCACCGAACGCGCTCCACGGCTGATTGCTTCCAGGCCCATTTGGCCGGTGCCGGCGAACAAATCCAGCATCCGCGCGCCCTCTACCTCAAAATGAATGGCGGAAAACACAGCCTCTTTGGTCACTTCCGCTGTCGGCCGCACATCCATTCCCTGCGGCGCTGTGAGCCTGCGCCCACGGGCCGAACCGGTAATGATCCTCATTTTTCTCCTCCATCGCGTTTTGCTTCGATTGAAAACGACTTCTTTCGTCATTCTTATATACGGTTATTATGGGGCAAAATCCACCGGATGTCAATATCCCGGCCGCTATTCCTCATCAGCGTGCAGCCAATCGTACAGGCGCTGGGCGCAGGGCGATGTCATCCCTTTCACCGCCGCTAACTCTTCCACTGTCGCCTGCCGCATGGCCTTTTGGGTTTTAAACGCCGTGAACAGCGCCTTCGCCCGTGCCGGGCCGATCCCTTCTACCGAAGTCATTGCCAGTTCCATACCGCTTTTCCGGTGGCTCTTGCGGGAAAAATCAATGGTATAGCGATGCACCTCATCCTGGATGCGGGTGACCAGGGAAAAAGCATTCTTATTGGCATTGATGGCGATCTCCCCGCCGTCTTTGGCGATGGCGCGGGTCCGATGCCGGTCATCCTTGACCATACCGAATACCGGCACGTTCATTCCCATTTCCTCCAGCAAGGGCTGGATGGCCGCCACATGGCCTTTTCCGCCGTCCAGCAAGATCAGGTCCGGCAGACGGCCGAACCCTTCGCCCGTGTCCTTTTCCTGCTCATAACGGGCAAAGCGGCGGAAAAGCATCTCCCGCATGCTGGCATAGTCGTCGGGCGTCAGCTGGGTTTTCATTTTAAATTTACGGTAGTATTTTTTCTGCGGTCGCCCGCCCTCAAACACCACCATGCCGCCCACAATGGTATCGGCGCCGATATTGGAAATGTCATACGCCTCGATGTAAGACGGCGGCGCCCCAAGGCCCAGAAGGCGAGCCAACTCATCCAGGGCAGAAAGCTCCCGCCCTGTGCGGGATACCTCGTGGGAAAGCCGCTGAGACGCATTATTGCGCGCCATTTCCACCAGTTTTGCCTGTTCTCCCCGCTGCGGCACCGTAATGGTAATTTTGTGCCCCATTTTCTGTGAAAAATACGCTTCCGTCAATTCCCGGTCCTCAAAATCTCCGTCCACTTCTATCACGCGGGGGATATCCTCCCGATAGAAACTCAATAAAAACTCCCGGCGAAAGGCGGGTAGGTCTCCGCTTTCATAAAACACAAAGTCCTTTTTATCCACCAGCCGGTGATTCCGAAACAGAAGCACTGCCGCCGCAGTGGCGCTGTCGCTTTGGGTAAAGGCCACAATATCAGCGTCCGCCGCTTTGGAGCTGACCACCTTCTGCCGGTCCGTGATCCGCTGGATCGCCTGTATCCGATCCCGGTACTGGGCCGCTTTTTCAAAATCCAGGTTTTCGCTGGCGCGCATCATCTGTTCTTCCAGCCGCTCCAGCGCCCGGGCCGACCCGCCCCGGATAAAATCCAGCGCTTCTTCCAACCGGGCGGCATACTCCGCTTCACCGATCCTTCCCCGACAAAGGCCGACGCATTGTTTGATATGGAAATTCAGACAAGGGCGCCCTTTGCGAAACTCCTGGGGGAATTTTCGGTTGCAGGTCGGCAGCATGAATACCTTATTGGCCTCATCCACCGTCTGCTTGACCACATAGGAGGACATATACGGCCCCAGATAGGTGCATCCGTCGTTCTCCTGTTTCTGCAATACCGCCTGGATTCGGCTGTAGGGAGGAGGTGTTATTTTAATATAAGAATACCCCTTATCATCTTTGAGCAGGATATTGTATTTCGGCGTATACTGTTTAATCAGGCTGCATTCCAACACCAGCGCTTCGAATTCGCTGTCGGTGACAATCGTCTCAAAATCATAGACATTCTCCACCATTTTATACACTTTTTCCAGATGCTTTTCCACGCTGCGAAAATAGCTGGATACCCGGTTGCGAAGCGCTTTGGCTTTTCCGATATAAATAATCTTGCCGCTTTTGTCCCGCATGATATATACGCCCGGTTCTTTGGGAAGCTGTTTCACCTTTTCCCGCAGATATTCCAGTCTCGGGTTATTCATATTCCGCCCTTCTTTCACAAAAAGATAGGAAAAAAGCCCCACCGTGCAGCTTGCCCGGGAGGCTTTTTATCATGCTGTGTGATTATTCGGCAAAACCGGACTCCACCAGTTTCACCAGACCGCTGACTGCCTGTTCCTCATCAGCGCCGTCGGCAATAATGCGGATAGTCGTACCGCCGACAATTCCCAGGGAAAGAACGCCCAACAAGCTCTTCGCGTTTACGCGGCGCTCATCTTTCTCCACCCAAATGGAAGACTTGTACTCATTCGCTTTCTGAATAAAGAAAGTCGCGGGACGTGCATGCAAACCTACCTGGTTCTGAACCTGAACATCTTTTACAAACATTACTACAACTCTCCTGCTTCTTCATCTAAAATTGGGCCTTGCTTCTTCTAAACAATTCCTTGCGGAACAGCCAAACTCGATTATTATTATATCACAGCAACGCATTTCGTCAACGCATCCCGGCGGAAGTTTGCAGGTTTTTCTGCAAATTTCTGCTTGTTGGATAAACAAAAGCAAAGCAAAAACCATTTGGTTTGTGTGGATTAGACAAAATATTTTCCCCAACCTATGCGATTTCAACGACGGCAGGCGGCAAAGGCGGTGGAAAACGCCTCTTTTTTCTGATTTTTGCGTCCTTTTATCCTTTTCGCCGCAGAATCGTCCCTTGCAAAAGTGGCCCGGCGCATGGAATCCTCAGATGCTGCATAGGGTGCTTTGCCGATTCCAACGGTTGTCCGTTCTCGTCTAAAATCGCCGCGACCGGAAAAGATACCGGCGGCTCTCCCGGAGAGAGGATTTCCAGCGTATCACCGGGAAAAAAGCGGTTGCGCTGTGTGCAATGCAGTACGCCGTCCGACCAACCTTCGACTACAGCCGCCACATCATAACTGCGGATATAGCCGCCGCTTTCGTAATACTGGCCGCTTTGCGGCCGGCCGAAATAAAATCCGGTGCAATACTGCCGATGGCTGACCTTTTTCGTTTCTTCCAAAATCCAATCGGGCAGGCGGTAATGAGACGGATCTTTTGCCAACAGATCCACCGCGCAGCGATAAGCGTTGGTAACGGTAGCCACATAGTAAAAGGATTTGGCCCGGCCCTCGATCTTAAAGCTGGTAATCCCGGCATCCGCCAATTGGTCCAGATATTCAATCATGCATAAGTCCTTCGCGTTCAGGATATAAGTACCGTCCTCTTCCTCAAAAATCGGGAAAAATTCACCCGGCCGTTTTTCCTCCACAAGATGGTAACTCCAACGGCACGGCTGAGCACATTCTCCCCGGTTGGCATCGCGCCCCGCCAGGTAGTTGGAGAGCACGCACCGTCCCGAAAAGGACATACACATGGCGCCATGCACAAAAGCTTCGATTTCCAGTTCCGGAGGCGTATTTTTCCGAATCTGCCGGATCTCTTCCAGGCCCAGTTCCCGGGCCAAGACCACCCGCTTGACCCCCATCCGATACAGCTCCGATGCGGTTAAATGGTTGACAACACCGGTCTGGGTGGACATGTGCAATTCCATTTGGGGAATTTCACGCCGGCAAAGCATCATGACCCCGATATCCGCTACGATCAGTGCGTCGACCCCCGCATCCTGCAAAAAATGCAGATAGGCGGGCAAAGTGGAAAGATCCTCTTCCCGCGGTAGGATATTGCAGGTAACATAGACCTTTACGCCCTTTCTGTGGCAGAAATCAACGGCATGTACCAACTCTTCCTCGGTAAAATTCACCGGTGACGCGCGCATGCCAAAATCCTTGCCGCCCAAATAGATCGCGTCCGCGCCATACCGCACCGCTGCGGTCAGCCGCTCAAAATCCCCGGCGGGTGCCAAAACCTCCGGCCGTTTCCAATCTGCCATAGCAGCCACCTTTCTCTTTTCTGAGACTTTTTGCCCTGCACACAAACAGCCACCGGTTATCCGGTGACTGTTTGCATTTTTTCCTCTTAGCTTGCGGCGGAAGCGTTTTTCGCCAATTCCGCGTTGACTTTGTCTGCCTGTGCAATGTTGGCGTTATGCTGATCCAGCGTTTCTGCATAATAATAGGTACCTGCATTGTCGGTGACAAAGTAATAATAAGTCTGTTCATGCTGCGCCGGATAAAGCGCCGCCTCGATCGCATCCAATCCTGGATTGCAAATCGGGCCTACCGGCAGGCCGTTGCAGACATAGGTGTTATACGCATCGTACATCGCCTGATTGGTCATTCCGATATTCTTTTTGATGACCTGCTCCACATAGTAGATCGTCGGGTCAGACTGCAGGTTCGGATAAGCATCGGAGTTGCGCAGGCGGTTGTGGAACACTTCGGAAATATTTTTCATTTCATCCGGGTCACTGGCTTCTTTCTGAATGATGGACGCCAAGGCCAGCGTCTGATCCAGTGTCAGGTTCAGCTCGTTCATACGTGTACGCATTTCATCGGTAATTTTGGTGTTGAAGTCCTTTAAGAAACGGTCGACGACCGAGCTCACACTCTCACCCACAAAGAATTCCTGGGTATTGGGGAAGAGATAGCCTTCCAATTTATAAAACCGCAGCGCGTTTTGCGGGATATTGTCCACAAACGTGTAGTTATAATCGCTGCTGTTTAAAGCCGTCAAAAACTCTTTGGCGGAGCAAACGCCTTTTTCTTCCAGCTTTTGAGCGATGTCCACAGAGGTAGAGCCCTCCGGGAACATGATTTTCACGACATCGGTGCGTTCTGTTCCGGCCTGAAGCGCGTAAATAATGGAATCGTAATCCATTTTATCGGTCATGATATATTCGCCGCTTTGAAAACCGTCTTTCTGCTTCAGCATAACATACAGCCGAAACACAAGCGGTTCGGTGATCACGCCATTCTTTTTCAGGATTTGCGCGATTTCACCGGTAGAAGATCCCTTGGGAATTTCCACTGTCATTTGCTGCTCTGCTGCGCCATCATCTCCGAACAGCGTTACCGCAGTCAGATCTTCAAAGGCATGGATCGCAAAAAAAGCCAGATATACGCTCAGCGCAAGAAACAGCAGCGTCAGAAGAAGCGCCCGCCCCACACGGTACTGCTTTTTGACCTTCTTCTTGGTTTTTCCGCCGGAAGGCGCCGTTTTTCGCTGCGTATCTTCCGCCGGCGCAGCCGAAGGCTGGCCTTTCTCCTGTGCAGAACTGTTGGGCCGCGCTTTTTCTGACGGCCGGGCTCCCCTTTCTTCGCGGGAAGAAACGGAACGCCCTGCCTGGACTTGTCCACTCGCCGGTTTCGATACGGACGCCCGGCGGGACTCGCTGGACGCCGGGTGTTCCTCCCGTGCCGGCGGCCGTTTTTCCGTCAGCCATTTGGGGAGCGCTTCGTCCTCACTATTGGTGCGGTGAATCGGCACCACGGCCGGCTCCGCCCCATTTTCCTGCACCGGGCGGTCCGATATTCCGGGGGCGCCGGACTGACGCACGGGAACCTGTACCGGTTCTTTTTCGGGAGCGGCATCTTCATCCACATGGATGCTGTCAATTAAATTCTTAAAAATGTCCTGCTCGTTCTTTTCGTTCATTGGTTCCTCCATGGGGCTTACGCAGCCCAAAGCGCATGTTTTGGCAAAACTTGATTCTTTTGAACTGCCTTATTTTCTTAAGCCGGGCAAGCATTACGCTTTCCCGCTGTGTTTGGCCGGTAAAAAAAACGGTTTTTTCCGTCTTTTTTCTGTCACCAGCAAATCGACCGCCACATCGTAATAGCCATGCGGCAAACGCTGGCACAAACACTCTTCATATACAATTCCAATTTTAAAGCCGGTATATCCGGATAAAAAACGGTCATAGTATCCTTTTCCGTACCCGAGCCGAAAACCGTGCCGGTCAAACGCGAGACCGGGCACAAGACAAACGCTGTTTTTGGTATCAGTCAGCTTTGGGCAGCGATCAATCAGCGGCTCAAGCACGCCGAATGTCCGTGGGACCAGATCATCCATCGACCGGATGCAGTAAAAATCCATCTGTCTCGTTCCGTCGATGCAGTAAGGGACCGCCACCGTTTTTCCGCTTCGCAGTGCTTCTTCAATCAGAGCATGGGTATCCACTTCGATTGGCGTGGATACAAACGTCAAAAGCGTCTCGCAGGCCTGATACTGGCCAAGCGCCTGTATTCCCCGCCGGATCGCATCGTCTTTTTTCTGTTTTACCGCCGCCGGCATTTCCCGGCGAAATTTTTTCATCCGGCGGCGCAGCTCATTTTTTTCCGCGCGGATATCTCGTCTTTTTAGCATTGCAACGACTCTCTCAGCGCTTTTGCCCGTTCTGGCGACACCATGACTTCCACCAGTTTAAGCGCAAAATCCACCGCTACGCCTGCGCCCTTTCCCATAATAATATTGTCCGAAACAACCACCTTTTCGCCGGTGTAATAGGCTTTCGGCATCTGAGACTCAAACCCGGGGTAGCAGGTGATCTCCCGGTCGTCCAGATATCCCATGTGCCCTAAAATGGAGGGGGCAGCGCAAATCGCGCCGATATAGCGGTTGTCCTCCATCGCGCTGCGGATGGCCTCTTTCACCACGGCAGATTTTTCCAGGTTCAAGGTACCGGGAATTCCGCCGGGCAGCACAATCAATTGCGCCTCGGCCGGATCGATGACTCCCTCCACCGTATCACAAGCCACAACGATCCCATGCGAACCGCCAACGATCTCGCCGGTAACTCCCACTGTTTTTACTTCCAGTTCCGCGCGGCGCAGGATATCCACCACCGTCAGCGCCTCAATTTCTTCAAATCCCTGCGCTAAAAACACATAAACCATCTTTCAATCCCCCATCTTTAAACATCTGTTTATCTTTTTATTTTATCCTATCTTCTCTTTCTTGTCCAGAAAAACGATTTTATTCAAACAAATCCGACAACGCGGCAATTACTTTTTTCGCCACCTCTTCCCGGGACAGCAGGTTCTGCCCATCGCAACATTCCACAACCCGCCAGCCACATTTTTCGGCCACATAACCGGCCGCTTCGTGACAGGCCAGCAAATAATTGAGATTTTTTTCGTGAATATCCTTTTTTCCCTCATCCCCGCCATAGCGCTGGGCCAACAGGTTTTTTGAGGTGTCCGGGTGCATTTTCAGATATACGGTCGCCGCCGGTTCCGGCAACCCCAGCTTTTTGTATTCAAAATCGAACAGCCAGTCTAAAAACATATCCCATTCCTGCCGCGGGAGCTTCACCGACTGATGGATGGCGTTCGACCCCACATACCGGTCGCAGAGGATCACCGTACCCTCCTCATAGTCTTTCTGCCATCCGGTGCGGTAACTGGCAAAGCGGTCCATGGCGAAAAAGCTGGACGCCGCATAAGCGCTGACATCCTCCGGGCGGCTGCCGAACTGCCCCTCCAGATACATTCGTACCAGGCAGGACCAGGGTTTTTCGTAATCGGGGAACGACACGGTTTTGACCGGTACGCCCATTTGGGTCAGCTCCTGTGCCAAAATCGCCGTCTGGGTCGCTTTCCCACTGCCGTCCAACCCTTCGATGACGATCAGTTTCATCTGGTAGCTTTCCCCTTTCTCATGGCGTCATACGCCCGCACCTCATCCGGATGGCCGCAGCTCATCTTACCCTCCGGGCAATTTCCGCAGATGCAAGGGGCACCGGCATTTTGAAACAACGTAGGCGCCACCTCATGTACCAGCGCCAGCATCTGGTACGCCACTTCCCGGATCTCCCACTGGGCCCGGTTGCAGCAGCGGTGCCGGAAAAAGTTATAAAGGCTGCGCGCGTTCATCGTCACCACCATCTGGGTATCGCAGGCGTTGGGCAGAACAAAGCGAGCATCCTCAATAGCCATTTTTTCCGCTTTGCGAGCCGCGGCTTTTTCTTCCATCCCCCCAGCCATAAGCGTTTCGGTGTGTTTCTGCTTCAGCATAGCTGCCAGGCGGTCATAGCTTTCGCCGATTTGGGTCATGGTCTGCTCATACAATTCCAGCGCTTCGGGAATGGCGGCAATCTCCGGCGGGGTAACATACTGAAAGTCTTTTTCCCGCACATACCGTTGGCTCTGCACGCTATAAGAGGCGATCCGGTGCCGGGTGATCTGAGCCAACAGCGAACGGGAAACTCCTTCGATACCGAATGTAAAGGACACGTGTTCAATAGGACTTTCGTGTCCGATTGTTTGGAGCATCTCCAAAAAGCTTTCGGTTTTTTCCGGTGTCAGTCCGTCCATAAGCGTCTGGGGGCTGCTGGAACTGTAGCACAGTTTTGCCGCCGCGGCAACCAGCTTTTCCGGTTCCGGAGTATATGCCAACAAAGTTACTTTTGCCATTTTTCATTCCGCCTTTCTTTTGCCGGACTGCAGGGCAGCAGCCTTTATCCTTCGATCTTTTTCAATTTTGCAAAATTGGCCATCAGCTTTTTGGTGCCCACCTTATCAAAAGACACCTCGACCAGAAGATCATTCGCCATAGGCGAAGCGGAAAGCACTGTGCCTTTTCCAAAGATTTTGTGGCTGACCGTATCTCCCGGGTGAAGCGGGGCCGCTGATTTCGGCGCCGCAGTGCCGGATACGGCGGACAAGCCGCCGGCCCGTATTGTGCCGCTGGCCAATTCCGGCCCACTGGAGCTGCCGGTCCAGCGCTTTTGCTGAACGGTGGTATCGATCAGTTCCACCAATTCATCCGGAATCTCCCGGGCGAACCGGGACGTTTTATTCCAGGTAGTCTGCCCAAACAGCATGCGCTGGGCAGCTGTGGTCAGATACAGCTTTTTCTTGGCCCGGGTAATTGCCACATAAGCCAAACGCCGCTCTTCCTCGATCTCATCGGGGGAGTTCATGCTCATTCGCCCGGGGAAAATCCCCTCTTCACAGCCGGCCACAAATACATAGGGGAACTCCAGCCCCTTGGCCGAATGCATGGTCATCAGCGTGACGGAATCATCCTGCAAATCAGTACGGTCCAGATCGGTATACAGCGCCACCTCTTCCAAAAAGTCGGATAAAGTGCCCTCCGGCGACTCCTCCTGGAATTTGATAATGGAAGAACGCAGTTCGTCAATATTTTCGATTCGCGTCTGTCCCTCAAAGCCCTGCAGCTGAAGCATGGACAGATAGCCGGTATCATCCAGCACCGCGTCCAGCAGAATCTCCAGCGGCTCTTCCAGGGCCTTTTCAATCAGTCCCTGCATCATATCCGCAAACGCCCGAAGCGGCGCGCTGCGCCGCTGCAGCTTCTGATACTGATCGGCGTCGGCCATAATCTGCAAAGGCGATACGCCCAGCTGCGCGGATAACTCCAGCACCGCCGCTGCCGTTGCATCGCCGATACCCCGTTTGGGTTCGTTGATGATACGGGTCAGCCGGACTGTGTCGTTGGGATTATTCAAAACGCTCAGATAAGCGATCAGGTCTTTGATCTCCTTGCGCTCATAAAAGCGCAGTCCCCCGACAATCTTATACGGGATTCCCGCCTTCACCAGTGCCTTTTCGATTTCACCGGACTGGGCATTCATCCGGTACAGCACCGCATGGTCACTGTATGTTTCTCCCGCCGCCACATGAGTGGTGATCTCCTCCGTAATGAACTGGGCCTCCGCCCGCTCATCTCCCGCCCGGTACAGGCAGATCTTATCCCCTTCGCTGTTTCCAGTCCACAGCTTTTTCCCTTTCCGGGCAGTATTATTCGCGATCACCTCGTTTGCCGCGTCCAAAATCCGCTTGGTGCTGCGGTAGTTTTGTTCCAGCCGGATGACCTTTGCTTTTTCAAACTGTTCTTCAAAACTTAAAATATTTTCGATGGTAGCACCGCGGAACTTATAGATGCTCTGGTCATCATCGCCGACCACGCACAGATTTCCGTGTCCTGCCGCCAGCAGGCTGACCAGGCGGTACTGGGCATGGTTGGTATCCTGATACTCATCCACCATAATATAACGATATCGATTCTGATAATACGACAGCACTTCCGGGAACTGCTCCAACAGACGCACCGTCAGTACGATGATGTCGTCAAAATCCACCGCATCGGCGGATTTGAGCGCTGCCTGGTATCTTTCGTACACCTTGGCGATGCTGCCCATGCGGTAGTCTGTCCCCGCCTGGCGCATCATCTCCGCAGGCCCTTCCAGCGCATCTTTCGCCCTGCCGATTGCGCTCAGGACCGACTTGGGCGGAAAGATCTTCTCTTCCATATTTAAGGCTTTCATCGCTTCTTTGATGACCTTGAGCGAATCATCGGTATCGTAGATGGTAAAGCTGCGGGAGTAGCCCAACCGTTCGATCTCCCGGCGAAGAATGCGCACACAGGCGGAGTGGAAAGTAGCGGCGGTAATATCCTGCGCCGCCGGGCCCAAATTTTTTTCCAGGCGCTCCTTCAGCTCGTTGGCCGCTTTATTGGTAAAAGTAATCGCCAGAACGTTCCAGGGATTCGGCGGCTGGTCGGCCAGCAGAGCAGTTAATCGTTCCGGAGAAGCCTGTCCTCCCTGCGCTGCCTGACGCAGAAAAACCATATCCTCTTCCGTGATATCCTGCGGCATAAAGCTGCTGTGATAGGCGTTTCCAAACCGCACCAGATAGGCGACTCGGTTGACCAGTACAGTTGTTTTTCCGCTTCCCGCGCCCGCCAGAATCAAAAGCGGGCCTTTGACCCGAAACACTGCTTCCAGCTGTTCTTTGTTCATGCGGGAAAACTGCTTTTCCAAAATCCGCTGTTTCAACGCAGTATATTCTTCATAAAACCGATTTTCCATTCCCGGTACCTCTCTTTTTTGCTTCCGCCGGCAGACTCGCGGCTCCACCGGCCAACCGTCCTTCCCGGCAACATGCACTTCTCCGGTTATTTTACCACAAAGCCATTCGGCTGTCTATCCGAAGCTTTTTCGCTTTCTGTGTTTTTCGCATGAAAAAAGGATCTGGCATTTTCTGCCGGATCCTTGAATCGTTTGGTTTTCGATTTTACAGCCTATTGACTATTTCATCGGACTCACCTTTAATAATTTTGGTTATTCTATTGTCGTACCAATACTTTTCTTACAAAACTTGCTCACAACAGCTTTTGCTATCAGAACCGATTTTATCTGCGTCAAAGAAATTTGTCTTTCGCATTTCGGAAATCTATTGGTTAGGACATGCAGTTTCTGATTTATAATCGGACAACCTCCGATTGGTTAGGAGTATCAATCCATTGATGGACTCTCTTTATGAAAGGAACGAAACTGCTTTCCGGATGGCCGCGTATTCTCCACGAACCCCGCGGCCAAGGTTCTGAACCGGTTCATCAGAGTGCATGGGAAACGCCCCCTTTCTGTTTTTCCGTTCTAGTTTCATCTTTTTTCTGCATCTTTAATATACAACATTTTATAGCTATTGTCAACTGTTTTTTTAAACAAAAATAATATTTTTTATAAAATATAAATTAAATTTTATTTTCAATTGACTTCTTTCTTGGAATCATATAATATGATAATCAGATGCGGTATTCCCGCAATTTGAAATCGATCCGCTTCGGCGGTTCCGGAATCTGGAGGCAAAAGAATGTCAGAACAAAACGAATTCGGGCCAGATTTGCTGACCCTGACAGATGACGAAGGTGTTTCCCATACTTTTGAGGTGCTGGACACGCTGGAAAAAGACGGTCACAAATATGTGGCTATGATTCCCGCTTACGATGATGATTCTCTCGGGAAACCCGGCGAATTGATTATCCTGCGCAACTCCGTAGAAGGCGACGAGGAGTTTTTGGTGGGAATCGAAAGCGAAGAAGAATTTAACGATGTTGCGGCGATTTTTATGAAAAATCTGGAGGATTATTACGAATTCACCGAATAACCGCTGGTTTCTTTCATAAAATAGTGGCATCCTGCCCTGTGCGATCAATCCGCAGACAATATAAATCCAACACGCTTGCTACGGGATTCCTTCTCTTGCGGCGGACAGCAGACCTCCCGGGCTTTCCGGACGAAGGGAGCTTGAAAACGCGAGGCGGTTTTACCCACCCTGTCTTTTGATGGGTTTAAGCGACTGCGGACCGGCAGGGCGGGATTTTTATTTGATTTTAAAAAGCCATTCGGCTGCGGCCGAATGGCTTTTTTGTTTGTGTTTCGTTTTGTCCGGCAGCCAACTCCTTTTTCTTCAAAACCGTATCACGCTTAATCTTTTCGATTGCTCTGGTTTTAACCGGCAACTTTTTTCTGTGCCTGCTTTGTTTTCATCACATTATAGACCATTACGGCGCAAATAACGATGACAGCGCCCAAAATCGCCAGCCAGGTAATTTTTTCGCCATAAAAAAGGGAAACCAGAATCGGATTGAGGATCGGTTCAATGGTCGAAATCAGACTTGCGGAAATCGGCTGGGTATTTTCCAGGCCTTTTGTAAACAAAATATATCCCAATCCCAGCTGAAAAATTCCCAGTATCAGGATGCAGCCGATTGCGGAAGCAGAAAAATCCGTTTCCTGCGCCAGGCTTGGCAGACCGATGACCGCACTCATCAAATGGCCCAAAAACACGGATGACATGGGGTCGCCGCCCGGAAATGTATTGAGCATGCACACCAACGCATAGCAGATGCCGGACAGCAAAGCAATCAGGTTGCCGGCCATACCACCTCCATCCAGGCTGTCCACAAAAAACAAAACAATACCGCCCAGAACAATGCAGCAAGCAGCCAGGTCCAGTTTGCCAGGACGGTTATGGAAAAACAGCCACATGAAAAGAATGATAAAAATCGGGGCCGAATATTGGAGCACAATCGCGTTGGCCGCCGTTGTCATCTTATTGGCCATCACGTAAAACGTTACCGTTCCGCACAGACACAGTCCGCCGAAAAATACGGTTTTGTTAAATACCAATTTATGTTTTTGACTCGCCATAAAACAGCCAATCAGAATGGTGGAGAGAATGCATCTGCCCGAACCGATGGACAATGCCTGCCAGGGAAGCAGCTTTGTAAACAATCCCCCGGTGCTGAAGCAGATTGCAGAAAGAAAAATCAAAAGCGGTCCGTTTTTTAATTTTGCCATGCCTTTTCTTCTCCTCATTTCAAAATTCAATCGCCCGATTTCTCTTGGAAAGGGGCAAAAGCCTTGGTAAAAGACTTTTGCCCCTTTGAGTCCAAGTAGTTAGCGTCGGCACAAACAGCCACTAATAATCGAACTGGCGGTAATAGCGGCGAATGGACAGAGGATGACGCAGGAACAGTTCCATATAAGCGTCTACCCGGTTGTTAACGCCGTGCATGACCAAATGGGAGATCGTTCCGCGGAATTCCGGGCTGATTCCTTTCAGCGCAAATTCCTTGGTATCGATAATCGTGTAATTCGCGCAGACTTTCGGCAAAAAGCGCGCTACCCGCTCCGCTAAAGGACGCTGCTCGTCCTCGCCCATGAACAGGGTCACAGGGGTATCGGCCTCCACAATCTCCTGCATGCCATGGAAAAATTCCGGGCAGCTGATGGATTTGGTTCGTACCCACATCTGCTCTTCCCAGTAGCACATGGCGTAAGAATAAGTTGCGCCGTACTGGGTGCCGGAACCGATAAAATAATGCGGCAGGTCCGGGTGCGCCTGTTTGAAAGCCACCTGCTCTTTGGCATAATGGTAAGCCCATTCATCAGAAGAAATTTCCACTTCGGCCAGTGCTTTTGCCAGATGTGCTTCCATCTCTTTATTGTAACGGTCGTATTCGGGGAATTCGCCGTTTTTGTACATCAGATAATTTGCTACCATAAAGAACTTCAGCTGTTCATTGACCGGATAAACAATCAGATGCTCCGATTTACCGGGCTGTGTCAAAGCGGAACCGGGTGTGTCGATAAAAGCAATGACCCGGGCGCCCAGCTCGTGGACATGATCCACCAACTCCACCATTTCCTTGGTATTGCCGGAAACGGAAGAATAGATCACCACTGACCGGTCGGTAAACCGCTTGTTTCCGGTGGTCAAAAATTCCGCCGCATTTTCTACATAGACCGGCAAACGGGATTTTCCGCGCATATATACTTCGACCTGCATGCTGGAAGCATAGGTGCCGCCAATCCCCATAAAGTAAATGCCGTCAAACCCTTCCTCCCAAATCTGATCAACGATCTTTTCGATCTGCGGGCGCAGGGCCAAAGCGCCGTTGACACTGTCGATCGATTCTTTTTCGTTAAATCCTCGCAGGCAAGGGCCATCTTTTTCTTTCCATGCTTTTGCTTCGTACATGCCGCACTCTCCTTTTTCTTTTTTTGCAGTCTTGCCGCATCGATTGGTACAGCTTTACAAAAAGCTTTTGATTCGCATTTTGCGACTACATCTTTAGTATAAAGAAGGAATCATACTTCCGTCAAGCCATTCAGGAGAAAAAGAGCCAGCCGACTTCGTCAAAATCAGTTAGCTCTTTACTTTTACAATAATTCAAATAATGTTGCCATTTTGTTGCTACAAAGGATATCAAAGCGGCAAAAAGCCGTTATTTATTGGCTTTTTTAAGGGTGTGAAATCATTCCCACTCTATCCCCGGACTGTTTTCTAGGGCTTTGTGTATTGATTTTAAGCCATTTTTAGCGGGTTTTCTGCCCTCTTTAAATGGTCTTTTTTCTTTTTCCAGATTTTTTAGAACCATTTTAGAACCACTCGGCTACTTTAAATCTTGAAGCTTTGCGGCGACTTCTGACTGCTTGTGTGGCCATAGATGGGAATATGTGTTCAACGTGGTTTCTACTTTTTCATGGCCTAGCCGATCGGCTATAAGCAATGTAAAGCTGACATCTCCCCGCATCGTCTGTGCCTCCTAAGAAAAGTCGCCTGCCGGAATACCCGACAGGCGACGAAATTTACCGGTTATACTTCCGTCATCCACAAGCCGTGGAGGTTGCAGTATGCGTAAACAGCCACTGCCTTGTCATCTCCCAGGGAGAAGGTAACATTGGGGTCATCACCGGGCTTGAGGGCCTTGCGCTGGCCGCCGTTCTCCGTCTGGACATAGACCCACTCGATGAAGTGCTCAGGAGCCATGGGATGGTTCACAGCGCCCACATTGACGTTGATCGCGCCATCTTCCACAGCGACCACAGGCAGATGCTTTTCGCCGCTGGCTTCTACGGTGTTGGGTAGTAGGGCAGTCATTTTCTGCCCGCAGCACATCATAGGTACGCCGGAGTCGTGAATCATGCCCACCAGATTGCCGCAGTGTTCGCAGATATAAAACTTTGCACTCATTTTAATTTCCTCCGTTTTATCAATAGTTTTCCGCACGAACTTCGAAGAATGCCTGAGGATGCTTGCAGACAGGGCAGATCTCAGGAGCCTTGGTTCCTACTACGATATGTCCGCAGTTACGGCACTCCCA
>DFDW01000007.1:7230-28080 GCA_002369315.1 Ruminococcaceae bacterium UBA3818 | reverse complement strand
GAATTTGAGCTGATCCGCATTACCAAGGATATCCTCAAAGCGGTTGAGGAATCCGGTATTCAAAACGGCGTTGTTTTCGCCATCACCGCCCACACCACCACCGGCATCCTGGTCAACGAAAGTCTGGCCTGCCTGGAGGTGGACATCGAGAAGAAGCTGGAAGAGCTGGTCCCCACCTTTGACTCTTACAACCACAACCACTTCCTCCCCTCCTACGGCGCCATCGGCTGCAACGCCCCGGGCCATCTGAAATCCATGATCTGCGGCAACCACGCTGTGTTCCCCATTGTGGACGGACACGTGGTCTGCGGCAACGCCCAGGACGTTTACTTCGGTGAGTTCGACGGCATTCAGCGCCGCAAGGTTTACATCACCGTTATGGGCGAATAAAGCTAAAACGATTCGTAGAAACATACCATAGTATACTTTATGTATATATTGTTTTGTATGAACCTGTTTTGTGATTCGCCTTCTTTACAGATATCAAAAAAGGCTTTGGGAAAACCCAAAGCCTTTTTCTTTTCTTTTAACCGCGCTTGCTCCCTCCCCTGTCGGGAAGCCACCCGTTTTTTGGCAGCGCGACCTATTGCTTTCCAAAGAGCTTCTGATCCAGCCCTTTTTTCTCCAGCACCCAAACCAGCAGCACTCCTAATACCAGGCAGGGAATGATTTGTCCCAGCGTTACCGAAACGGCACAGGTCCAAAACACATCCCACTGAAAGCTGCCGGACAACCAGGTCAGTTCCAGGCCGATGATCAGTCCGTTGATGAGGATCGGCGGCAAAGCGGCGGGAATCGCCAAACGCTTGATGCGCACATTTCGTAAAAGATAGCTCAGCACCGCGGCGATTGCGGTTGCCAGCGTACCGAACAGGATATCTACCGGCATGGTAAGCCCCATGGCGACGCCTACGATATTGGTCAGCAGGCATCCGATCGTAACACCGTAAATTCCCAACGGGGACAGCACCGGCAAAAGGGTCAGACATTCCGCCACCCGAATCTGCACCACGCCGAACGAGAACAAGGACAAAGCCAGGCTCACAGCGGTGTAGACGGCGGCGATCATCGCCGATACGGCGATTGCTCTTCCGTTTAAATGTTTCATATTTTCTTTTCCTCTCGTAGTTTTTATTTATAGTCAGGTTCTTGCGACTGACTGCCCCGGGTGGATTTCGGCGCATCTGAAAACCAGGCCGAACGCGGCCTTTTCATTGTAATCATTTCCAGCGTCAAATGCAAGAGGAAAACCAAAAGGGCGAAAAAAGCCAGCCAAGCAAAAAGGCCTGCTGCCAATCAGACAGCAGGCCTTGGCCCAATAGCATCTTTATCCATTTGCTTGCGCGCTGGCGTTTATGCCTTTTTTGCATTTCCTGCATCAGCATCTCCCGCAGCGCTTCCACCTCCTGAGGGCGGGTAGCCCAGCTGGTGACAAAACGCACCGCAGTGTGGTCTTCATCCAATGTTTCCCAAAAACCAAACGCCACTTTCTTGGCCAGACGTTCCGTTTGGCACCGTCTCCGAATTGGTCTGCAGCAGCCGGTTGAGGATCGCTTCGTGGGCGCCCTGCGAATAGTCATTTACGAATGAAAGCATTGGCATTCCTCCCTTTTTTCATTTTATCATCTTTTTTCCTCATCACAATCCGCCCCAGATTCTCCCCTTTACCCAGCCGGCGATTCTGTGTATAATAAAAGGTACTGTAAAAAAGGAAAGGCGGTATTGGAAAATGGAGTGGACCGAGGCTTCCATCTACACCTCCACCGAAGGAGTGGAGCTTTTGTGCGGAAAGCTGCTGGAATTGGGAATCAACGGTTTCGCCGTAGAGGATGCCCAGGATTTCGAGGCATTCCTGGAGGAAACAACCCCCCATTGGGACTATGTGGACGACAGCCTGATGGCGTTAAAGGACGCAGAGACCCGGGTGATCGTCTATTTGCCGAAAAATGCTCAAGGCGCCCAAACACTGGCGGCGGTGTCCGCCATGGTGCGCACACTGAAAGCCGACGATGCCGAGGGCCGCATGGGCCGCCTGGAAATCTCCTGCGGCAGCCTTTTGGAAGAAGATTGGGAAAACAACTGGAAACAATATTATAAACCGATTCGGGTGGGCAAGCATTTGGTCGTCGTCCCCTCCTGGGAGGATTACAAAAAGCAGGCGGACGATATCATCCTGCGGCTGGACCCGGGCATGGCTTTCGGAACCGGCACCCATGCCACCACCCGCCTTTGCATGGAACTTCTGGAGCAATCGGTCACGTCCGGCTGCACTGTGCTCGACGTTGGCTGCGGCAGCGGCATCCTCGCCGTCTGCGGCGTGCTGCTGGGCGCCTCCCATGCCGATGGGGTAGACATTGACGAGCTGGCCGCCAAAATCGCCGGGGAAAACGCCGCCCTCAATGGGGTGGAAGACCGCACCCATTTTGTGCAGGGAGACCTGACCGATAAGATCAGCGGGCAATACGACGTCATCTGCGCCAACATCGTAGCGGATGTCATCATTCGGCTGTGCCCCTCTATCCGGCAATTTTTGAAGCCCGACGGGTATTTCCTCGCCTCCGGCATTATCGATGAGCGGTCGGTGGAAGTGGAAAAAACCATTCGGGACTGCGGCATGCGCATCATCGACCGCCGGGAAGAAGCGGGATGGGTGGCGCTGCGCTGCCGCTTCGCGGAGGAATAACGCTATGCCCAGATTTTACATCGACCCGCCTGCCGGAGATTTTGTCACCCTCAGCGGAGAGGACGCCAGGCATATCTGCCGCTCGCTGCGCATGGCCATCGGCGAAACGCTCATCCTTTGCGACGGGGCCGGCACCGACTACAACGGGATCCTTCGGCAGGCCGACGGGACGACCGCCACGGTGGAAATTCTTTCCCGTCAGCCCTCCCAAACGGAACCGACCGTTTTCATTCGTCTGTTCCAGGCGCTGCCCAAAGGGGATAAGATGGAGTGGATCCTGCAAAAAGCAGTGGAATTGGGCGTGAGTGAGGTCGTTCCGGTTCTCACCGAGCGGTGTATTTCCCGCCCGGACGAAAAATCCATGGATAAAAAGCTGGCACGCTGGCAGAAAATCGCGGTGGAAGCCGCCAAGCAGTGCGGCCGCGGCCACATCCCTGCCGTGCGCCCGCTGGTTCGCTTTCCCGAAGCGGCCCAGATGCTCGGCCGGATGGAAAAAGGGCTGTTCTTCTATGAAAAGGGTGGCCTGCCTCTCAAAGAGGCCTTGCGCTCCCACGCCGGGCAGATTGGGATTTTCATCGGCGCCGAAGGGGGATTTTCCCCGGAAGAAGCGCGCCTGGTCCAGGACGCCGGCGCTGTCTGCGCCAGTTTGGGCAGCCGGATCCTGCGGTGTGAAACAGCGCCGTTAGCCGCTCTGTCCGCTATTTTATACGAGACCGGCAACTTTTAAAAAGCGCCGTTGGGTAAGCGGCGGAAAGGAGGGGCTTTGGGTGGTTCAAAAAAGAAAACTTCCGTTTTATCTGCGGATTCTGCTTCCGCCGCTTCTGGCGCTGGCGCTGCTTTGGGGCGGCAGCTTTTGTGCGAACACCCTGCTTGACAGTCAAAGCGGCCCCAAAGCCAAACAGATCCTTTTGCAGACAGGCGAGGAGATCCGTTCCGCCAACCAGCTTTTGTTTGAGAAAAAAACCTACCGAATCATCTATGATTATTCCATCGCCTTTTTGGACAGCGCTATCGCTTTTGACTTTTTGCCAAATTACGATCTCCGCGGTTTATGGGGTCTGATCCAGCATCTGCCGCACAACGTCCAAATTGAAAAAATCCGGTTTTCCCATCACGCCGTCAGTTTTTCTGTTTCCACCGATTCGCCGCAGCAGTTGAAAACCCTCCTGGAATATTTACAAAATTGTGAACAATATTCGACTGTTTTTTTCTATCCGGATTCTCAATCTTCTTCCGCGTTCTCCGGTGAATTTTGCTGTTATTTTTGATCATATCGATTCAAAACCGCCTATTTTCCAATGGAAAAAGGCGGTTTTTCTACAATTCGTAATACTTGAGCAAATAATTCTGCATTTCCACTCTTTCCACAAATATTTCAACCATTTTATCCTCTCATCAGAAGATTTTTCCACGCAAATCGTCATAAAAATCGAAAAAAGGCTGTTTTTTCCCACAAAAACAGCCTTTTATGTGTGGAAAACCCCGTGGAGAACGTGGAATTTCAGGCAAAAAAAATCGCAGGCAACGGGCCTGCGGGCAAATAAAAAAAGAAGAAATGATGATAAAGGAGGGGGGATTGACCGGAAACAGTACAATACAGTTTCCTGTCATTTATTATATCATAGAAGGCCCTAAAATGGTGAACAAATTATGAACAACCGTCGCTTTTTCAGCAGAAAAAGGAAGGATCTTTTCCATTCTTTTCTCTTTGTCACAAAACCCGTTCCAATTCTATAAAAAATAGGGATTTGTTTCTTTTATCGCATCCTCTGCCGTGAAAAAAAAGCCGACAGCAGTTCGGCGCATTCCTCTGCCAGCACTCCTCCCTCATAGTCGGGCCGGCTGCCATACGGCAGGTCAAACAGGCGCAGCATGCCGCAGACCGCGCCTTCCCGCGGATCGGATGCACCGTAAAATACCCGGCTGATCCGGCTGTTGAGCACGGCGCCCGCGCACATGGCGCAGGGTTCCAGCGTCACATACAAATCGCACCCATCCAACCGCCAGTCGCCGGTAAGACGGCAGGCTTCCTCAATGGCCAGCACCTCCGCGTGCGCCAAAGCGCTGTGTCCGGTCTGGCGCAGATTATGCCCGCGGCCCAGCACTTCCCCCTGCCGGACCACTACCGCTCCCACGGGAATCTCGCCTAAGCGGCCGGCTTTTTCAGCCTCTTCCAACGCCATCCGCATATATCTTTCGTGCATGGTTTCCTCTCGCATGCTACACCCTCACAAAGTTGCGCAGTGTAAAGAACAAAATCGCCAACAGCGCAAAAATCATCGCCACCGATGTAAAGAATACCACCAATTTCCGCCCGGTACGCATCCATGTTTGAGCTGGGTAAAGCCGAAGCGGGCCGTGGGCGCGCAGCGCCAAAAACAGCATTGCCGCCACACCGGTGCTAATCCAAAACACGATGTACACCATATTTACCATAACCAGCGTTTCTTCTCCCATCCCCTTCATCAGGATGCTCATGACCCCCGCAGAGAAATTGATGCAGGCGTGCAGTATCATGGAAATCCGCAGCGAACCGGTGCGCAGTACCAGGTAGCCAAACCACAGGCCCAGCAAAAACGCGTAAGGAGCCTGCACCATATTCAGATGGAACATGCCAAACAGCAGTGACGAAACCAACAGCGCAAACCCATCCCCAAAACGGCGCAGCGACTGCATGAGGATACCACGGAACGCAATCTCCTCAACAACCGCCGGCAACACCGCCAACAGGATAAAATACAGCACCAGTCCCGCCGGCGTTACCGGCGTGGCAACATCATTTGTCACCGGCTGATATCCGGTAACTGAGAACAGCACAGACAAAAGGGAGGTCAAAATCGAGCCGGCTATCGACAAAGCAAAGGTGGCGGGAATGCTCAGCAGCACGGTTCCGGCCCGAACCGGGCGAAACGGCATGGCGACCCGCAGCGGCATTCTCACCAAAAGCAGATATGCGCCAAAAGCAATCGTAAACGACAGCAGGTAAACGCCCATGTTCAACAGGTAGTAGGACACCTCCGAATTGCCGAACGGCTGCCGCCCGGTAAACTGGTACATCAGCTGGAGCAAAAAGTTCAGCAGAACGCCGGCGCCGATATTCACTGCGAAATACAGGATCACCGAGATGCCAAAAAAATTGGCGGATTGGCGCAAGCGCCGCTTTTCCCGCGTATAGGCCGGATTTGGCTGGGCCCGGGACACCGGCGGAGGAAATCCGGTCTGCTGACCGTCCGCAGGTGGAATATTCTGATATGGCTGCATAAATCTGTTCCTCCTTTATCCAATCGCGGGGATTGCCTAAGCGATAACACTTTCCAAATCAAAAGTGGGCAAGGCGCGCAAACATCCCCGGTTTTCCTTCGTAGTATAAAAGGATTATACCACATTTCTCCCTTTTGCGCGAAATCATCTTTCAAAAACATCATTTGTTCCTTTTCTCTTCCTTTTCTCAATAAAATATGCTATATTAATTTCTGTATGCTGCATTTACCGGAATCTCATTGCTTTCGCTTACAGCAGGCGCAACAAAGAGAAAAAAGGAGGTCCTCCTGTGAAACGGGAAAAATCCTGCGGAGCGCTGGTCTACCGCGTTACACCAAACGGCCAGAAAGAGCTTTTATTCATCAAACACCGGCATGGCACCCACTGGTCTTTCCCAAAAGGCCACATGGAAGAAGGGGAAACCGAAGTGCAGACTGCCCTGCGGGAGGTAAAAGAGGAAACCGGACTGGACATCGACCTGGAGGGGGATTTCCGCCAAAGCGTTGAATATTACCCCAAGCCCAACGTAAAAAAACAGGTGGTCTATTTTCTGGGTCACGCCCGAAACGACCACGTTGTCCGCCAGGAAGAGGAAATCGGCGAGACCCGATGGATTCCTCTGGAACAGGCCCATACCTGGGTCACATTCCGCAATGACAAAAATCTGATCAGCAAGGCGAAAAAAATTCTTTTGTCGGAATAGTTTATCGGGAAAGGACGTTTTTTATGGAAAAAAAGCATTTTTCCCTGTCTTCCAACCCTGCGCGGGTGATTGCCGGAAGTTTTGTCGGCGTCATTGCCATCGGAACGCTGCTGCTGATGCTTCCCCTGTCTTCCAAAGCCAGAATGTGCACCAATTTTTTTGACGCGCTGTTTACCGCCACCTCCGCCACCTGTGTGACCGGTTTGGTGGTGGTGGACACCTATGCCCACTGGTCTTTCTTCGGCCAGGGGGTGATACTGGCCCTGATCCAGATCGGCGGCCTGGGATTGGTAACGCTGACTCTGTTTTTTAACCTTTTAATCCGCAGGAAGCTGGGACTGCGCACCCTGCAGCTTGCCCAGGAGTCTACCAGCGCCAATAATTTTGAAGACGCGCCGCATCTGCTCAAGGGGATCGTGGGGATCTCCCTGGCGGTGGAATCGGCTGGCGCGCTGCTGCTGATGCCTGCTTTCGTACCCCGCTACGGACCCGAAGGTATTTTCATTTCGGTATTCACTTCGGTCTCCGCTTTCTGCAACGCAGGATTTGACCTTTTGGGGCGGGAAGGGCTCTATTCTTCCCTGACCCATTACAACGGCAGCTATGTGCTGCTGGTCATATCGGCTCTCATCATCATCGGCGGTTTGGGCTTTATGGTACTGTTTGATCTGCTGCACTATCGCAAAGCCAAAAAGCTGCTGCTGCACAGCCGGGTGGTGCTTTTCTCCACCGCTATCCTGCTTTTTGCCGGTGCGCTGGGATTCGCGCTGCTGGAATGGAACAATCCCTCCACCATGGGAAATCTTTCGGTGTGGCAAAAAATCAATGCGGCGTTCTTCCAGTCGGTTACGACCCGTACCGCCGGATTCAACAGCATTAATATCGCTTCGATGCTCGAAGGAAGCAAAATTCTCTCCATCGGGCTGATGTTTATCGGCGCCGCACCCGGTTCTACCGGCGGCGGCATTAAGGTCACCACCATTGTCGTTTTGATCATGACCGCCGTTTCCGTGGCGCGCGGATATGACGATACGGTCATTATGAAGCACCGGATCAAACGGCAGGTGGTCAACAAATCCCTGACCATCGTTCTGATCGGCTTTCTGGCAGTACTGACGGCCTGCGGCGTTATTGTCTACACGACTCACGACGGCGGAGCTACCGCCTCCACCATAGACGCTTTGTTCGAATCCACTTCCGCTTTCGCCACGGTGGGCCTGTCCGTCGGCATCACGGCTTTTGCCAACCTGCCGTCCAAACTGCTTTTGATCGCCACCATGTTTTTGGGACGTATCGGCCCCATCTCTATCCTGCTGTCTCTGGCGGCCGGATCCGGAAAAGTCAACAAAAAACAGATCCTGCCCGAGGGTCATCTGAATGTCGGGTAAGGAGGAAGCGCAAATGCAAATCAGACATACCTGCCCGGAAGACCTGGATACTCTTCTCTCCCTTTACAGCGCGGCACGGCGTTTTATGGCCGAAAACGGAAACCCAAATCAATGGGTGAACGGCTATCCCGGGCGGGAGTTGCTGGAAAAAGACATCGCTTCCGGCAAAAGCTACGTTTGTGTGGACGGGGATAAAATCGTCGGCACCTTCTATTTTTCCATGGGCGAAGAGCCGACTTACCGCCGTATCGACAACGGGAAATGGCTCAATGACCGGCCCTACGGTGTGGTGCACCGAATCGCCTCTGCAAAGAGGACCAAGGGTGTGGGCACATTTTGTCTGCAATGGTGCTTTGCCCAATGCGGCAATATCCGCGTCGATACGCACCGGGATAACGTCCCGATGCAAAACGCACTGAAGAAAAACGGCTATCAGCCATGTGGCATCATCTATCTGGAAAACGGCGACGAGCGAATCGCCTTTCAAAAAGAACAATGACCTTTTAAAGCGCGCGGGATTCACCTGCGCGCTTTTTGGTGGATTCAAAATCCGGCCGCATCCATTCCTTTTATTTTGTTCAAAGAAAAAAGAGCCCAAAAGGCTCTTTTTTCTTTGAACAAATAGGGAATATTCTATCAACAAAGAGGTCTTGCAAAACTATTTTCCTTCCATACACAAAACCAATACCGCTTTTTGCGCATGGAGGCGGTTTTCTGCCTCATCGTAGATTTCGTCTACATGTTCTTCAAACACATCCTCGGCAATTTCCTCATCCATGTGGGCGGGCAGACAATGCTGGAGCATCACATCAGGTTTGGCGCAGGACATCAGTTCCCGGTTGACCTGCCACCCGGCGAAAGCTTTTGCCCGCTGTGCGGTTTCCGCCTCCTGCCTCATTGAGGTCCACACATCGGTGAAGATCACGTCCGCATCTTTTGCCGCGGCGAACCGGTCGTTGGTCAGCGTAAACTTTTCGCCGTATGCCGCGGCTTCCGCCAGCGCCTGCGGATCAGGCTGATACCCATCCGGCGTGGCAACTGCCACGGTCATGCCGACCCGCAGTCCTCCCACCAACAGACTGTTGGCCATGTTGTTGCCATCACCAATGTAGCACATCTTCAAGCCTTCCAGTTTTCCCTTTCGCTCTCTTATGGTCATCAAATCCGCCAGGACCTGGCAGGGATGGCAATAATCGGTCAGGCCATTGATTACCGGCACCGACCCAAACCGGGCCAACTGTTCCACATCCGACTGGGCAAACGTTCGGATCATGATACCATCCACATAGCGGCTGAGTACCCGCGCCGTGGCTTTGATGCTCTCCCCTCTGCCAAGCTGGATATCACGGCTGGACAGGGACAGGGCGTGTCCCCCAAGCTGGAACATCCCCGCTTCAAAAGAGACGCGGGTGCGGGTGGAAGATTTTTCGAAAATCATGCCCAGCGTTTTTCCTTTCAGCCTGTGATCATGAGCGATGCCATGCTTTTTTTCATATTTTAGCTGGTCTGCCAAATCGAGGATTTGGATAATCTGAGGACCTGTCAAATCAGATAGTTTCAGCAGATGGTTCAAGCTTTGTTGCTCCTTTCCGTATGGGTGCCGTTTGGGACAATTATAAAAGGGAGGCCAGAATCGCTTTCGAGTAGGAAATTTGCTTTTCGACCTCCTCCGGGGCGGGTCCGCCGGCAGATTTGCGCTCTTTTACGCAGGTATCCAGCGAAATGGCATGATATACGTCTTCTTCAAACAGCGCGCAATGCGCTTTGAGTTCCTCCATGCTCAACCGCTCCAGCACCATGTCTTTTTCAATGCAGTAGGCCACCAGCTGGCCGGAAACCATGTGCGCGTCGCGGAAAGGCAGGCCTTTTTTGACCAGATAATCTGCCAGATCGGTGGCATTGATGAATCCTTTGGCCGCCGCCTTGCGCATATTGTCCTCTAGGATTTTTGCGCTTTTCAGCATGGGGATAAAGGTGGAAACACACATTTTAACCGTATCCACCGCGTCAAACAGCGCTTCCTTATCCTCCTGCATATCCTTGTTGTAAGCCAGAGGCAGGCCCTTCATCATGGTCAAAAGGGTCATCAGATCGCCGTAGACCCGCCCGGTTTTACCACGAATCAGCTCCGTGATATCCGGGTTTTTCTTTTGGGGCATGATGGACGACCCGGTAGAAAAAGCGTCGTCCAGCTCCATAAATTTGAACTCCCAGCTGCACCAGAGGATGACCTCCTCTGAAAAGCGGGACAGGTGCATCATAAAGATGGACAGGGCGCTTGCCAATTCCAGCGCGTAATCACGGTCGGAAACGCCGTCGATGCTGTTTAAGGAGATACCGTTGAATCCAAGCAGATTTGCCGTCATTTGCCGGTCAATGGGATAGGTGGTACCAAAAGCGGCGCCGCAGCCCAGCGGCATCGTGTCCAGGATGCGTTTGTCGCAATCTTTCAGCCGTTCCATATCCCGCAGGAACATCTGGACATAAGCCATCAGATGGTGGGCAAAGGTGATCGGCTGCCCCCGCTGCAGGTGGGTATATCCCGGCATGACCGTTTTTGTATGCGCCTGCGCCTTTTCCAACAGCGTTTCGATCAGCTCGCGGCACAGCGGCAGGATCTGAGCGATTTCGTCGTGGAAGTACAGCTTCATATCCAGCGCCACCTGATCATTGCGGCTTCTGGCGGTGTGCAGGCGTTTGCCCGCATCCCCGATTCGCGCGGTCAATTCCGCTTCGATGAACATGTGGATGTCCTCGGCGTTGGGGTCGAACGCCAGCTTATGGCTGTTGATGTCCTCTAAAATGCCGGTCAGTCCCGCCACAATGGCGTCCTTGTCCGAATCGGAAATAATCCCCTGCTTGGCCAGCATGGTGGCATGGGCAATGCTTCCTTTGATGTCCTGCGCATACATACGATTGTCAAAGGAAATGGATGAATTAAAATCGTTGACGTGTTTGTCGATCTCTTTGGAAAATCTTCCCGACCAAAGAACCATGGTTATTCCCTCCAAAATGAAAGCAGTCCCTTATTTTCGCCTCGCGGCGGCGTGCATCCGCCGCTCCAGCTGATCATACCATAAATCGGGACTATTTTCCCATTTTTTCGTCCAGCAGCGCTTTGACTTTGATCGGCAGGCCAAACAGATTGATAAAGCCCTGGGAATCCATCTGATTGTAAACCTCATCCTCGCCGAATGTGGCGATCTCTTCCGAATAAAGGGAATAGGGGCTGGTGATTCCTGCGGGAATGATATTTCCTTTGTATAATTTCAGCTTTACCTGGCCGGTAACAGTCTGCTGGGTCGTGGCGACAAAGGCACTCAGCGCTTCCCGCAAAGGGGTGAACCACTGGCCATAGTAAACCAGCTCCGCGAATTTCAGTGCAATCTGCTGTTTATAATGCTGCGTGTCCCGATCTAAACAGAGTGTCTCCAGCAGCTCATGGGCTGTGTAAAGGATGGTTCCGCCGGGTGTCTCGTAAACCCCTCTGGACTTCATGCCTACCAGCCGGTTTTCCACCATGTCAACAAGGCCGATTCCGTTGGCGCCACCAATCTGGTTCAATTGGGTGATGATGTCCAGCGCTTTCATCTTTTCGCCGTCCAGCGCCACCGGAACGCCTTTTTCAAAGGACAGCGTCACATAGGTGGGCTTATCGGGGGCTTTTTCGGGAGAAACTCCCATTTCCAGGATCTTATCGTAATCCGGCTCGTTGGCAGGATCCTCCAGATCCAACCCCTCGTGTGACAGATGCCACAGGTTTTTGTCCTTGGAGTAGCTGGTCTCACGGCTGACATTCAGCGGAATACCCTTCTTCTCGGCATAATCGATCTCGTCATCCCGGCTCTTCATTTCCCAGGTCCGCCAGGGAGCAATAATGCCCATATTGGGCGCAAAGGCTTTGATGGCCAGTTCAAACCGCACCTGGTCGTTTCCTTTTCCGGTGCAGCCGTGGGCGATGGCGTCCGCCCCTTCTTTTTTCGCGATTTCCACAATCTTCTTAGCGATGATCGGGCGCGCAAAAGAAGTGCCCAGCAGATATTTATTCTCATAAACGGCACCCGCCTGCATGGTGGGGATAACGTAATCGTCCACAAACTCTTCTTTCATGTCCAGAATATACAGCTTGGAAGCGCCGGTCTTGATCGCCTTTTCTTCCAGGCCGGACAGCTCTGCCCCCTGCCCCACATCCGCCGCTACGGCAATGACCTCACAACCCTCGTAATGCTCCTTCAGCCATGGGATAATGACCGAAGTATCCAACCCGCCGGAATAGGCCAATACGATTTTTTGATACTGTTTCATCCTGCATTCTCCTTTTTCCCGTTGCCGGAATATCTTCCGCTTAAGTTCATGCTCATAATTATACGCTATTACCGCATAAAATCAACGCTATTTTGCAAAAATATTCATATATAATACTATTTTGTTTATTTTTATAACTTTCCGTGTTTTCTTTTCGCTCCTTTTGTCTAAATGTTACGTCGGACGGCTTTTTCTGGACATCTCTTTTTCCCCGGCATATCCAAAATCCGGTTTTCATATGCTTAAAAGAAAAGGAAGGGGGGATTTTCGTGCGACATTCCGGCAGAATCCGGCCGCTGTTGGGATGGATGGCGGTCATCGCCGTTTCGGCAGGGGTTCTGGCGATTTTCCCGTCCTTGGGCGTATCGGCGGACACGCTTTTTGGAAAAGCCGCGGCCGCGTCCGCCATGCTGCAGCTTCCGGAAGGAGGGATGGCTTACCTGCAGAACCGCTTCCGGAATGATCTGGCACAGGACGAGCCTGTGCCGCAGCCGGCTGATCCGCAAAGGGAAAGCGTCCCTCCCTCCGAAGCATCCGCGCCGTCTTCTTTGCCCCAACAGGATATTCTAAAAGAGGAAAACGAGACCGTTATTCCCGAAACGCCTGCCTCCCCCTCCATCGAGACCATCGCGCCCGAAAACCGGGGGACGATCACGGAACAGACCTATACCGTCGATCAAAGCTCTTTGTATATTCCGCTTTCGGCCGGATACCTTAAAAATTCCACCAGCCTATCCAACCAACAGGTTTCGGCGCTGCTGGCCCAACCGCTGGAGCTGACGCTGGAGGACACCGATCAGCCCCAGGTACTGATCGTGCATACCCACGCCACCGAAAGTTTTGAGCCTTTCGACCGGGATTTCTGCGACACCTCCTATACCTGGCGCAGCACCGATAACAGTCAAAATGTGGTGCGGCTGGGAGATATCCTGGCGCAGCAGCTGCAGCAGGCAGGAATCGGCGTGATTCACGACGCCACGCAACACGACTATCCGTCCTACAACGGCTCCTATGAACGCAGCGCTTCTACGATTCGCAAGTGGCTGGAACAGTACCCCACCATCAAGGTGGTCATCGATCTGCACCGGGACGCCATCGAAAGCCCCGCTGGGAACCTAATCAAACCGGTGGCGGTCATCGATGGGGAAAAGACCGCCCAGGTCATGATCATTGCCGGATGCGACGACGGCACCATGAATATGCCGAACTGGGACCAAAACCTTCGCTGGGCCGCCGCGCTGCAGTCCACGGCGGAATCGATGTATCCGGGGCTGACCAGACCCATCTTTTTTTGCTACCGAAAATATAACATGGATTTGACCGGCGGCTCCCTGCTGATTGAATTCGGTTCGCACGGAAACACGCTGGCGGAAGCCTCCCGCGCCGCCATGTATATGGGAAAAGCGATGGCAAAAGCCCTGTTGGAAACAAAAGCGGAATAATCAAAAAACGCTTTGCAAATAATAATGCCGTCACAAGACTGCCATGCCGCAGCGGCGAGTACCCGGTCGATCTTTTGCTGCCTGGGTACCGAAATCCGCCGCGCAAACGCATCTGTGAAAAATCATTTTCAGGAGAAAGCCGCCATGCCGAAAAAAACGCAAAAGCAGGTTTTCTGGTTCAGTTTTTTTCTGGTCCTGCTGCTGTTTTTCGCCGCCGCTCTGTTTATGGTCGCCGAGTACAATACCGTCCGCTCCGGATATACGCCACAGCCGCCGCTGTACCGCTTTGTCAGACAAATCATGGAACCTGTTTCCCGCGCCGTAAGGCCGGTGCTTCAATGGTTCCATCTGGTCTGAAGCCAGCGCGCAGGTGGAAAGCTTTTGATTTTTCATCCAAACCCCTTTTGGGCACAACAAAAAGAGGACGGTTTTTGAACCGTCCTCTTTTTAACCGAAAGGAAAATTATTTCAACGCTTCTTCTACTGCAACCGCGCAGGCAACGGTAGCGCCAACCATGGGGTTGTTGCCCATACCGATCAGGCCCATCATTTCTACATCTGAAGTGCCTATCGGCACTTCAGACCTTTGCTAATCACAAGTTATCCCGTCATTTAACTGATTGCTAATCCTCTTATTTACATGTCTTTAGCACAGTGTAGCATATTATCTGTAAGCGAAACAAGATTTTACTGAACAACTTCAAAACTATTTTTTATCATCTTCTTTTCCAAAAGTAAACAATTCAGTATCATGGAAAAGAGTCTAAAAGTGGCTCTCGATAAAGCATTGGATGATATTCTAAAAGATTGGAAATAAAGTTAAGGCGGAAGCCCTGTATCAAAGATACTAAACTCCAGAACCGGAGAGTCTTTGAACAGGCTTCCGCCTTTTTTCGTTTTCTTTCGCTATTGGTCGTTAATCGGCAAGAAATAATTCTATCGAAGACAGGCCTAAAAACCGTCTTCTGGAATTGAGCAGCCATTTCATGGGAGTTTTGACCGCCCGTTATCCCTTTCGATCTCTCAACTTTTAGATTTCCCGAAACCTATCCCCCGTTCAGAAAAACAACTGCTTTCGTGAACGCTTTTGGAACTGCGGCCGCAGGCCTTAAAACCCCCGAAAAAGCGTGTTTTTCGTCCAGGAAACAATCTTGCCCCTTTACTGAACAGAGTCCTCTTTTACAAACTCAATCAAATCACCGGGCTGGCATTCCAGAAGAGCGCAAATCGTATCAAGAGTCTTCCAGGAAACCAATTCACCATGACGAATCTGCTGTAGGTAAGACTGTCCTATCAATTTCTCTTCTCGAATCTTCGTAGAAGAAAAACCTTTCTTTTTTAGTTCTGCCATAATATCTACTTTGTAGCGTATTGCCAAAAAATCCGCCTCCTTCCCCATTATCCTTATTCTACTCCAATTTAGCACTAAAATCAAGTGCTAAAATTATATAGAAATAGCACTAAATATTAGTGTATTTTGTCAATATACAGCACCAGCTTTTAGTGCTATAATATAGACAGTAAAGGACAACAACACAACAAACCAAAAGGAGAAATGAACAATGTCTAAATCTGAACTGATCGCTAAAATCGAAGCGCTGAATGAATGGGAAGCACTGATGGAAGAGGCCAGGGCTGAAGCAGAGGCCATCCGCGACAGCATCAAGGCTGAAATGCTCGAAAGAGATACCGAAGAACTGATTGCGGGTTCCTACATTATTCGCTGGACTTCCGTTCTTTCCAATCGCTTTGATACTACTGGCTTTAAAAAGGTCTATGGAGACCTCTACAAGGCCTTCACCAAGCAGACCGCAAGCCGCAGATTCACAATCAGTGCGTAAGGAGGGAGCAAAATGTTTATTCTTCACGACTTATGGGAGGGGATCCTCTCTGCGTGCGCTGGGCCGACCCGCTCGGGAGGTCTGGACTCAAGGATGCAGAGAGTCGTCATCCAAAAGGAACAGGAACTGCGGCAGAGGCTTTCTAAAGAAGAGATTGAATCCTTGGAAGACTATCAGGGAAAACTTGGAGATCTTACTAATCTTGAACTTGAAGATGCTTTTGTCAAGGGCTTTCGCTTGGAAGCAAAGATAATTTTTGATGTGTTTAGAGAGGAATCGTAATGAATTATGGATATGCACGCTGCTCAACTAATGAGAGCAAACAGGACATTGATCGTCAGGTTCGGGAACTCAAAGCCGCAGGCGCAAAAGAAGTTTTTCTTGAATACGAACACGGCGATGCTGCTGTAAAACAACAACTTTCCTCTCTTCTGGAACAGGCAAAAGAGGGAGACACCATCATCACTTTAGAAGTTTCCCGACTTGCCAGAAGCACAAAGCAACTTTGTGAGATTATTGAGATTATACGCCAAAAGCATCTGCGGCTTGTGATTGTAGGAAGTATTACTGTAGATTGTTCCAACGGTCAGATTGACCCAATGACAAACGCTTTTATCCAGATGTCCGGTGTATTTGCGGAACTGGAGTTGCGTATTATTCGCGAGCGTGTCCGGTCTGGAATGGCAAATGCCAAGGCTAAAGGAGCAAAGATAGGGCGGCCGCAGACAACGATTGATCAGATTCCTTCTGGATTCCTAAAGCACTATCCTGCTTACAAGTCCGGGCAATTTAATTTGACAGAGTTAGCAAGAGTTTGTAAGTTGAGCAGGACGACGGTTTATAAGTATATTGAGATTTTGGAGGGGTAGAAAAACAGGGAGCCAAATCGGCTCCCTGTTTTTGATTTATAGTAGTTCGAAATAACGTTTGCGGTTTATTTCTGTTTGTTTTACTTTCCCATCCTCCACTAAATACCTAATCACGGCAGATAGGCGTTGTTTGGATATTTCTTCTGCGGGAGTTCCCTTCTGCAATTCTAACACAAAGGACAGAATTTCCGCCAACTCATCAAAATCGCCATAGCTTACTTCACGATTATAGAATTCAAACGCAAAGCACAGCATCTCTTTCAAGAAAATGATGTCTTTCATCACAGATGTAAATTTTGGATTGCTGGCATCATTATGCAGTTTTCGAAAATAGTCTAATTGATGGTTGCGTTCAACTGGACTTTGCGTAAGTGGGTAAGTATTGTCAATGTCCATTTTAACTGCCAAAAGTGCTGCCTTTTTTTGTTTCTGAAGATCTTCGATTATGGTAGTATTTTCCGTTTCAAGCTCAGTCTTTTTTCCATCAAGATCGGTAAGTTGAACCGTAATCTCATTAATTTGCTGAACAGTTTTCTTTTTTTCTCCCATTTTAAAGAAACCTAATGTAGAAAGCTTTTCAGAAAGATTAGCAGATTCTTTGTTAAGTGTAGCTACTTGCTCTTCAAGTTTGGCAAGCTTACGCTGGAAATTCAAGCGCAAGGAACGTTCCTTTTCACTGAAAGACAAATCCAACTCTGCCACACGATCGTTATAGATTTTTTCACGCATCGTACGAGTCTCGGCAGAGTTTAATTCCCATGCTTGTTGTAATTCGTCAATATTTTCGTGCTCCATAATTACAATTTCGGCATCGGTTTTCTGCTTCATTTCCATGAGTGTTTCAGCAATCATGCGATTGGTTTGTGCCCTAATTTCATCACTGTTAGCGTCTGCACTGGCCTGCATTTGAAGAACTTCGTCGGCAATCCCTTTTTCGATATTCTTATATTTTCTTGTAAGGAATTCCCAATCAATAGCAACTCCATTAAGTTTTAATTTTTTTCTTGCTTCAGCAGACATGACTCCTATATCAATCAATGTCTTTATTTCAAAATCCATCGGTTCTTTTAGCGTCAAACCACAGTCGGGACATTTAAAAACTTGCTCTTTTTTGCTCTGGATGCCTGACATTGCACCGCCAGCCCCCAACAATACAGTTCCAACAGCTCCCTTTACATAGTTGTAGTTGACGCCGCCATTTTCCATATCTGTCACGACATTTGGGCTGCCGCAAGCCGCACAACGATAAAGCGCCATTTTTTAAAGTTCCCCTTCCCTTAATGTCGTATTTTTTCAATTTCTAAAGCATCTTTGCATAACTTTCTCACAGCTGCAACAAAAGATGATAAACCATGCGCTTTCTGATATTCCATGATTTCCTTAATCAATTCATTATCGCTTTCAATAAACGCTATTACTCTACGCATTCAAATCACCCCTTCTTTAACAAGAACTATTCTGCCTATAATTATGATGTTAAACCTCCTATTTGTCAAGTGATATAGGAACTACAATTCCTATATAAAGATTATAGGGGGAAGTAAAATGCTTCTTTTTGATTTAAGGAGAATCGGCAACCAATTACTTGCCATTAGAAAAAGGAGTGGTCTTACCCAAGCTGATGTAGCTGAGGCCGCAGGCTTATCCGATAGAACTTATGCGGATATCGAACGCGGCACCGTAAATATGCGTATTGAAACGATTCTCCGTATCTGTAATGCATTGTACATCACACCAGATGAAATTCTGACACAAAGTGATGCACAGATGACAACGCAGCAAGAAGAAATCCTTGCACGTCTGAATGCATGCAATCCAAAAGATAAAGAAACCGCCTTGCGTCTTTTGTCTGTTTATTTGCAATCGCTTGATTAAAGCATTGATCTTTTCTAAAATAAAAACAATGAGCCGGTTGCATAGTCTTTTCTGGGTGGAGCTTTCCACCCTTTTTTGTTTTCTGTTGGTATGCTATACTAATTTCAAATACCAAAGGAGGCCTTGCACATGCCCCGAAAAATTGACGAACACCTCCAAAAGGAACTTGAACACGGCAAAAAGCCCAACCAGAAAATAAAACCCTACGTTGTTCTTCAATACCTCCTCAAATACTCTGATGAAAACCATCCTTTATCCGCGTATGATATTATCGCTTTTCTTGAAGAATGCGGCATCTCTGCGGAACGTCGCTCAATCTATCGAGATATTGAAGACATCAATAAAGTTGCTTTGATGCTTGAAGAAGACTGTACTATCGAAGAAGCAGAACAGATGCTTGATAAAGATGAAGAACTAAAACTCGTCATCTACGATAAGAGCAGAAAAGGCTTCTATGTGCGACAAAGGCATTACGATCTCAATGATATCCGTCTTCTGGCTGAATGTGTTTATTCCTCCAAATTTATCGCTGAAGGACAAGCCAAACGTCTTGTAAATGTGGTCTGTGATTTTGTCAGTGAGTATCAGGCAGAAAAAATCCGACATAATGCCTTTTTGACAGACCGAGTCAAAACTAATAACCGCAGTGTACTCAATAACATCGCTGCAATCAACGAGGCTATGAGCGTCAAGATAGACGGCGAACCGCACATTCCTGAGAAAATCAGTTTCAAGTATCTCAAATACTCTATTGAAAACATTGAACAACAAGTTGAACGCAGAAAAGGCACACGCTACACCGTCAGTCCTTTTCAGTTGCTCATTAACGATGGCAACTACTATCTTTTGGCTTACGATGATCGAGCACACGACATGCGAACCTACCGCGTTGATCGTATGAAAGATGTCCATTTCCTTGGTGAGCCAAGAGAAGGAGATGAACTCTTCAAGCAGATAGACCTGCGCACTTACACTCAACGCGTTTTCTCTATGTATGGCGGCGAACAACGATTGATTAAAATCCGTTTCATCAATCCTCTTTTGGATGCTGTCGTTGACCGTTTTGGGACAAAGAACGTTGATTATAGCCGTGAAGATGAAAGACATTTCAGCGTAACAGCGAAGGTTGAGATAAGTGATCAATTTTTTGGATGGATTCTTGGTTTTGGCAGGAGAGCAAAGATTATCTACCCCGATGATGTTGCGGAACAATTCAAAACTTATCTGGATAAAATCAGAGCAATGTATGAATGAGCAGAGGGAAGCGTAAATTGCTTCCCTTTTGTTTTATTGTTGTATGAAAGTTCCAAAAAAGATGTTAAATAGATGTATCATTCCTGATTCAAAGTTAGTTCTTTGTCATCTTAATTCCTTCCTTTTTGAACTCTCGAAGAATATTAAACTGGTCAATATCCTTCTTCATATCGCTGACCAGAAGGTTCAAATAGTTCTGCGTGATCGCAAGACTACTATGCCCCAGAATTCTCTGAAGCGTAACCACATTGCCGCCCAACAAGACCCATTTTTTCGCAAACGTATGTCGATAGCGATGAATTCCTGTCTTTTGAATACCTCTCTGTCTGTTATACTCATGGAAGGAACTATAGACTGTTGAACGTACCAGAGGTTTGCCATACACATTACAGAAAAGATAATCATCCTTCCCTCCTTTTCGATACTTCAAATACTCTTTTAAGATTTTGATAATATCAGGATTCAAAGGGATAATCAACGGCTTTCGATTCTTGGTAATATTAACATGAACCACTTCCGCATCAAAATCGATATCCTTAATTTTGATACTAATCAAACTGTGCTGCCTGATTCCAGTAGATAGAAGGAAGTTTGTCATAACCCACACCCTGTATTCTGTAAAACCGCAACGCTTCAGGTTGGGCTTCTTCAAAAGTATCTGTAGTTCTGTGTCCGTATATGTTTCAATCGGCTGCTTATCTGCTTTTGGAATTGTTATCTTGAAGTACGGAAGATACTCTTTTTTCATAAAGAAATACATCAAAGTTTTAAAATCCCGAGCATAGGTGTAAAGACTCATATCATTGAGGTTTGGATTCTCTCGAAGTTGGATAATAAAATCGTCTATTATATCTTTATCAATGTCTTTGATTAGCGTATCTCTCCCAATGTATTTCATAATCTGTTTGGAAGAATCAACGTAGTGTTTGATGGTTCCATCCCTTAAATTTCGCGCCTTACAATCCAGCAAATACTCATCGCAGCCCTCTTCAAAAGTAATGCTATTTTCAATTGTCATCCTCATTCTTCTGGACACTTTGTCCTCCCCCTTTTCCTGAACACTCTGAAAATAAAAAAAAATCGGACACGTCACCAGCGATTTGCTTAAAATGACGTGTCCAACTTGTTTTTTCAGATATTCAGATGCTTAAGGCTCGTAAACCCGCATTATTTCAGGGCTTCTTCTACCGCAACCGCACATGCAACGGTGGCGCCGACCATGGGGTTGT
>DFDW01000007.1:5813-7176 GCA_002369315.1 Ruminococcaceae bacterium UBA3818 | reverse complement strand
GGGTTGTTGCCCATGCCGATCAGGCCCATCATTTCTACGTGAGCAGGTACGGAGGAAGAACCGGCAAACTGCGCGTCGCCATGCATACGGCCCATGGAGTCGGTCAAGCCGTAAGAAGCGGGGCCGGCAGCCACGTTGTCCGGATGCAGGGTACGGCCGGTGCCGCCGCCAGAAGCAACAGAGAAGTATTTTACGCCGTTCTCGCCAGCCCATTTTTTGTAGGTACCGGCAACCAGATGCTGGAAGCGGGTGGGGTTGGTGGAGTTACCGGTGATGGAAACGTCAACTTTCTCTTTTTTCATGATGGCAACGCCTTCGAGCACGTCGTTGGCGCCATAGCAGCGAACCTTCGCTTTGTCGCCCTCGGAGAAGGGAACTTCGCGGACAACTTTCAGATCGCCGGTGGTGAAGTCATACTCGGTCTCCACATAGGTGAAGCCGTTGATTCTGGAAATGATATACGCCGCGTCTTTGCCAAGGCCGTTGAGGATAACCCGCAGGGGTCTCTTTCTGGCTTTGTTGGCGGTTCTGGCGATACCGATCGCGCCTTCTGCAGCGGCGAAAGACTCATGTCCTGCCAAGAAGCAGAAGCAGTCGGTCTCTTCTCTCAACAGCATGGCGCCCAGGTTACCATGACCCAAGCCAACCGCTCTTTGCTCCGCAACGGAACCGGGGATGCAGAACGCCTGCAGGCCCAGGCCGATGGCCTCAGAAGCGTCGGCCGCTACTTTGCAGCCTTTTTTCAGCGCGATGGCGGTACCCAGGGTATAGGCCCAGCAGGCGTTCTCAAACGCGATGGGCTGTACGCCTTTGACAATCTCTTCTACATTGATGCCATGCTCTTTGCAAAGCGCATCGGCATCCTCAAGGGTTTTCCAACCATATTCAGCAAGACATGCCTCGATTTTCGGCATTCTTCTTTCCTGACCTTCAAATTTTGCCATGTGAGTTTACCTCCTTTTCTTATGATCCCGACTATTCTTCACGCGGGTCGATGTATTTGGCGGCGCCTTCGTAACGGCCGTAGGTGCCGACGTTCTTATCATACGCGGTCTTGGGATCTACGCCGTGGCGGATGTCTTCCAGCATTTTGCCTACGCGGACAAATTTATAGCCGATTACTTCGCTGTTGGAATCCAGGGCCAGAGACAGGATATAGCCCTCGGCCATTTCCATGTAGCGAACGCCTTTTTTGGAGGTGGAGAAAATGGTGCCGACCTGAGAACGCAGGCCTTTGCCCAGATCTTCCAGTCCAGCGCCGATGGGCAAACCGTCTTCAGAAAACGCAGTCTGGGTTCTGCCGTAAACGATCTGCAAGAACAGCTCTCTCATAGCAACGTTGATCGCGTCGCACACCAGGTCG
>DFDW01000007.1:0-5687 GCA_002369315.1 Ruminococcaceae bacterium UBA3818 | reverse complement strand
TCATGCCGGAGCAGCCGATGGTCTCGACCAGGGCTTCCTCGATAATACCGTTTTTCACGTTCAGGGTCAGTTTGCAGGTACCCTGCTGGGGTGCGCACCAGCCAATACCGTGGGTCAGACCGGAAATATCGGAAATCTGATAGGCTTTTACCCATCTGCCTTCTTCCGGAATGGGCGCGGGACCGTGGTTGGGGCCTTTGGTAACAGGGCACATTCTCTCTACTTCATGAGAATAGTTCATTGCGGTTCTCCTTTCGGTTTTTCTATATTCTGTATGCATTTTGCTCATACCTGCCCATATTATAACGAATCGGACAAGGATTATCAAGAGATTTCTGCTAAATTGTGAAGAGTTTGACAATAAAAAGCCCGGCACTTTTCTGTTCGTACAGTAAAAGAGATCGGGCAAACTCTTTTCACAGGCTTTTGTCTTTCAAAGCGCCTTCCGGTTAGACCGACGCGAACCAGCAAAGCAGACAGAACACCAGCAGAAGAGAAAAAAGGATCATAAACAGATACCCCAGCTTTTTCAACCTGGGTTTGCCTTTATAATGGGCCGCTATGGGAAGCGCCATCCCCAAAAGGAAAAACACCGCCATGAAAAACACCATGGCCTGCGCGAATGAATCAGTCATTTTTTCCGTCCTCCCCGCGCCGCTTCCGATTGCCGCGCATCACTTCTTTGTTAGTATAACCCCAGCGTATGCCGGAAATTGTTACAGAACAGAAAATTTTCTCCCTGGGAAATATCCCAAAGATAATGAGCGTCGGAACTGTGCAGCACCAGCAGGTCCTCGAAGCCGGGAATCTGCGCGGCCAGCTGCGGAATGTTATCCCGGCTGACAATTTCCACTGCCGAAAAGCCCCAGTCCGCGGAAAAATAGCCCAGATTGGAAAAAACGCTGGTGGAGCTTTTGTCAATGTGGGCCGGATAACAGATCCCGCCGAACCGGCGCACCAGCGGCACTGTTTCCTCGATGGAAATCGTGGTGGCATTGATCAAAAGATACGGCTCATAGCCGATGATCTCGTCCGACGCGTTTAAAATACGCTGCTCGCCAAAAATTTCCGGCCGGTTTTCCACCGCAGGCAGGTGATCGTGGACATAGGCGTCGAAAGCCATGGCCCGCTCCAATTCCGGGAACAAACAAACCACATGGACCTCCTCACTGGTACACAGTTCCATGCCGGGGATCAGGTCGATCGGCAGTTCCTTTGCCACCTCCATGGCTGCCGGGCAGTTTTTGCAGCTGTTATGGTCGGTGATCGCCATCACCTGGATGCCGTTCAGCACCGCCATGTTGAGCATATTATTGACGGTCATATCGTTATCCCCGCAGGGGGATAGGGCCGAGTGGGTATGCAGATCGTAAATCACTTTTTCCACAGCGCCCCTCCTTTCCGGTAAAAACATACGCCGCCGGATCCTTTTCCCGGCGGCGTATGGCAGCCTGTCAATCTTCCAGCATCCGCTGGATCAAAAGTCCTGTATCAAAGATCGGATGCGGGGAACCCAGAACAGGCACCCCCTGCCCTTCAGCCCGGGAGCGAGCTTCTCCGTCCAGCACCGCGTTTTCCGCCAGTATGATGCAGGCGGTATCCGCCAGCACGGCCACCGCCACCGCGTTGACATTGCCCATGACGGTGATCCAGGCCGAGTCCGCCGGGGCGCGGCCCATGACAAAACTTAAAAGGTCACAGCAGAATACCCGGTCGGCCTGACGATCCAAAGCGTCTGCGCCGGCCAGCACCGAAAACCCGCACGTTTGTGCAATCTCACGGACGGTAACTTTTTTCATCTCTATTTCCCTCCAGCAGTCCGCTCCGGCCGGTCAATCCTGGCCGTCTTCTTTAAAAGTATCCGGAATTTTTCCCTCCAGCTCCGCAATGGAATTGGCCAGGGATTTCATTTTATCCTTGAGCAGAAACACGCAGGCATCCGGCGTGTTGTAGCCTCGGACTACGTCCTCCGCCAATGCCTTGCAGCTGGGTGCGCCGCAGGCGGCGCAGTCCAGTCCGCTGAACATATGGGATATCTGCTCGATCTGCCCCAGTTTTTTCAGCGCCACGGTAATGTCCCCGTCCAACTGCAGCACCGGTTCATACCGGATCTCAGTATCGAATTTCATCTGCCGGGGGATTCCATCCCCCACCCGGTTACAGGACACGGGCAGGTATTTACGCACCCGTTTGAGCTTGGCCTTGGCAATATAGGGATTTTCGACTGTCAGCACCCCGCCGACACAGCCGCCGGCGCAGGCGTTGAGCTCCACAAAATCCACCGAGCTCAGCTTTTCATCCTCCAGGTCCTCCAGCACGCGGATGACGTTTTCAATGCCGTCCGCCGCCAGATACCGGTCGTTCAGCAATGCCGCCGACTCCCCGCCGGAAGACCCCCAGCCGATCCCCATGCGCCCGGAGCTTAAGTACTCTTCTCCGGCAGGGGATTCTTCTTTCATAAAGTTCAGCATCTTCGGGTACACATCCCGGATGGCGACTACCGCGTCGATGGCGCTTTTTCTGGTTCCCAGCGGCATTTTTACCGCCGTGACCTTGGCGGCGCAGGGGGAAATAAAAATGCAGCCTATTTTTTCCTCGGGAAGGCCGGTGCGCTCCATCGCCTCTTTTTTGGCCAGGCGCGCGGCCACTTCCACCGGGGCCTGTAAAGGCAGAATATGCCGGATCAGATCGGGAAAACGCACCCGGATCAGACGAACTACCGCCGGGCAGGCGGAACTGATGACCGGGCGGGGCAGCTGGCCTTCGCTGAGCATTTTGCGGGTAGCGTCGCTGACCAGCTCCGCTGCCCGGGAAACTTCAAAAATATCGTCGAATCCCATGTCGATCAATGCCCGCAGGATGATCTCCACATCGTCGAGATTGTTAAATTGCCCATACAGGCTCGGCGCCGGCAGAGCAACGGTATATTCATATTGATCCATCACCGAAAGCGGATCGAAAATGGGCTTTTTGGCGTGGTGCGGGCAAACACGGATACATTCCCCGCAGTCGATACATCGGTCGGACAGGATCTTTGCCTTGCCGTCCCGCACCCGGATAGCCTCGGTGGGACAGCGCTTGACGCAGTTGATGCAACCATGGCACAGGTCCCGGTCCAGGGTCACCGAATGGAAAAATTCGCTCACGACACCGCCTCCTCCCGCGGGTGGGTGAATACAGTCATCGTAACAGTGGTGCCAACCCCTACGGTGCTTTCAATCTCCATTTCATCGGTGTATTTTTTCATATTGGGCAGACCCATCCCGGCGCCGAAACCCAATGAACGCACATCGTCCGGCGCAGTGGACCATCCTTCCTGCATGGCAAGGGAAATATCCTTGATCCCTGGTCCCTGATCTTTCAACACCATACGAACCGCATCGGGGTCGATATCCACATCAATCTGCCCGCCGCCGGCATGGATGACCATGTTGATCTCGCCTTCGTACATGGCGATGGCCACATTCCGGATAATATCCGGCGCCAGCCCCACCTTTTTGAGCGCCTTTTTCACGCTTCCGGAAGCTTCTCCCGCACGGGTGAAATCATCGCCGGGAACATCATAGTGGAAAGAAATGGTTTGGCTCATTTTTCTTCGCGGCCTCCCCTCAGCCCATTCTCATATAAAAGCCCGCAGGCGGTAAACATCCTCTGATCGCAGGAAAGCAGCGCAATGCCCCGTTCCTCCGCCAGCTCGATCATGGCCGAGTCCGGCTTTTTCCCACGGACAAACACGATGCAGATAATGTCCATCATCTCCGCAGTGCGGATCACCTGAGGATTCACCAATCCGGTCAAAAGCACGGCCTGATCTTTGACAAATGCCAGCACGTCGCTCATCATATCGCTGCCGCAGGCGGTATGTACCTCCTGGGAAAGAACTCCCTCACCAGCCCATAAAACGTTTGCCTGCAGGATATCTTTAATGTCTTGAATGGTCATATTTGCCCTCCTGTTCCCATTATAATAAAGTATCGGGCCGGATTTTTACTCCTTGCCTGGAATCGGACAATCCCGGCAGCGGACCGGACAAAAAATCCGGGCAATTGCCCTTTATTTTTGGATATTATACCATATCCGCCCGAAAAGGACAAGGAGAGCGGCTGTCATATGCCAAATTTTCGTCGGACTTGGGAAAAGTACTAAAAATTTTGTCATGTTTTTTTGGAATATCAACAAACTTCATTATATTCATGAAAACATAGTAGATTTTGTCGTTTGCTCCTGTTATAATTTTAACCAGTCTAGAAGCATAGGGGTTTTTGCGCCCAAAAATCCGTTGGCTCCAGAAAAAACAATGAAAAAGGGGCGGCGGCCAATGCAGCTTTCCGGCGCGGCCTATGCAGATAGAAAATGGCTCCGGGGGAGTCCGGAAACAATAATTTTTGCCGTTTTTCGGCAGAACGGAGGTTTTCATGGCTACTACAATTTCGGCAGTTCCTTTTAACGGAACCAAAGAGCAAGAACAAAAGCTTATCGAGCTGATTGCCGCCCACAAAGGGCAAAGAGGCGCTTTAATGCCGGTTCTGCAGGGCGCGCAGGAAATTTACGGCTATCTTCCCATCGAGGTCCAGAAGCTGGTCGCACAGCATCTGGGTGTCCCGCTGGAAGAGGTTTACGGCGTTTCTACTTTCTATTCCCAGTTCACTCTGAACCCCAAAGGCAAATACAAGATTTCCGTTTGTTTGGGCACCGCCTGCTACGTTAAAGGCTCCGGCGACGTGTTCAATAAGCTCAGCGAATGTCTGGGCATTGAAGGCGGCCAGTGCACAAACGACGGCAAGTTTTCTCTGGAAGCCTGCCGCTGCATCGGCGCATGCGGTCTGGCGCCGGTCATGACCATCAACGATGATGTCTATGGCCGTCTGGTCGCTGACGATATCCCCGGCATTCTGGCCAAGTACGCGGAATAAGCCATGGAAGAGCTGTCGTTAAATATCCTGGACATTGCGCAGAATTCTGTACGGGCAAATGCGACCGAAGTGGATATCACCGTGGCAGAACTGCCGGCGGAAGACCGCATGGTCATCACCATCACCGACAATGGCTGCGGCATGACGCCGGAGCAGGTCGCCCATGTGGAGGACCCGTTCTACACCACCCGCACCACCCGTAAGGTGGGCCTGGGCGTCCCTTTCTTTAAAATGGCCGCGCTGATGACCGGCGGGGATTTTTCCATCCAGTCCCAGGTGGGGCAGGGCACCGAGGTGAAAGCGTCTTTCGGGCTTACCCACATCGACCGGATGCCGCTGGGGAATATAGCCGATACGATGTGCATTTTGATGGGCTGCAATGAACAGATCAATTTCTCTTTTACCTATCAGGTGGGAGAGGAACGTTTTACCGTCAGCACCGCCCAGCTGCAGGAGATTTTAGACGGCGTTCCTTTAAACACCCCTCAGGTGATGGAATTTATCCGAGGGTATATCAAAGAAAATATGGATTTGCTTAGCGGAGGTGCAACATAATATGAAAAGTTTAGCAGAGCTGCAGGCTCTTCGCGATTCCATGAAAGGCAAAATCGGCGTTCGCGATGACGCGGAAGGCAATATCCGTGTAGTCGTCGGCATGGCTACCTGCGGAATCGCTGCCGGCGCGCGGCCGGTTTTGGCCGCCTTTACCGACGAGGTTTCCAAACGGAATCTTCAAAATGTGACCATTGCCCAGACCGGCTGCATCGGCATCTG